>DYFR01000005.1:0-67988 GCA_020725115.1 Thiohalomonas denitrificans
CAACTGGTGCCGCGACAACGGCATGCTGCTGCACCTGCACCGCGCCATGCACGCTGTGGTTGACCGTAACCCGCACCACGGTATCCACTTCCGCGTGCTGACCAAGATTGCACGTCTGTCCGGCGGTGATCATCTGCACACCGGTACCGTCGTCGGCAAGCTGGAAGGTGACCGTGCCTCCACCCTGGGCTGGATCGACCTGCTGCGTGAGTCCTATGTGCCGGAAGACCGTTCGCGCGGCATCTTCTTCGACCAGGATTGGGGTTCCATGCCTGGCGCCTTCGCCGTGGCCTCCGGTGGTATCCACGTGTGGCACATGCCCGCCCTGGTGACCATCTTCGGTGACGACTCCGTGCTGCAGTTCGGTGGTGGCACCCTGGGCCACCCCTGGGGCAACGCCGCTGGCGCCGCCGCCAACCGCGTCGCGCTGGAAGCCTGCGTACAAGCTCGCAACGAAGGTCGTCAGCTCGAGAAGGAAGGCAAGGACATCCTGACCGCTGCTGCTGCCAATAGCCCCGAACTGAAGATCGCCATGGAAACCTGGAAAGAGATCAAGTTCGAGTTCGACACTGTCGACAAGCTGGACATCGCGAACAAGTAATCGGGTGACCAGGTGGGGCGCCTTGCAGCGCCTCCCAGTAAACGAATCGAAGAGGAAACAGACATGGCCGTACAAGCTTACAAGTCCAACAAAAAGTTTGAGACTTTCTCCTATCTGCCCCAGATGACGCCAGAACAGGTTCGCCGTCAGATCGCCTACTGCGTCAGCCAGGGCTGGAACCCTGCTGTAGAGCACACCGAGAAGGGCACCACCGCTAGCGTCAACTACTGGTACATGTGGAAGCTGCCGTTGTTTGGCGAGCAGTCCATCGATGCCGTGCTGGCCGAGATCGAGGCTTGCCATCGCGAATTCCCGGATCACATGGTTCGCTTTGTCGCGTATGACAACTATGCCCAAAGCCAGGGCATGGCCTTCGTCGTCTATCGTTGATGACGACTGCGGCGGTAGCCGGGTGGCTGCCGCCGTTCTGTAATGAGCCGAGAACTCCGGCTTGAGCCAGGTCAATACTTGGCTTGGGCTGAAACAAATGTTTGAGGTACGTGATGACGGAAGCCGCTGAAAGCACGGCCACCGCGACCCTGTCCGGTCGTGAACTGGCACTGAAGCGCCGCAAGGCCATGGCCTTGCATGGCAAGGCCGCGATTGCCAAGACGGCATCGGCACGGTCGATTGCCGCCAATAAGCCTGAACCGGTAGCGGTCCAGCCGGCCAGTGCGGTAACGCCGGTAACGATTGCGACGGCTAGCGCCGATGAGGTCGCCCTGATCGCCCAACTGCGCGCTACCGTCGCGCATTCGGCTGGTCGAGCCCGACGCGAGGCCCTGAGCAAGGTCGGCAAGGCTGCCTTGCAGCCAACCGCAGCGCGTCCCAGTGGCCGGATCAAGCCGAGCCAGGCTGCGCAAGTTGACCAGGCTGGCTGTGGTTGCGGCTGCAGCGGCGCGCCCGGCGGTTGCGGCGGCAAGGCTGCGGCTGTCGAGACTGTCAGCACGTCCAACCTGAGTTCCGCTGCTGCCGAACCCCGGCCCGCTGCGGACATTCGTCCTAACGAGGCGCCCACTGGCCGTGCGCTGGCACGCGCACGTCGCGCCGTGCTGGCCCAGGAAGGCAAATCCGGCCTCAAGCGAGTCGCCCAAGCGACCAAGATCGCTACTTCGATGCCGCAGCAGGACTGGCAGGCGGCCATCGCCAAGGGTGCGACCGGCCGTCAACTCGCCATGCAGCGTCGCAAGGTTCAATCGCTGACCGGACGTGAAGCCGCTTCCAATCAGTCGCCGCGCCCCGCAGGTCGTCAGCGCGCCCGGATGGTAGTGCCCGCCCCGGTCAAGGTCGAACAGGGACATACCCTGTCCGGCGGCCAGGTCACCGGCACCATGGTCGAGCGCAGCAAGAAGGTCACCGGCAACGAGCCGGGCTCCTGTCGGCCGATCACCGGAACCGAGTACGTCGGCGCCGAGCAATTCAAGAGCATCTGTAATAGCACTGTAGAACCGATGCCGGCCAAGGTGGGTGTTTCCAGCACCCTGCGCGAGCACAAGGTCACGGGTACCGAAGTAGGCCGTTCCCAGCGGGTTACCGGCGATGAAGTCGGCGCCTGCCGCGGCATCACCGGCACCGAATATCTTGCTGCCGAGCGCTATCAGGAGTTCTGCGACAGCCGCCCGCAACCGTCTGCCGACAAGGTTGGTCAGATGACCACCGCCAAGGGTCGCGTGGTATCGGGCGTCGTTCTCGGTCGCTCGGCCAAGATGACCGGTGACGAGACGGGCGCCGATCGTGCCATTACCGGCACTGGCTACAGCCAGCCCGCCGAAGCTTCAGGCAGTCCGGAGAAGGTTTCCGTGACCCATACCGCCCAGGGCAAGCCGGTTACCGGCACGGCGCTCGGTACCTCCAGCCGAGTCACCGGCGATGAGCCGGGCGCTTGCCGTGGCATCACCGGCACCGAGTACCTGGCCCTAGAGCAGTTTCAGGGCATATGCGGAACCCAGCCTCCTGCCACTCCGCGCAAGGTCAGCGTGATGCAGTCCCGCGGCGACCAGCCGGTTTCCGGCTCGGAAGTGGGCCGATCCACCAAGGTGACCGGCGACGAGCCGGGCTCCTGCCGGGAAATCACCGGCAGCCAGTATTTCAATCAACGTGATTTTGGCACAGTCTGCGCTGCAACTGGTACCGCCAAGGTGAGCATGATGCAAACTCTGTCCGGCCGCACGGTCACCGGCACCGAGGTCGTCAACTTCCCAAAATCAGTCGGTGACGTGCAATCGACGGGGCGCATGCCCGTCACCGGTATTGATTATGTCGACGCTTCTGCGTCCGCCAACGCCCCCGTTCCTCCAGCCGCCAAGGTCATGCAGGATCGCACCTGGCTGGGTCAGTCTGTGACCGGTTCGCCGATCGGTCGCGCCAACAAGGTGACCGGAGACGAGAGCGGCGGTTGCGCACCGATCAGCGGCTCGCCCTACATCGGTCGTGGTCAGTATGAAGCCTATTGCCAGGCCGATGATCAGCAAGCACAAGCTGCCCGCGTCCGGGGCAGCGCTACCGTGCCGGCCAGCATCGTGACCGGGGATCGTCCTGGCGCCGGCGGCTCCGTGGTTACCGGCGATGAGCGTGGCGCCTGCAACTCAATCAGCGGTTCCCCCTATATAGGGATGGATAATGGCGCCAGCCAGTGTCAGACCAGCGGGCGCTTCATGAAGCCGCCTTCGCGCAACTTCGATGTGCCTGCGCAACCGCCTGCTCCGGTTGATTTCAGCATCATGTCGCCAGCGCGTCAGGCCCAGCAGAACAATTTTGGCGAGATTACCGGCACGGCCTACCAAAGCGATCGAATCACTGGCCCGGTCAATAAGGCCAGTGGCCTCATCACCGGCACGCCTGAGTTCCGTCATCGGGACATGCAGAGCCTGCAGACTGCGGCGACGCAAGATGTGGCCGCTGCGCAACGTCTATCCGGCGAAGGCAGTCAAGAAGGCGCGTGCGTTACTGGCGATGCTTGGCATGGGCAGAGCCGTGTGACCGGTACCGAGGGAGCCTCCAGTCTGTCCCGCAACACCACCCAGCGCGGTCAGCCGCGCGGTGCTGGCGTCAATGCAATCGCTTTCCGCGAGATCGAGCGTCCCGCAGTGCCAGACAGCCGTATCACCGGCTCGTCAGGCAATACCGGCAAGGGTGCCGTAGTGACCTTGTCGGGCGGCGCTCGCGGTTGATGGTGTCAGAATGAACACGCGCAAGAGACTCGCTGCCATGCGTGCCGTCGGCCAGGCGCCGGCAGGCATGTATGTCGCGCCTGCGGGCCCGATTGCGAATCCGTCCTGCGTGATCGGTCCTGGGCAGCGCTGTGAGCATGCCCTGGTCGATCAGGAGTTGAACCGCCGCCTGTATGTCTATGAACAGCAGGTTCGTGGCCGCTTCAACGCCATCACCGACACGCTCAAGGTGATTTCTTCGCTTCAGCATGAGAGGGATTTCGTCGACCGCGCCCAGAATCTTGCGCGTGAGTGTCTGGGTTATGAATTGCCGCAAGTGCTGCTTGAGGATGCCTGGGTCACCGGCTTGGATCTGCGCGCTTTGCAGGCTCATTGCGTGTTCCGTAGTTTCAAGGAGTGCGTTGATCACGCCAGAACCGATCAAGCGTCCTGGCGCGAACGGATGCACCTGGGCGCCGATTTCTTCCTGTCCTGCGGTTTTCATACTGTCGATGTAAGTCCTTGCGCGGATGGCCGACTGCAAGGTCTGTTGCCCTTCGTGTTCCGGTTTGCGCCCAATGATGCCGTTTATGTGAAGGCCTATGCGGGTGCCATGTTCGATGTTGAGTCTGACGTCTCGGACTGGTCCCATCGTGAACTGGACCGCTTGAGCGGCGGCATTCCGGGTGGCGAGGACGCCAATTATCTGAAGGTGGCGGTTTATCACTTCAGTTCGTCCAATTCCTGCCAGCAAGGCTGCGCCTTCCATGCCAGCAACGACAAGCAGGCGGTCGATCAAGCACTGGCGCGGCTCAATGAATTGCGTGATGCGGTAGAAAACACCTTTGGCCGTGGCGCGGCTCCGGCCATCCTGCTGATTGGCATGGATACCGATACCGATTCTCTGAGGGTGCACATTCCGGATACCAATGGCGATGTCAATGCACATCGCTTCGTCGATAGCGCAGTCCTGTACCGGGAAACGCTAGGCCAGAGCCCAGAAAGCGCCCGTGCCCGTATCGATTCGTCGGTTGGCGAAGCCGAGGTCGCCGAAGGCTGGGGCCACGGCCAGGGCGGTTGCGCTCCCGGCATGCGCCGTCTCATCCTGGCCTTGCTGGAAGCGAATCTGTCGCAAATCGAATTCGTGATCCAGCATCACGCCGGCCGCTATTCGGTGATTGGTCATGACGAAGCGCTGATCTGCGCAGGCGAAGCCACCAATTGCGTACAACTGCGCAACATGTATTACTACGCCCATCTGGATACCGTCGAAGAAGGCGCGGCGGATATGGATGTCGGCATCAAGATTTTTACTGGCCTGAATATCCGTCATGGTCTGGCCGTTCCGGTACTGGTTCATTTTCATTATTCCTCGCGGGTTCCCGGCTCACGGGCACGTGCCATTCAACGCTGTCGCCGGGTCAAGGCGGCGATCGCTGCGCGTTACCCGCAACTGGCCGCCAACGACCAGCTCTACTGCCAGATGGCGGTTAGCGACTTGCATGGCAGCGAACGGGTGGGCTTTGTCGAGGACGAGGTGGATGATCATGGTCATTGATTTGGTATCGGCACGCGTGAGGAAACCGGCATGAAGATCATGCGCGTTGAAAAGACCCTGGTGTCGACCAACCGGCTGGAAAGCTTTGGACACCGCCCTCTGCTGGTTGTCCAGGATAGGTTGGGCGGACCCCGCAGCGTGGCTGTGGATTCGGTCGGCTGCGTGCCGGGTGACTGGGTGATTTGCGTAGGTTCTTCCGCAGCCCGTGAGGCCGCCGGGAGCAAGGAATATCCTTCCGATCTGACCATTGTCGGCATCATCGATCGTTGGGAAGCCGAGGGGGCGTAATGGAGATCATGCGGGTAGTGGACGATCTGGTCTGTACGCGTCGGGCCCCGGGCCTGAATGCCTCGTCGTTGCGCATCCTTGCCAGCCAACAAGGCGCGCTGTCGGTCGCGACCGACCCGGTCGGTGTGCCGGTTGGCAAATGGGTGTTCACTTCCAGCGGCAGTGCCGCCCGATTGGCGATGCCGGATGTCAAGACGCTGACCGATCTGACCATTTGCGGCATCATCGACAATTGGGAAGAGGTAGTTTGAAGTTTGTGCCCGGCGCGATGGCGGCGGGCGGAAAGAGGTAGTGGGATTGGACGCGATCTGAGGGCAGTACGATTGGTCGTGAACTTTTTTAACATTGTACAAAGCAAGGAGTAATGAAATGGCTGAACGTATGGGTATTGCCCTGGGCATGATCGAAACCCGTGGTCTGGTGCCAGCGATCGAAGCCGCTGACGCCATGACCAAGGCCGCCGAAGTGCGTCTGATCGGTCGTCAATTTGTTGGTGGTGGCTATGTGACCGTGCTCGTGCGCGGTGAAACCGGTGCCGTCAACGCCGCCGTGCGTGCCGGTGCTGATGCTTGCGAACGTGTTGGTGATGGCCTGGTAGCAGCCCACATCATCGCCCGTGTACACAGCGAAGTGGAAAGCATTCTGCCGTCCGCACCGTCCGCTTGACCCTGTTCAATCAATTTTTACTTAGGAGATAAAAGATGGCTAACGCAACTGGTATTGCCCTGGGCATGATCGAAACCCGCGGTCTGGTTCCCGCAATTGAAGCCGCTGACGCGATGACCAAGGCCGCTGAAGTGCGCCTGGTTGGTCGTCAATTCGTGGGTGGTGGCTATGTGACCGTGCTGGTGCGCGGCGAAACCGGTGCCGTTAACGCCGCCGTGCGTGCCGGTGCTGATGCTTGCGAACGTGTTGGTGACGGCTTGGTAGCTGCCCACATCATCGCCCGCGTGCACAGCGAAGTGGAAGGTATTCTGCCTGCCGCCCCGTCCGCCTAATTTTGGCCGGCATTCTGAATTACTTACTTCTGATTGGAGAATGAGATGGCTAACGTAAGCGGCATTGCCCTGGGCATGATTGAAACCCGTGGTCTGGTGCCCGCGATCGAAGCGGCCGACGCCATGACCAAGGCTGCCGAAGTGCGCCTGGTCGGTCGTCAGTTCGTCGGTGGCGGTTACGTGACCGTGCTGGTGCGTGGTGAAACAGGTGCCGTCAACGCTGCCGTACGCGCTGGTGCTGACGCCTGTGAGCGCGTGGGTGACGGTCTGGTTGCCGCCCACATCATCGCCCGCGTGCACAGCGAAGTGGAAGGCATCCTTCCCGCTTCGCCTGATGCCAACGGTGGTGGTCGCGACGCCGAGATCACGTCGACCTTGAGCTGAGCAACAAGATGACCGTTGATCCGCGCACACTAGGATGGCTGACACGCGCTCTCAATCATGAAATGAGCGCTGTTCAGCAGTACCTGGCGCAGAGTGTTTTGGCCCGCCTGTGGGGTGATCACGAACTGGCTGGACACTTGCGCGCGGAAGCACTGGAAGAGTTGGAGCACGCCGAGCGCCTGATGGAGCCGCTGATACGGGCAGGCATTGCCCCGTCGGCTGGCGTCTTGGCGCCGGCCAGGCTTGGCCGCGAAGTGGCGGACTTGCTGGTCGCCGATCAGCGACTGGAAATGGATGCTGTTCGTCTGTACCAGGAAGCGGTCGCACATGCGGTACGCATGCGGGATGGTGCCAGTGCATCACTCATGGAAGGTCTCCTCAACGAGGAGCTTGCCCATGTGCAATATCTGGACGGCATGATGGCCAAGAGTGCTGGTCATGAGTGATCCGACCCCGGGCTGGGAATGGGAAGAGCGCGGCAGACCGCCGACACTATTCCGGCGTTTTGGTTTTGAACGTTACGGTGCCACGCGGGATTTTCTTGACGCCCTTGCGGCGCTCAGTGAAGAAACCGGAATGCACCCACAGAACATCAATTTCGGCACCACCTATGTCAACGTGACATTGGAGCCGACAGATGGCAAGGCCATCGATGACACAGTGCGAGCCTTCGCCGCACGGATTGATGCACTAGTTGCAGGCAGTAACTGACATGGCAACCCATGTCACGGCCGTGATCAATCAAAAGGGGGGGGCTGGCAAAACTACCCTAGCCATGAACCTCGCGGCGGGACTTGCGCAGCGCCAGCAAACCGTACTGGTCGATCTTGATCCGCAGGGTTCTGCTAGGCAATGGGCCAGTATGGGAAGCGAGCCATACCCTGCGCCGGTGAAGCAGATTGTCGGGCGCTGGGATACGGCAACCTTGCACAAGAACTACAAGGGTTACCACCATCTGGTGCTGGATTGCCCACCGTCGCTGGATAGCCATGCCTCGCAAGCGGCCTTGCGCGCCTGCGATGTGGCTCTGATTCCGGTATTGCCCTCTCCGGTGGATCTCTGGGCCAGTCTGCGTCTCCCTGATGAGATCGAAGCGGCCCGCAAGGAAAACCCTGGTTTGCGAGCTTTCATCGTGCTCAATCAACTTGAGCCGAAAAGCGCGATTTCCTCAGCCATGCACCATGCATTGGCCGACTTTGGCATGCCGGTGCTTGAAGCCACCATGCGGCGTCGCGCCATCTATCGTGGCGCAGCCCTGGAAGGCGTGTCGGTCTATCAGTTGGGAAGCCGCGCCGCGCCTGCGGTCGCAGAAATCGAAGCCATCATCAATGAGGTGCTCGCATCATGACCAATATCAAAGACAAGCTCTCTGCCAGTGTCCGCCAGGCTCGCGCCGACCAGGGGGCCGCACCCGGCCCAGCCGATGAGTCCGCCGCAAAGCCTGCCGTCAGTAAGCCGGCGGCAGCCAGTGCGCCCGCCGCCAAGCAGGCCAGCAGCAAGCCCGCGGCCGCTTCCGTGAAAACCACCAACACGATCCAGGAATCCGGTAGCGACTTGTTCCCGCAACGGGTGTGGCCTGACTGAGTAACTCCGAAAAGGTAAAGCATCATGCATAACGACCCCTTCATGCGTACCTACTCCCCCCGTCAGCAGGCCATGGCCCGTGCCGTCAGCCAGCCTGCCTCCAGCATTTCCAGTGCCAACGGCTTGGACGGCTACCGGGTGACCAGCCAGCCTTATTACCGTCCTGTCGCCGACGAGGTCGAATTGTATGAAGTGGCCTACTCGGTGCGTATGCCGATGATGCTGAAGGGGCCGACCGGGTGCGGCAAGACCCGCTTCGTCGAATATATGGCCTGGAAACTGGGCAAGCCGCTGATCACCGTGGCCTGCAACGAGGATATGACCGCCTCCGATCTGGTTGGCCGTTTCCTGCTCGACGCCAATGGCACCCGTTGGCAGGATGGTCCGCTCGCCGTGGCAGCGCGCCAGGGAGCCATCTGCTATCTGGATGAAGTGGTAGAGGCGCGTCAGGACACCACCGTGGTGATCCACCCGTTGACCGATGCCCGTCGCGTGTTGCCCCTGGAGAAAAAGGGCGAACTGATTGAGGCACACCCGGATTTCCAGATTGTCATTTCGTACAACCCGGGTTACCAGTCGCTTATGAAGGACTTGAAACAGTCCACAAAACAACGCTTTGGTGCACTTGACTTCAATTATCCGGAACACGAAGTCGAGGCTGAAATCGTCGCCCACGAGTCCGGTGTGACCCTGGAAGTGGCGAAGAATCTGGTCCACATCGGTGAACGCGCACGTAACCTCAAGGGCCACGGCCTTGACGAGGGCCTGTCGACCCGAATGCTGATCTACGCTGGCTCGCTGATTGCCAAGGGTGTCGTTCCGCTGGCCGCGTGTCGCGTCGCACTGGTACGTCCGATCACGGACGATCCGGACATGCGTGACGCGCTGGATTCCGCCGTCACCACCTACTTCTGATTGTGCTTGTCTGGAATGCCGTAGCCTCGTGGCCCGGCATTTCGGCAGCTTCATTGTGTTAACACCCGAACGAGATATCTGACCCCCGATGGCCATCCATCTCGAAGAGTACCAGGAGCTAGTAGACGAGCTGCCGCAGGGCGCCCAGAAAGTCCTGCGCGCGTCCTGGCAGGAAGCGGCACGCGTATTCTCGTCACGCGGTCTGGATAATTTCCTGAAGGGGGCATCAGCCCTGCACGCCCTCGGACGCAGTGACGACATGGTCGTAACCTATATCCAGGAAATGCCTGAAGTGGCGCGGGCCATTGGCGAGGGCGTGCTGACTGACGTAGTCAATTTTCTGCTGGGAATGGCATCCAAGACCTCCGGGCAGGTACTTACCCTGATCGTCGCCACCGCTCCTCTGGCGGCCCAGCGATTGGGTGACGAGGAACTGTTCCGCAAGTATCTGAACGTGCTCTCCATCATGCTGGCGCAAGCCGCGCGCGGCTTGCGGCCGATGCTGGAGAATCTCGACCGTCTGCTTACCCAGCTTACACTGGGTGGCTTGCGCCGTTGGGTGCAATGGGGGGCGCAGGCGTACAAGGCCGATTTCGACGGGCAGGTGAAGTACTTCTCTCTGCAAAGTCCGGACGCCCTCTCGGTTCTGCAGATGGAGCGCAAGGGGACTCTGTTCGTGGACGTGCAGCGGCGTCTGAACATTTACCTGCGTGCCATGTGGGGTCGCGATTTCTTCCTGCGTCCGACGGCTGGCGATTATGAAAACCGCGAGGGCCTGAAACCCTATATCCAGCATTACCAAGTACATATCGCCGACGCCTACGATGACTATCGTCCGTATGGCGAAGACACTCCGGCCGAGGCCATCGTGTCCGGCGTGGAACTTTACCGGGCGGCCGCCAACCACTGCGCCGCGCATCTGGTTTTCACCGGTGCGCCCCTGTCCATGCAGATGCTTAATCTCACCCAGATGGCGATCATCGAAGCGGTAGAGGACGCACGCGTGGAGGAGTTGGCCTGTCGCGAGTTCCCTGGCATGCGTGCGGCCTGGCTGGCCCAGCACCCGCCGCTGGAGACTCGGCAGCCGGAAACCGTCGGCGACCTGATTAACCGCCTGGCGCGGGCCTTGCTGGCTCAGGATGGACTTGATACGCACCCCTGGGTGCAAAGGGGGGTTGAACTGTTCCTGGCCGAGCCCGATCTCGCCAGCAACCAGGTGAGCTGGAACATCGGGGTGGAACTCGCCCATCTTGTCGGTCAGATGCCCCTGCCGGAATTCAATCCGCGCACCGATACCCTGCGCGCCATTTATCGCGACGACAACCGTACGGTTTGGGAATCTGAGGAATACGACGAGCAGGAGGCGCTGGAGGCCACTTGGGAACAGCGCCAGCAGGTGCGCAAGAAGGTCTCCGTGATCGAGATGGTGAACGAGGTCAACAACGAGTTCGCCGGTGACGATGCTGAAGAAGTCTGGGTTCTGGAAACCCCGTTCTGGCTCGATCAGGAAGGCAAGACCATCAATGAACTGGAAGGGCGCGAGCCGATTTCCGACCCGGTTCATTATCACGAGTGGGATTATCAGATCCAGCTTGAACGGCCGAGTTGGGTGACCGTGCTGGAACGCCGGCCCAAGTTGGGTGAACTGGAGCTGATCGAGCAGATTGTGACCGACAATAAGCCGGTTATTACGCGGCTGAAGTTCCTCATCGAATCGATGATTCCGCAGGGCATGCAGCGCATCCGCCGGGTCGAGGACGGCGACGAACTTGATATCAATGCCGCCGTGCGCGCCATGATCGACATCCGCATGGGTCAGCAGCCCGATACCCGGATCATGATGCGCTACAAGCGCAATCTGCGTGATCTTGCCGTTATGGTCTTGCTCGACATGTCGGAATCCTCAAATGACAAGGTGCGCGGCCAGGATTACAGCGTCATGGATCTGACCCGGTCAGCCACTGTATTGCTGTCTGACGCGCTCGATCGCATCGGTGACCCGTTCGCCCTGCACGGCTTCTGCTCGGACGGACGGCATGACGTGCATTACAACCGTTTCAAGGATTTTGGCCAGCCGTATAACGATTTGGTCAAGGCGCGTCTTGCCGGTATGACGGGTTCCTATTCCACCCGCATGGGAGCGGCCCTGCGCCATGCCGGCAGCTACCTGAAACAGCAGCCGATGAACAAGAAAATTCTGTTCGTCATCACCGACGGCGAGCCGGCGGACAACGATGTGCGCGATCCCCAGTACCTGCGTTACGACACCAAGCGTGCCGTCGAAGAACTGACCCGCGACGGCATTACGACGTACTGCTTGTCGCTCGACCCGCATGCTGACCAGTACGTGTCGCGTATTTTCGGCGCGAAGAATTTCACCGTCCTCGACCAGGTCGAGCGACTGCCGGAAAAACTCCCCATGCTGTACATGGGATTGACCCACTGAGGCTGCCATGAGCATGGAAATCAACTCGTTGACCAAGAAACTGCTGTTCAACACCATCCGGGTCGATACCGTCCTGGAGGATGGCAGCGAGGGCTCTGGCACAGCCTTTGTGGTCAACCATCAGCATTCACGCGGTCAGTTCACCTTCATCGTTACCAACCGCCACCTGGTCGATGGTGTGAGGCGCGGCGGCCTGGTGTTCACCCAGAAAGAGAACGGTCAACCGGTCTTCGGGCAACGCTTCCAGCTCAATATCGAGGACTTTCCCCAAGCTTGGTTCATGCATCCCGATCCCGAGGTCGATCTCGCCATCGTGCCGATGCGACCGCTGGAACAGGCTGCGCTCGATCAGGGGGTGGAACTCTATTACCACCCGATCGATAGCCGGCTGGCGCCGGACGCCGCCACGCTTCGTGCGCTTGATGCCCTGGAGGATGTCCTGTTCGTGGGATATCCCAGCGGAGTCTGGGATCAGGTCAACCTGATGCCGATCATGCGTCGGGGAACTACAGCGACCCCGATGGCGCTCGATTTCGAAGGGCGTTCCGAATTTCTGATCGATGCTGCCGTCTACCCCGGTTCCAGCGGTAGTCCGGTATTTGTCTATCAGCCGGAAACCGGTCGCCCGATCCGCGATGCCGGCCGACGTTTCCTGTTTGCCGGCGTGGTGGCCGCCGTGTTTTTCCGCGAGGAAGCCAATCATCTGGTCTCGGTTCCGGTGCCAGCCAACAACCATGGCATGGTGATGGGCTCCGAGATGATCGATCTGGGTCTGGTCATCAAGGCCCAGGCGGTCATTGAAGTGATGGACGCCTACCTTGCCCACTGGCGTGAATGAAAGTGAAGCAAATGAGCAAAGAAGTACCCACCTATAGCGGATTCAATCAGGATACCCACGGCATCACCATGCTCGGACGCCTCGTCCTGGACGGCTGGCTTTTCGACCTGATTCCGCGCGAGGAAGACTGTGCCGGTTGGGATCTGCAGCGAATGCAGAGGCTGACATCTCAGGTTGAGAGCAAGTGGGACCAATACGGCAACCTCCCCAGCCGTCTGCCCGACGACTTACGCGCACGTCATGAAGAACTCTACGCGTGGGCCACCGAACGTGCCCGTGGCCTGGGCTGGGATCCGGCCCTTGGTGAAGACGAATAGTCACAGAAGCGGATCGAAAAAAGCGTCATGAAATCAATCGACATCAAGAAAGTACTGCCATTTTTGAGCTGGTTCCCCTTTAGCGGGGTCCAGATTCGTGCCGATATTCTGGCCGGCGTGACCGTCGCGTTGGTGCTGGTGCCGCAATCAATGGCTTATGCCCAGCTTGCCGGCATGCCAGCGTATTACGGTCTCTATGCGTCCTTCCTGCCGGTCATCATTGGGGCCATGTGGGGGTCGTCGCAGCAACTGTCCACCGGGCCGGTCGCCATTGTCGCCCTGCTGTCGGCGTCGGCTTTGGCGCCGTTGGCCGCGCCCGGGTCAGAAAGCTTCATTGCTCTGGCCATCCTGCTGGCCTTCTTGGTCGGTGCCATCCAGATCGCGCTCGGTCTGTTCCGCCTTGGTGCCATCGTCAATCTGCTGTCGCATCCGGTCATCATCGGTTTTACCAATGCCGCCGCCATCATTATCGCCCTGTCGCAGCTCAACAAGCTGCTCGGGGTGCCCATGGAGCGCAGTGATAATTTCTTGGTTGATATTTCAGGGGTGGCCGCCCAGCTTGGCGATACTCACCTGCCCACCCTGCTGATGGGCGGCTCGGCGTTGGTCCTGATGTTGCTGCTCAAGCGGTATCTGCCCAAGTTGCCGAATGTGTTGATTGCCGTAGCGATTGCGACGCTGGTTAGTTGGTGGATCGGGTATGAAAGAAACATGGTCATCACGCCTGACAGGGTTGTTGATTCCAGCCTGCAAAACCTCATTCAGGAACATATCGATAAACGTAACCGTCTGGTCGAGCTGGAAGCCGAATTAGGCAAACGACGTGATGAACTGATGCAGGCCAAGACCGCCACGCGGGAAGACCGTGCCGGGCTTGAATATCAACTCGAAATGGCCGAATCGCGTCGAGACGAATTGGCACGCGACGTGAAATCACATTTCAAGACTTTACGCGAAACCCGTTTTTCCGTCATAGGTGAAGGCGAGCAGGCACGTGTTTATGCTGTGGGCAGCGCACCGGCTGGAACGGATGGCGGTACCTGGCGACTGCAGAAGCTGGACAAAGCGGGTATGAGGCTGAGTGGCGGCGGCCAAGTGGTTGGTGCTGTCCCACCGGGTTTGCCCAGCCTCACCTTGCCCAAACTGAGTTGGCAGGACATCACCAATCTGCTGTCTGCCGCGCTGGTGATCGCATTGGTCGCGTTCATGGAGGCCGTGTCGATCGCCAAGGCGATGGCTGCCAAGACGCGCACCCGCATTGATCCCAACCAGGAACTGATTGGCCAGGGTCTGGCCAATCTTGCCAGCGGCGCCTCGCAGGGGTTCCCGGTTAGCGGATCCTTCTCGCGCTCCGCGGTAAACATAAATTCGGGAGCAGTGACCGGATTCTCCTCCGTGGTAGTCGGTTTGCTGATCCTGGTCACGCTATTGTTCCTGACCGGTTTGCTGTATCACTTGCCGCAGGCTGTGCTGGCCGCGGTGATCATGTTGGCGGTTGTGGGCCTGGTCAACTTTGGCGCGCTGGGGCATGCCTGGCAAACCCATCGCCATGACGGCATTGCGGCCATGGCGACTTTCATTTCCACCCTGGCCTTCGCGCCCCATCTGGACAAGGGCATTCTGGTCGGCGCGGTGATCGCTATCGTGTTGTTCCTGCGTCGGCGCATGCGGCCGCGCGGGGAAATCCTGGCCCAGCATCCGGATGGTGGGCTGGCCGGCATGGACACCCATCAGTTGCCGCCGATGAGCCAGAATTTCGTGCCGGTGCGCTTCGATGGCGAACTGACCTTCGTTAACGTTACCTACTTCGAAGACATCATTCTGGAAGCCCTGAGCCGTTTCCCGGATGCCAAGGCCATCCTGCTGATAGGCAGCAGCATCAACGAAATCGATGTTTCGGGTGAGGAAAAACTGCGCGAAGTGGCCCAGCGCCTGGAGAAGATCGGCGTGAAGCTCTATGTCAGCGGCCTCAAGCGCCAGGTAATGGAGGTTCTGGAGCGCACCCACATCCATGAGACCATGGCCGAGGATCGTTTCTTCCGCTCGAAGGATCGGGCGATTCCTACACTGATGGAGAAATACGGCTGATTGGCCGTGGGTGCATGCGATGAGCTTCGAACCCGTAGTGCTCTTCTTCCTGCTTGGCGTTATTGCCGGGTTGTTGCGTTCTGATCTGAAGATTCCCGGCAGTATTTACGAGGCGTTGTCCATATTCATTCTGCTCGCCATCGGTCTCAAGGGTGGCGTTGAACTCTCCAAGTATCCAGTAGGTGATCTGCTGCTGGATGGTGTGATCATCGTTCTGGTGGGTGCACTGATTCCCCTGGTGGCGTTCCCCGTGTTGCGTTATCTGGGGTGCATGAACCGGGCCGATTCGGCGTCCATCGCGGCTCACTATGGTTCGGTCAGCGTGGTCACGTTTTCAGTTGGCATTGCCTTGCTCGGACAGGAAGCCCTTCAGTTCGAGGGCTACATGATTGTCTTTCTGGTGCTGCTTGAAATTCCCGCTCTTGTGATTGGCGTTATTCTGGCCCGTCATGGTCAGGGCGGCATACGATGGGGACGGCTCCTGCACGAAGTGTTTTTCGGCAAGTCGATCTACCTGTTGGTCGGTGGTTTGTTGATTGGCTGGGCGGCCGGTTCAGAAGGCATCAAGCCGCTCGATAATCTGTTTTTCGACCTGTTCAAGGGTGTGCTCGCGCTGTTCCTGCTCGAGATGGGACTGGTGGCCTCGTCGCGTATCGCAGAACTACGCGCCTACGGCGTATTCCTGATTCTGTTCGCCATGGGCATGCCTCTGTTCTCGGCGGCTCTGGGCATCATTACCGGTTGGTCGCTCGGGCTGTCTGTTGGTGGTTCCTTTCTGCTCGCCACCCTCTACGCCAGCGCGTCGTATATTGCTGCGCCGGCCGCCATGCGGATCGCGGTGCCGGAGGCTAATCCTGCCCTGTCGATCGGGGCTTCGCTGGGTATGACCTTTCCCTTCAATATTTTCCTGGGTATACCCATTTATTTGTGGATGGCCCAGTGGATTCACACTTACGGAGCCTGAAACACATGAACGGCCAACCCATGCTGTTGCTCACTATCATTTCCGAGGCCGTGCTGGAAAGCACCTTGATCGACGAGATTATGGCCATGGGTGCAAAAGGGTATACCATCTCGGAGGCGCGGGGACGGGGAACCCATGGCATTCGCAGCGGTAAGTGGTCTGCGAGTGGAAATATCCGGATCGAGGTGGTCGGCGACTCGGATTTGTGCCGGCATATTGTCGATAATCTACAGAAATATGAACGTGATTATGGCTTGCTCATCTTCACCAGCCAGGTGGAATTGCTGAACTGATATGCAGATTAGCCTGCGAACCTTCGTTTTTATCGACTCCTTGCAACCGCAGTTGGCGTCTTATCTGGCCACTTCTTCACAGGGGTTCTTGCCAGTGCCTGGTGATGCCTGTCTGTGGGTCGAAGTGGCGCCGGGCATGGCAGTGCATCGACTGTCGGACATTGCCCTGAAAGAAACCAACGTACACCTCGGTGAACAAGTCGTGGAGCGCTCGTTTGGCTCCATGGAAATCCATTACCGCAATCAGAGCGAAGTGATGGAAGCCGGCAATATCATTCTCAGGCAGCTCAATACCAGCGAGGAAGAGCGCATGGGCTGCCGGATTACCTGGAACGAAATCATCCGAGGCATGACTCCCGATCACACCACGCTGATCAACCGGCAGTTGCGCAAGGGGTCGATGATCCTGCCCGGCAAGAGCATGTTCATTCTCGAGGTGGAGCCAGCCGGTTACGCCGTGTATGCCGCAAACGAAGCGGAAAAAGCGGCCCACATTACCCTGGTGGATGTGAAGCCATTCGGCATATTTGGGCGCCTCACCATGATGGGCAGCGAGGCTGAGGCAGAAGAAGCGCAGCGCGCCGTCGAGCGAGCCATCGCTAACATCAATGGCTGTGCACGCCTCGTTAACGACCTGATCTAGGAGCCTGTCGGACTTAAGAAATCGGCTGCCAAAACGGCGGAACGTTTCATTTTCTGCCGCTTTACTTGGGTAATAGTTCGACTATTGCCCGGCGAAATCGACAAAAACTGTACTCGTTCGGCCATTTTTTTGCTGCGATTCTTCAAGTCCGACAGACACCTAGCGCTTGCCCTGTCAAGGGCTTCAATTGCAATGAGCCAGCATGCCGAGGATGGTATTGTCGGTTTTTTGAGGTTCAGCCCCTTTCCCTCCTGGATCAGGACGGTTACTCATGGGGCTCTGTGCACTGCAGGGGGCCGGTCGGGAAGATTACCCAGGGTGGCGGCAGAAACTGGCTGAATGTTGTGACAGCCGGTAATCCTGAAGGCAGGCATGCTCTTCAGGGTAGTCAGACTAGCCAGCCAGAACGTGGGCGGTCTGGGTAAGAATGAAGTCGGCCAGGGCTTGGCCCGCAGTGCCAAAACGTTTGTGCCGTCGGTGTACCAGATGCCACTGTCGCATCATGGGAAACCCCTGGATATCCAGACAGATGAGGCGGCCGGTGGCCAACTCAAGGTTGACGGTGTGAAGCGAAACCACGCCCAGCCCAAGCCGGCCTCGACAGCTTGTTTGATCGCCTCGTTCTTGTTTCATTTCCATGGTCGGACGAAGGGACAGACCATGTTCGGAAAAGAACGCTTCGGTGGCACCCCGGGTGCCCGGCCCCGGTTCACGAGCGACGAAATCCCTTTGCCGCCAGCCGTCTGCGCGGTAAGGTGCTGGATCTGTTGCAGCAGGCGCTGGAAGACAAACTGCAGCCTCGCCCCTGCCTGACCATTTGCTGAAGGATCCAAAAGAATGAGCAATCAATCCGCCGGCTATGTCGGTATCGACAATGACGACAACGCCGGCATGACCGCACTGGCGCGCATCGTGCGTGATGCCTGGGTCTTCGAACTGCTGCCCGAGACGGAAACCTGCCAGGGCTGGTCGGCGCAGCAGATGCAGGCGCTGTACGAGAAGGTGCATGAGGCGTGGGAGCCCTATGCCCACCTGCCCAGCCGGTTGCCGCAGGAGCTGCGCGAACGCCATGCCCGCATCCATGACGTGGCGCTGAAGAGCGCCCGTGCCCGCGGCTGGGACGCCGAGCTGGAGGATGACGATTGATACGGGACAGTCGGTGCGCCAGCACCGACAGGTGCCACAACCTCATGAATTAACGAAGAATATCCTGGGCACTGGTTCGTCCGGGACTGTTTGTCACGGCATAATCATAATGAATTCATTATAGGTTCAATCACTATTTAATATTTCCTTTATGGAAATCATTTGTATATCTTTACCACGCTATTTATACGTATACGATTTCCATGTATATGATGGCGTGGTCAAGAAGCCATCATTTTTTTACACAATGTCCAAGGGGAAATATCAAAGATGGATCAGTCCGCACGCTACGCCGACCTCTCGCTGAAAGAAGAGGATCTGATCAAGGGCGACAAGCACATCCTTGTTGCCTATCACATGCAGCCCGCCGCCGGTTACGGCTATCTGGAAACCGCAGCGCACATCGCCGCCGAGTCCTCCACCGGTACCAACGTTGAAGTGTGCACCACCGATGAATTCACCAAGGGCGTTGACGCGCTGGTGTACTTCATCGACGAAGCCAAGGGCGTGATGAAGGTTGCCTATCCGATCGACCTGTTCGACCGCAACATCATCGACGGCCGCACCATGCTGGTCTCCTTCCTGACCCTGTGTATTGGCAACAACCAGGGCCAGGGCGACGTCAAGTGCCTGAAGATGCATGATTTCTATGTTCCCTGGTCCATGCTGCGCCTGTTCGACGGCCCGGCCATGAACATCGCCGACATGTGGGACATCCTGGGTCGTCCCCGTGTCGACGGCGGCTACATCGCCGGCACCATCATCAAGCCGAAGCTGGGCCTGCGCCCCGAGCCGTTCGCCAAGGCCGCTTACCAGTTCTGGCTGGGTGGCGACTTCATCAAGAACGACGAGCCCCAGGGCAACCAGGTTTTCTGCCCCGCCAAGAAGGTTTACCCGCTGGTGTATGACGCCATGAAGCGCGCCATGGACGAGACCGGTCAGGCCAAGCTGTTCTCCGCCAACATCACCGCCGACGACCACTATGAAATGCTGGCCCGCGCCGACTTCATCCTGGAGACCTTCGGCCCGGATGCAAACAAGGTAGCCTTCCTGGTTGACGGTTACGTCGGCGGCCCCGGCATGGTCACCACCGCCCGCCGTCAGTACCCGAACCAGTTCCTGCACTACCACCGTGCCGGCCACGGCGCCGTGACCTCTCCGTCCGCCCTGCGCGGCTACTCCGCCTTCGTGCTGTCCAAGATGTCCCGTCTGCAGGGTGCCTCCGGTATCCACGTCGGCACCATGGGCTACGGCAAGATGGAAGGCGGCAAGGATGACCGCAACATCGCCTACATGATCGAGCGTGATTCCGCTGATGGACCGTACTACCACCAGGAATGGCACGGCATGAAGGCCACCACCCCGATCATCTCCGGCGGCATGAATGCGCTGCGTCTGCCCGGTTTCTTCGAGAACCTGGGCCACGGCAACGTGATCAACACCTCCGGCGGCGGCTCCTACGGCCACATCGACAGCCCGGCGGCCGGCGCTATCTCCCTGCGTCAGTCCTACGAGTGCTGGAAGTCCGGTGCCGATCCGATCGAGTTCGCCAAGGAGCACAAGGAGTTTGCCCGCGCCTTCGAGTCCTTCCCGCAAGACGCCGACAAGATCTTCCCGGGCTGGCGCGAGAAGCTGGGCGTGCACAAGTAAGAAGCACGTGCAGTTGTAGGTAATACAGAGAAACGCCCCCTTTTTCGGGGGCGTTTTTCTTCCTGTAGTACCAGCACAAGGTTAATGTGAGAATTGCAGGGCGCAGGCCAGCGCGCATCGCAAGTGGTGCACGGCGGCATGCGGATTTGTACAGGAGAATGTCATGAGCGACAAAGAACAATTCAAGGTTCGCAAGGAACCCTTCTATCAGCAGCAGGGTAATGAAGTTGCCCTGTACGAGGCGGCCTATCGCAACCGTCTGCCGGTGATGGTCAAGGGACCGACCGGCTGCGGCAAGTCGCGCTTCATCGAATACATGGCCTGGAAACTGGGCAAGCCGCTGATCACCGTGGCCTGCAACGAGGACATGACCGCTTCCGATCTGGTCGGCCGCTATCTGCTGGAGGCCGGCGGCACGCGCTGGCTGGACGGCCCGCTGACCACCGCCGCGCGCATCGGCGCCATCTGTTATCTGGACGAAGTGGTGGAGGCGCGCCAGGACACCACCGTGGTGATCCACCCGCTCACCGACCATCGTCGCACCCTGCCCCTGGACAAGAAGGGCGAGCTGATCGAGGCGCACCCGGATTTCCAGCTGGTGATTTCCTACAATCCCGGCTACCAGTCGCTGATGAAGGACCTCAAGCAGTCCACCAAGCAGCGCTTCACCGCCTTCGAGTTCGACTACCCGGACGCCGGGCTGGAGACCATCATACTGGCCAAGGAAAGTGGACTGAATGCAGAGGTTGCCGCCAAGCTGGTGAAGATCGGCCAGGTCGCGCGCAACCTGAAGGGCCACGGCCTGGACGAAGGCATCTCCACCCGCCTGCTGGTCTACGCCGCCACCCTGATCCAGGACGGCGTGGAACCGCGTGACGCCTGCCGCATGGCACTGGTGCGTCCCATCACCGACGATGCCGACATCCGCGAGACCCTGGATCACGCCATCGACGCAACCTTCGCCTGATGCCCAAGAAGAACCTTTCAACGCAGAGACGCGGAGACGCAGAGTTAATGCATTGTTGTTTCCTCCGTAGCCCTCTGCGCCTCTGCGCCTCTGCGTTGGGTTTTTAATCGTTTCGAGCGACCATGACCGAAACCGCATACGAACATCCGTTGATGAAGGCTTACTGGAAGCAGCTGAACAGCGGCTTCCCGCAGGTGCGCGAGGTGTTCGAGGACTGCATGGTGGAAGCGCTGGCGGTGCTCTCCCGCGACGGCGTGTCCGCCTATCTCGATGCCGCCGGCAGCATCGGCCGGTTGGGTCGCGGCGTCGAGCCGATCCTGGTATTTCTGGAGGAGTGGCCGTCGGTGGCGCAGACGCTGGGCGAGGAGGCGCTGCCACTGGTAATGCAGGCGATCCAGGCGATGCAGAAATCGCCCAACGGCAAGGCTATCGCCCCGTTCCTGCAAACCATGGCGCCGGTGGCGCGCCGCCAGCACTCTCTCGAACAGTTGCGCCACTATCTGGATATCGCGCTCGATCTGATGGGGCGCACGACCGGCTCCATCCACGGCCATCACACCACTTTCCCCAGCCCCGGCCTGCCGGAGTTTTTCCAGCAGGCACCGTTCCTGTTCGATCAGCTCTCCATGGAGGGGGTGCGTAACTGGGTGGAATACGGTATCCGCAACTACCGCACCCACCCGGAGCGGCAGAAGGAGTACTTCAGCCTGCAATCGGCGGACAGCCGTGCGGTGTTGCAGCGCGAGCGCCATGGCGTGCTGTTTGCTGACGCCGAACGCAAACTCGATATCTATTTGCGCGGGCTATGGCAGGAGAGCGAGCAGCTGGTGCCCTATTCCACGGCCTTCGACGAACTGCGCAAACCCATCCCCTATTACGACAGGCTGGGCATGCGCGTACCCGATGTGTTCGATAGTCACAACGACGTGACCGGTATCGATCGGTATCGTGCGGTATTGGCGCATATGGTTGCGCACCGCCGCTGGAGCGGGCAGATCATCGCCGATAACTACAGCCCGTTTCAGCGCATGGCAGTGGAGTTCTTCGAGGACTGCCGCGTCGAGACCCTCGCCATGCGCGAGTATCCTGGCCTGCGCCATATTTTCCTCGCGCTGCATCCCTTCCCCAAGGAAGATGATTGCGATCCGGAAACCACCTCCTGCCTGCGTTTTCGCCTGGCCATATTGTCACGTGCCCTGCTCGATCCGGAGCATCCCTACCGCAACAAGGACATCGTCGAATTCGCCCGGCGCTTTCATGACATCATGGCGCAGGGTGAATCGAGCACACGCGATATCGCCGATCTGGCCCTGTCCTTTGTTGCCCGCACCCGCCGCCAGAGCGATCAGCTGGCCAAGGTGCATTTCGATGATACCGTCATCGACTACCGTGACGACAACCGCCACCTGTGGCAGTACATCGAAGACAGTGATGACGAGGAATTTTTCGACGATCCGGACAAGCAGAGCAGCAAGAAACCGGCGGAGGCGCAGTCACTGCCGCCACGCCACTACCCGGAATGGGACTACAACAGCCAGACCTACCGGCCGGACTGGGTCAGCCTGTACGAAGCGCTGCATCCCAAGGGAAATGCCGCCGATATCGACCGGTTGTTGCAAAAGCATGCGGCCCTGGCCAAGCGGCTGAAGCGCATGTTCGATCTGCTCAAGCCGCAGGACAAGGTACGCATCCGCTATCAGGAAGAGGGTAGCGAGCTGGATCTGGATGTGGCGATCCGTTCACTCATCGATTTCATGGGCGGCGCCAATCCTGATCCGCGCATCAACATGAGCCATCGCACCTCGGGGCGCAATATCGCCGTGAGCCTGGTGCTGGATCTGTCGGCGTCACTCAATGAAAAGGTGGCCGGCTCCGAGCAGACCATACTGGAGCTGTCGCAGGAGGCGGTGTCACTGCTGGCCTGGTCCATCGAGCATCTGGGTGATCCCTTCGCCATCGGGGGCTTTCATTCCAATACCCGCCACGATGTGCGCTTCATGCACATCAAGGGCTATCGTGAACACTGGAGCGATGAGGTGAAGGCACGCCTCGCCGCGATGCAGGCGGGCTGGTCCACGCGCATGGGCGCCGCCATGCGCCACGCCGCACATTATCTGTCCGCGCAGAAGGCGGACAAGAAGCTGATGCTGATCCTCACCGACGGCGAACCGGCCGATGTGGATGTGCACGATGAGCGCTTGTTGATCGAGGACGCGCGCCGTGCGGTGAAGGAGCTGGATCAGAAGGGCATCTTCACCTTCTGCATCAATCTCGATCCCAAGGCCGACGAATACGTCAGTGACATCTTCGGTCACCGCTACATGGTGGTGGACAACATCCAGCGCCTGCCGGAGAAGCTGCCGCAGCTGTTCATGGCGCTGACGAAGTAGGACTGAAAGAACACCTGCCGCGGAGGTGCAGAGACGCAGAGGTTTGCGCGGAGTCGTTACGGGGCTTGTCCATGTTGCCGCCCGATCTCATGTGACGCACGGATTGAATCAACATGATCTCCGCGTCTCTGCGGCAATTGTGTATCAGGGTTTGAGGTAGACGTAGCCGCGCAGTTGCATCTCGCCCACGGTAGCGACGCCCGATGGTACGATGACCGCATTCATGTTGACCTGGTTTTCGTCGATCTTGCGCCCGAGCAGCGTATTGCGGCAGACGTTGAACTTGACGCCCTGATTGGCCAGATCCTGCACCATGTCGCCATGGCTCTTGCCGGCGCTGTCCTTCCAGTCTTCCAGCAGGAAGTCGATACCCTTGCCGTGGGTGACCACCGCAATCTCGGCATTGCCGGCGCCGAGGGCCTTGATGTGGTTCTGTACGTTGCGCAGGGCGACGCCGGCATGGGTGCTGTCGTTGATGTGATAAACCACTCTTTGCTTGTGGTAACCGTTTTCCGCTGCTGCCATCCTGTCGCCCGATGCGGCGCAACCGGCCAGTATCAGGCTGAGGCCAAGCAACAGCAGGGTCGCTGTGGTACGTGGGTTCATGGTGACTCCTCCATATTTTTTCTGTGGTTTTTCCGGTATGCATGCGCCGGTAACATAAGGATTCGCCAACGGGCATGGTTATTCCATAGTAAAAAGCTATATTTTTAGCGACCCCCGGGTATTGCCGTCCTGAATCCGATCCCTATATCTGCCATGTCATGGCTCAGAATGTTTCTTGCGGTGGGGCTTGCGTTGCTGCTCGCTGCCTGTGGCGACCCCATTGCCCCGCGGAGTGAGCCGGTGCGCAATCTGGATGCGGGGCGTATCGCCCGCGGCACGGAGCTGTTCCAGCAGCACTGCGCGGTGTGTCACGGCACGGGTGCGGAGGGGGCGGACAACTGGCGGTTGCGCAATCCCGACGGCACCTTCCCGCCGCCGCCGTTGAACGGCACCGGCCATGCATGGCACCACCCGTGGGAGGATCTGAAGCACACCATCGGCCATGGCACCGCCGCCCTGGGCGGCAACATGCCGCCGTGGCAGGGTGTGCTGGACGAGCAGGAGATGGAGGATGTGATCCTCTGGTTCCAGTCCTTGTGGAGCGACGAGGTATACGCGGCGTGGTGGGAGATCGATCAGCGCCAGCGGCGCGGTCATCACTGAATCCACGGGGCAAGAATTTCTTTCAAATCGACAGGAGAGCAATGCATGTACGGCTTTACGGTAAATACGGCGGGTGATTTCAATGCAGCACTGGTGCGCGTCACCGAGGCGCTGAAGCAGGAAGGATTCGGTGTCCTCACCGAGATCGATGTGGCGGCGACACTCAAGGCCAAGCTCGGCATCGACAAGCGCCCCTATCGCATCCTTGGTGCCTGCAATCCCAAGCTCGCCAACCAGGCGCTGGAGGCGGAGCCGGACATCGGCCTGCTGCTGCCGTGCAATGTAGTGGTGCGTGAGGATGACGATGGCAAGATCGTCGTGGGCTTCATGGATCCGGTTAGCGTACTTGGGCTGGTGGAGCGCAAGGATCTGGAAGTGCTGGGCAGCGAGGTGCGCGCCAAATTGCAGCGCGTTGCCGACGCCCTGCGTGCATGACCCGTCTTCCATCCGGGTCGTAGCGGGTAAGCACGCATTCTTGCGCAGGTATCATGGTGCCGCGCCTGTTGCGCGGTGTGTCTGTGTCAGCAGGAGGTGATTACTATGCAAAGGCGAACCGGATGGCAATGGGGTCTTCCCCTGGTCATGATGCTGTTGCTTGGTGCGGGATCTGCCCACGCCGTCGAACCACGTCAGGGATATGGCCCCGGCATGATGGGCGGCTACGGCATGGGCCCCGGCATGATGGGCGGCTATGGCATGGGCCCCGGCATGATGGGCGGTTATGGCATGGGTCCCGGCATGATGGGCGGTTACGGCATGGGTATGGGCATGGGGCTCGGCCCGATCGGGGTGCTGGATCTGAACGAAAACCAGCGCCGTGCCATCGATAACATCATGGCCGAGCAGCACAAGCAGCAATGGACTGCGATGTCGGCCATGATGGCCGCCCAGGGCCGTCTGCGCGAATTGCAGATGGCGGAAAAATGGGACGAAAAGGCCATCGCCGGCGTTTACGACGATATGTTCAGGCAGCAACGCCTGATGATCGAGGCGTCCATTCGTACCCGCAACCGTATCCAGGATCAGCTCACCGCGGAGCAGAAGGAACAGTTGCGTCGCTGGTCGTGGGGTGGTCGCTGGGGTCGTTGAGTGATACGGGGGCGGCGTGTTCGCCGCCCCCTTTTTCCTGATCCAGGTCAATGCCGTTGCGCCATGGCCTCCTGTTACACTTGCAGCCCGTCCCGTATTTCCGAGGCAAGCATGAACGCTGCTGTTCTCCCCGGCTCACCATTCGATCTCGATAATGATGCCGCCTACCGTCGCTGGCGCGATGCCAAGCTGGCCGATTATCCGCAACAGGCCGCACAACTGATCGTCGAGGTGCGCGACCCGCGTGCCCTGAGTGATGCTGAATATGCCGCACTGCAGCAGCGGCTGCAGAAAACCAATATGGTCATCTATGCCGCGGCCACCGGCGACGACCCGGACAAGGCCATCCCGCGCGAGCTGGGCCGCCGTTTCGGTCTGGTGCGGCTGGACAGCAACTATCTGGCCGATGACGACGGCATTACCTCGCTCACCGTCAATCCGGAGGGCGAACATCCCAATTACATCCCCTACACCAACAAGCCGATCAAGTGGCATACCGACGGCTACTACAACACGCCGGAGAAGCAGATCCGCGGCCTGCTCCTGCATTGCGTGCATTCGGCCGGTGCGGGCGGCGACAACGGCCTCATCGATCCGGAGATCGCCTACATCCTGTTGCGCGACGAAAATCCGGATTTCATCCGCGTGCTGATGCGCCCCGATGTGATGACCATCCCTCCCGGCAAGGATGGCGAGGGCGGCGAACGCGATGCGGCTACCGGTCCGGTGTTTTCCCATGATGCGGCCAGCGACAGCCTGCACATGCGTTACACCGCGCGCAAGCGCAACATCGAGTGGAGCCAGGACTCCATGACCCGCGATACGGTTGCCTTCCTGGAGCAGTTGCTCGACAGCAATATGCCGTACTGTTTCCGCGCCCGGCTGGAGCCGGGCATGGGCCTGATCTGCAACAACGTATTGCATGACCGCACGGGCTTCACCGATCCGGCCGGCAGCGCCCCGCGCCTGCTCTATCGTGCGCGCTATTTTGATCGTGTCGCCGGTACCGGCCTGCATCAGGTATATCCGTGGTTGTAGCGCGTGCCGCATAACGCGGCATAAAAAGTTTTCTTGCGTTTAATCGCTTTTTTACTTGCGCACCATAATGGTGCGTTTGTGCCGCCGCATTGATGTTTTTTCCTTCCCCCGCTATTCTGCGCCCCCGCCGGGGCAGGGCTGTTTTGACTTCCATCAATGCGCCGCGCGCGCGGCCGATGTGATCATGCCCTTCCACAGAGTCGAGGTATCCATCAATGACCACCATCACCCAGTACATGGAGAGTGACCACCGTCGTTGCGACGAACTGTTTGCGGCGGCGGAACGGCTGGTAGCTGCCGGCGAATGGAGTGCCGCGGCCGATGCTTATGCAAAATTCCATGGCGCCATCGAGCACCACTTCAGCATGGAAGAGGATGAGCTGTTTCCCGCCTTCGAGGACGCCATGGGCAGCACCATGGGCCCGACCCAGGTAATGCGGATGGAGCATGGCCAGATGCGCTCCCTGTTCGAGCGCATGCGCAATGCCCTGACCGCGAAAGAGGTCGAGGATTACCTGGGCGCCTCCGACACGCTGCTGATCCTGATGCAGCAGCACAACATGAAGGAAGAGCAGATGCTCTATCCGATGAGCGAGCAGGCACTCGCCGGCAGCACCGATGCATTGCTGCAGCGGATGCAGGCCATCGACTGATCATGGCGCCAGGGGGTGAACAGGTTCTCGATGTCAGCGCGCTTGGTCCACCGGAGCCTCTGGTACTGACGCTGGCCGCCGTGGAGCAGTTGCAGGCCGGCGAGTACCTGCGCATGCGCCATCGCATGAAACCCTGCCTGCTCTATGACGAACTCGATCAACGTGGCTACGCTCACGACACGCGCCGCACCGACGATGGCATGTGCGAGGTCCTTATCTGGCGTACGGGCGATAGCCGCGCCGGACAGGCCGCCCGTGCCGTAGCGACAACGCTGTTGCCATGGACGGAGTCATGACAATCTCCGCCTGCTCATGACGCCCAGCACGGCACTCCTCAGCCTGGAACAGACGCCGCCGCTGTCCGTGCCGCTGCGTTTTTTCATTACGGCGCCGCTGTTCGGCATCACCGCCGCGCTGCTGGCTTTGTGGGTTGGGCCGGATACCATGGGTTCGCGCTGGCAGCCGGGTGTGCTGGCCTTCACCCACCTGCTTACCCTCGGCTACCTGGCGATGGTGATGTTCGGGGCGATGTTCCAGTTGCTGCCGGTACTGGTCGGTGTGCAACTGCGCCGGCCCGCACCGATCAGCGCCTTTATCCACCTGTTGCTCACGGCCGGCACCGTGCTGTTGACGCTGGCCTTTCTGCTCGATCGCACCATCTGGTTTATCGCGGCCGCGGTCGTCCTGACCCTGGCACTGGGCACCTTCATCGTCACCTTCGCTCATGCCTTGTGGCGGGCACGCTCGACCCATGACACGGTCTGTGCCATGAAGCTCGCTGTGACGGCGCTGGCGATAACGCTGCTGCTCGGCCTGCTGCTGGTGCTGGCCCACACCGGCAGCGATATGGCGCCGCTGCATGCACTGATCGATTTGCATCTGGCCTGGGGGCTGTTGGGCTGGGTCGGGCTGCTGCTGGTGGGCGTGGCCTATCAGGTGGTGCCCATGTTCCAGATCACGGCGGAATATGCACCGCAGCTACGCCGCTGGTTTTCCTGGGTGGTGCTGCTGTTGCTGATCAGCTGGTCGCTGTCCTTTCTCCATCTGCCGCAGTTGACCTGGCTGCCCGGTGCAGGACTGGCGCTGGCCTTCATCCTGTTTGCGCTCACCACGCTGCGTCTGCAACGGCGCCGTCTGCGCCGCCTGCCGGATGTGACGGTGGACTTCTGGTATCTCGGATTGACCTGCCTGCTGCTGGCGGCCGGACTGTGGTTGCTGCACCAGGCGGCACCGCAGTTGATCCGGCTGCAGCTGTACCATCTGTGGTGGGGCGTGCTGGTGCTGGTGGGTGCCGCCGGCGCGGTGATCAGCGGCATGCTGTACAAGATCGTGCCGTTCCTGATCTGGCTGCACCTGAACAATCGCCTGCAGCAGGCGGCGCAGTGGCAGGGCAATGTGCCGACCATGCGTCAGGTGATCGCCGAGCGTCATGCCCGCCGCCACCTGTATCTCCATGCCGTCGCAACACTGCTGCTGTTGCTGGGCGCGGTCTGGCCCGCATGGCTGTTTTACCCGGCCATGTTCACGCTGGCCGCGGCCTATGCCCTGCAGATGTGGAATCTGTTCGGCGCGCTGCGTCTTTATCGGGAAATCCTGCGACAGACCATGTAACGGTCTGTCGCCGCGGCTCAGGCGCTGCGCCCCTCATCCAGGTGATGCACCGCCCGGAACTGTTCCGCTTGTGCCCGTCCCATATATTTGGCCAGCACTTTCGTATCGGTCTGACGCAAATCCACCATGATCAGGCCGTCGAGGGTATTGTTGAACGCCTCGTCCACATTGAAGCCAAGGATGTGTCCGCCCAGCTTGAGGTACTGGCGCAACAATACGGGCACACCCTTCTGATCCTGTTCCATGGCCGATACCAGTTCCGACAGTTGTTCCAGATCATCGGGGGTGGTGCCGCGCGGCAGCCAGGCCGGGCGCAGGGTGGAGCGGAACGGGTGGCGCGGCCGCACATGACGCGCCAGTTCGGGCAGGTAGTTGTTGGTGCGCAGAAAGTGCACCAGCAATTGCTGTGATGAGCTGGCATAGTCGCCGCTGATGCTCACCGGGCCGAACAGGGTACGGTAGTGCGGATGGCGTGCGACAAACTGGCCGATGCCCTTCCACAGCAGCAACAGCGGCGAGTAACTGCGCTGATACTCGGGCCGTACGAAAGAGCGTCCCAGTTCAATCGCCGGTTCGAGCTGCTGCACCAGCTGGCGGCGGTAGCGGAACAGGGAATGGGTGTAGAGTCCCTTCACGCCGTAGTGCCGCACGATCTCGTCGGCCAGACCGAGGCGATAGGCACCGACCAGCTGGCGGTTTGTCCGATCCCAGATGAACAGGTGCAGATAATAGGCATCGTACAGATCGATGTCGCGGCGGCGGCCGGTGCCTTCGCCGGCGGCACGAAAGGTGATCTCACGCAGCCGCCCGATCTCCTGCAACAGCCAGGGTATCTGGCCGGCACGCGCATACCACACCTGAAAGTCACCGCTTTGCTCCAGCTGCTGATCGGCGGGCAGCGCCTCTACCTCTGCGCACAGCAGTGACAGCGCCGCCGCGGGAGCGATGTCTTCCAGGGTGCGGTGATGCGTCGGCTGCGGCGGCCGGGGCGCGTGGGCAGCCAGGGCATAGCAGCGCAGACGCAACTGGGCGGTCATGGCATCATCATCCAGCGATTTGAGGCGGGCGAACGGAATCGGTGCACCGACATGCAGGCTGATGGTGCGATTGCGCTTGTTGAGCAGTTCGCGCGGCAGTAATGCCGTGCGCAGGCGCGGGTGCAGCAGGCCGGCAAGCTGGAACACGAGGCTGTTGCTGCCGGGAAAGTATGCCGGCAGCACCGGTGCCGCGGTGCGGCGCACCAGGCGTGCCACGGTGTTGTTCCACTGCGGATCGGTGGTGCCGCTGCCGATTTTCAGGTGCGATACCTCGCCGGCAGGAAAGATCACCAGCAGGCCGCCCTGCTGCAGATGGCCCAGTGCCTGCTTCAGCGGGCGCAGATTGCGACCGGTCGCGCCCGTGCCACCGAAGGGGTCGACACGGATAAACAGTTCGCGCAGTTCCGGGATGCGATCCAGCAGGTGGTTGGCGAGTATTTTCACATCGCTGCGGATGCGACGCAGTTGCTGCGCCAGTATCACGCCCTCCAGCGCGCCGAACGGGTGATTGGCCACCACCACCAGCGGGCCGCTGGCCGGAATGCGTTGCAACGATTCGTCGGAGCACTGTACGCGGATGTTGAAGCGATCCAGCACCTGTTGCAGAAAGGCATCGCTGTCGGCCGTCTGCGGCAGGGCCTGATACATCCGGTCGAGCCGGCTCAGCGCGAAGGCCTGCTCCACCGTGCCCTCGATCAGACGATCCAGCCCCGCGTGACGGGTAAGGCGCAGGCTGCCGTTGAGGCGGAAGGGGTGGGCTCGCTCACACGCGGTCATGCGGTTTCTCCATCGGTATGAAAGACGATGGCGGTACGGTAGAGCCGTCATGTGACCGGCGGATGAAGGAAAAACTTCAGTTTCGAGTTTCGGGTAGTGAGCCCGAAACGATTTCTTAATCCTCCCGTAGTCTCCCGGCAACATTCGGCGGGCACAGTGCGCGCATCGCAGTGACGGGAGAGTGCCGCCATGAGCAGACTGCAGTTACGCGCCATCTTCATCTCCGATGTTCACCTCGGCACGCGCGATGCGCAGGCCGAACACCTGCTGGATTTTTTGCGCCACACCGACAGCGACTACCTGTACCTGCTCGGCGACATCGTCGATTTCTGGAAGGCGAAGAGCGGCTGGTACTGGCCGCAGCTGCATACGGAAGTGGCGCAGGCCATCATGGAAAAGGCGCGGCGCGGTACCCGCGTCATCTATGTGCCGGGCAACCACGACGAGTGGCTGCGCGACTATGCCGGTGCGGCATTCAATGGCATCGAGGTACGTCTCGGTCTGGTACATGAAACGGCGACCGGTCAGCGTCTGCTGTTGCTGCACGGTGATGAGTTCGACAGCGCCGTGCGCTGCAACCGCCTGCTCAGTCATGTGGGCAGTGGCTTCTACGATGTGCTGCTGTTTCTCAATCGTGCCTATAATCGCCTGCGCCGCCGGCTGGGCTTTCCGTACTGGTCGCTGTCGTCATGGGTCAAGGGGCGGGTGAAGAATGCGGTGGAGTATGTGCAGCGCTTCGAGCAGGCGGCATTGCACGAGGCGGCGCGGCACCATGTCGATGGTCTGGTGTGCGGTCATATCCACCAGCCGGCACTGCTGCATGCCGGCGGTCTCTGCTACGCCAATCCCGGCGACTGGGTGGAGCATTGCAGTGCGCTGGTGGAAAACAGCGCCGGCGAGCTGCAACTGATCCGCTGGGCCGAGGAGAGCCTGCATTGGATGAATGAAGCGGCGCCAGCCCCCGTGGCGCAGACGCCGGCCACCGTGCCGGCAGACTGAAGCAGCCCGGTTGCCAGGACTCCCACTGGATTTGCCGGGTTTATTTTTCGCTCAGCGGCGCTATACTCGGCCGATTCCACGGTTGCCAGGTACGGCGTTCACGGATGAAACTTTCTCCCCTCGGGTCAGGCGCGGCGGTAACGGCCGTCATCTTGCTGTTGGTCCTCGCACTGGATCAGTACGACCGGAGCCGCATCGAGGCCCGGCAACAGGTCGAGGCGGTGCAGGAATTGCGCCTGCTGCATGCCCGCATCGAGGGCATGCGCGACAAGTATCTCTATTTCGGCGCAGGCCTTGCCGCCTATGTCGCTACCCACCCCGATGTTTCCCCCACAGATTTTGCCGTGCTGGTACAACGGTTCGCGCAGGATGATGTCTTGCTGCGCAAGGTCAGCCTGATCCGCGGCGGCGTGATCCATCCTGTCTACGCGGCCGTGGCCAGGTCGCCGGATGATGCAATCGTGTGGCTATCGGTACGCGTGCCGGAGGGCGACAGGCAGGTTGCCGGGAGGGAGATCGAGATCGGTCTCGACCGGTCGGCGTTGCTGATGCAGGCCGGTTTGCGCGAGGCTGGGGAACGGCTGCACCTGGCGCTGCGCAAGGAGGATGGGCAGATGCTGGTGGGCGCGGAAGAACTGTTTGCCACGGCGCGGACGGCACTGACGATTGAGCTGCCTGATGAGCGCTGGAGCCTCGCCGGACGCGCCCGCCCGCTGCCGGATACTCCGTGGCAGTTGCTGCTGGGGATGGTGTGTGCGGTGCTGGGCGGGTTGCTGGTCTGGATGTTGCGGCGCGAACAGCTGGATACGCGGCGCCTGGCGCTGCACGACTGTCTGACCGGGTTGCCCAACCGCCGCCTGTTGCAGGATCGGGTGCAGCGGGCCTGCGCCGTGGCGGCCCGCTCGGGCCGGCAGATCGTCCTGATGTACCTGGATCTGGATAACTTCAAGCCGGTCAACGACAACTATGGCCACCATGCCGGCGATATCGTGCTGCGCGAGGTGGCGCAGCGCCTGCGCGGCTGTGTGCGTCGCAGCGATACCGTGGCGCGGGTGAGTGGTGATGAATTCGTCCTGGTGCTGGAGGAGATGGCTTCAGCCAGGGAGGCGGAAATGGTGGCGGAAAAGGTGCTGATGTCCTTCGCCCGTCCCATCATCTCCGGCGAACATGCCTTTGTGCTGGGTTGCAGCATCGGTCTGGTGAGCATGGAGCCCGGCTGCGATGTGGATGCGGCGCTGGTACGGGCCGACCACGCCATGTATCAGGCCAAGCGCGAGGGCAAGAACAGCTACCGCTGGTACGCGCCCGAACCGGAGCAGTTGCAACTGGCCGTGCCGGTGGCCGTGGCGGTCGCCGGCTCCTGAGTCGATGGCGTGAGAAGACGTAGTCGACCGATAGAGCTCAAGATTTCATCAACTTTACAACGATCTCCTCAAGTCTCTCTATCTCAGTATCCATTAGCTCACTGAAATGTGAGCTTTTCTTCGTGGCAGATAGCTTGCCGTGGTTCTCAGTAACCAACCGGATGAACAAATCCGCCTTTTGATCCGGCATATCAACCACGTCGCGCATTTCGCGCTTTGCCTGGTCGTAACCGACCAGATAATTCAGTTCCGACACCAAATCCTGCTCGATGGTCTGTTCGACAACACCAAACAGGTATTCGCATACTGCTGTCGCATCCCAGCAGCGATAAAGATCACGTGTGTCGTCCCTGACTTCCATACTGCCGTCCGTTCTCAGCAAGTATTGGATGAGTTCCAGCCGCGGACGCGAAACACTCTCCAGGGCCGCATCATAGTCACGAGGGGAGGTCAGCATGGTCGCCGATACGGGAAAAACCAGGCCGTCCGGGGTATATCCAGTGCTGGAAAGCACTTGGTGTATGAGGAAACGGTGCAGGCGCCCGTTGCCATCCTCGAAGGGGTGGATGTAGACAAACCCGAAGGCAACGATGGCGGCTTCTATGATGGGATCGATGCTTGATTCACGCATCCGTTGCTGGCACGCCACCAGACCATCCATCAATCGCGCGACATTTTCAGGCCGGGCGCCGATATGATGAATGATCTCCCGCCCGCTGACGGCCGTCTCTCCCACATAGTTCTGACTGATTCGATAATCGTCCTCGGCGTAACGCTCATCCATCACGGCCTGCTGAACCTGGACCAGCAGCTCCTTGTCGAGGAGGGGATGGCGATTGGCCCCCTTGAGCGCCTCGACGAATCGCAGCATGCGCCGCTGATCCGGCCGCTCCCGCTCGATTTCATAGGAGGACTTGGTCTCTTTCATGTAGAGATAACGGGCGGCACGTGCCAGGATTTCCGGAGCAAATTCGGCCACCACCTCGCTGGCACGGCGGTTCAGCTGCTTTGCCATCCAGCCCTCAAGCTCCGGGGTCCGGCGGACCATGGGACAGAAATCGGCATTACCCAATAGGTTGTTGCGCACCCGTTGTCGGGGGCTGTTCACAGGAGTGCCCGTGACGTAGGCGGCCGGATCTAGCAGATTGACGTAGCCCCCTTGCGAGGCATCCGGCAAATCAAGTCGGCAGCCCGTCAGGAATTCATAAAGGAACCATGCCTTGCGGGCATACTGGCCGGTTGGCCTGGAGTGGACATATTCCTCCAAATCGGCCGCTACGCCTGGCTGGACAAACAGGGAGGCCAACAGCGAAATATCCACGCCTTCATGTTTAAGAGCGAACTCAAGGTGGGCTGCGAGGTAGTTGACGCCGTTCGGGGTGTACGACGCCGGCAGGGTGTGCCATTCGCCGTCGGCCATTCGTTGCGAACGGCGCCGGGGGGCTCCCTGGATAGCAACCGAGGTATGGCGATGATAGGGGGGCGTGTTCGGGGCATAGCGACGTCGCAACGCGTCGTATCCCACCTCCTGGTTCTGCACAGAAACCATATCAATTTCCCCGGTTGCGCAAAAAAACCGTTACTTGTGCAAAAAAACTATCATTTTTTTGGTAGTGTCGCCATAAATTCGTTGTATCTGCCTCACCGCACCTCCGCGGCACCCTCGCCGCGCGGGTCGCTGGCGGCCAGCACGCGTTTCCCTTTCCGGTCCCACCACACCGCCTGCATGTTGCCCCAGGGCTGCTGCGCCTGTTGCAGGCTGTGGCCGCGCAGGGTCAGCTCGTCCTGCACCGCTGTGCTCAACGCCCCCGGTTCGAACTGCAGGACATCCGGCAGGTACTGATGATGGAAGCGTGGCTGCGCCACCCAGGCGGCCGGCTCCTTGCCGGCGGCGAACTCCAGCACCCCCAGCAGTACCATGGTGATGATGCGGCTGCCGCCCGGTGTGCCGAGGATGGCGATGCCGTCGGGACCGTCGATAAAGGTCGGGGTCATGCTGGACAGCGGTCGTTTGCCCGGCGCGATGGCATTGGCCTCGGCGCCCACCAGACCGTAGGCGTTGGGCACGCCGGGCTTGGCGGAGAAGTCATCCATTTCGTCGTTGAGCAGCACACCGCTGCCCTCCGGCATGAAGCCGGAGCCGAAGGGGTAGTTGATGCTCAGGGTGGCGGCGACCCGGTTGCCGTCGCGGTCGAGGATGGAGAAATGGGTGGTGTGGTTTCCGCCCGGTGCGGCGGCAACGCCTGCCAGCGCACTGCTGGGCGTCGCCTGTGCCCCGTCCATGCCGGCGCGCAGCCGCGCCGCATGGGCCGGGTCGACAAGACGCGTTACCGGTACGTCCACGAAGTCCGGATCGCCGAGGAATTCGGCACGGTCGCGGTAGGCGCGGCGCATGGCCTCGACCGCGAGGTGAGTCCGGTCAGCCTCGGTCAGTGCCGCCCAGTCGTAGCCGGCGAGGATATTGAGCATCTGCAGCAGGGCAACGCCGCCGGAGGAGGGCGGTGCGGCGGTGGTGATGTGCATCCCGCGGTAGCTGCCCCGCAATGGCTCCCGCTCCACCACGCGGTAGTCGCGCAAATCCTGTTTGCTCCAGATCCCGCCCGCGGCGCCGACGCCGGCGAGCAGTGCCCTGGCGGTGGCACCGGCATAGAAGCCGCTATTGCCGTCCCGCGCCATGCGTTCGAGTACCCGGGCCAGGTCGGGCTGGCGGATGCGATGTCCCAGCGGCGGAACCGCGCCCTGCTTGAGAAAGATGCGCGCGGCAGCCGGTGAGGCCCGCAGGGCCTCCAGCCGAAACGAGGCCATGCGCCGGTAGTGTTCGCTTACTTCAAAGCCCTCGCGGGCAAGGCGGATAGCCGGCGCCAGGCTGCGTGCCCGGGACAGGCGACCATAGTGGGTGGCAATGTGTACCAGCGCCGCCGGCTCACCCGGGATGGCGGCAGCCAGGGCGCCATCCATGGACAGGCCCGCCACTACCTCGCCCGCAGCGTCCAGATACAGGTCGCGCCGAGCCGCCAGCGGTGCCCGCTCGCGCCCGTCCACCATCACCTGATGGCCGTCCCGCGCGCGGTGCAGCAGCCAGAAGCCGCCACCGCCCAGGCCGGAGCTGTAGGGCTCCACCACTGCCAGGGCTGCACTCACCGCCACCGCGGCATCGAAGGCATTGCCGCCCGCCGCCAGGATTTCGTGCCCGGCGGCGGTGGCGAGGGGATGGGCGCTGGCCACCGCCGCGGCGGGTGGTGTCGCGGCCTGGGCCAGGGGCAGCCAGAGCAGAAGCAGCAGCAGCAGGCGGAGCATGAGGCCTCCCGGGCGAGATGGTTGCCACAAACGACAAGGCCCCGACGGGCGGGGCCTTGTGCAGGGCAGCGCAGGGTACGTCTTAAGCCTTCTGCAGCTTTTCGTACTTGGCCTGCAGCTGCTCGTGGGTTTCCACGTGGCCGGGGTCCTTGGGGATGCAGTCGACGGGGCAGACTTCCACGCACTGCGGGGTATCGTAATGGCCGACGCATTCCGTGCACAGATTGGGGTCGATGACGTAAATGTCGTCGCCCTGCGAGATGGCGCCGTTGGGGCACTCGGGCTCGCATACATCACAATTGATGCACTCGTCGGTGATCATCAGTGCCATGAACTTCTAACCTCCTGCTGACGGGCGCCGGGGCGCCCTATGGATACAATGCGCACTATATTAGCGCAATCTGTTTTGAAGTGCAGCCAGCACCTTGGGATGGACGAAGGCGGACACATCCCCGCCCAGGGCGGCCACTTCCTTGACCAGGCTGGAAGAGATGAAAGCATAGTTCTCCGCCGGGGTAAGGAACAGGGTCTCGACCTTCGGCGCCAGGCGCCGGTTCATGCCGGCCAGCTGGAACTCGTATTCGAAGTCGGATACCGCGCGCAGGCCGCGCAGGATCACCTGGGCATCGCGCTGCTGCACGTAGTCGGCCAGCAGTGAGTCGAAGCCGCACACCTCCACATTGGCGAGATCAGCCAGCGCCTCGCGCGCCATGGTGATGCGCTCCTCCAGGGTGAAGGCCGGCTGCTTTTTTGCGTTGGCAGCAATGGCGACGATGACCCGATCGAACAGCCGCGCGGCACGTTCGATGATATCGCTATGACCGTTGGTGATGGGGTCGAAGGTGCCGGGATAGAGGGCGGTGATGTGCATCGGCAGTCCGGGGACGAAGGTTTCGCCGGATCATAGCACGACGCCCGCGCCGGGCGCGTTACGGCGCCTGCAACAGGCTGTAGCGCACCTGTCCGGCCTGCTTGCTGCGCAGCAGCTCCCAGTCCGGCAGCAGCGGTGGCTCGCCCAGCTCCGCCTCGTTTTCCACATACACCCGTGCACCGGAAGCGAGCCATCCGGCAGCGAGGGTTTCCAGACAGCCCGGCAACAGATTCTTGCGGAACGGCGGGTCGAGGAACACTACGTCGAAGGGGCGCGGCGGACGTTGCAGAAAGGTCAGCGCATCGGCCTGTACCACGCCGGCGCTGCCGGCATCGAGCAGCTTCAGATTCTGCTCCAGCTGGGCAATGACACGGCGGTCGCTGTCGACGAAGACCACCTCGGCGGCGCCGCGTGACAGCGCCTCCAGCCCCAGCGCGCCGCTGCCGGCATAGAGGTCGAGACAGCGTGCGCCCTGGATGACGGGGGCCAGCCAGTTGAACAGCGTCTCGCGTACCCGATCGGGACTGGGGCGCAGGCCTTCCACGTCGGGAAAGCTGACGCGGCGGCTGCGCCAGGTGCCGCCGATGATGCGCAATTGGTTGGTCACATGACGCGGCACAGTGATCTCTCTTCGTAAAAACACAATTGTCGCAGAGACGCAGAGCACGCAGAGATTTGTAACGAATATACTCTGCGCCTCGGCGTCTCTGCGGCGGGTTTCAGCCGTTCGACTTCATTTACCGTTGCCGACGGTGACGGTGACCAGGCGCTCGGGGTCGACGCGGCGCTGGAAGGCATCGCGGATCTGTTCGGCGCTTACGGCATTCACCTGGTCGATGAAGCGGTCGAGATAGTCCAGCGGCAGGTCGTAAAAGGCGATCATTGCCAGGTAGCCGGCGATGTCGCTGTTGCTGTCGATGTTGAGCGGGAAACCGCCGGTGATGTTCTTCTTGGCGGCGATCAATTCCTCGGTGGTCGGGCCTTCCGCGCGATAGCGCTCCAGCGTCGCACGCAATACCTGCAATGCCTCGGTCGCCGATTCGTTCTTGGTCTGCACGCCCATCTGGAACGGGCCGGCCTGGCGCATGGGCATGAAATAGCTGTAGGCGCTGTAGGCCAGGCCGCGCTTTTCGCGCACCTCGTCGGAGATGCGTGATACCAGGCCGGAGCCGCCGAGGATGTGGTTGCCGACGTACAGGGCGAAGTAGTCCGGATCGCCGCGGCGCAGCACCGGCTGGCCGACCAGGATGTGAGTCTGGCTCGACGGGTGCGCCACATGAGCCTTGCCGCCGGTGGCGGGCGCGACGGCGGGCAGCGGCGGCGGCACGCTGCCGCCGGGCAGCCTGCCCACCACGGTTTCCGCCACGGCCGCTGCGGCATCCCGTTGCAGGTCACCGACGATGACCACGATGGCGTTGCGGGCCGTGAAGTAATGGCGGTAGTGGGTCAGCAGATCGGCGCGCTTGAGGGCAGTCACGCTCTGTGCCGTGCCGAGTGTGGCCTGCGCGTAAGGGTGCTGGCCGTAGAGCGCCTGGTAAAAGGCGCGGTCGGCCAGGGCGCCGGGGTTCTGCTCCTGGGCGCGCAGGGCGACCAGTGCACGATTGCGCTCGCGTTCGAAGGCCGCGGCCGGGAAGGTGGGTGCGCGCAGCACCAGGGCCAGGGTTTCCAGCGCCGGTTGCAGCAGGGCCGGATCGGTCAGGCTGCGCAGACTGACGCTGGCGTTGTCGCGTCCGGCACTGCTGCCGGAACTGGCGCCCAGGGCATCAAAACGCTCGGCAATGGCATTGGCGTTCAGGTCGCCCGCACCTTCCGGCAGCAGACGCGCGGTGAGGCTGGCGGTGCCGGGCACGGCATCGCGCGCGCTGCCGGCGTCGAACACCACCTGCACGTCCACCATCGGCAATTCATGCGCGGCGACGAAATAGACCCGGGCGCCGTTGCCGGTCTGCCAGTGCTCGATCTGCGGCAGGGCGGCGGCGATGCCGCTCCAGCACAGGGTGATGATGACCAGGAATTTCCGTGTAACAAGACTCATGTGTAAAACCTCTTCACCGCCGAGGCGCAGAGTACGCAGAGAATGAAAGGGTGTTCTCTGCGACCTCTGTGTCTCTGCGCCTCTGCGTTGGATTTTTAGTGTCGGTAGGCTCCGCCGGCCGGTGCGCGTGGCGCGGCACCATCCAGCGGCTGCGGGTCGAGCACGGCGACGGTCAGGTTGTCGGCGATGAAGAACTCGCGTGCCACCGCCATGATCTGTTCCGGCGTCACGGCGGCGATGCGTTGCGGGTATTGCTCCAGCAGGCGCCAGTCCAGGCCGACGGTTTCCAGCACGCCGATCTGCATCGCCTGATAGAACACCGAGTCCAGTTCATACACCTTCGATGCGGTCACCTGCGCCTTGATGCGCGCCAGCTCCTCGCTGCTCACCGGTTCGGTCTTGAGCTTCTCGATCTGCGCCTTGATGGCCGCTTCCAGTGACGCCACGTCGTGGCCCTGGGCCGGTGTGCCGCCGAAGGAGAACAGATCGCCGAGGCGTGCGGTGAGGGTGTAGCCGGCGCTGATGCTGGCGGCGATCTGGCCGCCGCGCACCAGTTCACGCGGCAGGCGCGCGCTGCGGCCGCCGTCGAGCACGCCGCCCAGTACCTCCAGGGCATAGGGCTTCCAGTCTTCGTCCGCCGTCTTCAGGGTCGGCACCTTGTAGCCCATGATCAGGTAGGGCAGCTCCGCCGGTGCCTTCACCACGATGCGTCGCTCGCCGCGCTGCGGCGGTTCGATGCGTGGCTTGGCCGGGGTGATGGTGCTGGGCTTGAGCGGGCCGTAGTGGCGCTCGGCGAGTTCGAACACCTTCTGCGGCTCGACGTCGCCCACCACCACCAGGGTGGCGTTGTTGGGCGCGTACCAGGTCTGGTACCAGCGACGCAGGTCGTCCACGCCGAGATTTTCAATATCGTTCATCCAGCCGATGATGGGGTGACGATAGGGGCTGACCTGCCAGGCGGCGGCGCTGAAGGCCTCCCAGGTGAGCGCCTGCGGGTTGTCGTCGGTGCGCAGGCGCCGCTCCTCCATCACCACCTGCAATTCCCGGGCGGCCTCCTGCGGATCCAGGGTGAGGTGGCGCATGCGGTCGGCCTCCAGCTCGAAGGCGATGGGCAGGCGCGACTTCTCCAGCTGCTGGAAATAGGCGGTGTAGTCCTGGGCGGTGAAGGCATTCTCGCGTCCGCCATGCTCGGCGATGATGCGCGAGAACTGGCCGGGTGGATGGTTGGGCGTGCCCTTGAACATCATGTGTTCCAGCACGTGGGAGATGCCGGTAACCCCGTCGTACTCATAGCTGCCGCCGACCTTGTACCAGACCTGGGATACCACCACCGGGGCGCGATGGTCCTCCCGCACGATGACCTTGAGACCGTTGGCCAGGGTGGTTTCGTGTACCGGACCTTCGCTGTGGACGACGCGCGACGGGCCGGGTGCCGTGGCGCAGCCGGTCAGCCCAGCGGCGAGCAGGATAACTGCGAGTGATTTCATGGGCGGCCTTATTGTTGCTTTGGTGTGGTGTGGCGAGGTGGTAGGATACCACCGCCTTGCAGTTGAAGATGACAGCCACCTACGGCCCAGGTTCCCACACAGACCCATTCCATGTTTGGTTTCGGCAAGAACAAGTCCGGTGAGAAACCGGAAGAAAGGCAGGACAAGCCCGGCCTGCTGGCGCGCCTGCGCCAGGGCCTGGCCAGGACCGGCCAGCTGCTCAACACCGACATCCGCGACCTGGTGCCGGTGGGTCGCAAGATCGACGACGAACTGCTGGAAGAGCTGGAAACCCGCCTGCTGATGGCCGACGTCGGCGTCGAGGCCACCACCGCGATCATCCAGGATCTTACCAAGCGCATCTCGCGCAAACAGCTCGACGACAGCACCGCCCTGTTCGCCGCCCTGCGCGAGGACATGGCCGCCATTCTGGCGCCGAGCAGCCGGCCGCTGGTCATCGACGGCACGCACAAGCCTTTCGTCATCCTCATGGCCGGCATCAACGGCGCCGGCAAGACCACTACCATCGGCAAGCTGGCCAAGCGCCTGCAGGGCGAGGGCAAGAGCGTGATGCTCGCTGCCGGCGATACCTTTCGCGCCGCGGCGGTGGAGCAGTTGCAGGTGTGGGGCGAGCGCAACGGCATTCCCGTCATCGCCCAGGGCAGCGGCGCCGACACCGCCTCGGTGATCTTTGATGCCCTGCAGGCGGCGAAGAGCCGCGGCATCGACGTGCTCATCGCCGACACCGCCGGTCGTTTGCACACCCAGTCCAATCTGATGGAAGAGCTGAAGAAGGTGAAGCGCGTGCTGGGCAAGATCGACCCGGAGGCGCCGCACGAGGTGCTCCTGGTGCTCGATGCCGGCACCGGCCAGAACGCCCTGCAACAGGCGCAGCAGTTTCACCAGGCCATCGGCGTCACCGGTCTCGCCCTCACCAAGCTCGACGGCACCGCCAAGGGCGGCATCATCTTCGCCATCGCCAAGCGCCTCGGCCTGCCCATCCGCTTCATCGGCGTGGGCGAGGGGATCGATGACCTGCGCGTGTTCGAGGCCGGTGAGTTCGTCGAGGCCTTGTTAAGTGAAAAATAGAGGAAAGATGCAAGAGCAAAGATACAAGGGGTGGTGCGGCCTGCGGCCGGGTTTTCTTGTATCTTGTCACTTGTATCTTGTATCTGAATTTAAATGATCCGTTTTTCCAACGTCAGCAAGCGTTACCCCGGGGGCTATGAGGCCCTGTCCGATGTGTCGCTGCATCTGGCGCCGGGCGAGATGGCCTTTCTCACCGGCCACTCCGGCGCCGGCAAGTCCACCCTGCTCAAGCTCATCGCCCTCATCGAGCGGCCCACCAACGGCCAGGTGATCATCAACGGCCAGAATTTCGCCAAGGTGGGGCGGCGGCGTATCCCTCACGTGCGGCGCGACATCGGCATCATCTTTCAGGACCACCGCCTGCTGTTCGACCGCACGGTGTTTGACAACGTGGCGCTGCCGCTGATCATTGCCGGCCACAGCCATCCGGAGATCGGCCGCCGCGTGCGTGCCGCGCTGGACAAGGTCGGCCTGCTCAACAAGGAAAAGATGTATCCCATCACCCTGTCCGGCGGCGAGCAGCAGCGCGTCGGCATCGCCCGCGCGGTGGTCAACAAGCCACCGCTGCTGCTGGCGGACGAACCCACCGGCAATCTCGACCCGGAACTGTCGCGCGAGATCATGGGCCTGTTCGAAGAGTTCAACCGCGTCGGCGTGAGCGTGCTCATCGCCAGCCATGATCTGGAACTGATCAGGCAACTGGGTCACCGCGTGCTGCGCCTGGATCACGGCCGTCTGGCCGGCGACAGCGGAGGGGCACGCTGATGGCCGAGACACAGCGCAATGCCCCGGAAGGCGCCCGCGTGGTGAAGATGGGCGCCGCTACGCTGCTGCGCTCCTGGCTGCTGCGCCATGTGCAGACCTTCTTCTACACCCTGGGGCAGATCTGGCGCCGCCCCTTCAACGCCATCCTCACCGCCGCGGTCATCGGTATCGCCCTGGCGCTGCCGGCCGGGCTGTACGTGCTGCTGGGCAACGCGCAGCAGGTGGCGCGCGGCTGGGACGGCGCCACCCAGGTGTCGCTGTTCCTGAAGCGCGGCGTGAGCGAGGCGCGCGCCCAGGCGCTGGCACGGGAGCTGGAGACATCGGCCGGGATTGGTTCGGTGCGCTACATCTCGCGTGAACAGGCACTGGAGGAGTTCAAGAGCCTGTCCGGCTTTGGCGACGTGCTGCAGGTGCTGGAGGACAACCCGTTGCCCTCGGTGCTGGTGGTCTTTCCCCGGGTGGAACAGACGCAGGGACCGGAGGTGATGGAGCAGCTGCTGGAACGTCTGCGCGCCCGCCCCGAGGTGGACCTGGCGCAGCTGGACATGCAGTGGGTCAAGCGCATCTACGCCATGATGGACATCGTGCGCCGCGGCGTCTGGGTGCTGGGTTCGCTGCTGGGCCTCGCGGTGCTGCTGGTGGTGGGCAACACCATCCGCCTCGCCATCCAGAGCCGGCGCGATGAAATCGTCATCATCAAGCTCATCGGCGGTACCGACGCCTTCATCCGCCGCCCCTTCCTCTACACCGGCTTCTGGTACGGCCTGTTCGGCGGCGCCATCGCCCTGCTGATGATCCAGGTGTCGCTGTGGCTGCTGGCCGAGCCGGTGGCCGGCCTGGCCGGACTCTACGGCAGCAGCTTCCGTCTGCACGGCCTCGACTTTGTCACCGCGCTGGCACTGTTCGGCGGCGGCTGCCTGCTCGGCCTGCTCGGTTCCTGGCTGGCGGTGGGGCGGCATTTACGCGAGATCGAACCGACGTAGCCGGGTTTTCTCGGTGGTCACCTGTGGTATAAAACACGCATAAAAAATGCGTGATAAATAAGAAAGCATGGGGGGAGGGGCGCCGATGAGTAACAGCATACTGGTGGTGGACGGTTCCACCCTGTCGCGCGAGGTAATTACCCGCCGCCTGGACGAGGCACTGCCGGGGGCGCGGGTCACCGCCGTCGGTACGGAGGCCGAGGCACTGGCCCGGCTGGAGGAGGAACGCTTCTCCCTGGTGACCACGGCGTTGATGCTGCCCGACGCCGATGGCCTCGACCTGTGCCGCCGCATCCGCCACAGCAAACGCCATCACTACACTCCGGTGATCGTCATTTCCAGTGACGCGGATCAGCGCCTGATCCGCGAAGGTTATGCCGCGGGCGTCACCGACTACTTTGACAAGTCACTGGGTTTCCAGGCCTTCGGCCAGTTCATCAAATCCTTTCTGGAGCGTAATGCCGCGCTGTACGGCCGCGTCCTCTACGTTGAGGACAGCCGTACCGCCGCCGCCGTCACCAAGACCGTACTGGAGCAGCATGGGCTGGTGGTGGTGCACACCCTCACGGTGGAAGAGGCGCTGGATCTGCTGGGGCAGGCCAGGCAACCCGGTGAGCGTGGTTTCGACCTGGTGATCACCGATTTCTTCCTCAAGGGCGAGATGACCGGCGGCGACCTGCTCTACGTGCTGCGCGCGCGCCAGCATTATTCGCAGCAGGAGCTGCCCGTGCTGGTGACTACCGGCAACGACGATGCCTCCACCCAGGTAGAAGTGTTCCACGCCGGCGCCAACGACTTCGTCAACAAGCCCCTGGTGGAGGAAGTGCTGATGGCGCGCGTGCGCTCGCTGCTGCTCATCAAGCACCAGTTCGATGCCCTCAAACGCCAGACCGCCGACATGGAGCGCCTGGCCACCACCGATGCCCTCACCGGCGTGCGCAACCGGCGCTACCTGGTGGACGAGGGGCAGGGTTTTCTTGGCCGCACATCGCAGGGTTGGGCGATGATCGTCGATCTGGATCACTTCAAGCGCATCAACGACGGCCTTGGCCATCTGGTCGGCGACAAGGTGCTGATGGCCATGGGCGACATGCTGAACCGGCTGTTCCCGGACGGCCTCGCGGCCCGCTTCGGTGGTGAGGAATTCGTTGTCCTGCTGCATGGCGACAATGTGCCCGAGCGCGCCGAACAGCTGCGCATCGAAGTGGAGCGACTCAAGCCGGCCGGAGTGGATGTCACCCTGAGCCTCGGTCTGGCCGCCGTGGCCGAACACCCGGGCAAGGATCTCAATGCCCTGCTCGGCATCGCCGACCAGGCCCTCTACGGCGCCAAGGCCGCCGGCCGCAACCGGGTCTGCCAGACCCGCGGCGACGGCAGTATCTGCCCCGTTCCCGCCCGCACTGCCTGAATACTTGTTCTGACCAAATAAAGTCGTAAACACAGAAGCGCGAGTTGCAATGGCTGTGGTGGACACAGGGGCATCGCTGACGCCTGCTTGTGCATCAGGCACACAGGGCCGGGGCTTGCATGTGTCGCCCCGATCCCTACAATGACCGCCATGCGCCGTGCCCTGCTTCTCGTCCTGATACTCATGCTGCCGCTGCAGACCGCCTGGTCTGTGGGGGCCGGCATGTCGGGGCATATCGGCGGGAATGTTGCAGGTTCGGGGCTGCACAGCCACGACCATGACCATCACCACCACGACGGCGATCACGACGGTCATGACCTGTCGTTCGCCGGCGACGTGGACGGTGATCACAATGATGACGGCCATCACGTCAGCCATTGCCATCCTGTTTTCATCTATATCCCCATGGAGTCCAGTGTGGTTCCAGGGGTTGCCGTGCCCGATGGGCCCATCCCGTCGTTGTCGGCATCGTTTGTCTCCCATACGCCCCCGCTCATTGATCGCCCCCCACTCGCGCGCGCCTGACCGGCGCACGTTTCCGTATCCGGCGGCAGTCTGCCGCTGACCGTCATCGTTCGCCGGCGTTCTTCGTCCTGACTTTCATGTTGCGAGGAAATCATGCGTGCGATGTTTTTTGTAGTGCTGCTGGCGCTGCCCCTGGCAGGCTGGACACAGACCGTTATCACCGAGGCCGATGCCATCAGGCTGATTCTGGAGCGTGCCGAAGTGGCCGATCTGGAGCAGGGCGCGCTGCTGGCCGCCGAGGCGGACGTGGCGACGGCGCGGCAATGGCCCAATCCGTCTTTGAGCTATAGCCGGGAATCGCTCGGCAGTTCTCCCGAGGCCGTCGAGGAGAGCTGGATGCTCAGTCAAACCTTCGATCTTTCCGGCCGCCGCGGCCTGCGGCGCGAGGCGGCGGGACACCGCCTCGTGATGGCGCAGGCCGACAATGCCGCGCGTCACGCCGAGCGGGTGGCCGCGACCCGGCATTCCTTTCATGAAGCCCTGTACCGCCAGGAGATCGTCCGGCTGACCGAGGTCTGGAGCCGGCATTTCGCGCAGGTCGAAGGCATGGTCGAGGCGTTGGCCGCCGCCGGCGAGGCCTCGGGCTACGACCGCCGTCGTCTGGCACGGGAGCAGCAATCGGCCGCGGCCCGGCTTCTGGCGCAGCGCGCCGAACTGGGGCGCGAGGTGGCGCGCCTTGCGGCCTACACCGGCCTCAGCGTCGCGCCGCTGGTGGTGGGCGAGTTGGCGCCGCCGCCGTTGCCGACCCTGGAGGAGGCCATGCAGTGTCTGGAGCAGCGTCCCGATCTGCGGGCACTCACCAGTCGGGCCGAGGCGGCCGAGCTGGAGGGGCGGGCGGCCGGTCGCGGCGCCATCCCCGATGTGACCCTCGGCATCGGCTCCAAACGTGTGGATAACGGCCTCACCGCGGAAGACGGCGTGATGTTTTCCGTTTCCGTGCCGCTGCCGCTGTTCGACCGCCAGCAGGCCGGACAGCAACGCGCACGCGCCGAGGCCATGCAGGCGCGTGGTGAACTCGGCCTGATGCGCGCCCATGCCATCGGCGAGGTGCAGGGTCTGCGACATCTGGCCGAAGGCCTGCGCACCACCGCAGCGGACTACCGCCAACGCACAGTCACTGAATTGCCTGAGTTGATCCGTATCGCCGAGGCCGCCTACCAGGGCGGCGAATCGAGCCTGCTGGAGTTGCTCGATGCCTACCGCAGCGCGCTGGAGACCGAAACCGAGGCGCTGGAGCTGGAGCGGCGCGCCCGCCTTGCCTACATCGAATTTGACCTGTTGACCGGGAGTACCCAATGCAAACCCTGACCCTTGTGCTCGTTCTCGCCATGACCCTGTTGCTGGGTGGCTGTGGCGACCATACTGCCGCGACCCATGCCGCGCACGATGATGCAGCCGAACATGGCCATGACCACGGCGCCGGCACCGAAAAGCTCACCCACTTCACCGCGCACACCGAGCTGTTCGTCGAGTTTCCGCCGCTGGTGGTGGGCGAGACGTCGGCCTTTGCCGCCCATCTGACCACGCTGGCGGATTTCAGGGCGCTGACGGCCGGCAACGTGACGGTACGACTCGGCGGCGACGACCAGCCGGAGGAGACCTTCAGCGTCGCCGGCCCGAGCCAGCCCGGCATCTTCCGTCCCGTGGCAATCCCGAAATACAGCGGCATGCGCGAACTGAGCATCGAGGTGACCACGCCGCAGTTCAGCGTCACGCATCTGCTGGGGCCGGTCACGGTGTTCCCGGATCGGCACAGCGCCGAGGCCGAAGCCGTGGCCGACGATGACGCGGGCATCGGCTTCACCAAGGAGCAGCAGTGGAAGGTCGATTTCGCCACCGCCGAGGCGGTGGTACGGCCGGTGCGCACGGCGCTCCGCGCCACCGGCACCCTGCGCGCCGCGCCCGACGGCGAGGCGCTGCTGACCGCGCCGGCCGCCGGCCAGGTCAGGGCCGCCGGCGGCTTCCCGGCGCTGGGACAGGCCGTGCGCAAGGGTGAGGTGTTGGCCTACCTGCTGCCGCGCCTGGGCGGTGAGGCCGATCTGGCCACACTGCAGACGGCGGCGGGCCGGGCCCGGGTGGAAAACACCCTGGCCGAGCAGGAGCTGGCGCGGATGGAGGGCCTCTACCGCGACGAGGCCGTGCCGGAGAAGCGTCTGCTGGCGGCGCGGGCGGCGGCGGAGTTGGCGCGGGCCGAACTGGCGGCGGCACAGCAGCGCCTGGGCCAGTACGGCGGTGGCGGCGGCGGCATCCCGCTGCGCGCGCCGCTGGCCGGTACGCTGGCCGATGTGCGGGTCTCCGCCGGTGCCTATGCCCAGGAAGGCGCGCTGCTGTTCCACATCGTTGACCGCCGCAAGCTGTGGCTGGAGCTGCGCGTGGCCGAAGCGGATGCGGCGGGCCTGGGCGTGCCCGGCGGCGCGAGTTTCCGCGCGGGCGGCATGGAGCGCGGCATCGACATCGTGGCGGGTGACAACGGCAGGCTGGTCGCGGTCGGCGGGGTGGTGGATGCCGTGACGCGCACCGTGCCGGTGGTGTTCGAGTTCACCCCGCCGTCGGGGGTCAATCTGCCCATCGGCATGGCGGTGCAGGCACAGGTGTTCGTCGGCGCCGGCCATGAGGCCGTCGCCATTCCCGCATCGAGTGTGCTGGATGAGAGCGGTGTGGCCGTGGTGTACGTGCAGAGCGGCGGCGAATCCTTCGAGCGGCGCATGGTGCGACTCGGGGCGCGTGATGGTGATTGGGTCGAAGTCGTGGACGGACTCAGCGCCGGGCAGCGCGTGGTATCGCGCGGCGCCTATCTGGTCAAGCTGGCGGAGGCCAATACCGGCGCCATCGGCCACGGCCATGCGCACTGATCCGGGGAGAGCAACATGATCGAACACATCATTGCCTGGTCGCTGCGCAACAAGCTGTTCGTGGTCATCGCCGGTGTGCTGCTGCTGGGGTGGGGCGGTTGGCAGGCGGCCAACACACCGGTGGATGTCTTTCCCGACCTGACCGCGCCGAGCGTGACCGTGGTCACCGAGGTGCGCGGCATGGCCCCCACCGAGGTGGAAAAGCTGGTTACCTTTCCCATCGAAACGGCGCTGAATGGTGCGCCCGATGTGCGGCGGGTGCGCTCCTACAGCAAGATCGGCCTGTCGGTGGTCACCGTGGAGTTTGCCTGGGGCACCGATCTCTACCGCGCGCGCCAGGTGGTGGCGGAGCGCCTGCAGCAGGCCCGCGCGGCGCTGCCCGAGGACGTGCCGGCGCCGGCCATGGCGCCGGCGGCATCGATCATGGGCGAAATACTGTTCATCGCCCTGGCCTCGGACCGGCACAGCGGCATGGAGCTGAAAAACGCTGCCGAGCAGCTCATCAAGCGGCGCGTGCTGGCGGTGCCCGGCGTGGCCGAGGTGCTGCCCATCGGCGGCGACACCCAGCAGTTCCAGGTGACGATCGATCCGGAGCGCCTCGCCACCTACGGCATCACCGTGGACGAGGTGGCGCAGGCGCTGCGCGAGGCCAACCGCAACACCTCGGCGGGCTTTGTGGTGGCCGGCGGCATGGAGTATCTGATCCAGGGCCTGGGCCGCATCGAGGTGCTGGAGGACATCGCCGACACCGTGGTGACGCGGCGCAGCAACCAGCCGGTGCTGGTGCGGCATGTGGCCAGCGTCGACATCGGGCCGGCGTCCACGCGCGGCGTCGGCTCGCACAACGGCCGCCCCGCCGTGGTGCTGGGCATCCAGAAGCAGCCGGGGGCCAACACCCTTGAACTGACCGACCGGCTGGATGCCACCCTGGAGGAAATCCAGGCCGGGTTGCCGCAGGGCATGCAAATCGAGCGTCACATCTTCCGCCAGGCGGATTTCATCCGCGTGTCCATCGCCAATCTGGAACAGGCGCTGGTCGAAGGCGCCGTGCTGGTGATCGCCATCGTCTTTGCCTTCCTGCTTTCGGCGCGTGCCACCGCCATCACCCTGATAGCGATACCGTTGTCCCTGGTGGCGGCGGTGCTGGTGATGAAGGCCCTGGGCGCGACCATCAACACCATGACCCTCGGCGGCATGGCCATCGCCCTGGGCGCCCTGGTGGACGATGCCATCATCGTGGTGGAGAACATCGTGCGGCGCCTGCGCGAGAACCGGCTCAAGCCGCAGGAGCAACAGCAGGCGGTCACCCCGTTGGTGTTTCAGGCGACGCGCGAGATCCAGGGGTCGATCGTCTTCGCCACCCTGATCATCATGCTGGTGTTCCTGCCGCTGTTCTTCCTCTCCGGCGTTGAGGGTCGCCTGATGGCGCCGCTGGGCCTGGCCTATGTGGTGTCCCTCGCCGCCTCCCTGGCGGTGGCCATCACCGTGACGCCGGTGCTGGCCGTGCTGTTGCTGCCGTCATCGAAGACGGTGCGGGACAGTATCGAGCCGCGCTTCATCCACGCGCTGAAGGCCGCCTATCGCCGCGTGCTGGGCGTGACGCTGCAGCGCTGGCAAGCGGTGACCCTGGTGAGCGTCGTGACGCTGGCCGTCGCGCTGACCGCGCTGTCGTTTGCCGGCCGTACCTTTCTGCCCAACTTCAACGAAGGCACGCTCACCGTGGGCATGGCCACCCTGCCCGGCACCTCGCTGGAAGAGTCCGACCGCCTGGGGCGCATGGTGGAAAACATCCTGCTGTCCCACCCCGAGGTGGTGGCCACGGCGCGGCGCACCGGCCGTGCCGAAGGCGATCCCCATGCCATGGACGTGTCGGCCTCGGAGATGGAGGTGACGCTGAAGATGGGTGAGCGCAGCAAGGAGGCGTTTCTGGCCGCGCTGCGTGCCGATCTGGCCAGTGTGCCGGGCACCCAGATCGTCGTCGGCCAGCCGATATCGCATCGCATCGATCACATGCTGTCGGGCAGCCGCTCCAATATCGCGGTAAAGATTTTCGGGCCGGACCTCGCCGAGTTGCGGCGCCTGACGCAGCAGGTGAAAAGCGTCGTGGCGGAGGTACCGGGCGCGGTGGATGTCAGCGACGAGCAGCAGAGCGACATCCCGTTTCTTACGGTCCGCTTCGATCGTCACGCCCTGGCCCAGCACGGCCTGTCCATACGCGAGGTATCCGATGCCATCGAGGTGGCCTTTTCCGGCCTGCCGGTGAATCAGGTGCAGCAGGGCGACGCCTCCTATGAACTGGTGCTGCGGTTTGATCCCTCGACCCGCGCCAGCCTCGACACCGTGCGCGCGACCCTGCTCACCACGGCGGATGGTGCGCGTCTGCCGCTCTCTGCTCTGGCCGATATCCGCAACGACCGTGCGCCCTATTCCATCAGCCGCGAGAACGTGCAGCGCAAGATGGTGGTGATGGCCAACGTCGCCGGGCGCGACCTGTCCAGCGTGGTGGCCGACATCCGTCAGCAGGTGGCGGCCGGCGTAGTGCTCCCGGCGGGTTATCACATCGAATACGGCGGCCAGTTCGAGAGCGCCGAGGCGGCCTCGCGTACCCTGCTGGTATTGGGGGCGGCGGTCACGGTGGGCATTTTCCTTTTGCTGTTTGTCGCCTTCGGCACGGCACGCGATGCCTTGCTCGTCATGCTCAATCTGCCGCTGGCGATGATCGGCGGGGTGGTCGGGGTGTTTGTCGGCGGCGGCGTGCTGTCGGTGGCCTCGATCATCGGCTTCATCACCCTGTTCGGCATTGCCACCCGCAACGGCGTGATGATGATCGCCCACATCCATCACCTGGTGGAGCACGAGGGTGTGTGCGACGCCGCCGAGGCGGTGCGGCGCGGTGCGGAGGAACGGCTGGTGCCGATCCTGATGACGGCGCTGGCGGCCGGTCTGGCGCTGGTGCCGCTGGCCCTCGCCGCCGGCGAGCCGGGCAGCGAGATCCAGGCGCCGATGGCGGTGGTGATCCTGTGCGGCCTGCTGAGCTCGACGCTGCTCAACATGATCGTCGTGCCGGCGCTCTACCTGCGCTTCGGCGCGATACGCACGCTGCTGGCGCGCGGTGAGACCACGCTGCGTCGTGCGGCCGAGCGGACTACGCCGGTATGACTCGCGCGACTGCCGGTTGTCACAAAGAATCGGGGCGGCGGCAAGGCCGGCCGTTCCGGAGCGCAATGAAACCGAATCCCTGTAAACCTCAAATGGAGTCAACCATGAAGCATTTTATTTTCGCGTTGCTGGTTTCTTTCACCGTTGCCGTTCCGCCCGCCCTGGCCGGTGGCGGCCACAGCCACGGCCCGAATCACGGTGGTGTGGTACGGGAGATAAGGCATGTTACCTACGAACTGGTCGCCACGCCGGACAGCCTCACCCTGTATGTCAGCGATCACGGCAAGCCGGTTGCAACGGCGGGCGCCACTGCCGAGGCAGTGATCTATGCCGGCAACGACAAGATGGCGGTAAAGCTGGAGCCGGCCGGCGAGAACCGCCTGGAGGCCAGGGGCTCCTTCAAGGTGGGTGTCGGTGTGCGTGTCGCAGCCACGGTGACCCTGGCCGGCAAGAGTGCCGTCAGGCCGGTGTTCAATCTGAAATAGGCATAGCCGGGGCTTGCCATGACGTGCTTACCCACAAGCACCCGCATTTCCCGGATATCCACCATCGGCACCGGCATTGAGTCCATGGTTTACCCTGTGTTTCCGACTTTAAAAAACTGTTTGCGACTCCATTAGGCTTGAGCAATTGTCGCGGGAACTCGCCGTTCCTATTGGCACTCTTACCCGGAGAGTGCTAAAAATACCCCTCTGAGGAATTTGGCAGAAGGGATTGCGCCGCCAATAGTTGAGTGTTATGGTTGGTTATAACTGGGCCAGCCAACCTGGCATGTGAACGCAAGATAGGGAGTAACGATGAGCAAAGCCCTGCAACTGCAAGTGAATGTTCCCCTTGGGAGCATCGAGGCCTACAGCCAGGCCATCAATCGCATTCCGATGCTGAGCGCCGAGGAAGAGCGTGAGCTGGCCATCCGTCTGCGCGATGACAGCGATCTGGAGGCGGCACGCCGCCTGGTGATGGCGCACCTGCGCTTTGTGGCGCATATCGCCCGCGGCTATTCCGGTTATGGTCTGCCGCAGGCCGACCTGATCCAGGAGGGCAACATCGGCCTGATGAAGGCGGTGAAGCGCTTCGACCCGGAACAGGGGGTGCGTCTGGTGTCCTTTGCCGTGCACTGGATTCGCGCCGAGATCCACGAATTCATCCTGCGCAACTGGCGCATCGTCAAGGTGGCCACCACCAAGGCGCAGCGCAAGCTGTTCTTCAACCTGCGCTCCTCCAAGAAGCGCCTGGGCTGGTTCTCCAAGGAAGAGGTGGATGCGGTGGCCAGGGATCTGGGCGTTCCCGCCAGCACCGTGCTGGAGATGGAGTCGCGCCTGTCCGGTCACGATGTGGCCTTTGATGCCCAGTCCGATGACGACGATGATGTCGCCCCGGCACCGGCTGCCTATCTGGCCGATACCCGCTTCGAGCCGGCGGCCCAGCTGGAGGCGTCCAACTTCGAGGCGGACAACAGCCAGCGCCTGCACAGCGCCCTGGCCACCCTGGATGACCGCAGCCGCGACATCGTCGCCGCGCGCTGGCTGTCCGATGACGGCAAGACCACGCTGCAGGATCTGGCGGACAAGTACAACGTCTCGGCCGAGCGCATCCGCCAGCTGGAGAAGAACGCCATGAACAAGCTGCGCAACATGCTGGCGGCCTGATCGGCGTTTTGCAGTACCAACGACAGCGGCCTCCCAGTGAGGCCGTTGTCGTTTTCAGCGCCGGGTTTTAGCGGCTCAGGGTGAGTGCGATGGTGGTGCCGGCGGAGGTGGGCATGATGCTGATGGCGATACTGCTGTTGTCGCGGCTGAACTCCAGCGCGCGCGCAGTGCCGACGGCGGCGTCGGCGGTCTGCTTCCAGCCCTGGCCGGCCAGCTTGTCACGGTAGTAGCGTACTGCCTGATCCGTCGTGTCGTGGGCGTTGAGCACGACACTGGCGCTGCGCGCATTCTCGCTGGCAGAGTCGAGTTTGGCCTGGGGGTAAGGCGGTACTTCGTGGGCAAGCGCAGCGGGATAGCCTGCGGCGGTCAAGGTGGTGGCGGCGGACAGCAGCAGGCAGAACAACAGAACGCGAATACGCGGTGATGACATGTTTCCCCTCCGTGGAGTTGTGATCCGTATAAGGATGTCTTGTATACCAAACAGACTGGTTTGACAATTCGGCGGCCCAAGAACCGTAATAGACGCGCTTATTGTAAGGTTAAAATGTGAAACGGTTGTGACGCGCATGGCGGCCGTGTGCAGCGCCATGGTCGCCCATCGGTTTCGGCGGCGCATACACTCGGGCCAGCAGCCTGTCGGGCTTGAGACCGACTACCCCGCAGCGGGGCCTAAATAAGTGTTCCGAATTGGTATCCACCTTATCTTCGGTGTGTCATAGGGCGGGCCGTGCCCGCCGCAGCACGGCGCCCATGGGGCGCCCTATGCCTGGTTACAAATTCGGAACACCTATTTAGAGCCCAAGTAGGTGGACAGCTTCATCCAACCGATCGGTTGCCTGCGGTAATTCACTGCGCGGATAGCGTGCGAGGATGATCACGCGTGGCGGCCGCTGGCCGATGGTGACTTCCGAGAGAACAATGGGCGCCGCCCCCTCGTGGGCGGACTCATGTTCGATATTCATCTTGTCCACATACAGTGTCACCCGCTCCTGGGTGATATAGCGTTCAGACTGGCCGAGCACCGCATTGATCTGTGTGATGTAGTCTTCCAGTGTGATCATGCTGCGTGGCTGTTGCACCACGGCGCGGGGCTGACGCAGTACACGATCACGCAGTTGCTTGATCTTCTCATCCAGTGCACAGGTGGCGTCGAACAAGGCATCGACTGCCCGTTTCTTGTGTTCCAGGGCCTTGAGTTGCAGGCTGAGTATGCGCTCTTCGTCTTCGGCACCGTGACGGCGCAGGTGTTCCTCGACAATTCTGTCCAGGGCCTCGCCAATCAGAAAGCCGAAGCCGCGATGTGACACATGGGCGCGCAATTTTTCCTCGCTGACACTGGCGCCAAAGACGCGGAAATCGCTAAAGCCCAACATGGTTTGCGGAATGTCGCGTTGCAGTACATCACCGTTGAGTCCCATGCCCAGGGATTTGCGCTCGTGCCGCGTTGCGGTCAGGGCCACGTAGGCCTGATCGAGCTCGGGGTGCTCGGCAAAAAAACTGCGCAGTTGCCTGTTCTGGCCAAACAGGCGGTGGAGTTCATCGCTGCTGGTGAACAGGGCACGGACGATTGGATCGTGTGACCAGGCGCGCGTGCTCATCTCGATAGCCGGGGCGAGCCAGCCGCCGCAGGCGGTGAAGTGTTCGAGCATGTGCGCGACGGCAGGTGCGAGCTTGCGGTCGTAATTGGCTACGCCGCGGATACGCGGGTCGGTACCCGTGACGACCAGATCGATGGTCTCGCGCAGGGCATGGTCGTGCCGGTACTCACGCAGACTCGGCTTAATGGCGGACCACAGCCGCGCCAGCCAGGAGCGTCGCGGCGTCAAAGTGGTCGGGCAGTCGGTCATGGCTTATGTCCCTTGTTGCCGCAGATGTATGGATGCAGTCGCAGACAGCATAAGCGGCATGAATTTGTCTAACAACAGATTGAGTGTGGGCAAAAAGGACAGCCACGGCAAATTGCGCGCGGCAAGCATCATTCGATTTTGAGTGTTGCCGCCAGGGATTCTACGTTGAATGTGGTTTGAAACGGGGTGATGCCAAGCAGCGGTGCGTCAATGCGTGTCGCGATGGCATCGATGTTGGTCTGCAGCTTGGGCATCTGCGGGTCAAGGGTGTTGGCGATCCAGCCCAGCAGGTGGCAGCCGTGGGCGCGAATGGCCTGGGCGCTGAGCAAGGCATGGTTGATACAGCCCAGGCGCAAGCCGACCACCAGAATCACATCCAGTTCCAGCCGCTTGGCCAAATCGGCCATGCTCTCCTGGGCATTGAGAGGTACCAGCCAGCCGCCGGCCCCTTCCACGACGATGACGTCGGCGTGTGCGGCGAGTTGACGGTAATTGCGCTCGACCACGTCGAGGTCGATGGTCGTGTCGGCCTGTGCGGCGGCAAGGTGTGGCGCAATCGCCGGGGCAAAGGCATAGGGGTTGATCAGCGCGTACTCGATTTCTGCTGTGCCCTGCTGTTGCAGCAGCAGGGCATCTTCGTTGCGCAGGCCGTCGGCGGTGTGCGCGCAGCCGGACGCCACCGGCTTCATGCCGAGCACGCGCAGGCCCTGGTGTTGCAGTGCGGCCATGATGCCGGCACTGACCCAGGTCTTGCCCACGCCTGTGTCGGTGCCGGTAACGAAGATGCCGCGGCTCATGACATGCTTTCCTGGTTATCAACGGCGGGGGCGCACCGCCGGCGTGGGTTTCGTCCCTTCCCGCGACTAGCCGCTGCGCGGCCCCGTGTCAGGGCCGATACGCCTGTGTCGGTGCCGGTAAGGAAGATGCCGCGGCTCATGACATGCTTTCCTGGTTATCAACGGCGGGGGCGCACCGCCGGCGTGGGTTTCGTCCCTTCCCGCGACTAGCCGCTGCGCGGCCCCGTGTCAGGGCCGATACGCCTGTGTCGGTGCCGGTAAGGAAGATGCCGCGGCTCATTTGAAGGTTCCCCGCACATTGGCGCGCAATTGTTCCAGCGAAATGCGCGTGGCACCATCCTGGGTTTGCTGTCGCGGCGTCAGCGGCGCCCAGGCGTGGCCGTAGACGATCTCATAGCTGGCCGGCAGACGGCCGTCGCGGCGGAACCGCTCATAGGCGGCCAGCATGGCGCCGAGTTTGTTCTTCCCGGTGAGGCCAATGCTGCGGCCGCGGTTGACGTTGTGCGCACCGATGGTCTTCAGGTCGCTCATCAGGCTGCGTGCATCCTGATAGGTAAGTACGATGTCCTCGCGATCCATCACCGGATCGGCAAAGCCGTTGCGCAGCAGCCCGTCGCCCAGGTCGTGCATGTCGATGAAGACATTGACGTGCATGGTGTCGTCCACTGCGCGCCAGGCAGCACGCAGTTCCTTCAGCGTGTCGGGGCCGAAGGTGGAGAACAGCAGCAGGCCGCCAGGTTTGAGTACGCGGCGAAACTCGGCAAAGGTCGCATCCGGATTGCTGCACCATTGCAGGGTGACATTGGAAAACAACAAATCCACCGAGGCATCGGCCAGCGGCAGCGATTCGGCATCGGCGCAAAGGAAGCCGGGATTGCGGCGCAGGCGCTGCCACCAGCCGAAGCGATTGCGCGCGTGACGCAGCATGCCGTGGGCGATGTCGAGGGCGATGAAGTGCGCCCTGGGATAACGGGCGGCCAGCTGCGTGCTGCAGAAGCCGGTGCCACTGCCTACCTCCAGCACGCACTGTGGCGCAATCTTCATCAGATCCAGCCGCTCCAGCAGGCGCGTGCCGATCTCGCGTTGCAACACGGCCGCTTCGTCATAGCGGGCGGCCGCCTTCTCGAACGCGGCGCGTACCAGGCGCTTGTCGGGCAGGGGCAGGGTCATGACGAAGAAAATCCAACGCAAGGGCGCAGCGACGCAAAGTTTAACGGCCCAAAATCAAACGCAGAGGCGCAGAGACGCGGAGGACGCAGAGAAAGCATAGGCGCAACCTTTGTGTTCTCTGCGCCTCTGCGTCTCTGCGTTGAAAGAGGTTTTCTGATCACTGCAAAAACGCCTCCAGCGCGGCGAGGAATTCGTCAGGGTGCGACAGGAACGGCGCGTGCCCCGCGCTGTCGATGACGTGCAGCTTTCCGTGCGGCAGCTGCGCGGCGGTGTATTCCGCCGCGGCGAGCGGCGCCAGGGTGTCGCGCGCGCCGTGCAGAACCAGTGCGGGTTGGCTGATGGCGGGCAATGCACGGCGCAGATCGACGGCGCGCAGGATCTCGAGTGCCCCGGCCAGGGCCGTGGGTTGGGGCTGGCCGTGGGCGAACAGGTCCTGGCGCAGCGCGCGCAGCTCTTCGCGTGCGCGCTCCGAGCCGCGCGCCTGGATGGCGAGAAAGCGTTGCAATGTCTGTTCCCAGTTGTCACGCACCGAGACGGCAAACTGTTCGAACTCTGCCTCCGGCATGCCGTGCGGCCAGTCATCCCGTCGGGTGAAGCAGGGGTTGGTGCCGACAAGAAGGAGTTTGGCGATCGCTGTCCCCCGAGCGGCGGCGGCGAGGGCGACGCGCCCGCCCAGCGACCAGCCCAGCCATGCGGCGCGGGCGGGTACAGCGGCGGCGACGGCGTGCGCCACGTTGTCCAGGGTGTAAGCGCCGGACAGCGGCGCGCTGCGGCCGTGGCCGGGCAGGTCGACGAGGTGTACGCGATGGTGCGCAGCCAGTTGCGGCACCACGCTGCGGAAGATGCCGCCGTGCAGGCCCCAGCCGTGCAGCAGCACCAGATCGGGGCCGTTGCCGATGCGCTCGACGTGCAGCGTGGACGTGCTCATAAAAAACCCAATCCAACGCAAAGGCGCGAAGACGCAAAGAAATCCCAATCCTTAACGCAGAGACGCAGAGGCGCGGAGGGCGCAGAGAAAGAAAGGATGGATTGCGATGAGTATCGCTTTGTTTGCGCATGACGCAGACGGTGAGCCGTCCACACAAAAACCTCTGTATTCTCTGCGCCTCTGCGCCTCTGCGTTGGGTTTTTCATTGCGTAATCTTTTGCAGCGCACTGAGCAGGCGATCGATCTGCGCCACGCTGTGGGCGGCGGAGAGGGTGATGCGCAGACGCGCGGTGCCCTCGGGCACGGTGGGCGGGCGGATGGCGCTGATCAGGATGCCCTCCGCCAGCAGTGCCTCCGACAGTGTTACTGCGTTGGCGGAATCGCCCACCAGTAGCGGCTGGATGGCCGTGGGTGACGCCATCAATGGCAAGCCGAGCTGTTGTGCGCCATCGCGGAAGCGCTGAATCAAAGCTGCGAGATGTTCGCGGCGCTGCGCGCCTTCATCGGACTGGATGAGCTTCAGGCTGGCCCGTGTCGCCTCGGCCACCGCCGGCGGCAGGGCGGTGGTGTAGATGTAGGGGCGGGCCTGCTGGATCAGGGTTTCGATGATCACTTCGTCCGCCGCGACGAAGGCGCCGAAGCTGCCGAAGCCCTTGCCCAGGGTGCCGACCAGCAACGGCAGATCGTGCGGTGTGATGCCGCACACTTCCATCGAGCCGCGGCCGTGTTCGCCGATGACGCCGAGGCCGTGGGCGTCGTCCATCATCAGCCAGGCATCATGTTGCTTTGCCGTGTCAGACAGTGCGCGCAGCGGGGCGATGTCGCCGTCCATGCTGAACACGCCGTCGGTGACGATCAGTTTACGTTGTGCCTTGCTCTCTGCGAGTCGTTCATTGAGTGCCGGAACGTCGCCGTGCGGAAAGCGTTGCAGGCGGGCGCGCGACAACAGGCCGGCATCGAGCAGCGAGGCGTGATTGAGGCGATCCTCGAACACCGCATCGCCCGCGCCGCACAGCGCACTCACCACGCCGAGGTTGGCCATGTAGCCGGTGGAGAACAGCAGCGCGCGCGGATAGCCGGTGAATGCCGCCAGTTCCTCTTCCAGCTGGTGATGCGGCGTCATGTGGCCGGTGACCAGGTGCGCCGCGCCGGAGCCGGCGCCGTAGTGTGCCGCGCCGCGCTGCATGGCGGCGATTACATCGGGATGATTGGCGAGGCCGAGATAGTCATTGGAACAGAACGACAGCAGTGGGCGACCGTCGACGACGATCTCCGCGCCCTGCGCCGAGTCGACGACACGGCGGCGGCGGTACAGATGCTCCGCCTCGCGCCGTTGCAGTTCTTTTTCCAGGTCGATCATGAAAAACCTGCCGCGGAGGCGCAGAGACGCAGAGAACGGAAGTTATTCATGTCAGTGAATCGAAATCAGCGACGGCAGCGCGCGATGACATTGAAATTACAGTTCACAGTTTTTCTCCGCGCCTCTGCGTCTCTGCGACAGAGATGTTCAAGCCGCCGGCGTCAGGTCCAGCCGCCGGAACAGTTCGCGGTCGTGGCTGAGGGTGGCGTTGTCGGTGGTGAGCAGGCGATCGCCGTAGAAGATCGAGTTGGCGCCGGCGAGGAAGCACAGGGCCTGGGCCTCGTCGTGCATGTCCTGCCGTCCGGCGGAGAGGCGCACGAAGGAGGTCGGCATCAGCAGGCGCGCCACGGCGATGGTGCGGATGAATTCGAAGATGTCGAGGTCGGGGCTGTCGGCCAGCGGCGTCCCCGGCACCTTGACCAGCAGGTTGATGGGCACGCTCTGCGGATGCTCCGGCAGGTTGGCCAGTTCGGCCAGCAGGGCGGCGCGATCGGTGCGCGATTCGCCCATGCCCATGATGCCGCCGGCGCAGACGTTGATGCCCGCCTTGCGCACCTCGGCCAGGGTGTCGAGACGTTCGTCGTAGGTGCGGGTGGTGACCACCTTGTCGTAGTACTCGCGCGAGGTGTCGAGGTTGTGGTTGTAGTAGTCGAGGCCGGCCTCCTTCAGCTTGCTCACCTGTTCGGCACTGAGCATGCCCAGGGTGACGCAGGTCTCCAGGCCCATGTCCTTCACCTGGCGGATCATTTCCAGCACGGCGTCGAGCTGCTCGTCACGCGGATTGCGCCAGGCGGCGCCCATGCAGAAGCGGGTGGCGCCGCCGTCCTTCGCCTTCTTGGCCTCGGCCACCACCACGTCCACCTCCATCAGGGTGTCTCTTTCGAGCTTCACCTTCTTCTCGTGGTGCGCGCTCTGCGAGCAATAGCCGCAGTTTTCGGCGCAGCCGCCGGTCTTGATGTTGAGCAGGCTGGAGGCCTGGATGACGGAGGGATCGAAATGTCGGCGGTGCACCTGCTGCGCCTGCCACATCAGCTCCATGAACGGCGTGTTGAACAGCGCCTCCACCTCGGCGACCTTCCAGTCGTGGCGCAGGGCGGGATCGGCTTGGCGTTGGGCGGCCTGGGGCATGGTTTTTCTCCGGAAACGGCGCTTACAATGAGGCCCGGCAGTATTCCCACCCACGGAAGGGTTGTCAAATGAAACGGCGCTCATGGGTTGACAACTGTATAAAATCTGTACAGTCCTTGCTTTATCCTTCCACCTGCCTGCTGTGTGGCGCACCCGGCGCCGACGGTCTCGATATCTGCCCGGCCTGCCTGCGTGCCCTGCCGTGGAACCTCGTTTCCTGTGCGTGTTGTGCCGCGCCGCTCCCCGCAGCCGGTCTCTGCGGCCAGTGCCTGCACCATCCGCCGCCCTTCGATGCTGCCCTGGCACCGCTGCTCTACCGTCCGCCGCTGGACTGGCTGGTGCAGGGCTTCAAGTTCAACCAGCGCCTGCCGCCGGGCCGGCTGCTGGGTGAGCTGCTGGCACGGTACCTGATCGCGCGGGGCGAGCCGGTGCCCGGGCTGATTGTGCCGGTGCCGCTGCATCCGGCGCGGTTGCGTGAACGGGGTTACAACCAGGCGCTGGAACTGGCGCAGCCGCTGGCCCGGCGTCTGGATATACCGCTGGCGCAGGGCTTGGTGCAGCGCACCCGCGCCACCGCCACCCAGTCCCTGCTTCCCGCCGACGAACGGCGCCGCAACGTGCGCGGCGCCTTCACCCTGGTCAGGCCGCCATGCGTGAAGCATGTGGCCATCGTCGATGATGTCATCGCCACCGGCTCCACCGCGGGTGAGCTGGCACGCCTGCTGCGCCGTGCCGGGGCGGAGCGTATCGAGGTGTGGGCGGTGGCGCGGGCGGGGCGGTGGGGGTGAGAGGCGGCGGAAAAGCCGACCCGGCCGCCAGCGCCATTCCAGCACTTGACAGCCGCGACAATGTTAATGAGAATGGTTCGCACTTAATCCAGAAAGTGGGGCCATGCCCCACCCGAACCCAGCCCAAGGAGTAATCACGTCATGCGCCTTTCCCGTCGTCATTTCCTGTTCGTCGCTGCCCTGGCAGGTGTGGTCGGCCTGAATGGCCCGGCCCTGGCCGCCGGCGAGGTCAATCTGTATTCGGCACGCCAGGAGGCGCTGATCAAGCCGCTGCTGGATCAGTTCACTGCCGAGACCGGCATCAGGGTGAACCTGGTGTCGGCCAAGGCCGACGCCCTGTTGCAGCGTCTGAAGAGCGAGGGGCGTAACAGCCCGGCGGATATCCTGTTCACGGTGGATGCGGGCAATCTGCATGCGGCGCAGGTGGCGGGGGTGTTGCAGCCGGTGCGCTCGGCGGCGCTGGAGGCAACGATCCCCGAGGTCTACCGCGATCCGCAGGGTCACTGGTTCGGTCTGTCGATGCGCGCCCGCCCCATCCTGTACGTGAAGGGCAAGGTGAATCCGGCGGAGCTGTCCACCTACGAGGCGCTGGCCGAACCGAAGTGGAAGGGCCGCATCTGCGTGCGCTCCTCCGACAATGTCTACAACCAGTCGATGGTCGGCTCGATGATTGCCACCCGCGGTGAAGAGGCCACCGAGGCCTGGGCCAAGGGCTTCGTCGCCAACTTTGCGCGCAAGCCGCAGGGCGGCGACCGCGACCAGATCAAGGCCGCCGTGGCCGGCCAGTGCGACATCGCCATCGCCAACACCTACTACCTGGCGCAGATGCTGGAGTCGGACAAGGCGGATGAAAAGGCCATCGCCGGAAAGATCGGCGTGTTCTGGCCGGATCAGCAGGGCCGCGGTGTGCATGTCAACATCAGCGGCGCCGGTGTCACCACCGCTGCGCCCAACCGCGACAACGCCGTGCGCCTGCTGGAGTTCCTCGCCGGTGAAAATGCGCAGCAGTGGTACGCCGAAACCAACCAGGAATACCCGGTGCGCAGTGGTGTAACGGCAAGCGCCACCCTGCGCGGCTTCGGCGAGTTCCATGCCGACAGCGTCAACATGGCCAGGCTGGGCGAACTCAATGCCACGGCGGTGCGTCTGATGGATCGCGCCGGCTGGCGTTGACGGCAGAGACAAGAGGAAAGAGTGAGGAAGGGGCGCGGCGCGCCCCTTCCCTCGTTTCGTTTGCAGGGTGCGCACGATCCTTCGTTCCAACCCTTTCCCCTCGTACCCCGCACCTGTATTCTTGACCGTCCCATGACTTCCGTTACGGCCACATTCCCCGCCATTAAAGCACTGCAGCGCCCCGATCCGTGGCGCAGCGGCGTGGTGCTGGCTGCGCTGCTGCTGGCGCTGCCGGTGATCGTGGTGTTCAGCTTCATGTTCGTGCCGGCGGGCGAGGTCTGGCTGCACCTGAAGCAGACGGTGCTGCAGGAGTACGTCACCAACTCGCTGGTGCTGCTGCTCGGTGTCGGTATCGGCGTGCTGGCCATCGGCATCCCGGCGGCGTGGATGGTGAGCCTGTGCGAGTTTCCCGGCCGCCGCCTGTTCGAGTGGGGGATGCTGCTGCCCATGGCGATGCCGGCCTACATCATCGCCTACACCTACACCGGCATGCTGGATTTCGCCGGCCCGGTGCAGACGCAGTTGCGCGACTGGTTCGGCTGGGGCTACGGCGATTACTGGTTCCCCGACATCCGCACCCTGCCCGGCGCGGTGCTGATGCTGTCGCTGGTGTTGTATCCGTATGTGTACCTGCTGTCGCGTGCCGCGTTTCTGGAGCAGTCCATCTGCGTGCTGGAGGTGTCGCGTACCCTGGGCACCGGGCCGTGGGCCGGTTTCGCCCGCGTCGCCCTGCCGCTGGCCCGCCCGGCGATCATCACCGGCCTGTCGCTGGCGCTGATGGAGACCCTGGCCGACTACGGCACGGTGCAGTATTTCGGTCTTGCCACCTTCACCACCGGCATCTTCCGCACCTGGTTCGGTCTCGGCGACCCCGCTGCCGCCGCCCAGCTGGCGGCGGTGCTGATGAGTTTCGTGTTCGTACTGATTGTGCTGGAGCGCTGGTCGCGCCGCCGCGCCCGTTTTCATCACACCAGCACGCGTTACTCGCATCTGCCGCGCTATCAATTGCGCGGCTGGCGTCGCCTCGGCGCCATCGTCGGCTGCTCCATTCCGGTGACCTTCGGTTTTCTGCTGCCGGCGCTACAGCTCGGTGCCTGGGCACTGGATACCACCGATGCCTGGCTCAAGGCGGATTTCTTCGCACTGGTCGGCAATAGCCTGATGCTGGCGGCGATCACCGCGGCGCTCGCCGTGGCGCTGGCCCTGCTGATGGCCTACGGTCGTCGCCTGCGTCCGTCGCAGCCGGTGAACCTTGCGGTGCGCGTGGCGAGCATGGGCTATGCCGTGCCCGGCACGGTGATCGCGGTGGGCGTGATCCTGCCCTTCGCCTGGCTCGACAACACCATCGATGGCTGGATGCGCGCCCAGTTCGATATCTCCACCGGCCTGATTCTGTCCGGCACCCTGGCGGCGCTGGTGTTCGCCTACTGCGTGCGCTTTCTCGCCGTCTCGCTCAACACCGTCGAAGCGGGACTCGGCAAGATCAAGCCGTCGATGGACGATGCCGCGCGCTGTCTCGGTCTTGCCCCTTCGCGCGTGCTGCGCGAGGTGCACATGCCGATCATGCGCGGCAGCCTGCTCACCGCGCTGCTGCTGGTGTTTGTCGATGTGTTGAAAGAGTTGCCTGCAACCCTGATACTGCGCCCCTTCAATTTCAATACCCTGGCGGTGCGCGCCTTCGAGCTGGCCTCCGATGAGCGCCTGGCCGACTCCGCCAGTGCCGCGCTCGCCATCGTGCTGGCCGGCATCGTGCCGGTAATCCTGCTGTCGCGCACCATCGGCCGCTCGCGGCCGGGGCATGACCAGACCGTGTGCTGAACCCATGACGAAGCTGCTGGATGTAGAAAACATCGATGTCGGCTACGGCCACCACACCGTGGTGTTCGATGCCTCGCTGCGCCTGAAGAAGGGCGCCATCGGCTGCCTGCTCGGGCCGAGCGGCTGCGGCAAGACCACCCTGCTGCGTGCTGTCGCCGGTTTCGAGCCGGTGCAGCGTGGCCGCATCCTGCTCGCCGGTGACGAGGTAAGTCGTGACGGCTGGACCCTGCCGCCGGAGAAGCGCCAGGTCGGCATGGTGTTTCAGGACTTTGCGCTGTTCCCGCATCTGACGGTGGCCGACAACGTCGCCTTCGGCATCCGCCGCTGGCCCTCTGACAAGCGCACTGCGCGGGTACAGGAACTGCTGCAACTGGTCGGCCTGCCGCAGTACGGCGCGAGCTATCCGCATGCGCTGTCCGGCGGACAGCAGCAGCGCGTGGCCCTGGCCCGCGCCCTGGCGCCCAAGCCGCGCCTGCTGCTGCTGGATGAACCGTTCTCCAGCATGGATGTGGAACTGCGCGAGACCCTGGCGCGCGAGGTGCGCACCATCCTCAAGCACGAGGGCATCACCGGCCTGATGGTCACGCACGATCAGTTCGAGGCCTTCGCCATCGCCGATCGCATCGCCGTGATGCACGCCGGCCGCATCCTGCAGTGGGACACCGCCTACAACCTTTATCACCAGCCGGCCGATCGCCAGGTGGCCGATTTCATCGGCCAGGGCGTGCTGCTGGCCGGGATGGTGGTGGGGGAGACCATGGTCGACACGCCGCTCGGCGCCATCGCCGGCAAGGTGCCGACGGGTTGCCGCAAGGGCTGCCCGGTGGACGTGCTGATCCGTCCTGACGACATCATGCTCGACCCGGCCAGCGCCTTGCAGGCCGAAGTGATCGACAAGGCATTCCGCGGTGCCGTGTTCCTCTACACCCTGCGGCTGCCGGCCGGCGCCACCGTGCTGTGTCAGGCCCCCAGCCATCACGACCATGCCATCGGCGAACGTGTCGGCCTGCGGCCGGATTTCGATCACCTCGCCGTGTTCCCGCGCCGCGAGTAGCGATTCGAATGTAGGTCGGGTTAGCGCAGCGTAACCCGACGGGTGTTCGCGCACAGCCGAGACGGCAGTACCATGTAGGTCGGGTTAGCGCAGCGTAACCCGACAGACGTTCGCACACAGCCAAGATGGCAGTGCCTGAATAGACAAGGCGAGTCCATGAAATACCGGCGCGCGTTTACCCCTGGCGGCTCATTCTTCTTCACTGTGGTAACGGAGGAGCGGCGCCCGATCCTGGCCCAGGACGCGGTGGCCGTGCTGAGAGAGGCGCTGCGCGCGGTGCGTGCGCGACGCCCGTTTGTGATCGATGCCATAGTGGTGTTGCCGGATCATCTGCACTGCATTTGGACATTGCCGCCGGGCGATGCGGATTTCGCGACACGTTGGCGGTTGGTGAAAACCTGGTTCACTAAGCACTGTGATCCTGCCTTGCATGGAGTGGCCAATGCAGCGCGACGCAGCAAAGAAGCGCAGGCCATATGGCAACACCGCTACTGGGAACATCAACTGAAAGACGAACAGGACTTCATGCGTCATGTCGAGTACATTCATTTCAATCCCGTGAAACATGGTTTGGTGTCCGCACCGATGGATTGGTCCTATTCGAGCTTCAGGCGTTTTGTCGACGCAGGTCTGTATTCGCAGGACTGGGGGCAGGGCGTAGTGGAATTGGAAGGCGTGGGGCATGAGTGACGACAGCATGCGGTGGTATGCGATTGTCGGGTTACGCTGCGCTAACCCGACCTACATGGAAAGATGAAACAGTTGCTGTCACGTCTGCGTACCTGGTTCACGCCGCGCCGTTTGCTGCGCCTCGGCGGCGAACTGGTGCTGTTGCTGATTTTTCTGCTCGCCGTCGAGGCCTATCTCACCCGCGATGCCGCGCGCGGTCCGGCGCCCGCATTGGCCGCAACGTTGAGCGATGGCCGCGCGTTTGATCTGGCGCAGCTGCGCGGTGCGCCGGCGCTGGTGTATTTCTGGGGCACCTGGTGTCCGGTGTGCCGTGCCGAGCAGGGCGCCATCGACGGTCTGGCGCAAGACGTGCCGCTGCTCACCGTTGCCATGCAGTCGGGAACACCCGATGAAGTGAGCACCTATCTCGCTGAGCACGGACTGCGCTGGGCAACGGTGGCGGATGAGTATGGCGATATCGCGCGCCAGTGGGGTGTGACCGGCGTGCCGGCGGTGTTCGTGCTGGATGGCAAGGGCGAGATCCGCTTCGTCACCCGCGGCTACACCACCGGTTGGGGACTGCGCCTGCGCCTGTGGTGGGCCGGAGTGTAGGAGCCCGCTCCGCGGGCGAAGCGGTGCCTGAACCAAGCGCATTCGCCGAGAGGACTCGGCTCCTACAGGGAAAGAGACGTGCCGCCTACGCCGCGCAGCGGCACAGATAGGAAAAGGCGATGCCGCAGAACAGGGCGAGGCCGAGCCACAGGTTGTTGAGCCAGGCGCGGCGGTAGCCCTGGTCGCCGGCGCTGGCCATGAGGTATTGCTGGTACAGGCCGAGGGCGGCGCCGACGGCCAGTGCGATGTGCATGAAGACGCCCAGTTTTTCCTGCTGCCCGGCCAGCCACAGGGCAGCGAGGGCGAACAGCTGGAGCAGGGCCACCAGCCAGCGGTCGGCGCTGCCGAACAGCATGGTGATGCTCTTGATGCCGAGGCGGGCGTGCTGTTGCAGGTGCAGCGCGGCGTACTGGGTGAGGGCGGCGCCGATCCACAGCACGGCGGCGGTGTAGATCAGCCAGGCGGTCTTGCCGGGCAGGGTGCCGGTGGCGGTGAAGCCGGCCAGGGTGGCCGAGGCAAAGGCCAGGGCCAGCAGCAGTTCGCCGAGGAAGGTGCTGCGGCGCAGGGCAAGAAAGGCGGCGCCGAGGGCGGCGGCGGACAGGGCGATGAGCAGGGTCGGCCAGCCCAGCAGCAGCAACAGCGGCAGCGCCAGCGCCAGTTCCGCGGCTGCCAGGATGCGTAACGATTTTGGCAATGCACGCAGCATCTGCAGCAGGGTGTGTTGTGGGTGGGTCAGGCGGGCGATGGCCAGGTCATGTACCAGCCAGGCGAAGGCGCGCAACAGCAGCAGGGCCAGCAGCAACAGGATGACGGCGGACGGCGCAGGTTTGCCGTCGCTGCCCAGCCAGATACCCCACAGTCCCAGCAGCCACAGCAGGCCCAAATCGGCGGGCCGGTGCAGCCGCGCCAGGCGCAGCCACGGCACGATCGGTTTGATCCGAACCATCAGATTCATCGCTCGCCCACTCCCGGCAGAAACATTTCGCACACCAGCAGCGGTTTGTCGCGCAGAAAAAACAGCGAACGCCGCCCCCATATGGCCTCGGCCGCTACGGGTTGCGTGGCGGTGGCCAGGGCAAACAGCGGCTGGCCGTGTTCGACGCGGGCGACTTCCAGTTCGCCGCGGCGCATGCTCGGGTCGCTGAACAGCAGCCCGCCGAGAGGGCGTTCGCCGAGCCGGCCCAGACGGCGTTGCGGGCCGGTGAGGGTGGTGGTGGGGATCACGGTGCGGGCAAATACCCAAGGCTGTTCACCGCACAGCAGGCGCACCTCGCGTACCAGCGCATGCTGTCCCGCCTTGATGCCCAGTACCCGCGCCTCGCTCAGCAGCGGCAATTCCCGGTGCTGGCGCACCAGCTGCACCCGAAAGCCATCGCCGCAGGCCTGCTGCAGGCGGCGTGTCAGCGAGGAGGCGTCGAGCAGCCAGGGCCAGATGGCGGCAGGAACGGCGCTGCGCAACAGGCGGCGCGGCGCGTGCCAGGCGGGTTCGCTGCTGTGTTTGCCGTAGTTATCCAAAGAGTCAGTTCCA
>DYFR01000005.1:68088-118411 GCA_020725115.1 Thiohalomonas denitrificans
AGTGGCAAGTGGCAAGTGGCAAGTGGCAAGTGGCAAGTGGCAAGTGGCAAGTGGCAAGTGGCTGATGAGACGGGACACGACCGCACGATGGCGCGGAATCATTCTTGTCACTTGTCACTTGCCACTTGAAACTTGCAACTTCAAGGCGTGCATCATACCTCGCCGTAGCGGGTCGCCGCACCGACCCAGCGGCGGATCAGCAGGGCGGCCTGCTGCGGCCAGCGCTGGAGCAGCAGGTCGGCGCTGCGGCTGGCCTCGGCGAGCAGCGACTGGTCGCGTTGCAGATCGGCGATGCGCAGTTGCAGCAGGCCGGTCTGGCGCGTGCCCAGCACTTCGCCGGGGCCGCGCAGCTCCAGGTCCTTGCGGGCGATTTCGAAGCCGTCGGACGTTTCGCGCATCACCGCCAGCCGTTCCCTGCCCTGCTGCGACAGCGGGCCGTGATACATCAGCACGCAGTGGCTCTCGGTGCTGCCGCGGCCGACGCGGCCGCGCAACTGATGCAGTTGCGCCAGCCCCAGGCGCTCGGCGTTTTCGATGATCATCAGCGAGGCGTTGGGCACGTCGACGCCCACCTCGATCACCGTGGTGGCCACCAGCAGGTCGATGGTGCCGTCCTTGAAGGCAGCCATCACCTGTTCCTTCTCCTCGTTCTTCAGGCGGCCATGCACCAGGCCGATGCGCAGATCCGGCAGGGCCTCGGCCAGCAGCGCGGCGGTGTCCTGCGCCGCCTGGGCGGCCAGGGTTTCCGATTCCTCGATCAGGGTGCACACCCAGTAGGCCTGGCGGCCGGCGCGGCAGGCGGTATGCACGCGCTGCACCACCTCGTCGCGGCGATTGTCGGGGAGCACCACCGTTTCCACCGGCGTGCGCCCCGGCGGCAGCTCGTCGATGATGGAGCAGTCGAGATCGGCGTAGGCGGTCATCGCCAGGGTGCGCGGGATCGGCGTCGCCGTCATGATCAACTGGTGCGGATAGCGCCCGCCGCTCTTGCCCTTCTCGCGCAGGGCGAGGCGCTGGTGCACGCCGAAGCGATGCTGTTCGTCGATGATGACCAGGCCCAGGTCGTGAAACTCCACGCCTTCCTGAAACAGGGCATGGGTGCCGACGGCGACGCGCGCGCTGCCGTCGGCCAGGCGCCCCAGCATGTCGCGCCGCTGTTTTGTTTTCAGCTTGCCGGCGAGCCAGGCCACCTCGATGCCGAGCGGGGCGAGCCAGCGGCTGAAGTTGTGGAAGTGTTGTTCGGCCAGCAGTTCGGTGGGCGCCATCACCGCCGCCTGGCAGCCGGCCTCCACCGCCTGCAAGGCCGCCAGCGCCGCCACCACCGTCTTGCCCGAACCCACGTCGCCCTGCACCAGCCGCTGCATGGGATGCGGCTGTTCCAGATCGGCGGTGATCTCGGCGCCGACCTTCTGTTGCGCGCCGGTAAGAGGAAACGGCAGGGCGGCGAGAAATTTTTTCCGCAGCACGCCGTCGCCGCGCAGCGGCGGCGCCTGGTGCCGTTGCGCCTGGGCACGCAGGCGGCGCAGGCTCAGGGTGTGGGCCAGCAGTTCCTCGAAGGCGAGGCGGCGCTGGGTGGGATGCCGGCCTTCCGCCAGCAGCGAAAGCGGTGCGTCAGGGGGCGGCCGGTGCAGATAGCTGATGGCATCCTGCAGCGAGGGGAAGCCCAGGCCGTGCAACAGTTCCGGCGGCAGGTGATCGGTGAGCGGCAGGCGGCCGTCGTGCAGCCACTGCAGCGCCTGCGTGGTGAGGTTGCGCAGCGACGGTTGTTGCAGACCTTCGGTGGTGGGATAGATGGGTGTGAGATGTTCTTCCACCGTGGTCAGGCCGGCTTCATCGACACGGCGAAACTCCGGGTGAATCATCTCCATGCCGACGCTGCCGGGGCGTGCCTCGCCATAGCAGCGCACGCGGCTGCCGCGGGCCAGCGATTGCTGCATCGCGGCGCTGAAGTGAAAGAAGCGCAGGGTGAGCGAGCCGCTGCCGTCGCTGATGCGCGACAGCAGCATGCGTCGCTTGCCGAACTTGATCTCGGTGAGCAGCACCTCGCCCTCGATCACCGCCTCGTCGCCGGGACGCAGTGTACCGATGGGCACCACGCGGGTGCGGTCCTGATAGCGCAGCGGCAGGTGGAACAGCAGGTCCTCGACGGTGTGGATGCCGAGGTGTTCCAGCCGCGCGGCGAGGCGCGGGCCGATGCCCTTGAGGGCGGTGACGGGGGGGGATGCGTTGTGATCCATTCGTTTGTCGTGAGAGCCCGATTCATCGGGCGATGACGGCCGTTCCGGCGCCGCTTTCGCCCGATGAATCGGGCTCCCACAAAATCCCTTTAATCGTGACGGTGCAGGTGACGCGCCGCGGCCGGCGAGACGGCGGCATTGAGGCGGAAGCCCGGATCTTCGAAGGCGCCGCGTTTTTGTGCCGCAGTCACTTCGCGCAGGAAGCGATCCCTCACTGACGGCTGGCGTGCATAGGCCTCCAGCGGGGCAAACACCGAGTCGATGAGGTCGAGGCGCTGGCCGGGCGCCGGATGGGTCTTGAACAGAAAGGCGAGGGAACCGTCCTTGGGGTTCATGGCGCCCAGGGTCTGCAGGGTGGCGGGCAGGCCGTAGGGGTCGTAGCCGGCGCGGGTGGCGATGACCAGGCCCATGCGATCGGCCTCGTGCTCGTCGTCCTTGTCCAGGCCGCGGGCATACAGCTCCTTGAAGCCGCCGGCGATCTTGTCCAGCTTGGCGCGATCCTCCTCGCCCATGCGCGTGCCGGCGAGGCCGACGGCGAGGTCGAGGCGGGCGCCCTTCTGCACCGCCTGCAAATGGTGTTTCTTCACCACGTGGGCCACCTCATGGGCCAGCACGCCGGCCAGTTCCGCCTCGGAGCCCATGCGCAGCAGCAGGCCCTTGGTGATGAAGACGTAGCCGCCGGGCGCGGCAAAGGCGTTGACGTCCATGGAGTCGAGCAGGCCGAAGCGCCATTCAATATCGGGACGCTCGCTTTGCAGCGCCACCCAGCGGCCGACCCGGTTGAGATAGCGCTGCAGTGTTTGATCCTTCGCCAGCGGCACGGCACCGAGCAGCACGGCGGCCGCCTCGCGGCCGATGGTGCGTTCCTGTTCCGGCTTCACCTCGCCGAAGGCGTCCTGGGCGGACTTGAGGATGCGGCCGAGATCAACCTCACCGCCGCCGCCGCCGAACAGACCGCCGAAGGGGTTGGCCAGCGCGGTGCCGGACAGGGTGAGTGCAATGGCAAGCGCCAGGGATTTGAGCAGGGCGGTCATGGCGATCATTCCCACGGGAAGGGGCTGGGGGAGTTGGTTTGCTGCTTTTTCTCCACCGCCGCCTTCGGATCGGGCAGATAGGCGATCTGCTGGGCGGAAAGTTTCTGTTCCGCAGCGTAGCGGCGTGCCTCGTCGGCATTGACCGCCAGTTTGTCCATGCCTTCCACCGCCTTGGCATCGGGCACGGCGTTGGTGATGTCCGCCGCATCGAGGCCGCGCACACCGGTGGCCACGGTCACGCCGCTGGAGCCGGAGCGTCCGGTGGAGAGGAATTGCAGCGCCGAGCCGACACCGGAGTCGCCCGGCTTGGCGCTGCCGTCGCCCAGGCGCAGTGCGGTCATGCGCACCCAGCCCTGCTTGCCCTGCACCTTGACCTTGTACCAGCCGCCTTCGCGCGCCAGCACCTCCACCACCGCCTTTTCCGCCAGCGGCAGCACAGTGGCGGCATCGCTGAAGGGTTTGTCCTTCAGCTCGGTGGCGCGGATCACGTGGGCGGGATCGGCCTGCGCGGCGAGGCTCAGGCCGCACAGCAGGAGCAGGGAAAGAAGACGTCGTTTCATCGTAACAACCTCAGTTGAACTCTCGCCAAGGCGCAAAGAACGCCAAGGACTTCTGAACGCAGATACAAGAGCAAAGATACATCTAAACGGAGATACAAGAGCAAAGATACAAGGGGCGAAGTGCGCTGCGCACGGTTATTTGAATTCAAATCAACACGAGCGCAGCGAGTTCATCCACTTGTCACATGTATCTTGTCACTTGTATCTGCTTTCTTCCGCGGCTCGTACAGACGCACCTCCTGGGCTCGGCCCTTTACCTTATAGGAACCGTGGTCGACAAAGTCAAACGCTTCGCCGCACAGGGCGCGGGTATCGGCGGAGATGAGCACGCGGGCCACGCCCTTGGTCTGGCCCTCGATGCGACTGGCCAGATTCACCGTATCGCCGATGGCGGTGTAGTCGAGGCGGTTGGCCGAGCCGATGAAACCCACTACCGCCGGGCCGGTGTGGATGCCGATGCCGACGTCGAAGTGTTCGCCGGAGGGGCCGAGATGGCGGCGGAAATCTTCCAGCGTGTCGCACATCTCCAGCGCCGCGCTGACGGCGTTGATCGCCTGGTCGGCGTCGTCCACCGGTGCGCCCCAGAAGGCCATGATGGCATCGCCGATGAATTTGTCCATGGTGCCGTTGTGCCTGAAGATCACCTGCACCTGGCGCGAGAAGTAATCGTTGAGCAGGTCGACGATCTCCTCCGCCGTGTGCTGTTCCGACAAAGTAGTGAAGCCGCGGATGTCGGAGAACAGCACGGTGAGCTGGCGGCTCTGGCTCTTCAGCGCCAGCGCCGACTCGCCCTTGGCCACCAGGTCCTGCACCACGCGCGGGTCGAGAAAGCGGCTGAATATCTGCACCGAGCGTTCGCGCTCGCGCTTCTCGCGCAGCCAGGCATGCAGCGCGGCGGCGACGTAATACAGCCAGCCGAATACCAGCGGCGTGAACAGCGGCAGCACCCAGCGCAGTTGCAGCGCGCCGTATTGCACGGCGGCGAACAGCGGCGTGGCGATGAGCAGGCCGAGGCCGATGCGCAGCGGATTGATGTGGCGCTGGAAGGCGAAGAACAGTGCGCCGAGCAACAGCAGTGCGGCGAACGGTGCGGCTACGGCCGGCGTCGCACGCAGGGCATCGCCATGTTTCAGGTTGTCGAGGGCGGTGGCGATGATCTCCACCGCCGGATACAGGCTGCCCATGGCCGTGCTGCGCAGGTCGTGCAGGCCGGCGGCGGTGGAACCGATGATCACGAGCTTGCCGGTCAGTTCATCGGCGGGGCGCTGCGGGGCGCTGCGCGCCAGATCGTCGTACAGATCGAACAGAGAAATGCGCGTGTAGCTCAGCGCCGGGCCGCGCCAGTTGAGCAGCAGGTCGGGCTGCGGTGGTATGGCATGGCCCAAATCTTTTGCCACCCGCGCCGGCAGCGAGGGGATGCGCCAGCCCTGCGCATCAAGATAGAGGTGATAGCGGCGGCCGACGCCGTCGGCGTCCTCGGTATAGTTGATGGCGCCGAGCCGTCCCGTCTCCGCCAGTGCCGGCAGCGGCAGCAGCAGGGCGGCGCGCGCATCGTCCCGTGCCTGCGGCCCGCGCTCTATGCTGAGCAGCGCGCCGTACTGCGCCAGCGGCACGCCCTGCGCGTCGCCGCCCGAGAGGCGCAGCATGGGGAAAAAGACCTTGCCCTGTTGCCGCGCCACCTCCGCCAGCCAGGCATCGCCGTCCGGGTTCATCACATCGGCATCGGAGAACAGGATATCGAACACCACGGCGGCCGGCTGCTGCCGCGCCATGCCTTCGAGCAGTTCGGCAAACACGGCGCGCGGCCAGGGATAACGCCCCGCCAGCGGTGCCATCTGATCCAGGCTGCGCTCGTCGATGTCGACGATGACGATATCCGGATCGGGTTGCTGCTGCGCCGCGTGCTGGCGCAGCAGCAGATCGCCGTAGCGGTATTCCAGCGTGGACAACAGGCCGCCGCCGCCGAACTCGATGGCGAGCAGCAGCAGCGCAGCCAGGGTGAGCCGGTTGAGCGTGTCCGTCAGCATGGCGCGTGCAGGAACGGGACGATTACTGTCCCAGCTCTATCACACCGTCCATCTCCACCGGCACGCCCTTGGGCAGGGCGGCGACCTGCACGGCGGCGCGGGCGGGATAGGGCTGGGCGAAGTATTCGGCCATGACTTCGTTGACCAGCGGGAAGTGCGCCAGATCGGTGAGGAACACATTGAGCTTGACCACGTCCGCCAGCGAACCGCCCGCCGCCTCGGCCACCGCCTTCAGGTTGTCGAACACGCGGCGCACCTGCACCAGCATGTCGCCCTGCACCACCTCCATGGTCTCCGGCACCAGCGGTATCTGCCCGGAGAGATACACGGTGGTGCCGACCTTCACGGCCTGGGAATAGGTGCCGATGGCCTTGGGGGCCTTGTCGGTATGGATGATCTGCTTCGCCACGGGAAACTCCTGGTTGGGTTGTCGATGGGCGGATCATACCGCAGGGCCAAGTTGTCTGCCGCCTGCATGCACGCTACGGCCTTCTTGCCAACGGAACGCGGGAAGTAAAACTGGGCAGAGCCGGCAGGTACTGGCTTCCACGCGGGGCCCTCGCGTCAGCGGTTGGATTTTCACTTGCAATGGAGGTAGATTAGGCTCACATCACCCATCCGAAGGATCGCCGCATGGACATCGAAGGACTGAATGTCGCCCCAAATACCGCCGCCTGGCGCTTCGATACCTGCGCCGCCCCTGCGCCGCGCAATTCAATCCCCTCTATATAGCGTGCAACCCTGATGGGCGGCTTAGTCCAACAGACATTTGTCCGCCATGCTGCGCACGGCGGACAAATGCTTATAAGTTATAACCAATAGCACTGACAGAAAGTCACAATATGACAGATGAATCTAAATACTTTTCCGACCTTTCGAGCAAGCTCAGACAAATTGATGAGTGTCTCGCTCAAATAAACAGCAATTTGGAGCATGAAGGGCACGCGCCATTATCGAAAGACGGTGAGGCGAACACGCTATCAAGGTATGTGGCTAAAAACCCAAAAGCCCAAGGTCAATACAGTCTAATAGAAAAATATATCAAGCTATCAATAGATATAAACGAACATGTGAAGAAACACTCATCTGGCTTCTTTGAGAACTGGAAAATTGAAAAGCAAAAGAAAGAAGATCTGTTTCAGATAGAACTAAATCATGGAAAAGAATCTAGACGCTCAGAGCGGAATGATATGTGGGTATTATGGGGACACAAAGCCGTACGCTGGATTGCAGGTGCTATTGTTGCAGTAATGCTTTATTCGCTGGCCGTCTATTTGTCAGAGGTTTCTAATTTCATCAAGGTGCCAGTAAAGGATTGGTTCATCAAGTAATGCCATATGCAAAAGGTTATAACACGGCGCTCAAAATTGACGCAAATTCCGCTGCGCTCCATTTGCACAATTTAGCTTGGCGTTCGGATAGATCTGTGATTCGGAGTGAGCATGTCACTAGAATTCGCTAGGCACGAAAAGATTTCGCTATTAAACCACCCCACGCTTAATGAGCGCTGGTTGCAGGATCGCATCGCCGATAACCCTTCGATCTTGGGGTTGGGCGAAGTTCGAATGCTGGATCGGGAACGAACCTTACAAGGAGGCGGGCGGCTTGATTTGTTGTTGCTCGACGATGAAAACAACCGTCGCTACGAAGTTGAACTTCAATTGGGCGCAAGCAACCCCAGTCATATAGTTAGGTGCATAGAATACTGGGACATTGAGCGTCGCCGGTATCCCGGTTATGAGCATGTGGCGGTACTGGTTGCAGAAGACGTAACGACGCGTTTCTTGAATATCATGAGTCTGATGGCGGGCAGCATTCCAATGATTGCGCTGCAATTGGATGCCCTTAGGCTTGACGATAAGTTGCTACTGAACTTCTCCAGAATACTCGACCAGACAGAGTTGCGCGTAGACGACACAGACGAGGATGGCGGTGGTGGACCCGTTGACCGATCGTATTGGGAAAAGAAGGTGGGTGGGGAGTTGATGGCGCTCTGCGAGGCCGTCCTTGCCAAAATTGACGAAACGGCCAAAGTGAAGTGCGAACTCAATTACATGCGCCAGTACATCGGGCTGCAATGTGGCGGGATCGTCAATAATTTCATTTCGATGAGGCCAAAGCCAACCAAGAAGTTCGCGCACATGACATTCCGTAATTCAAATGCGAGCAACTGGCTGCCTCGTTTCGAAGAAGTTGGGATTCCCGTATCTAGCAAAAGGAGTAACCGGTTTCGTATTTCGCTTGCGCCTGAGCAGTTCGAGGAACACAAAGACTTACTCCAAGAAGTAATTGCAGAGACTGTGCGTGAGTTCGAGTCATAGTGCAAACGAAATGGCCAAACAATGCGCTCCAGCTGACCGCTCAAACGAAAACGGGGTCAGAACACAGATTCCACTAATATTAGCGATATCTGTGTTCTGACCCCAGTTCTTGTTACATAGGTGTCCGGCCGCCAGGCCGGGGCGGCCCAAGTTCCACGCCGGGCACAGACATGACTCAACGGAAGGAAAGGGAGGATTCCGCGTGCACACCGACCGGGAAAAGGAAGCCAAAGACCTGGAGCGCAAGCTGCTGTGGGTCACCATCATCGACACCCCCGGCGCCATACTCGTCGGACTCGCCTTGTACGGCAAGTTCGGCGCCAACGGCAATGCCTTTCATCCCCTGCTCAACAATGACACAGTCCTCGCGGCGATGTTCGCCGTGGGCGGTGCGATCATGGCTTGGGGTAGCTGGCAGGTGATCACGATTGCCAGGCGCCGGGCGAAACTATTGGGGCTGCGTTGATGGTGTTTGATACTATCAGTGGCGGTCTGCCGCCACTTCCCCGCCAGTCGGAAAGGAGCACGCATAACACGGTGCTCCAGTGGGGTGCTACGTCAGAGGATATTGGGGGAACGAATGTCACCTGATGATCGAGATAGTTTTATCCGCTGGCAGTCGGTCACGCGCGAGCATTTTTCGTCGGTATCAAATCTTGTTCTTGGTCTCGCTACAGGTCTGTTGGCATTTTGGGTTTCCGGCATTGTTTACACTAAACCGACAAACAAGTGCTTACTCGTCGTTGATACAGTATCGATGTTCCTTCTTGCAGCCTCTGTTGGGCTAGCGGTTTGGTGCGCTATGAACCGCCTTAGAGATTTTCGAGCCACGGCACAGATTGCGCGGTCACGTTACAAGAAAGATCCAGTCTCTTTTGACGAGCGTCTAGAGACGAAGGTGTTGGGCCAATTGTCGTGGCGATTGTTCTGGTGGCAACTTGTACTGTTCGGTTTCGGCGCAGGCGGGGTCGCTATCGGAGTTGTCGCTCGGGTTTGGGCATGGTAAATGGGGGGGGTATGGCAGGAATTCCGAGAAAAGCAAAGAAGACGTCTACTGGAAAGCCGGTTCCTAACCATCTTAATTCTGGTACGTTGGCAAAACGAATAGAAGTCGGCCTCGACTACAAGATTGTTGAACTATTTTCCGAAGGACTATACACAAGCGCAAACAAAGCCTTTGAAGAACTAGTTACAAATGCATTCGATGCTGGTGCATGTCGAGTAAATATATCAATTCCCGATGACAGAACAGTTCCTGACGCGGCAATCGCTGTACTTGACGATGGCGAAAGCATGGACCTACAGGGGTTGGAGGCGCTATGGAAAATTGGTAATAGCGGAAAACGTGAACAGGCAACCTCCCGTGGCAGGCAGCCGATTGGAAAGTTTGGAATTGGAAAGCTAGCAACTTATGTTTTGGCGAATGAGTTAACATACATATGCCGCACAAATCGAAAGTATTATGCCGTCACTATGGATTATGTGCGTCTCCATGGTGAGGAGAGAAAGGATAGTTCACCGCTACTTGTAGATGTTCGTGAACTCACCGTCGATGAAGCGAAAGGCATCATGTCACCCTGGGCAAGTGAATTTGCAGATACAGGACTCTTGCTCTTCGGGAAAGGCGGGGTGGAAAAATGGACTTGCGCGATTCTATCGTCGCTAAAGGAAAAAGCGCACTCTCTTGAAATTGGTCGGCTCAAATGGATACTAAGTACCGCTCTCCCGCTGCGGGACGACTTCAAGGTTTTTCTGGGACGAAAACAGATTCCACCGTCAAAACTGAATGCCGAAAAAATAAACAAATGGACGCTAGGAAAAGAAATAACCTCGTTATCGAAGCCTGCCCCAAAGGGAATAACGTGGCTCTCGAATAGGAAGACAAACTCGTCGAGTGGAGGGGATATTGGTTTTTACCACGAATCCGTAGGTACGGTCCGCGGCTATGCTGAGGCGTATAAGCTTCCGCTGACAACCGGTAAGTCATCCGAAAATGGGCGTAGTCATGGGTTTTTCGTGTATGTGTACGGGCGACTAATAAATACAGATGACGCGTACTTCGGTATCAGTTCGAATTCGCTCCAGCACGGCGCATTTTCTCGCTTTCGAGCAGTCGTCCATATCGATTCGCTGGATTCTGAACTGCAATCAAGTCGAGAGGGAATTCGCGATGGCGCAAAGGCCAAAGCATCTCAAGCAGTGTTGCAGGCGGTGTTTAACTGGGTTCGTCCGAGAATACAGGAATTTCTATCAACCGAGGATCCCGCGTCAAGGGTGGCAGCCTATCTTGCCGGAAGTCCTGGAAGTCTATCGAGAAAACCAATAGTTAAACTTACGCAAGCGACTTTCGATGGCATGTACACACCACAGCTAACACGTGTGCCGGCTATACCCAAGACGGAGCAAGGCGCATTCATAGAATCTCTCGCCGAAAAAGTTGAGACACCATCGGAGTTTATTGCTTCCGTAGAACTTGCCGAAGATCTTGCATCTACTGACCCTGTCGCGCTATACGATGTAAGCGAGAATGCTCTGAAGGTAAATGCCCTGCACCCGTTCGTTGGAGCGTTCGCCGACACATTTTATAACCAGCGGATGAGGGTGCCGTTGGAGTTGCTATCAATGGCCGAAGTTTTGTTGGAGGCGCAGTTGTATCAGGAAGGGTTCGAGCCGAAAAAAATAAAGGACGTGTTGGGAGAACGGGATGGGCTCTTGCGATCATTGGCGTCCGGCGTGGGAAGGAGGACGGCATTTCAGATCGCGCAGGCGCTTGCGGACGCACGAAACGACCGGAATAGGCTTGAAGAGGAGTTGGTTGCAAGTTTTTCGTCACTTGGGTTCGAGGCAAGCCATATCGGAGGCTCAAACAATGCAGATGGAATTGCGATTGCCCATCTTGGCGCCGGACAGGATGGTAGTCTAAAGAAATACTGCGTGTCTTTGGAAGCAAAAAGCAAGCAGCGTGATGGCGATAAGGTTGCTGCGAAGACGGTAGGTGTTTCGACGATCGCGCGCCAGCGCAACGAACGTGGATGCCCGCATGCGGTAGTCGTGGGGCCGGACTTCCCTACAACGAGAGGAGAGGTCTCTGCGTTGGCAAGGGAACTTAAAGAGGATCGGGCAACAGGCAAGACGATTACACTTATTAGGATTGATGATTTGGCCAAGCTTGTACGACTGGCGCCAATTAGGGCGATTGGGCCAAGCCGTCTAAGAGATATGTTTAAGGATTGTCTGTTGCCGGAAGAGACGGCACAGTGGATAGAGAAGATTTGTAACGAGAAAGTGGAACGACCGCCATACAGAGAGGTTCTAGACGCGATTTGGCGGGAGCAGAAGGAAGAGCCGAATACGCGCGTCCTCTATCCTGTAATAAGAGTGGCGTTGCGCCATCACGACATACAAATGAGAGATACTAAAATTAGGGAATTTTGCAAAATGATACAGGGTATGACGCCATTTATTTCAGCAGGAGAAGACTCGGTTGAGTTGGAGGTCCCGCCCGACCAAATATTGCAGGCAATTGAATCAACGACAAATGAATACCCTACCCTTTAGAGCTGGCGGTTCGCATATGCGTAGTTTTCATCCATTTCCAGCACGAATGGCGCCGGAGCTTGCACTGAAGGCGTTTGAATCACTTCGGCCGACGTCGATAATACTTGATCCGATGGCAGGCTCAGGCACGGTTTTAAGGCAAGCGTCATATCAGGCCTATCATTCAATTGGGTTCGATGTAGACCCGTTAGCTGTACTAATGTCAAGGGTCGCCACTTCGGCCTATAGCAACGCGGAATCACTTACTGATTATGGGGAGTTCCTTATCAGTGTCGCAATGAAGACTGATGGTCGGTCACTCCGATTACCATGGATCGACTCCAGTAAAGAAACAAAGGCGTTTGTGAAATATTGGTTCGCTGATGAACAGCGCCGTGCGTTACGAAAATTATCGTATGTAATTGCAGCAGAGCGCTGCGGGAAACGTGCGCGTCTTGCCCAGCTCGCGCTAAGCAGATTAATTGTGACAAAGGAAATGAAGGCGTCTCTAGCAAGAGACACCTCACATAGCCGTCCACACAAGGTTGCAACGGAGAATGGCTTCAACGTATTTGACGGGTTCCGTAAATCACTTGCGCAATTAGCGCAGCTCGTTGAGCAGAATGAGCTGAAGGGCACGGTCACAGTACACCATGGGGATGCGCGCCGGATGGACAAAGTTGCCGATTGTTACGTGGATGCGATCATTACATCGCCGCCGTATCTTAATGCGATTGACTATTTAAGAGGTCATCGACTATCACTTGTATGGTTGGGGCATTCTCTTGAAGAACTACGCAAGATTAGAACCCAAAGTATAGGTAGTGAGCGTGGGCTTTCAACAGCAGATGCCAGAGTAGCCGAAATTGCGAAGGCGACTGGTGAGCTTGAGAGGCACTCCAACAGAGATCGAGCGATGATCACTCGATATGCGCACGATTTATTCGACCAACTGAGGGAAAGCGCCAGGGTGCTAAAATCAGGTGGTAAGGCTGTTTACGTAGTCGGGAATTCATGTTTACGAGGTAATTTTATTTACAACTCAAGAGCGGTGATAAAGGCGGCAACGGTTAATGGTTTTAGACTTCTAGATGATTCCGAGCGTGAATTGCCTGCAGGGAGTAGGTATCTCCCAATGCCATCCGGTGATGGTGCTCTCGCTAAGCGGATGAGAACAGAATCTGTGTTGACCTTCGTTAAGGCAACTTAGAGAGAGGGTGGTAGTTATGGTTGTAAATTCAAAGTGGGCCTCGGTCGTAGGTGATGTCGGTCGCAATCAGTACAATAAGCGGCTTGAGGTTCTGCGAACTAATAAGATAGACACGGTGGAAATTGAGCGAACTATTTCCGCAACAGTAAATGCGCTTAACTACGGAGACAACGAATCATTTGTAATATTCGGCGAACCACAAAGTGGTAAAACCGAGATGATGATTGCACTTAATGCAAAGTTGTTGGACGAAGGATGTGATGTAATTATTAACTTATTAACTGATAGTGTTGATTTGCTTCAGCAAAGTTTAGCTCGATTTAGAACTGCCGCGCTTAGTCCGTCTCCTAAGCAATTCTCGGAGCTGCCATCTGATCCAAAGACGATTAGAGGTAAGCAATGGATAATATTCGCGAAGAAGAACGCGCGGGATTTGGAAAAACTCATTGAATCACTGCGTTTTGTAGATACCGTAGTCATTATTGATGACGAGGCTGATTATGCGTCGCCGAACTCGAAAATTAATAGCAAAGAGAAAGAACGTACTCGCATTAACAAATTGATTCATCAACTACTCAATCGGCGCGGGCAATACATAGGTGTGACTGCGACCCCAGCGCGACTGGATTTGAATAACACTTTTGACAATAACACTGAGCGATGGGTCGATTTTTCACCTCACGCAAGTTACGTTGGCCAGGAGTTCTTTTTTCCGCAAAATGGCGAAATTAACTACCGGTTGCACAGGTTCGAAGCAGACGAGGGAAATGAGCGGGTAGAGTTACGGAATGCGGTGATACACTTTCTGTGTGGAGTAGCGGAACAGCATCAGTTGGGGCTCGAGGAAAACTTTACTATGCTTGTCCATACAAGCGGTAAAACAATAGAGCATGGAGAGGACTTCGCGATTGTGGAGGAGACAATAGGTACGTTGTCCGATCCGAACCAAAAAGGATATAGTCAGCTCGAGAAGGTGCTTATAAAAATATCGACCATTTATAACAACAAGAATCCTGACTCAATAGTTGAGTTTGTATTGCGGAATATTCGAAAGAATCAGATCGTCGAAATTAACTCAACACGACGAAATGGTGTTGGTGATATTGCGGCCCCAAAGAGTCTATTCTCATTTGGTGTTGGCGGAAATATTATTTCCAGGGGTGTTACATTCGAAAATCTCTTGTCGATGTATTTTACGCGCACTGTGAAAGGTAAGTTTTCGCAAGACACTTACATACAGCGGGCTAGAATGTTTGGTAATCGGAGTAGATACAAAGAAAGTTTCCAGTTATGGATACCAAAGTCGTTGATGGAAAATTGGACAAAGTGCTTTGCGTTCCACCAGTTGGCGATCGAAGGAGCTCGCAGTGGGATGGGAGCTCCAGTGTGGTTATCTGACCATAAGTCCACGCCAACTGCTTTAGCTTCAATAGATCGATCATCTGTCGAATTCGAAAACGGTGAAATGTCTTGGGGACTATTTACCTTCAATAAGACTGCCGATTATATGGGAGAGACATCGCTTGATGACAAAATGCGTTTAAAGCATCTTAGAGAACATCTAGGGCCAACATGCTTTCCTGATTATGTCTACAACTTTCTTTTATCCCAATGGAAAGAAGATGGAGATTTTTGTTTCCATGGGCCGTCTATTTTCGGTACCGATCGATCAAATTATACGGCGCACGAGATAGCTTCGGTTCGAAGAACGAAAGGCATATTTTCTACTAATGAGTTTAAGCGTGGCCCACGGCCAGACGCTAAGCACCACTTAAAAATATTCTTTAATTCCCATGGTAAGGCGAGGTTGTTTTACAAAATTAATGGTAAGGCAATAAGCTTTATTCAGAATAAGAAATGATCAGCGATTCATCTAGATTCTACGGCGCCGTATTGGTTCAGCTACTGGACGAAAACAGTGGCGGAATTCATTTTGAAAAACTTTTTGATGGCGTGTCTGGTTTTTTCTTGATTAATAAAACAACACCACTATATATAAAATACACGTCGAAAAGGCGTGGACCTTGGACTTTCAATTTGCGTTACGAACATATGCAAAAATGCAGTGATGCGGTTCAGGTATATGGTCAATGTGTCATTGCGTTCGTGTGTGGAGGTGATGGGGTTGTTGGTATAGGCTACGAAGTAATAAAACAAATAATAAGTGATAAGGTAGAGCAACAAGCGGTTTCCGTGCGCCGAAAATTAAACCATATGTACGGCATCCACGGGAAAAATGGAGAGCTCGATAGAAAGATCTCGCGAGGTAGTTTGGGATCAATTTTGCTAAAAGCAAATAATGGTAAAACATGCCAATGATTTGAGGGCAAATACCACAGATCGCAGCAGATTGCAGGGAAGATCTTGCCTTTGGCCTTCCAACTATGGCCACGGTTAAAACCCGTTTCTCAGGATAGGTAGACGGAAACTTTGGCACTTCCCTGATTATTTCCTCGGTTGAGCTTGGCATTAGGCGTCTTTCGTATGGCAATAGTGTCCATGTCAAAAGATGAATTGAAGGAATACGCGAGGGGAAATCTTGCGTTCTGCAGACTGGATCTCAACCGTATAAGTTCTATCCTCATCGCACAGATTTATAGATTTGAACACTTGGGTGTTTTTAGCGCATACGAGATTCTTGATGAAATCAAGCATCTTGAAGGTCTCAAGAAGTCCACTCTCACCGGCGAGGCGCGCCCATTTAAGGGGCCTTTTCTCTCTGGGCTTCATAAGAAGCATTTCTCTGGCGCACGTCATATCTTGAAGAATATCGGAATATATCTCGGTTATGAGAGTGGAAGAACAGCACGCCTGGATGAGATCATTCGAGAAGCTTTCGCGAGAAACACATCAGGCTATGTGGACGAAGATTTCATTGACTTCATCGCACATGAAACCACTGTTAGTGCGTACGAAGAGCGAGTAAAGAAATCCCTAACGGGAGAGTGGATTGTGTTCCGGCAACACAAGAACAGGAACTACTACCTAACGCTTGCGGCGCATAACGAAGGCGACGAAAATATCCTTCAACGGGTCAAGATGGCATATGAGTTCGATTTTCCCTTCTTGCTAGACGGTGCTTAGTCATAGGCTCTAGGTAACGCACTGATCACGGTGGTCACAGTGTGGAGGAGCAGGGTCAGTTCTTTAGTTTATAGTTCGCCCGGCCTCAATTCTGGATAATCATCGCCAGTGAAGAAAACTGGGGTCAGAACATAGATATCGCTAATATTAGTGGAATCTGTGTTCGACCCCAGTTCTTTGCTATGACTTTCCGCTTCTGATTCGAATTATTGTTTCAATTGAATCACTACCCCATTGCCGCAGGTGATGTAGCACACCATCAAGAGTGCGACCGAAGTCAGTGAGGGAGTATTCCACCTTGGGCGGCACTTCCGCATACACCTTGCGTCCCAAGATTCCGTCGTCCTCCAACTCCCGCAGTTGCTTGGTCAGCATGCGCTGAGTAACGTCCGGCATCAGGCGCATCAATTCATTGAATCGCTTGGTTCCCCCCAGGAGGTGGAAAAGAATGACCCCCTTCCATTTGCCGCCTATCACCTCCAAACACGCTTCCACCGGGCATCCGAAATTACAGTCGTAACGTTTATGCCGCATCAGGTCACCTAGTATACAAAATGTATCTACTGCACAGAATTGTGCGTTCTTACAAATATGGCACCGTAAGGCTAGCATTCTGTTCGGCATGTGCCAACACCTCGCAACCTACGGAGAAAACGATGGATATACGAACCGCTATTGAGGGTCGCCGCGCAGTCAGGAAATTCGATCCGCCCCACGTTATCTCGGATTCCGAGATAAGGGACTTGATGTCCTTGACCATGCTTTCGCCAACCGCCTTCAACATCCAGCACTGGCGATTCGTATTGGTACGCGACCAAAAGCTGCGTGAGGAGATCAGAGCCGCATGCTGGATGCAGTCGCAGATTACCGAGGCTTCCCTGCTCGTAATCCTGTGCGCTGACGTGCAGGCTTGGCGGAAATCGCCTGAGCGCTACTGGCGGACAGCGTCACCCGACGTACGCGAAGGCCTGTTGGAAGGTATCCGCCAGCATTATGAAGGCCGGGAGAGATTTCAAGTCGAGGAGGCCATGCGATCCTGTGGCATCGCGGCACAGACATTGATGCTTGCCGCGCAGGGCTTAGGCTATGACACCAGTCCAATGGACTTGGGCGACGTGGACGCGGTGGCCAAGCTCATCGATCTGCCCGACGATCATGTCATTGCCATGTACGTAGCCATCGGCAAGGGGCGGGAGGCTCCATATCCGAGGGGCGGGCAGCTTGATTACGATGAGGTCGTAAAGACAAATCGGTTCTGACTGACCCGGACTTGACGCAATCCGAATACCTTACATCGAAGGAGCAATAGCCATGGACTTTGATAGACAACTGGATGCGCGGGGCCTGAACTGCCCATTGCCAATACTGCGCGCCAAGAAGGCGCTGACCGAAATGCAGTCCGGCCAGGTGTTGCACATCCTTGCGACTGACCCAGGTTCGGTTAAAGACTTTCATGCATTCGCGCGGCAGACCGGTAACGAACTTCTGTCGACGGCGGAGATTGCCGGCGAGTTCGACTTTTATATCAAGCGAGGGTGAGGCCGAAGCAGCCTTACAGAATAACCGGGGTCAGAACACATATATCTGTGTTCTGACCCTACTTATGGTTCAAAGCAGCGGATTTACCTGATGTTCGCCGCGCTCGTATACCACGTGCGCGCGGCCGACCAACAGCAGATCCATTGAGCCGATGCGGGAGACGTCCTTGTTGGTGTAGGGCAGGCGATGCAGGATGTAGCGCATGGCATTGAGCCGTGCGCGTTTCTTGTCGTCCGACTTGATCACTGTCCACGGCGAGTCGGCGGTGTCGGTATAGAAGAACATCGCTTCCTTGGCCTTGGTGTAGTCGTCCCATTTGTCGAGCGACGCCAGGTCGATCGGCGACAGCTTCCACTGCTTGAGCGGATGCACCTTGCGCTCCTTGAAGCGGCGGCGCTGCTCTTCGCGGCTGACCGAGAACCAGAACTTGATCAAATGCACGCCACTGCGCACCAGGTTGCGTTCGAACTCGGGGGCCTGGCGCATGAATTCCAGGTATTCCTCGTCACTGCAGAAACCCATCACCCGTTCCACGCCGGCGCGGTTGTACCAGGAGCGGTCGAACAGGGCGATTTCACCCGCTGTCGGCAGATGCTGGACGTAGCGCTGGAAATACCACTGGCCACGTTCCACCTCGCTCGGTTTTTCCAGAGCGACCACATGTGCTCCGCGCGGATTGAGATGCTCCATGAAGCGCTTGATCGCGCCGCCCTTGCCCGCCGCGTCGCGGCCCTCGAACAGGATCACCACTTTCTGCCCGGTCTCCTTCACCCAGGCCTGCAGCTTGAGCAGCTCAACTTGCAACTGGTATTTCTGCTTCTCGTAACGCTTGCGCGACATCAGGTTTTTGTAGGGATAGCCGCCCTCGCGCCAGTCCTCGGCCAGCTCGCCGTCCGGATCGAACGATGCACCAGGCCGACCGAGCGGCGTCTTGGCGAGCAGCGCATGACGCAGCACCTCCGCGTCTTCCGGCGACGCACCGGCGAGAATGGCCTTCAGCGACTCGATCAGTTCGGGATTGCCGTTGCCGACCTGACTGAGGATGTCCGTCACCGCTACGATCTTGGACTCCTGCGCGGCGTTCACCGCCTCGTCCACGGTAAAGGTCTCGACACCCTTGCGGGTGTGGATGGGCGCAACGTCGCCTTCGGTGACGCTACGGGGCTTCGCAGTGCGGCGGCGAGCCGGGGCACGTTTGGCGGGAGTTTGGGTGGGGGGCTTGGTAGTCAAAACAATGTCCTATCAGGGTAAAGTAGACTTCGGGAAGGCGATGCCCTGGATATGCGCCATCATGCTGTCGGGTTGCGCAGGCGCACCGCTCTTAATGAAGTAAGCTATTCCCATCCAAGACCAATTTCAACCGACAATCGGGGTCAGAATCAGCTTCCCGAAGACGGCGCTGCGCACACTGCAAGCTCGTTTCCGAACCATGGGCGGTTTCTGCCCCTGCTTACCGGATCAGCCGCGGCCGCGGCCTATCTTCACCACCTTGTCCAGCGCCCGGATGCTGCGCATGATGCGGGCGAGGTGACGGCGGTCGCGTACGGCGACGGTGAGGTTGATGGCGGAGTGGATGCCGTCGCGTTCTTCCAGGCTGACGTTGTCGATGTTGGCGTCGGCGTCGGCGATGACCGCCGCCACGGTGGCGAGCACGCCGCGCTGGTTGGTGACTTCCACGCGCAGGTCGACCGGGAAGGTGGCGTCGAGCAGGTCGGCCCACTGTACGGTGATCCACTTCTCCGGCTGTTTGCGGTAGTCGGCGATGTTCTTGCAGTGCTGGGTGTGGACGATGATGCCGCGGCCGGTGGAGAGAAAGCCCATGATGGCGTCGCCGGGGATCGGGCGGCAGCATTTGGCGAAGGACACCACGGCGCCTTCGGTGCCCTTGATGTAGAGCGGACGGTTGGCTGCTTCCTGTTCCGGGGTCTGGGCTTCCTGCGGCACCAGCAGGCGCGCCACCAGCGGTGCCATGCGGTTGCCCAGGCCAAGCTGTTCCAGCAGGTCGTCGATGGCGGTCAGGTTCATTTCCTTCAGCGCGGCCTCGATGCGTTCCTGCGGAATCATCAGCAGGGTTTCTTCCAGATCGGCGAGGGCCTGTTCGAGCAGGCGGCGGCCGAGGCCGATGGCTTCGTCGCGTTGCAGGTTCTTCAGGTAGTTGCGGATGTTGGCGCGCGCCTTGGCGGTGACGACAAAGTTGAGCCAGGTGGGGTTGGGGCGTGCGCCCGGTGCGGTGATCACCTCGACGGTCTGGCCGTTGCCGAGGCGCGTGGCGAGCGGCATCAGACGGCGGTCGATCTTCACCGCCACGCAGGAGTTGCCCACGTCGGTATGCACGTCGTAGGCGAAGTCCACGGCGGTGGCGCCGCGCGGCAGTTCCATGATCTCGCCCTTGGGCGTGAACACGTAGACCTCGTCGGGGAACAGATCGACCTTGACGTTTTCCAGGAACTCCAGCGAATTGCCGGCACCCTGCTGCATCTCCAGCAGGTTGCGCAGCCATTCGCGCGCGCGCGCCTGGGCGCTGACGCCGCCGCCTTCGCCGGTCTTGTACAGCCAGTGGGCGGCGATGCCGGCTTCGGCCACCTTGTCCATCTCTTCGGTACGGATCTGCACTTCGATGGGCACGCCGTAGGGTCCGAACAGGGCGGTGTGCAGCGACTGGTAGCCGTTGGCCTTGGGGATGGCGATGTAGTCCTTGAACTTGCCGGGCACCGGCTTGTACAGGTTGTGCACGGCGCCGAGCACGCGGTAGCAGGTGTCCACCTTGTCGACGATGACGCGGAAGGCGTACACGTCCATTACTTCGTTGAAGGGGAGGTGTTTGCTGCGCATCTTCTTGTACAGCGACAGCAGGTGTTTCTCGCGGCCGATGACCCTGCCTTCCAGTCCTTCCTGACGCAGGCGCTCCTGCAGCGCGATTTCAATCTTGGTGATGATCTCGCGGCGGTTGCCGCGCGCCTTCTTCACCGCTTCGGCCAGCACGCGGGCGCGCATCGGGTGGTAGGCGGCGAAGCCGAGGTCTTCCAGTTCCAGGCGCAGGCTGTTCATGCCGAGACGGGAGGCGATGGGGGTGTAGATGTCGAGGGTTTCGCGCGCGATGCGGCGGCGCTTGTCGGGGCGCAGGCCTTCCAGCGTGCGCATGTTGTGCAGGCGGTCGGCCAGCTTGATGATGATCACGCGCAGGTCGCGCGCCATGGCCAGCATCATCTTGCGGAAGTTTTCCGCCTGCGCCTCGGCCTTGCTTTCGAACTTGATGTGGGTGAGCTTGGAGACGCCGTCCACCAGTTCGGCCACTTCGGCGCCGAAGCGTTCGGCGAGTTGTTCCTTGGCGGTGGGGGTGTCTTCGATGACGTCGTGCAGGATGGCGGCGACGATGCTCGGGCCGTCCATGCGCATCTCGGCGAGGATGCGCGCCACGGCCAGGGGATGGTAGATGTAGGGTTCGCCGGAGAGGCGCTTCTGGCCTTCGTGCGCCTCGGCGCCGAACAGATAGGCCCGATAAACCTCGGCTACATGTTCCGGCTCAAGATAGCCTTCGAGGAGGGCGCACAGGTCGCTGATCAGAAACACTGCGCACTCTCCGGCTTACAAGGTCATCAGTCGTTGTCCATGGAGATCACCACCGGGGCGGCGACCTCTTCTTCGATTTCTTCCTCGGGCTCCTGCTCGACGGCGTCCAGCACTTCACGGCCGACCAGGCCGGCGGCGATTTCGCGCAGGGCGAGCACGGTGGGCTTGTCCTGTTCCCAGGGCAGGTAGGAGTCCTTGCCCTTTTCCAGCTGACGGGCGCGCTTGGTGGCGACCAGCACCAGCTGGAAGCGGTTGTCTACGTTGTCCAGGCAGTCTTCGACGGTGACGCGGGCCATGTTTGCTCTCCGAATCCGGGCCAGCCCCGGCGGGGCGGCAAAGGGGGGGATGGATTCTATCTTAAAAACCTCAGTCCGCAAATAAACGCAAATGGACGCGAATAGTCCTGAAAACTCACAAGCGACGGTCGGATATGAAGGTTTCACCGGAGATAACCGAAGTGTCGGTGCCTTTCCAGCCTTTTCTGTCAGTCACATTTGCGTCCATTCGCGTTCATTTGCGGACCCAGCTGGCTTTGGGTCAGGCCAGCAGCGCCTTGATCAGGGCGCCGTGGGCGGCGGCCTGGCGCGGCTCTCGCAGGCGGTTGGCGGCGATGATGGCGGCCAGCTCGCCCAGGGCGGTATCGAAGTCGTCGTTGATCACCAGGTAGTCGAACTCGAAGCAGTGGCTGGTTTCACTCACGGCGTCGCGCATGCGGCGGGCGATGATTTCGTCGCTGTCCTGGCCACGGCCGCGCAGGCGCTGCTCCAGGGCCTCGCGCGAGGGCGGCAGGACGAAGATGGACACCGTGGCCGGCATCATCTGGCGCACCTGGCGCGCGCCTTGCCAGTCGATCTCCAGGATCACGTCGATGCCGTGCTTGAGCAGGTCGAGGGCGGCGGAGCGGGAGGTGCCGTAAAAATTGTCGAACACCTGGGCATGTTCCAGAAAGGCATTGTCGGCCACCATGCCGCGGAAGGTTTCCACATCGACGAAGTGGTAATCCTTGCCGTCCACCTCGCCCGGGCGCATGGCGCGGGTGGTGTGCGACACCGAGACCCGCAGACGGTCGGTGTTCTGCAGCAGGGCCTTGACCAGGCTGGTCTTGCCGGCGCCGGAGGGGGCGGAAATGATGTAGAGGGTGCCTTGTTCGTGTTGGTGTTCCATGGGGTCCAGTTCCTGCAGCTAGTGTTCTGCGTGGTTTGCGGCGGGATTATGCCGTGCCTGCCAAAGGTCATAATCCATTTGTTGGCCCAGCCACAATTCGGCGCGGCCACCTTGCTCGGGTCCCAGCCATGCCTCGATGCGCAGCGCCATGTCCGTCGATATCGCGGCGTGACCGTTCAATATGCGGGACAGTGCCGCCCGCGTCACGCCCAGCTGCCGCGCGGCTTCCGTCACCGACAGGCCGAGGGCGGGCAGTACGTCATCGCGCAGGGTTTCCCCCGGATGCGGCGGGTTGAACATCGCGTTCATGACCAAATTCCTCAGTGGTAATCCTGATAGTCCACCAAAACGGCATCCTCGCCCTCGAACATGAAGGTGAGCCGCCAGTTGCCGCTGACCCACACCGACCAGTGGCCCGCCAGCTCATGGCCCAGGGGATGCAGCTTCCAGCCCGGCAGGTTCATATCCGCTGCCGTCCGGGCGTGGTTCAGGCGCTCCAGCTGGCGGGCCAGTTTCGGCGCGTGGGCGGCCTGAATCCCCGCCTTTGAACCGCTGGTGAAGAACCGCTCAATCCCTTTGTGGCGGAAACTTCTGATCATGGGAGGAGTGTATAGCCAGGCTATACGTTAGGCAAGGGGCGGTTATTCGATGTTCTGCACCTGCTCGCGCATCTGCTCGATGAGTACCTTGATATCCACGGCGTAGCGGGTGGTGTCGACGTCCTGGGACTTGGAGGAGAGGGTGTTGGCCTCGCGGTTGAGCTCCTGCATGAGGAAGTCGAGGCGGCGGCCCACCGGCTCCTTCTGCTCCAGCACGCGGCGCACTTCTTCCAGATGGGCATTGAGGCGATCCAGTTCCTCTTCCACGTCCAGGCGCTGGGCCAGCAGCACCAGCTCCTGCTCCAGCCGGGCCGGGTCCAGCTCGCCCTTCAGCTCGGCCAGGCGGGCATCGAGGCGCTCGCGGGCGCGGGCCAGCACCTCGGGGCGGCGGGTGTTGACCTGGGCGACGATCTCGCCCATCGCCGTGCAGCGCTGCACGATCAGTTCCTTCAGTTTCTCGCCTTCACGGCGCCGGGTGTCGATCAGATCCGCCAGTGCGGCGTCGAGCAGGTTCATGGCCTCGGCGTGCAGGCGCTCCGGGTCGGGCGTGGGCAGTCGCAGCACGCCGGGCCAGCGCAGCATGTCGAAGGCGTTGATCGGGGCCGGGTTGTAGATGATGCCGTCGACCTCGCGGGTGATGTGCGCCAGCTGGGTCACCAGCTCACGGTTGATCTCCAGCGACGCATATTCCGCCGGTGCCTGGTAGCGGATGCTGCAATCCACCTTGCCGCGGCCCAGGGCCTGGCTGGCATGCTCGCGGATGCGCGGCTCCAGCACGCGCACTTCTTCCGGCAGGCGCAGACCCAGTTCCAGATAGCGGTGGTTGACCGAGCGCAACTCCACGGTGAAGGCGCCCCAGTCACCGTGGGACTCGCGGCGGGCGAATGCTGTCATGCTATGAATCATGTACACTCCTCAAGCTAACGGTGCGGCATGGCCGGTCATGGTACCCTGACCCGGCATGCCACGAAACATGCGCCGGAAAACAGATTCATTTCATACAGATACCTAATGAACGACGCGCGCGACAATTACTGCCTGCTGCCGGGTACCCCGCTGGACAGCTACGTCATCGATCGCGCCATCGGCGGCGGTGGCTTCAGTATTGTCTATCTGGCCCATGTCGAGAACAGCGACACCCAGGTGGCGATCAAGGAATACATGCCGCGCAAGCTGGCCTATCGCGGTGAGGACGGCGTCTCGGTACATACCACGCCCGACTCCGAATCCGGCGACAACTTCGCCCACGGCCGCCGCATGTTCTTCCAGGAGGCCAGCACGCTGGCCACCGTCAAGCATCCCAACATCGTCAACGTGATCAATTTCTTCCGCGCCAACGGCACGGTCTACATGGTCATGGCCTACGAGAAGGGGATCAATCTGCAGGATTACATCAGGCGCCACGGCGGCAACCTGAGCGAGAAGTTCATCCGCACCGTATTCCCGCCGCTGCTGGACGGTCTCAAGGTGATCCACGGCATGGGCCTGCTGCACCTGGACATCAAGCCCGGCAACATCTTTCTGCGCCCCGGCGGCAATCCCATTCTGCTGGACTTCGGCGCGGTGCACCAGATGCAGAACAGCCGCAAGTACCAGCCGACCCAGGTGGTGACCCCCGGCTTTGCCCCCTACGAGCAGCTCACCCCCGGCGGCTATGTCGGGCCGTGGAGCGACCTGTATGCCATCGGCGCCTCGATGCGCGCCTGCATCGACGGCACCACGCCGCCGCCGGCGGATGAGCGGCGCATGAAGGATGTGCTCAAGCCGGCCACGCTGGTGTTCAAAAGGCACTATTCCCTTGCCCTGCTCGGTGCCATCGACTGGGCGATGGAGGTGGATGCAGAGCTGCGGCCACAGAGCGTGGAGCAACTGCTGGAGGCGATGAACCGCGAGGAGCCGCCGGAGGAGCCGACCTCGCGCGGCGACTCGTTCCTCGACCTGCTGACCCGCGATATCACCCTGCCCTGGTCCAAGGGCTGAGCGGGGGACACGTCCGATGCAATACGAAACCGGCGTCGCCAATCACCTTGGCAACCGCAACAGCAACCAGGATCGCTTCGATGTGGTGGAAAGCGACGAGGGCGTGCTGCTGGTGCTGGCCGACGGCATGGGCGGACACGCCGGTGGCGACGTGGCGGCGCAGGCACTGGTGGACATCGCCCGCGACCGCTATCTGAACGGCGTGCGTCCGGTAGCCCAGCCGGGGCGCTTTCTGACCGAGATCGTTCATGCCACCCATGACGCCCTGGTGAGCTACGCCGCCGAGCAGAAGCTGGGCAATATCCCCGGCACCACCGCCGTGCTGTGCCTGATCCAGCGTGGTCACATGGACTGGGTGCATGTGGGCGATTCGCGCCTGTATCTGTTCCGTGACGGCCTGCCGGTATTCCGCACCACCGACCATTCCTATGTCGAACAGCTCTACCAGCAGGGCATCATCCGCCGTTCCGAGCAGGACAGCCATCCGCGTCGCAATCACATCACCCAATGCATCGGCGCCCTGCCTCAGGCGCCGGAGGTGGCGCTGGGCAAGGGCAAAGGCTTGCGCGTGGGCGACATCGTGCTGCTCTGTTCCGACGGCCTGTGGGGTGCGCTGGACGATGCCCAGCTGGGCCTGATGCTGCAGCAGGAAGGCAACCTGGACGAAGTGCTCGAACACATGTCCATGCGTGCCGAGCAGCTCAGTTATCCCCATAGCGACAATATCAGCGTGGTCGCCCTGCGTCTTACCTCGCTGGCGGCCGCACCGCGCCCGCCGGTCACGCCGAAACCCAAACCCGAGCCCAGGCCGGAGCCCGGGAAAGACGAGACGCCCCATGTGGATGACGAGAAGCTGAAAAGCGCCATCGAACAGATCGAAGAGACGCTGCGCATCTATGGCGATGAGCTGAAGCGCTGACCCGCATGGGGGAAAGCATTTTTGCGGTGGCCCCGGTACAATGCCCGGGCCTGTCTTGATAAATCACCCGAAGAAGGAATTCCTATGCGCCCGAGTGGACGAGCGCCCGCTGAACTGCGCGCGATCAAACTTACCCGCAACTACACCAAGCACGCCGAAGGTTCGGTGCTGGTGGAGTTCGGCGATACCAAGGTGATCTGCACCGCCAGCGTCAACGAGGGGGTGCCGCGCTTCCTCAAGGGCAAGGGCGAGGGTTGGGTGACGGCCGAGTACGGCATGCTGCCGCGCTCCACCGGTTCGCGCATGAACCGCGAGGCGGCGCAGGGCAAGCAGGGCGGCCGCACCATGGAGATCCAGCGCCTCATCGGCCGCTCGCTGCGCGCCGTGGTCGACACCGCCGCCCTGGGCGAACGCACCATCACCATCGACTGCGACGTGATCCAGGCCGACGGCGGTACCCGCACCGCCTCCATCACCGGCGGCTACGTGGCCCTGGCCGATGCCATCCGCCACCTGCGCGAGAAGAAGCTGATCAAGAAAGACCCGCTGCACGGCCAGGTGGCCTCGGTATCGGTCGGCATCTACCAGGGCGTGCCCATCGTCGATCTCGATTACGCCGAAGACTCCGGTGCCGAGACCGACATGAACGTAGTGATGAACGACGGCGGCGCCTTCATCGAGGTGCAGGGCACCGCCGAAGGCCACGCCTTCCGCCGCGAGGAACTGGACGCCATGCTGGCCCTGGCCGACGGCGGCATCCGCCAACTGCTGGAAAAGCAGCGCGAGGCGCTGGAGAAGTAAAAGACTGCCGCAGAGACGCGGAGGCGCAGAGCGATCGGCTGAAAAAACAAATTTACCTCCGCGGCTCTGCGTCTCTGCGGCGGGTGTTAAGGGACGTAACGATGAAAAAAGTCGTATTGGCCAGCGGCAACAAGGGCAAGGTGCGGGAGTTCGGCGAGATACTCGCCGGGGCCGACATCGCCATCGTGCCGCAGAACGAGCTGGGCGTGCCCGAGGCCGACGAGACCGGGCTGACCTTCGTGGAAAACGCGATCCTCAAGGCGCGCAACGCGGCGCACCATACCGGCCTGCCCGCCATCGCCGACGACTCCGGGCTGGAAGTGGATGCCCTCAGGGGCGCGCCCGGCATCTACTCGGCGCGCTATGCCGGTGTTGGTGCCGGCGATCAGGCCAATCTGGAAAAACTGCTGGCGGCGTTGCAGGACGTGCCGGCGGATCAGCGCACTGCCCGCTTCCAGTGCGTGCTGGTGTATATGGAACACGAACTCGATCCCACACCGATCATCTGTCAGGGCGCCTGGGAGGGCGTGATCGCCTTCGAGCCGCATGGCGCCGGCGGTTTTGGCTATGATCCGGTGTTCTTCGTGCCGTCGCACAATGCCACGGTGGCCGAGTTGCCCGCAGCGGTGAAGCATGAGCTGAGTCATCGCGGCCAGGCGCTGCGTCAGTTGCTGGCGGCATTGCAGCGGGCGCGCATGGCGGGATAGGCAGCGACATCTTTTTCAAGTGGAAATGACCCGCGGAAGGAACCGATGATGAGCGAATGCGAGCAGTTGCAGCAGTGCCCGATATGGGGCAGCCTGAATTCCCATGTGAAGTACGTCTGGATCAACAATTACTGCAAGGGCCCGCGGCGCGAGCGTTGTGCGCGACTGCAGTTATTGCGTGCGGGCAAGGCGGTGGCCGCCGAACTGTTGCCCAACGGCACGCTCATGCCGGCCAGGGATGTGCCGGCCAGACAAACCTCAGCTTGAGCGCTGCTCCAGCCAGGCCGCAAGGTCTGCCGCGGGCAGCGGCCGGCTGTACAGATATCCCTGCACCTCGTCACAGCCGAGCGCACGCAGGATATCCAGTTGCGCCTGCGTTTCCACCCCTTCGGCGATTACCTCCAGTCCCAGGCTGTGGCCCAGGTTGACCACGCCGGAGGCGATGGCACGGTCGTCGGCATCCTGCTCCAGATCACGCACGAAGGATTGATCCAGCTTGAGTTTGTGTAGCGGGAAACGTTTCAGGTAGGCGAGGCTGGAATAGCCGGTACCGAAATCGTCCACCGCGATCTGCACGCCCAGCGTGTTGATGTGATTGAGTGCGTCGAGGGTGTATTCCAGATCCTGTGCCAGCAGGCTTTCGGTGATTTCTACCTCCAGATATTCGGGCGCCAGGCCGCTGTCGTCCAACGCCTGCCGTACCAGCCCCTGAATATCGCTCAGGGAGAATTGCCGGGTGGACACATTGACGGCGACCACCATGGGCGGCAGCCCCGCATCCTGCCATGCCTTGGCCTGGCGACAGGCCTGGCGCAGCACCCAGGCGCCGATTTTGCCGATCAGGCCGCTGTCTTCGGCGATAGGGATGAATTTCGCCGGAGAGATCGCGCCCATCTCCGGATGGGTCCAGCGCAGCAGCGCCTCGACACCGATGACCCGGTCACTGGCCAGATCGATCTGCGGCTGGTAGTGCAGGGTGAACTGGTTTTGGCCCAGTGCATCGCGCAGGGCGTTCTCCAGCGTCAGCCGTTCCATCGCGGAGTTGTTCAGTTCCGGCGTGAAGAAATGGTAGCGGTTGCGCCCCAGTTCCTTGGCCTTGTACATGGAGATGTCGGCATTCTTGTGCAGCTCGTCGAAATCCTTGCCGTCATCCGGATAGAGCGCGATGCCGATGCTGGCGGTAACGGTGAGGGTGTGGCCTTCGGTGACGAAGGGTTGGCTGATGCGATTGAGCAGATTGTGCGCCACATGCGCGGCGCTGGCGGCATCGCTGCGACCGAGCATGATGAGGAACTCGTCACCACCGAGCCGGCCCACGGTGTCGGATTGACGCAGTGCGGCGCGGATGCGCTGGGTGACCTCCTGCAGCAGGGTATCGCCGCTGAGGTGGCCGAGAGAGTCGTTGATGGTCTTGAAGTGATCGAGATCGAGGAACAGCAGTGCCGCGCCTGCCTGCAGGCGGCTGGCCTGGTTCAGTGCCTGTTCGGCGCGGTCGCGCAGCAGGGTGCGGTTGGGCAGTTCGGTGAGCGGATCATAGTAGGCAAGATAGCGGATACGATCCTCTGCCTGTTTGAACTCGGTGATATCGGTGGAGACGGAGATGTATTTGCTTGCCCGGCCCTGGGCATCGCGCACGGCCGAGATGAAGGCCAGTGCCGGATATAACTCGCCGTTCTTGCGCCGGTTCCACAGTTCGCCCTGCCAGTAGCCGGCCGTGGTAATGGTGTGCCACATGTTTTCGTAGAAAGGCTTGTCCTGGCGACCGGACTTTATGGTGCGGATATGCTGGCCGATGACCTCGTCGGCGTCGTAGCCGGTAACCTTGGTGAAGGCCTGATTGACGCTGATGATGCGGGCGTCGGCATCGGTGATCACGATCAGTTCGCGGCTGTTGTCGAACACCAGTGCGGAGAGGTGCAGCTGTTCATCGGCCAGTTGTTGCCCATACAGGCGCCCGATCTGCTCGGCCAGCATGGTGAGCAGGGTCTGTTCTTCCGCCAGAAACGGCACGGTCCCCGCCGTGACCGCGTGGTTGTGGTGGCCGGCCTCGATCATGCCGATGGCACGTCCCTGACGGGTGATGGGGGCGGTGATGGCGCAGTCGCCGCGCGCATCGCTGGAGGTGTATTCCTGTCCGTCAAGCACGATGCGCGCCCATGACTGTTCCGGGTATTGCAGGGCCGGCGGGATGCGCGCGACGATCTGCCGCAGCATCTCTTCCAGCGTCAGCGCGTGTTGCGCCATCACATCGGATGCATCCAGCAGGCAGCGCAGCTCCTTGACCCGTTCATTCAGTTCATAGCTGCGTCGGGCCAGCCCCTCCTCGGCCTGTTGCCGCCGCTCCTCGCGCAGGAAGTTGTCCAGGGCGAAGGAGATGTCCAGTGCCATTTCGTCGAGCAGGTGCACCAGGTCATCGCTGAACATGCCCACTTCACCAGCGTACAGATTGAGCGAACCGATCACTTGCCCTTCACGGCGCAGGGGAAAGGCGGCCGAGGCATGAAAGCCGGCCTGGCGGGCGCGTTCGTGCCAGGCGGCGGTGTGGGGGTTGTGCAGGAAATCATTGCAAAGATAGTGGCTGCCCTGGCGTATCGCCGTTGCGGTGGGCCCCTGTCCCTCCGGCAGCGTCGCGTCCAGTGATATGCGCAGGTCGGCCAGGTACTCCGGCGGCATGCCGCTGCTGGCCACCGGCTGGATCAGGCCGGTGGCTGCATCGGCAAAGCCGATCCACGCGCCCTTGAGGCCGCTGTTTTCAATGGCGATGGCGCAGATGCGTGGCAGCAGTTCGCCGGGTGAGGTACTGCGCACAATGACGGTGTTGGTATGGCTCAGGGTGGCGTAGAAGGCGCTGAGGCGGCGGCTGTGTTGCTCGGCCTGTTGCAAGTCACGATTCTGAACCGCCAGCCGGTGGGCAAGGCGGCTGAACTGCTGGGAGAGCAGGGCGATTTCGTCGTGGCCGCCGATATCCGGCAGCGCGTCCTGCTGGTTGCGCCAGCCCTGGATGGCGCTGGTGAGGCGTTCGATGCGCTGTACCAGGAAGAAGTGCAGATAAAGCCAGAACAGCGCGGCGATCAGTACGGCGCCGGTGAAGGTGACGGCGACCTTTTGCAGGGCGGAATGGTGGGCGGCGGTATGCAGCTCGGTACTGTCGTAACTCAATAGCAGGGCGCCAATACGGCTGGTGCGCAGTTCGCCTGTGGCCAGCGACAGGCGCAGGGGGAAGACGGCGCGCAATACCTTGCCGTCGGCGCTGAATGCACGCTGTTCGGTGAGGGTCTGGCGTGCGCTGTCCATCATCGCCGTGGCGGGGGCGTCGGGCAGGCTGGCGAGCTGACGTTGCAGCAGGCGGTAGTCGGTGCTGAGTACGACGGTGTCGGTGTTGTCCACCAGCGCGGCCCAGCGCAGGTGGGGCTGCGTCACCACGCTTTGCAGGATCCGTCGCACGCTTTCCCGGTCATCCTGATTGAGGGCGTCGCGCAGCAGCAGGGAAAGCTGGTTGCCGGTGTGGACGGCGCGCTGGCCCAGCTGGTTGCGGATGTCCTGCTCGGCCTGACGTATTTCCAGCACGTAGATCAGCGCCAGCAGCGGCAGGCTGGAAAGCACCAGCGCCAGAGGGATAAGACGGCGCAGTGGATACAGCCAGTTCATTGCGGCGCATTCCCCAGCAGGCTGCCGTTGATCCGGATCGTTTGTGCCACCGGCCGCGCCAGCAGCCCGGCATCCAGCATTACCTGCTGCATGCGTGCAATGATCGGGTACAGGCTGGCGTGCCCCTCGCCCAGCAGCTGGCGGTTGGTGTCGCGATCCGCCAGTTGCATCAGGTGCCAGCTTTCCAGCAACTCTGCGGCAGTGAGGCCGCCGCGCCGGCCCAGGGTCGCTGCAACCGCCGCCGGATCACGCTGCAACGGTTCCAGCGCGCTGAAGTATGTCTCGATCAGCGTACCGAGCACGGCATGATGGGTACGCAAGGTCTCTTCGCGCACCACCAGCACATCGACGATCTCGCCGGGAATGTCGCGGCTGGAAAATATCGGCTGCGCACCGGCAGCGAGCAGGCGGCTGCGGGGCGGATCGAAGGTAATGACGGCATCTATCTGGCCATCGCGAAAGGCCTGCTCATGTTCCTGCAGCGGCACATGGACGATGGCGAGATCGCGGGAGGTCAGGCCGCTGTGCTCCAGCAGGCGGGCCAGCATGTAGGCGCCGAGGGCGTTGGTTTCGACGCCGAGGCGCCGGCTGCGCAGGTGCTGTGGCGTGTCGATGCCGGGGCGGGCCAGTACCACGTCGGCACCGTTGGAGAGGGAGAAAACCAGTATGATACGCAGCGCGTGGCCGCTTTCCGCCAGGTGCAGTGCTTCGTCCAGGGTTACCGCGGCGGCATCGATGGCGTGGTTGCGGAAGGCGCGCAGCACATCTTCGGTGTTGTCGAAGTCCACCAGCTGGAGCGGCTGATTGTCGAGCAGGCCCAGGTCGCGTGCATGGTACAGGCCCAGGTAGCCTGGCCACGGATTGCTGCCGATGCGCAGGGTCGGTGTCGGACTGCACGACAGGGTGGCCAGGCCGAACAGGCAGGCAGTCAGGAGGATGGCAAGCGCACGCGTCATGTATTTGCAGTATTCAACAAACGATTTACCCATCGTTACAGCATCTGGTTGTGGGGCACCATCAAGGCAATTTACCCACGTTTTGAGTATACATATATCCGCCGACGAATTGAGCGGGGGAGTGTGACACCGATGTTCCAGTTTTCTGCTCCGCCGCCACTCGGCCTGTATGTGCATGTGCCCTGGTGCGTGCGCAAATGTCCCTATTGCGACTTCAACTCCCATGAGATGAAAGGGGATATCCCCGAGGTTGCCTATGTGGATGCGCTGCTGGCGGATCTGGAGCAGGATCTGCCGGCGGTGTGGGGGCGGCCCGTGTCGAGTGTGTTCATCGGTGGCGGCACGCCCAGTCTGTTGTCGCCGGAGGCGCTGGAGCGTCTGTTCTCCGGGTTGCGTGCGCGGCTGCGGCTGTTGCCGGAGGCGGAGATCACGCTGGAGGCCAATCCGGGCACGGTGGAGGCGGGGCGCTTCAGCGAGTTTCGCGCCGTGGGCATCAATCGCCTGTCCATCGGCGTACAGAGTTTTCATGATGACCTGCTGCAGTGCCTGGGCCGCATCCACGGCCGGCGCGAGGCAATCCGCGCCGCCGAGGCGGCACACGCCGCCGGTTTCGACAACTTCAATCTGGATTTGATGTTCGGCCTGCCCGGCCAGTCCCTGGACCAGGGGGCGGAGGACATTGCCACCGCCATCGCCCTGGAGCCGACGCATGTCTCCTATTATCAGCTCACGCTGGAGCCCAACACGGCCTTCCACCATCGCCCGCCGACCCTGCCGCATGAGGAGGCGATCGAGGCCATCCAGCAGCTGGGTCAGACGCGGCTGGCGGCTGCGGGCTATGCTCAGTATGAAGTGTCCGCCTATGCCCGCGCGGGGCGGCAATGCCGTCACAATCTCAACTACTGGCACTTCGGCGACTATCTCGGCATCGGCGCCGGCGCCCATGGCAAGCTGACCCAGGCGGCGGAGGGACGCATCGAACGCTTGTGGAAGCGGCGTCACCCACGTGATTACCTGGAGGCGGGTGACAAGGTGGACGGACGCAGTGTACTCGGTCGCAGCGATGCCGCCTTCGAGTTCATGCTGAATGCCTTGCGCCTGGTGGAGGGGTTCGACACCGAGCTGTTCACCCGTCACACCGGCCTGGCACTGAATGTGGTGACGCCGGGCCTGTTGCAGGCGGAACGGCGCGGGCTGATAGTCTGGGATCGGGAGCGGGTGTGTCCCACGGCGCAGGGACGGAATTTTCTCAACGATCTGATACAGCTGTTTCTGGACGACGATGAGTGACGACAGCGACTACCATCCCATTGATTGCGGACTCTACTCGGAGTACGAACTGGCCATCATGCAGCGCCGGCGCTGGCGCATGCACTGGCGCGATGAGGCGGGCAACGATCACCTGGAAACCGTGCGCCCTGTCGATCTGCAGACACGCGCTGGTCAGGAGTTCATGCATGCCGTGACGGAGAGCGGCGTGCAACGGTGCATCCGTCTCGATCGCATCATCAAGACAGAAGCCATCGAAGGAGGTGCGTGATGGGTGGCGGTGAACTGCTTTCCCTGCTGATCAACCTTGGTGTGGGTGCCTACTTCGCGTGGTATTACCCGCGCAGTGTGCGCGGCAAGCTTGAGCGCATGCCGCGCATCTTCACCGTGCTGAACAGGGTGCTGCCGGTGGCGGGCTATCTGTTGATGGCGCTGTCGGTGGTGTATGCGCTGCTGCGCGTCAGCAACGCATTGTAAGCCTCAATCCATGTAGCTGCGGGCCTCGGCACCGGGATCGGGCAGGCCGGCGATGCGCCAGGCCTCGCGGGCGCCGTGGAACAGGCGCTCCACACAATGCGCATCAAGATGGCTGTGTACACAGGCCAGGTGCATCGGCGGCGCCGCCCCGTACTGTACGAAATGCTCACGCAGGTAACGGATCACGCGCCAGTGCTCCTCGCCGAGCCGGCCCACACCGTCGGCCATGGCCAGATTCTGTGCCATCTGATCGGTCCAGCGGCCGCTGTCGCACTCCATGCCGGGACGCAACGCGCGCTTCAATTCGTGTTCAGTGGTCATGACACACCTCCCGCTGTTGTGCAGAGCAATAACCAACTATTTTAGTTAAGTATAGCCGCTGCGCGCACAGGTCAAGGGCGGCCTGTCAGGCAGGCTGCAGGATCAGGTCGTCGTCATCACCAGCCGCGGCATCCGGCGCCTGTTCGATGGACTCACGGAATAGCAGGTACTCCCGGTGCGCCTCCTTCTGCGCCTGGATACGGTAGGTGTCGATGGCGTCGAAATTGGCCAGCAATACCTGCACAACCTTGCGATCCAGAATGTTGCGTTGTGCCATATCGTCCAGTTTCTGCCGCACGTCGGCCTTGTCCAGGGCGTCCCGATAGGGGCGCGATTCCAGCAGTGCGGTGAAGACATCGGCGGCGGCGATGATGCGTGCGCCCAGCGGGATGGTGAGCGCGGTACAGCGGCCGGGATAGCCGTTGCCATCCAGGCGTTCGTGGTGCAGCGCGGCCCAGGTTCTTATTTCCTCCAGCCCCTGCAGGGGTTCGAGAATGCGGTAGGTGTAGTAGGCATGTGACTTCATGGTGCGATACTCGGCACTGGTCAGGTTGCCGTTCTTCTCCAGTATCTCGATGGGAACGGCCAGCTTGCCGATATCATGCAGGTAGCCGGCCACCTTGGTCTTCTGGCATTCATCCTCGGAAAAGCCGATCAGGTTGGCCAGGATCGAGGCCACCGTGGCCACGCCGCTGGAGTGGGTGGCGGTGAAGTGACAGCGGAAGTCGATGACATGGGCGAGCAGCTCGGCGAAGTCGAGCAGATCATCGTTTTCCAGTTCCACGGAGTAATTCTTGCAGTTGGCGATCAGGATCTGGCTCAGCGCCGGGGAGACCACATCCAGCCAGAAACTTTCCTTCCAGGCCAGTTCGGAGAAGGCGTCGACATGTTCGGGGTGGAACATGCCGCCGGAATTGCGGGCGATGGTGGCAACGATGCGATCGACCTGCTCCAGGATCGGCTGTTCCTTGTCGATCAGCACGTCGACGCGATCCGCCAGGTACAGCAGCAGGGATTCCATGGGGACCGGACGGTCGGCTTCGGCCGCCGGATGATGCCGGTATTCGGTGTGATGGTGGCGGATGATGGCAGAAACATCGGAGAAATAGCGGAATTTGTTGAGCAGACGGTAGCCGGCCTCACAGTGCTGGTTCTGGGCGGCCGAGTCCTCGAATTCCAGCAGGTGGTGGCGTTCGTGGCCGGAGAGCACACCGATGTCGTGCAGCAGGCCGGCGATGACCAGATCGTACTGAACCCTTTGCGGGGCGCCCATTTCGCGCGCGATCTGGTTGGCGATATAGGCCACCCGCTTGTGATGGTTGGCAATGCGGGCATCGATATGATCAATGGCGCTGGCGATGGAGACGACGAAATCCAGCAAATTGATGGGTTTGGGGATAAACATGTAACCACTCCCTGTTATCGGTTGCGTTACCCGCTCCGTTGCAGGCGTTGCTGTACCGGGCAACACAAGGATTCGGCCAGCAGGAACACCATGCCGCCGGGAGGCATGCACAACCGCCGCGGTGCTTTTGCTCACGCGAATCAGGGGAAAGCATATTGGACTCGGTATAAGTCCAATACCTTGATAAAGGTCAAGTTGCACCGGGGTTTTTGAGATGAAACGGGGCAATGGCGGATCGCGCCCGCAGCTGGCCGCAGCCGCCGTCGATTTCCTGGCCGGCCGAATTGCGCAGTTTGGCCAGGATGCCGCGCCGGTGCAGGATGCGGATCATCTCGGTGGCCCGTTCCATGGCGGGACGGCTGTAGCCGAGGCCGTCCACCTCGTTGCAGGGGATGAGGTTCATGATGGCGTACCTGCCGCGGAGCAGGCGCACGATGCCGTCCAGCTCCTCGTCGCTGTCGTTGACGCCGTCGAGCAGGGTCCACTGGTACTGGATCGGGTAGCCGGTGGCGCGCGCATAGTCCTCGCCCAGGGCCACCAGTTCCTCCGGGTCGATGCGCGGGGCGCGCGGCAGCAGGCGGGCGCGCAGTGCCGGGTTGCTGGTATGCAGCGACAGGGCCAGCGCAGGTTTTACCGCGCACTGCGGCAGCCGCTCGAACACGCGCCGGTCGCCCACGGTGGAGAACACCAGATTCTTGTGGCCGACCGCACCCAGCGTGCCCAGCGTCGCGATGGCGTCGAGTACGTTGTCCAGGTTGTGGGCCGGCTCGCCCATGCCCATGAACACCACCTTTTTTACCGGCCGCAGTCGCCGCGCCAGCGCCACCTGCGCCACGATCTCGGCGCTGCCCAACTGGCGCAGCAGGCCGTCGCGCCCGGTCATGCAAAACACGCAGCCCACCGCACAGCCCACCTGGGTCGATACGCACACGCCGCCGCGCGGCAGCAAGACGCTCTCCACCGTCTGCCCATCCGCCAGCCCCACCAGCAGGCGGGCAGAGCCATCGCCGCCCGGATGCTCCGAGTGCAGTCGCGCCAGGCCCTCCAGTGCGCCGTGGATCAGGGGCAGTGCCTCGCGTACCGCCAGGGGCAGAAACTCCTCCGCCGGACGGCGGCGCGTGCCGATCGGAATGGCCTGCAGCCAGGCGCGCAGCAGCCGCGCCTCGTGGGCGGGTCGGGCGCCGTGGTTGCGCAGGAATTGGCGGAGGTCATCAATACGCATGGGGAGCGCATGATAGCCGGAAATGACCTGTTCCTCCTCACCGCGCGAAAGACGCCAGGCCGCTCGTGGGAGTCCAATTAATTGAGTGACGCGGCCTGTCCAGGCGCAGCAAATCGCCCGATAAATCGGACTCCCACAAAGGGCGCCGCTATCCGGCCGGACTGCCCAACCTGCACGACGGCGTATAGTTGAGTCATGGCAGACGACATTCCCATCCTCCTGTTCGGCGCCGGTGACCGCCACAACTTCGGCGACCTGCTGTTTCCCCATATCGCCGCCGCGCTGTTGCCGGGACGCCGGCTGATCCACGCCGGCCTCGCCGTGCGCGATCTGCGCCCGTACGGCGGCCACCAGACCCGGGCCCTCGCGCCACTGGCGGTGGCACTGCGCGACCAGCCGTTGCACATCCTCCATGTCGGCGGCGAACTCCTCACCTGCGATGCCTGGCAGGCGGCGGTGATGTTGCAGACGCCGGAGCAGGCGCAGGAGACCATTGCCCGCTACGAACGCGATCCCGAACAGCGCCGCGCCTGGGTTGCGCAGACCCTCGGCCTCGGTGATCACGTCCCGTACTGCATCGCGCGCAATCGGTTTCCCCGGGCAGAGAAGGTGAGCTACTGCGCCGTCGGCGGCGTGGACCTGGCGGCGCGCCCGGCTGAAATGCGCGACGAAGTGCTGGCGAAGCTGCGCAGCGCCGATGCCGTCAGCGTGCGCGACGAGGTGACGCAGGAAACGCTTGCCGCTGCCGGCATCGCTGCCACGTTGACGCCCGATCCGGCGGTACTGGTGAAAGAACTGTTCGGCGATGACATCAGAAAGCATGCCCAGCACGGCGAGCCGGCCCAGGTGCGCATCGCCTTTCCGCAGGGCTATCTCGCCGTGCAGCTGAGCGCCGATTTCGACGACGATGCCACGCTGAATGTGATCGCCGCACAGCTGGACGGGATTGCCCATGCCAGCGGATTCGCCATCGTCCTGTTTCGCGCCGGCGCAGCCCCCTGGCATGACGACCTCGCCTGTTATCGCCGCCTCGCCTCCCGCATGCACGCCCCCGCCGTCTGGCTGTTCAGCTCACTGCACCTGTGGGATATCTGCGCGCTGATCGCGCACAGTCGTGCTTACTGCGGCAGCAGCCTGCACGGCCGCATCGTCGCCATGGCCTGCGGCCTGCCGCGCGTCAACGTACGCCATCCCGATCAGGCGGGGCAGATCACCAAGCAGGAGGCCTATGGCATGAGCTGGGAGATAGAGGCCATGCCGACGGTAGCGGCAGTCGATGACCTTGCCGCTGCGATGATGCAGGCGCTGACAGTGGACAGGGAGCAGCTGCAACGGCAGGCCGTTGAACAGGCGCGTTGCTATCGACAGGGATTCGCCCTGGTGAGCGCAGTGATTTGAGGTTGCAGCAATGCGGATCTGCCCGTACTGGGTGCGAGAGTACCCTGATGCAGGGGCGGCGAGGCGCGGGTGCAACCTCGCCGCCACCGGGCGTCAGTTTTGCGATGGCGCGGCGATGGTGAAGGAGCTTTCCTGCATGTATTGCCCGTCGGCGGTACGCACCCGCAGGTAATAGGTGCCGGGGACGAGCGTGTTGGGCACGGTCCACTTGTAGATCTGCCGGCTGGATGAGCCGGCAGTGCCGAGACCGCTGGCGATAGTGGCGACGGGTTGCTTGCCGGCGTCGAGTAGTTCCAGAACGACCGGCGCGGGCAGGTCGCACACCTGGGTCCAGAGGATGTCGTAGGACGAGCCGTGGCGCCAGGTGTGGTTGCTCTTCGGCGCCTCCAGGAACAGGTGCTTGCCGATGTGGAAGCGCTCGCCCACGGTGATGGTGCCGTTGTCCATGGTGGCGATGCGTGGCCGGAGCGTGCCCATGCCAAATCCGAACTGGGCGTCGGTATAGCCGGCCCAGGCATAGCTGCCGTTGTTGGGAATGTCGGCGACGATGCTGCGCCAGAATGTTTCGCCGCTGGCGTCCATCAGGTCGATCTTGACGCGGGTGTCGGCCGGCAGGGTGCTGTTCCAGCGGAATTCGTGCGGCCGGTTGGTGCACCAGCCTGCGTCCTTGGCGGGACTGGTGAAGGTGAGGTCGGGGCTGACCGGGAAGCTGACCGGATTGGCGATCTTGAACGAGCCGCTGCTGGCCAGTTGGTTGTCGGCGCTGCGCACACGGAAATAATAGGTGCCGGGCTCCAGGGTATCCGGCACGGTCCACGCCTGCGAACGCGCGATGTGGTGGCCGGTGGCCGTCAGTCCGTCGGCGAGGGTGAGCACCGGCTGCTGGTTGCTGTCGAGCAGTTCGAGCACGGCCGGTGCCGTCAGGTCGCACAACTGCGTCCAGCGGAAGTTGTACTGCGAACCCTGGCGCCAGGTGTGATTGCTTTGTGGTGCGTTGATCCACAGCGGTTTGCCGAAATGCAGGGTTGCGCCGAGGTGCACCACGCTGTTGTCGGTGGCGGAGATGCGCGGGCGGAACGAGCCCATGCCTGAACCGAACTGGGCATCGGTGTAGCCGGCCCAGACGTAGCTGCCCGTGTCGGGCGTGCTGGCGACGATGGTGCGCCAGACCTGATCGCCCATCATCCACTCGATGCGTACGTTGCTGCCGGCGGGCAGGTTGGATTGCCAGCGGTATTCGTGCGGTTGGTTGGTGCACCAGCGCGCACTGCTGGCGGGGCTGATGAAGCTCAGCGCAGGGGTGGCCGGTGCAGGCTCCGTGGCGGCTGCCGGCTGTTCGGCTTCCGGTTCTGTTGTGGTTTCGGTGTTGGTGCCGGTGCCGGTGGTTGCCGCCGCTGGACGTTGACCACGCTCCGGCCGGGCCGCCGGCAGGCGTGCGCCGGCGGCGGTGCCGATGATGAACGTCTGGTCGCTGGTGTCGACGTATTTGCCGTCGCGGCTTTGGATCCGCACGGTGTAGCCGCCGCCGGCCTGGATGTTGTCCGGAATGCGCCAGCTTGTCCGGCCCTGCGACAGGTTCACGGATACCGCGATGTCGGCCACCTTGCGGCCGCTCAGGAGCAGATGGACGGCGCCGGGACCGGAGATGCCGTCGGCCCGCCATTGCACCTGCACGCGGCTGCCGTGGGCGTAGGTTTCGCCGCCGTTGGGACTGAGCACCGTGAGCGCGGCCGCCGCCGCGGGCGCGGCGCGGGCGGGGTGCGCTCGGCGGGTTTTTGCGGCGCCGTCTTCGGTGTCGCGGGTGTCGGTTCGGCCCTGGGCGCGGTGTGGGTCGGTGCCACTGCGCGGGGGGCGGCGGGTGCCGGTGTGGCGGCCTTGGGTACGGAGGGAGTGGCGCGTGGTGTTGCGGTGGCGGGTGCCGGTTTGACCTCTTCTGTTGCGGGTTTGACGGTGGGGACGGGGCGCTTGAGTGGCCGGGTCGGCGCTTCCTCTTCCTGTGCCTTTGTGCGGTCGGTGTCGGCCGCATGGATCGGGCCGCCGAGTACGAAGCCGAGGGCACCAATCACCAGCCATCCGCTGTTGTAGCCAGAGCGTTTCATGTTCCCTCTCCCTTGTGCCTTGGTGTGTGGTCTGGGTAGCCGTCTCTGCGTACGGATTTTCCCCATGGCCTGATACTAGCACCGCCCCGGTCGCCGCGCCGTCTGGCAATCCGTGGCGGGACTGTTAGTCTCACAGTTGACTGCTCACGTAAGGAGATGAGCCATGATAGTTTCCGTCCAGAAGATAACGCCGTTCCTCTGGTTCAATGATCAGGCCGAGGAGGCGGCGCTGTTGCAGGCGGCGGAATGGGAGAGGATATGAAACCACGCATCAGCATGATCACCCTGGGCGTCGCCGATCTGGCACGCTCGATCACATTCTATGAGCAGGGGCTGGGCCTGCCGCGCATGGACTCGCCGCCGGAGGTGGCGTTCTTCACGCTGAACGGAACGTGGCTGGCGTTGTACGGCCGGGAGGCGCTGGCGGAGGATGCCGGAATATCACCGGCGGGAAGCGGCTTCTCCGGTTTTACCCTGGCGCACAATCTCGCGTCGGAGGCGGAGGTCGATGCGCTCATGGTGCAGGCGGTGGCGGCCGGCGCGCAGTTGGTGAAGCCGGCACAGAAGGTGTTCTGGGGCGGCTACTCCGGTTACTTCGCCGATCCCGACGGCTATCTGTGGGAGGTGGCGCACAATCCGCTGTTCTGGGTGGGGCCGGTGGATGCGGTGGAATGATTTGCCCTGCCGTGTGATTACGCTGCATCCATTTCTACATGCACGCGCCGCCCCAAGGCCGTTGCAATATTTACCAGGGCATCCAGAGAGAAACGGGATACACGGCCGCGCAGGAGGTCGTTGATGCGGGGCTGGGTCACGCCGCAGCGGGTTGCCGCTTCGGCCTGGGTCCAGTCGGCCTCTTTGATGATGGCGGCGATCTGCTGCATCAGCTCGGCGCGGGCGCGAAGGTTGGCTGCCTGTTCCGGGCTATCCGCAATGGCATCCCATACGCTATCGAATGTTTCTGTCTTGCTCATTGCCTGCACCTCATCGGGCATATCATAGGATCAATCTGTAGGAGCCGAGTCCTCTCGGCGAATGGTGCCACACCGGGCGCCGCTTTCGCCCACGGAGTGGGCTCCTACTATGTAATCGGCATTCTTCTGGTCTACATGACCGTGTGGTAACGCCCTACTTGCAATAGGTTTCTATCTTCCGGCGCAGCGATGCCTCCTGCTCCATCAGCCTGTTGTATTGGCTGGCCTTGTAGCCGGCGCGCATGCGTGAGCGCAGGTGTTCGAACTTTTCCTGGTAGTCGGCGCACTTCTCGGCACGCTCCCGGCGTTCCTTCGCTTCGCGTCGTACCGCGGCGTCATTGTTGGGAGGTCGCTTCTTCGGCGCGGCCGGGGTGAAGCGCGGCACGGGCGGGGCTTCGTGGACGTTGTGATCGGGATCGATCTCCACGTCGATGGCGGCAACGCCGTCGGGTGCGGCATCGCCGTAGTGAATCTGGCCATGGGCATCGGTCCAGCGCTGGACGGTAGTGGCCTGGGCGGTGCAGGCGAGAGTCAGAACCAGTAGTGCGATGAGGCGGGCAAGTGCGGGCATGGGCATCCTCCTTGATGGCCGTGGGCGGGACGATCCTGTCCCTGCGCGAGTATAGCCTCCCCGCGGCGGGGAAGCGCAAGCACGTCAGTCGATGCGCTCGAAGATCAGATCCCACACGCCGTGGCCGAGGCGCTGGCCGCGCTGTTCGAACTTGGTGAGCGGACGGTAGTCGGGGCGCGGTACATAATCGCCGCCGGGGGAGGTGTTGCGGAAGCCTTCCGCCACGTTCATCACTTCCAGCATGTGCCGGGCATAGTCCTCCCAGTCGGTGGCCATGTGGAAGCGGCCACCGATCTTCAGCTTGCGGCGCAGCAGTTGCGCGAATTCCTCCTGCACGATGCGGCGCTTGTGGTGGCGCTTCTTCGGCCAGGGGTCGGCGAAGAACAGATAGACGGCATCGAGCGAGGCATCGGCGATGCGCCGGGTGAGCACTTCCACCGCGTCGTCGCGCATCACGCGCAGGTTGGTCAGCGCGAGTTCCTCGATCCTGAGCAGCAGGTGGCCGACGCCGGGGGTGTGCACCTCGATGCCGAGATAGTCGTTGCCGGGATGGGCCTGGGCGATGGCGGCGAGGGAGTTGCCGTTGCCGAAGCCGATTTCCAGGATGCGCGGCGCGCTGCGGCCGAAGATGGCATCGAAGTCGAGCGGCGTCTCGCCGCCCGGCACGCCGTAGCGTGGAAACAGTTCGTCCATGGCGCGTTGCTGCGCCGGGGTCAGTCGACCCTGGCGCAGGGTGTAGGAGCGGATGGCGCGATGCGGGTGTTCGGTTTCAGTCACGGTGCTCAGAACCACTTCTTGATGCGGAACAGCAATAGCAGTGCGCTGGCCAGCAGCGCCATGCCGCCGACGACGAAGAAATAGCCGTAGCGGGCGTGCAGTTCCGGCATGTGATCGAAGTTCATGCCGTAGATGCTGGCGATCAGCATCAGCGGCATGAAGATGGCGGAGATCACGGTCAGGGTGCGCATGATCTGGTTGGTGCGGTGCGCCACGGCGGAGAAGTGCAACTGCACCAGGGCCTCCACTTCGTGCTGCTGGGTCAGCGCAAACTTGGTGACGCGGCGGATGTGCTCCAGCAGGTCGGTGTAGCGCACGTTGAGGTGTTCGCTGATCTCGACACGGGTGCTGTCGCGCCAGGACAGGATGGCATCCTCCTGCTCCTCGCACAGGATCTCCAGCCGCCGCAGCTGGCTGCGATGGCCCATTACCACATACCAGTCGCTGAACGGATGGCGCGGGTCGAGCAGCTGATCGGCCCAGTCCTCCATCTGCAGGGTGAGCGGCTCGCGCAGGGCGAGAAAGCGATCCACCATGGCACTGAGGATCAGGTGCATCAGCCCGGCCGGATCCACCGGCACGCGGCCGGTGTGACTGAGCAGGCGATCCTTGATCCATTTCACCGAGCGGCTGGTGCCGGATTGCACCGTGACCAGCAGGCCGTCAAACAGAAAAAAGACAATGGGGCGGGTGGCAAACTCGCCTTCCTCCAGTTCCGGCGCCAGGCTGCGAAAGATCACCATGTCGTAATCTGAAGTGGAGTCGAAGAATGAAGGGTGGGCGGTATTGAAGCTGTCGTTGATGTGGCGTTCATGGATCTTGCGCCCGGTGAGCTGCTCCACCGCGGCATACCAGTCCGGCTCCAGTTCGCGCGTGAAGTCCAGCCAGAGAAAACCCTCCTGCGGCAGATCGGGCAGGCGCTCGAGCCGTTGCGGTGTTCCGTTGCCTAACTGGAGGATGTCCATCAATAACACCAGTTTCGAGTTTCGAGTTTCGGGTTCCGGGTTTCGAAACTTCAAACCCGAAACTCGAAACGGTTTTTCATCAGAAGAACGTGCCGTCGATGGGCGAGGAGGCGCTGGCGTAGCGCTTGCGCGGCATGCGGCCGGCGCGGAAGGCCTCGCGGCCGGCCTCCACTGCCTTCTTCATGGCACCGGCCATCAGTACCGGATCTTTGGCGGCGGCGATGGCAGTGTTCATCAGCACGCCGTCGCAGCCCAGTTCCATGGCGATGGTGGCGTCAGATGCGGTGCCGACACCGGCATCCACCAGCACCGGCACCCTGGCGTTCTGCACGATCTCCAGGATGTTGTAGCGGTTCTGGATGCCGAGGCCGGAGCCGATGGGGCCGGCCAGCGGCATCACCGCCACGCAGCCCATTTCCTCCAGGCGCCTGGCGACGATCGGGTCGTCGGAGGTGTAGACCATCACCTTGAAGCCGTCCTTGATGAGGATTTCGGCGGCCTTCAGCGTGGCGACCACGTCGGGGTAGAGGGTCTTCTCGTCGCCCAGCACTTCCAGTTTTACCAGGTCGTGGCCGTCGAGCAGTTCGCGCGCCAGCTTGCAGGTGCGCACCGCGTCGTCGACGTTGTAGCAGCCGGCGGTGTTGGGCAGGTAGGTATAGCGATCGGGCGGCAGTACGTCGAGCAGGTTGGGTTCGCCGGGGTTCTGGCCGATGTTGGTGCGGCGGATCGCCACGGTGATGATCTCGGCGCCGGCGGCCTCGGTGGCGAGGCGGGTCTGCTCCATGTCCTGGTACTTGCCGGTGCCGGTGAGCAGGCGGGAACGGTAGGTCTTGCCGGCAATCACCAGCGGGTCATCGATGTTGGGCATGGGGTGTTCCTGCGGCAGTGTGATGCGTGAATGAAGTACGGATTATACGCGCAGCGGCGCTCAGCCGCCGCCGATGGCCTGGACCACTTCGACCTTGTCGCCGGGCTGGAAACAGTGCGTGGCGTAGCTGCTGCGCGGCACGATATCCAGGTTCACTTCCATGGCGATGCGTTTGCCGGTCAGCCCCAGGGCCTCGACCAGATCGGCAGCGGTGTAGTTGTCGGGCACCTCGCGTGCCGCGCCGTTGACGTGGATTTTCATGGGGGGCAAGCCTAGCGGTTGCTGGCCGTGGTCGTCAAACCCGGGCTACTATGGATTTGAATCCATAGCCGACGCGGGTAGCGACGCCATGCAATCAGACTGCACCGACTACATTGCCCCGTCGCAGGCCGGCACCCTGGACGGCCTGCTGCGCGAGCGGGTGCGGCGCAGCCCGCAGGGGCTGGCCTACCGCAGCTTTGCGCGCGAGGGGGAGCGGTGGAGCGAGTGGAACTGGGGCGAAACGGCGCGGGAGGTGGCGCGCTGGCAGCAGGCCCTGGCCGCCGAGGGGCTGGCCCCCGGTGATCGGGTTGCCCTGCTGCTGCGCAACTGCCCGCAGTGGGTGTGGTTCGAGCAGGCGGCGCTGGGACTGGGCCTGGTGGTGGTGCCGCTGTATCTGGAGGATCGCCCCGACAACACCGCGTATATCCTGCAGGACGCCGGGGTGCGGGTGCTGCTGGTGCAGGAAGAGCGCTATGGCCGCCTGCGCGAGATGCTGGAGGATGTCGCATGCCTGCAGCGCATCGTGGTGGCGGGTGAGGGTGGCGGCGAAGGGCCGCGTGCCGCTGCCCTGGATGACTGGCTGCCGACGCCGGGCGACCATGCGCTGGCGCCCCGTGCCGGGCAGCCCGATGACCTCGCCACCATCGTCTACACCTCGGGCACCACCGGCCGTCCCAAGGGCGTGATGCTCAGTCACCGCAACATCCTCAGCAATACCGAGGCGGCGCTCAGTCTGGAGCGCTTCCACCCCGACGATCTGTTTCTGTCCTTTCTGCCCCTGTCGCACATGCTGGAGCGCATGGCCGGCCATTACCTGCCGATGATGGCCGGCTGCGCGGTGGCCTATGCCCGCTCGGTGCAGCAGCTGGCCGAGGATCTGCAGCAGCAGCGTCCCTCCATACTCATTGCCGTGCCGCGGGTGTTCGAGCGTGTGTACGGCCGCATCCAGGGCGGACTGGCGCAGCGTCCGCCGCTGGCCCGTGCCCTGTTTCACGCCACCCTGGCGGTGGGCTGGCGGCGCTTCCTGTGGCGGCAGGGACGGGCCGGCTGGTCGTGGCCATTGCTGTTCTGGCCCGTGCTGCAGCGCCTGGTGGCGCACAAGATCATGCTGCGTCTGGGCGGACGGCTGCGTCTGGCGGTAAGCGGTGGCGCCGCCCTGTCGCCGGCGGTGGCGCGCTTTTTCCTCTCGCTGGGGCTGAATCTGGTGCAGGGCTACGGTCTGACCGAGGCGAGTCCGGTGGTGAGCGTCAATCTGCCCGGCGACAACGAGCCATCCAGTGTGGGTCGGCCGCTGCCCGGCATCGAGGTGTGTACAGGCGCCAATGAGGAGTTGCTGGTGCGTGGCCCCAACGTGATGCTGGGCTACTGGAATCATCCCGAGGCGACCGCCGCGATCATCGATGTGAACGGCTGGCTACACACCGGTGATCAGGTGCACATCGACCAGGGCCGCATCCACATCACCGGGCGGCTGAAAGATATCCTGGTGCTGTCCAACGGCGAGAAGGTGCCGCCGTCGGAAATGGAGGGCGCGATCATGCTCGATCCGCTGTTTGATCACGCTCTGCTGCTGGGTGAGGGCAAGGCGCACCTGGCCGCACTGGTGGTGCTGAACACCGAGCTCTGGCCGGAGCTGGCACAGCAGCTGGGGCTGGATCCTCAGGCGGCGGACAGCCTGAAGTCTCCGGCGCTGCAACGCCTGCTGCATGAGCGCATCGGCACCCTGTTGCGTGATTTTCCAGGCTACGCCAAGGTGCGCCGGGTGGCGGCCACGCTGGAACCGTGGAGCATCGACAACGGCCTGCTCACGCCGACCATGAAACTGCGTCGGCGTGAGGTGCAGGCGCGTTATCAGGCGCAGATCGAGGCGCTGTTCCGCTGAAACCCGCCGGCAGCCGTCGTCTTGTCTTGGCGTGCGCGGTTCCGCCGCGCTATCGTATGCTCAACCTCACTGGATGAGCTGCCACCGTCATGAAGCCCCGCCTCCTGTTCGACCTCCCGGTGTTGCGCCCTGCCACGGCGCGCTCCTTTGATATCCGGCCGGCGGCGCTGGATGCCTGGCTGACGCAGTTACCCGTGGCGAGCCTGGGCGAAACCTGTCGCCAGATATTTCTGGCCTTGTACGAGGTGAATCGCACCCAGCAGCCGCTGCAACAGCGGTTGGCGTTTCTGGAACGGCTGGCCGATCCGCTGGCGCTGGTGTTGCCGGCGTTGCAGCGCCATTACATCGGCCAGCCCTTCCCGCTGCCGGAGAAGGCGCAGCACATCGCGCGCCTTGCCACCGATCTGCAGGTGGAACTGGTCATCGGTTATCGTCTGGTGCTGGAGGGGGTGCGGCATCAGTCCTGGTTCAGGCGTTGGGGGCAGGCACAGCGCAAGGCGCTGGCGGCCCACCGCATGCTGCACTATCTGGGCGGCATCCTGAGCGACTACCAGTGGCAGCACCTGCCCTACCCGCGCGGCGTGTGGCACGCCGTGCACCGCATCTTCCGTCATGAAGGACGCGTCGGCCGTATGCGTCGGCCGGTGACGAGACTGATGGGTACGGATACCACCAGCACGGTAATGGCGGAATACAAGCGGCTGTTGCTGCGCTCACTGGTGCCGCCGGCACGTATCAGCGTCGAACAGTGGCAATGCCTCGGCGGTCATCTGGATGGCTGGCTGGGGATGGTCGAGCTGGATCCGATGTCCATCGAGTACGGTTTCTGGGTGCGCCTCGACAGCGATGCGCCGCCCACCGAGCTGCCGGTGGATTTCACCGCAGCGATGGGCGGCAAGGGCAAGTACACGGTGCTGAATACCCGGGGCCTGGTGCAGCATCTGGATCGCCTGCTGGAGGGTGACGCGGCGGCACTGCCTGCCGGCCTGAACCGTGACAGCGTGGAGATGCTGCGCAATGTCTGGAGTGGTGCGCGCGGCCGTCATGCCGAACGGCGCAAGGGACGGGGCGAGGAGGTGAAGCTGCTGGTGGGCGTCAATGCCCTGTATCACGCCCTTTCCAGCACCATGCCGCCGCCGGCCCCGCAGGTGCTGGAGCTGGAGCAGATCGCAACCCCCGCCGGCGGCAAGCCCGCTGTACGGCCACACACGCCGTCCTGGACCAATACCGTGGTAATGGAACCTCTGCCGCCGCCGATCAGTGCGCGGGTTATCGACCACAGCGAGAGCGGCTATGGACTGGAGCTGCCGGCGGTGATCCAGCAGCCCATCAAGGAAGGCGACATCGTTGCCCTGCGCGGCAAGACGGCGCGGCAATGGGAGATCGGTTATGTCTGCTGGCTGCGTGCGGTAGCGGGCCAGCCGCTGGGGCTGGGCCTGCAACACCTGGCGGTCGAGGTCTTGCCGGTTGAGATCACGGTCGGCCGGGAACAGGGACACAGCGCACCGCTGGGCTGTCTGCTCGGCAGCACCGCAACGGGCGAGACCGCGCTGTTCATGCCGAACCTGCCAGGCATGGAGCACAAAACCCTGCGACTGGGCTACCGCGGTCATGCCGCCCCCATCGTATTGCGGGAGCGGTTCGACGGTTCCGCCGAGTTCAGCGCCTTTCTGTTCGATGTATCGCTGCAGGACGAGGCGTCATCCGGCGCGGCGGCGCAGGAGGCCTGGCGTCATCGGGCCGAGGCGCCGGCCGCCGCCGCCACCGAGGCCGATCGCTACACCGATGTGTGGAATGCCCTTTGAAGGCAGCGGCCGGGCGCATCTGTGGTAAAGTTGCGCGGAACTATTTTCACGGTGAGCGTTCTCATGTTCGCTGGTAAGGAGTGCACTTGGCCATGACGGGATGTCAGCAACACATCACCGTACAGACCGATGACTCCGACACTCAACCTGTCCATCCCGCCACAACACAAGCCCGGCCCCGATTCCTTCGATACGCGTCCTGACGCCGTGCGGGACTGGCTCGCCCATCTGCCCCTGGGCAATGTCGGCGAGACGGCGCGTCTCATCTACCGTGCCCTGCACGAAACCAACCGTACCGACGTCAACATCCATCACCGCCTCGATCTTCTCGAACAGCTGGCGCGGCCGCTGCAGGGCGTGCTGGCCTCCCTCAAGCCTCACTACACCGGCAAACCCTTTCCACTGGACATGAAGTCGGCACGGGTGGCACAGCTGGCCACCGAGCTGCAGGCAGCGATGGTTGTCGGCTATCAGATAGTGATGCAGCAGAGCGACGCACTGCACTGGTTCCGGCAGCGCAAATGGGAGCAGGTATGGACCACGGCGCTGCATCGCATGCTGCATTACTTCAGCGGGATATTCTGTATTTACCACCAGTTGCATCTGCCGCCTCCGCCCGGCGCCTGGCTGATGATCCACAGCGCCTACAGACTGCTGGAGGAGAACCGGTTGCTGGAGACTGTGGTGGCCCCTGTCGGCGCTGGTGCCGAGGCCAGCAGCCTCGGCCATGAATACAAGCAGTTGCTGCTGCTGGCATTGCTGCCGCCGCAGCGCATACAGCCCGCCCAGCTGGACGAGGTGCGGCGCCACATGCCGCAGTGGACGGCGGCGCTGGAATTGTCACAGCCGGCCAGGCCGCAGGCCTGTGTCGACGCGTATTGCATCGATCTGGATCAGGATGTCGCGCCGGGACCCTTGTGGAAACTGCATCCGGCGCGCGAGCCCAATGTGTACAGTCTGCGCCTGCTGAGCATGACGCCGCTGCTGGAGCATCTGGCCCGGCAGGTGGCGCAACAGCGTAACTCGGCGGCGCGCATTACCCTGCCCGGCGGCGCCGACATGCAGCGTGACACGGCAGCGTTATTGCTGACAGCCTGGCAGCAGCCGCCGGCGCGATCCGATGTGCGCGAGACGGTCGATGGTGGCGTGCACGCGGTGTTCGGATTGCGTGACATTCACGCCCTGCTGTCCGGCGCTGCCACGTCGTCCGCGACGCCTGAGGCGGCGGCGGAAACTTCACCGGCACTCCAGATACTTGATGCCGACCGGCAAAAAAAGCAGTCGTTCGCACGCAGCCTGGGTTTTGTCGGCGAGCGTGATGAAGAGGCCGATATCTGGGACATGGTCTACACCAGCCGGCCCGCGGAGCAGGTCATTTCATGGACCGAGGCGGCGGTGGCCAAGAGCTATACGCTGGTCAGCGGCACACGGATGAACCGGAGCGCAGGCGGTCTCGGGCTGCGTTTCGCCGCCGGGCAGCTGGGGGCGGTGAGAAATGGCGACCTGGTTGCGGTCAGTGTTTCCGCTGAGGCAAGCGAATGGAATTTATGCATGGTGTGCTGGTTGCGTTTCGCCACCGATGGTGGGGTTGAGCTTGGAGTGAAGCGCTTGCAGCAGCAGGTAGTGCCGGCGGCGATTTTCGTCGAGCAGGACGGGCAGCGCAGTGCCCCCATCGATTGTCTGCTGGGAAATGAACAGGATCAGCTGCGCGTGGTGCTGCCGCAGATGACGGGACTGGCCAACAAGCGCCTGCTGCTGCAGTCCGGCGGTCGCGAGGCGCATATCGTGCTGCTGGAGCAGCTGGAGTCCTCGGCCCTGTTCCAGATGTTCCGCGGCGTCGAACCCCAGGCACGGCGAGAGCAGAACCCGGCCAGGGCCCCGCTGACGAGGGATGACCCGTTCGACAAGTTCAAATCGGTGTGGGAGATACTCTAGCCCGGATGTTTCATGAAACATCCGGGCCAGGTTCTTTATCTTGAGACATGCATCGGGCCGGTAGTATGATGGCCGCCCGTCGCGGGTGTAGTTCAATGGTAGAACGGCAGCTTCCCAAGCTGCATACGAGGGTTCGATTCCCTTCACCCGCTCCACTGCATCAATCTGCGGACTTCCGCAGAAGTCCAAGAGAGTCTGCAA
>DYFR01000006.1 GCA_020725115.1 Thiohalomonas denitrificans
TGGCGTTGGCCACCTCGCGCTTGGAGCCGGGCATGTTGGCCTCGTCGCGGCGGTAGGCGCAGGTGACGGCCTTGGCGCCCTGGCGGATGGAGGTGCGGTTGCAGTCCATGGCGGTGTCGCCGCCGCCGAGCACCACGACACGCTGGCCCTTCATGTTGATGAAGTCGGCCGGGTTCTTTTCGTAGCCGTGGCAGTGATTGACGTTGGCGATGAGGAAGTCCAGTGCGGCGTGCACGCCGGGCAAATCTTCTCCGGGGAAGCCGCCCTTCATGTAGCTGTAGGTTCCCATGCCGAGGAACACGGCATCGTATTCGCCCACCAGCTGTTCGAAACTGAGGTCCTTGCCCACCTCGACGCCGAGGCGGAACTCGATACCCATGCCCTCCATCACCTCGCGGCGACGCCGGACGACGGTCTTTTCCAGCTTGAACTCGGGGATGCCGAAGGTGAGCAGGCCGCCGATCTCCGGATGGCGGTCGTACACCACCGCCTTGACGCCGTTGCGCGCCAGCACGTCGGCGCAGCCGAGGCCGGCGGGGCCGGCGCCGATCACGGCCACGCGCTTGCCGCTGTCCTTGACGCGGGACATGTCCGGACGCCAGCCCTGGGCGAAGGCGTTGTCGGTGATGTAGCGCTCCACCGCGCCGATGGTCACGGCGCCGAAGCCGTCGTTCAGGGTGCAGGCACCTTCACACAGCCGATCCTGCGGACAGACGCGGCCGCAGATCTCCGGCAGCGAGTTGGTGCGGTGCGACAGTTCCGCCGCCTCGAACAGATTGCCCTCGGCCACCAGCTTGAGCCAGTGCGGTATGTAGTTGTGCACCGGGCACTTCCACGAGCAGTACGGGTTGCCGCAGGCCAGGCAGCGATCGGACTGCGCCGCGGCGCCGTCCTTGTCGAACTGGCCGTAGATCTCGGCGTATTCCTTGATGCGCACCTCGACGGCCTTCTTCTCCGGGTCGATGCGCGGCACTTGCAGAAATTGGAAAACGTTTCCCATGGCTTTCAATAATCTCGCTACGTCTTAGGCGGCGTTCAACAGCGTGCCCAGCAGGCTGTCGATCTCCGAGGCCTTGGGCTTCACCAGCCAGAACTTGCCCACCATATCGGCGAAGTTGTCCAGGATATGCCGGCCCCACGCGCTGCCGGTCTCGGCCACGAAGGCCTCGATCATCTGGCGCAGATGGGCGCGGTGTGCCTCGGTCTTCTCGGTGCCGACGCGGTGGATGTCGATGAGCTCGTGGTTGTAGCGATCGACAAAGCCGTTATCGAGGTCCAGCACGTAGGCAAAGCCGCCGGTCATGCCGGCGCCGAAGTTGAGGCCGGTCTGGCCCAGCACCATCACCACGCCGCCGGTCATGTATTCGCAGCCGTGATCGCCGACGCCTTCCACCACCGCATGGGCACCGGAGTTGCGCACGGCAAAACGCTCGCCGGCCAGGCCCGCGGCATACAGCGTGCCGCCGGTGGCACCGTACAGGCAGGTGTTGCCGATGATGCTGGTTTCCTGGCTCTTGAAGCAGCTGCCCCTGGGCGGATAGATCACCAGCTTGCCGCCGGCCATGCCCTTGCCGACGTAGTCGTTGGCATCGCCTTCCAGCACCATGTTGAGGCCGCCTGCGTTCCACACGCCGAAGCTCTGGCCGGCGGTGCCGCTGAGGCGCAGGGTGATGGGCGCATCGCTCATGCCCTGGTTGCCGTAGCGCCTGGCGATCTCGCCGGACAGGCGTGCGCCAATGGAACGGTTGACGTTCTTCACCGCGTAATGGAACTCGCCGCCCTTCTTGCCTTCGATGGCGGAGAGGCAGTCGCGCACCATCTGCTCGGCCAGCTCACCCTTGTCGAAGGGCTGGTTCTTCGGCGCGGTGCAGAAACGCGGCTTGTCCGCCGGCACACCGCCGTCGGACAACAGCGGCTGCAGGTTGAGGCGCTGCTGCCTGGAGGTCGTACCCTGCATGATCTCCAGCAGGTCGGTGCGGCCGATCAGCTCCTCCATGGAACGCACGCCGAGGCGGGCCATCCACTCGCGCGTCTCGCGGGTGATGAACTTGAAGTAGTTCATCACCATCTCGGGCAGGCCGATGAAATGCTCGGAACGCAGCACCTTGTCCTGGGTGGCGATGCCGGTGGCGCAGTTGTTCAGATGGCAGATGCGCAGGAACTTGCAACCCAGCGCCACCATCGGGCCGGTGCCGAAACCGAAGCTCTCGGCACCCAGCATCGCCGCCTTGACCACATCGAGGCCGGTCTTCAGACCGCCGTCGGTCTGCACGCGCACCTTGTCGCGCAGGTCGTTGGCCCGCAGGATCTGATGGGTTTCGGACATGCCCAGCTCCCACGGGCTGCCGGCATACTTCACCGAGGCGAGAGGGCTGGCGCCGGTGCCGCCGTCATAACCGGAGATGGTGATCAGATCGGCATAGGCCTTGGCCACACCGGCGGCGATGGTGCCGACACCGGCCTCCGCCACCAGCTTCACCGACACCAGCGCCTGCGGATTGACCTGCTTGAGGTCGAAGATCAGCTGCGCCAGATCTTCGATCGAATAAATATCGTGATGCGGCGGCGGCGAGATCAGCGCCACGCCGGGCATGGCGTAACGCAGCCTGGCGATCAGCTTGTCCACCTTGTCGCCGGGCAGCTGGCCGCCCTCACCGGGCTTGGCGCCCTGCGCCACCTTGATCTGCAGCACCTCGGCGTTGACCAGGTAGTGCGGCGTGACGCCGAAGCGGCCGGAGGCCACCTGCTTGATCTTCGACATCTTCTCGGTGCCGTAGCGCGCCGGGTCTTCGCCGCCTTCACCGGAGTTGGAGCGGCCGCCCAGACGGTTCATCGCCGTGGCCAGCGCCTCATGCGCCTCGGGCGACAGCGCACCCAGGGACATGCCGGCGGAGTCGAAGCGCTTCATGATCGCCTCTTCCGATTCCACCTCGTCGATGGGGATCGGCTTGAGGTCGCCGCGCACCTTGAGCAGGTCGCGCAGCATCGCCACCGGCCGCTCGTTCACCAGCCTGGCGTATTCCAGATAGTCGTTGTAATCGCCGCTGCGTACCGCCTTGTGCAGGGTCTGCACCACGTCCGGGTTGTAGGCGTGGTACTCGCCGTTGTGCAGGTACTTGAGCAGGCCGCCCTGCTGGATCGGCTTGCGCGGATTCCAGGCTTCCCGGGCCAGCAGTTGCTGATCGTCTTCCAGATCGGCGAAGTGGGTGCCGGACAGACGGTTGGTGGTGCCCTTGAAGCACAGCTCCACCACGTCCTCGTGCAGGCCCACCGACTCGAACAGCTGCGAGCCGCGGTAGCTGGCAATGGTGGAGATGCCCATCTTGGAGATGATCTTGTACAGGCCCTTGTTGATGCCCTTGCGATAGGACTCCATCAGCTTGGCCGGTTCCTTGCCGCTGATCTCCTTGCTGCGCACCAGGTCGTGCAGCACTTCGTAGGCCAGGTACGGATACACGGCGGTGGCACCGTAACCAATCAGCACGGCGAAGTGGTGCGGGTCGCGCGCGGTACCGGTCTCCACCACGATGTTGGCATCGCAGCGCAGGCCTTCCTTGATCAGCCGATGGTGCACCGCGCCGGTGGCGAGCAGCGCATGGATCGGCAGCCTGTCCTCGGACAGGGCGCGATCGGACAGCACGATGATCACCTTGCCGGCCTTCACCGCGGCCACGGCGCTGTCGCATATCGCAGCAATCGCAGCCTTCAGGTCGGTGCCCCTGGCGTAGTTCAGATCGATGCGCACATGGGCGTAATCGGCGCTGTCCAGCGCCAGCAGGCGCGCGAACTTGCCGCGCGACAGCACCGGCGAATCCACCAGCAGGCGCGCCGCATGTTCCGGGGTTTCCTGGAACAGGTTCTTCTCGCGGCCGAAGCAGGTCTCCAGCGACATGACGATGGCTTCGCGCAGCGGGTCGATGGGCGGATTGGTGACCTGGGCAAACTGCTGGCGGAAGTAGTCGTACAGCGAACGCACGCGGGTGGACAGCACCGCCATCGGCGTGTCGTCGCCCATGGAGCCGATGGCTTCCTGGCCGGCCTCGGCCAGCGGACGCAGCACCTGGTCGCGCTCCTCGAAGCTGACCTGGAACATCTTCTGGTGTACATCGAGCGCATCGCGCTCCAGTTCGGAACCGTTGGCGGCCTCGTTCAGTTCGGACTCCAGGCGCTTGACGTGCGCGGCCATCCACTGCTTGTAGGGCTGGCGGCCCTTGAGCATGGTATCCACATCCTGCGGCAGCAGCAGCTTGCACGCCTCGGTGTCCACCGCCAGCATCTGGCCCGGCTTCAGGCGGCCCTTGGCCACCACGTCCTCCGGCGTATAGTCGAACACGCCGATCTCCGAGGCCAGGGTGATGATGCAGCCGCGATAGTCGCCGTTTTCGGGATCCTTGGCGTCGGCACCGCGGGTGATCACCCAGCGCGCCGGACGCAGGCCGTTGCGATCCAGGGTGCAGGCGGCGTGGCGACCGTCGGTGAGCACGATGCCGGCCGGGCCGTCCCACGGCTCCATGTGCATGGAGTTGTATTCGTAGAAGGCGCGCAGATCCGCGTCCATGGTCTCCACGTTCTGCCAGGCGGGCGGCACCAGCAGGCGCATGGCGCGGAAGATGTCCATGCCGCCGGCGAGCAGCGCTTCGAGCATGTTGTCCAGGCTGTTGGAGTCGGAGCCCGTCATCGACACCAGCGGACGCACGTCGTCCATGTTGGGGATCAGCGGCGTTGCGAACTTGTGGCCGCGCGCCACCGACCAGTAGCGGTTGCCCTGCACGGTGTTGATCTCGCCGTTGTGGGCGAGGTAGCGGAACGGCTGCGCCAGGCGCCACTGCGGCCAGGTGTTGGTGGAGAAGCGCTGGTGGAACACGCACAGCGCGGAGGCCAGGCGCTCGTCATGCAGATCGGTATAGAACTGCGCCAGATAGGCCGGCATCACCAGGCCCTTGTACGACACCACGCGGCTGGAGAAGCTGGGGACGTAGAACACCGGATCGTTGGCCTCGATGGCCTTTTCGGTGCGGCGGCGGGCGATGTACAGGTGACGCTCGAAGGCGGCCTCGTCCATGCCGGCGGCGGCATTGATGAAGATCTGCTCGATGCGCGGCAGGGACTTCAGCGCCTCGGCGCCGCAGGCCTTGCTGTCGGTCGGCACCACGCGCCAGCCGGCGATCTGCAAGCCTTCCTGCGCGACTTCCTGTTCCAGCTGCCGGCGCGCCTGGTCGGCCAGCGCGGCATCCTGATTGAGGAACACCATGCCCACCGCGTAGCAGTCGGTGAGGGCGATGCCCTGCTCGGCGGCCACGGCGCGCATGAAGGCGTCGGGCTTTTTCATCAGCAGGCCGCAGCCGTCGCCGGTCTTGCCGTCGGCGGCGATGGCGCCGCGATGGGTCATGCGCGCCAGTGCGCCGATGGCGGTGTCCACCAGCCAATGGCTGGCGGCGCCGTCCATATGGGCGATGAGGCCGAAGCCGCAGTTGTCCTTTTCGAATTCGGGGCGGTACAGCCCGCCGAGCATGCTTTGTCTGTCGTTCACGGCCACACGTTCTATCTAAGTGGGGTTCTCGCGGAAAACCAGGCGAAAAATGGCGATTTGCCCGGACCCCGGGCAAAAAGGGTCAAGAAGTATACTGCCCTCGGGAGGGAGGTTCAATGCGCAGTAACTGCGCGGGGCGGGAGGTTAGCGGGGCTTTACTCCCCGCGCGGCAGGGGGTTTCCGCAGGAGCCGGGCTCCTCGGCGAACAGGGCACACAGACAGGCCACATAACCCGGCAAAGCCGGGCTTCCTGCAACCGGGGCATATTGTAGGAGCCCGATTTATCGGGCGATGGCGGGCGTCGGGAAGTCCGCATCGCCCGGCAAGCCGGGCTCCCGCGTACTACCTTTCCACCCCGGCGGCGGTCAGCTCGCCGTGCACGTCGGCAAAGGGCCGGATCCAGGGTGAGACGCGCTTGAGGGGGGGCGGCAGGGCGGCCACGGCCCGCTCGGCGGCGGCACGGTCGGTAAAATCGCCCCAGAACAGCACGAACCAGGGCTTGCCGTCGCGCCGGGTGACGATCAGGGCGATCTCGCCGCTGACGTCATAACCGCGCAGATGGGCACGCACCGCCTCCTCCGTACTGGCGCCCACCAGCTGCACCGTGAAATGACGCGGATCCTGCGCCCACAGCCAGGCGGCATCGCGGAAACCGGCCACTGCCGGCTGGGGCGCTGGAGCCGGTTGCGCCGCGACGACAGGCGCGGGGGCCGGTGCCGCGGGCGCCGCGACGGGGGCGACCACCTTGAACTGATAAGGCTGCGACAGCTGGCCGTCGGCACCCGCCACCGCCACGGACCAGGTGGCCGGCGTGGCACCGGTGGTAATGTCGATGGCGATGCGCCCGCTGTCCAGCACCCGGACCTGGGCGGCGGCCAGGGTCTTGCGCTGACCGCGCCAGCTCACCGTCACCTGGCTATCCGGCGTGAACTGGCTGCCGTGCAGGGTCAGGGTCTGCGGCCGACGGCTGCCCGGTACCGGCTCCGGCTCCACCCGCTCGATCACGGCAACCGGTGCCGCCGCCGGCTGGGGGACAGGCGCCTGCTCGGGGATCACCGCAGCAGCCGTGGCCTCCGGCGCGGGTTCCGGCGCTGCCGGCGGCTCCACCACCGGTACCACAGGCTCCGCCGACGCGGGGGGCTCGGGCACGATCGGCTCGGTCGTTGCAGCCTCCGGTTCTGGGGCGACGGGCACTGGCGCTGCCGGTTCCGGAAGGATCGGCCCGGGCACCGCTGCCGTCATGGTTTCGGCCGGGACTGGCGGCTCAGTGGCAACTGGCGGCGGCGTCACCTCGCGCAACATGGGGAGGGCCGGCGACTCACCGACCACCGGAGCGGCACAGGTGATCTGCACCGTCTCCCCACTGCGCACCACCAGTGCCGTCTGCACCGACTGCGGCGACTCGGCATAGCGCACGATGGGCCGCTCCGTAACCGCGGCCATCGTTGCGACCGCATCGGCCGGCGCTGCCGGCGCGTCATGGGTGGAAAACAGGCGGCCTTCTCCGGACAGGTGCAGATACGCCGCGGCGCCGGCAATGACCAGCATCCCGGCGGCAAGATAAGGCCAGGTGGCGCCACCGCTCTTGCGTTTGCTCATCAATACCTCGTGGGCCTGCAGATTGATGCCGCCGGGCCAGCCCTGCGACTGCTTGTGGATGCGTTTCAGATCACGTGGCTGGAACAGCGGTCCACCGGCGAAACCGGCGGTGGCCAGGCGGTGCTGCAGATAGGCGATGATCTGCGCCTCGTCCAGCGGCTTGAGTTCGAGATTGTGCGGCTTGGGTGCAGAAGCAAACCGCTCGCCGGCAAAACGCGGCAGGATCGCGGCATCGGCAAACAGGATGGTGCGCACCAGCTTGCCGTGTTCGCCCGGCAGCTCGGTGAGGCGCACCACGATCTCCAGCGCGTCATCGGACAGCTTGTCGGCATCATCCACCACCAGCACCGGCGTCATGGTCTGCTGCAGCTGGTTGAGATGCTCGCGCAGGGCATCGAGCAGGGCGTCGCCCGCCACACCGTCGGTATGCAGACCGAAACAGCGCGCGGCGGCGAGGAACAGGGCGGCGGGATCAGGGGTTTCGAGTGCGCTGACGCGGCAGACCTTCCAGTCCTCGTCGGCGCGCATCAGGTATTGCTCCAGCAGGGCGCTCTTGCCGCTGCCGGCAGGGCCGCTCACCAGCAACAGCTCTTCGCTGTACTGGGTGAGATGTTGCAGCATGTTGAGGGTCTGTGCGCGCTCGGGATCGATGTAGAAGAAGCGGGCGCCGCCGGCGAAGGGAGACTCGCGCAGTTTGTAACGGGAAAGATAGGGTGGGGCGTCCATCGGGTCCTTGTTACGGCGAAGGGCCCGGATCATGTGGGTCGCTCCTCTCCCTGCATGAACATCACACGGTATCCACGTTTGAGCTGCGCATCACGCCCGCTGATGATAGCAGACTCCGCCGCATCCCGGGTCGCGAAATGGTCACGCATCATGCGCCCGGACGAACCCTGAAAGCCCCATTCGCGCACCACGTTCCAGCCGTCGAGCAGGTCTTCCTGCAGAAACAGGTGGTAGTAGCGCGGCGGGCTGTCATCGGTGACGGGTGTCTGCATGTAGATACGCATGTGCCGATGACGCGGGCTCCTGCCATTTTGGTTGTTATGTCAGGCGCCCGGAGGGCCGCCTGCGGTTGGGCGAAAGTATGCCGTCAAGACGCTGATTTCTCAAGGCGGGCATGAAGATAAAAACAATCCACCGCAGAGACGCAGAGGTCGCAGAGGACGAACATTCATGCCCTCTGTGTTCTCTGCGCCTCGGCGGTGAGGGCTGGATGCGCGGTGTATGACCGTCAGGTCAGTTCGGTGGGCATGAACAGCTTGCGGTGCTCGGCGATGGCGTAGCGGTCGGTCATGCCGGCGATGTAGTCGGCGACGGCACGGGCGCGGCCGGCGCGGCCGTGCTGCTGCTCCAGGCTGGCGACGTTGGCCTGGTGCGGCAGCGGCAGCAGGCGCGGGTCGTCGAAGATGGCACCGAACAGGTCGCGCACGATGCGCTGCGACTTCACCGTCATGCGGTGCACGCGGTAGTGCTGGTAGAGATTGACGCGCAGGAAGCGCTTGAGAGTCTGATGTTTTTGCTGCATGACCTCGCTGAAGCGCAGCAGCGGCTCGCTGCCGGCGCGCACCGCGTCGACATCGGCGGGGGCCGCCTCGTCGATGAGGCGGCGGCTGGTCTCCAGCAGGTCCACCACCTGGCGGTTGATCATGCGGCGGATTATTTCATGCACCTGGCGTCGGCCGTCGAGGTCGGGATAGGCCTGGTGCACGGCGGCATGCTGCTCGGCGAACAGCTCCACCTCGCACAGCTGTTCCACCGTCAGCAGGCCGGCGCGCAGGCCATCATCGACATCATGATTGTTGTAGGCGATGGCATCGGCAATGTTGGCGATCTGCGCCTCCAGGCTGGGCTGACCCTTGTCGAGAAAACGCCGGCCCACCTCGCCGAGCTGGCGTGCGTTCTCCAGCGAGCAGTGCTTGAGGATGCCCTCGCGCGTCTCGAAGGTGAGGTTGAGACCGCGGAACTCGGCATAACGATCCTCCAGCTCGTCCACCACGCGCAGCGACTGCAGGTTGTGCTCGAAGCCGCCGAACTCGCGCATGCATTCGTTCAGCGCATCCTGGCCGGCGTGGCCGAAGGGGGTATGGCCGAGGTCGTGGGCCAGGCTGATGGCCTCGGTCAGATCCTCGTTCAGATGCAGCGCGCGGGCGATGGCGCGGCCGATCTGCGCCACCTCGATGGAGTGGGTCAGGCGGGTGCGGAACATGTCGCCTTCGTGATTGACGAACACCTGGGTCTTGTACTCCAGGCGGCGGAAGGCGGAGGAATGGACGATGCGATCACGGTCGCGCTGGAACTCGCTGCGGTACTGCGGGGCAGGCTCGGGAAGACGGCGGCCGCGGGAGCGGGTGCAGACTGCTGCATAAGGGGCCAGATTGTCCATCAGGATACCTTTGCCTCAATTCGAGTGACAAAAAATACGTCCGCGAATGAACGCGAATAGACGCAAATAAAATCTTCAAATCGTTTGCTGGTCATCCACCAACTCGGAAATCCTTTTCCTATTTGCGTCCATTCGCGTCCATTCGCGTTCATTCGCGGACTGATAACTCAACTCGAACCACTGCGATGCAGGGCGATGCCGGCACTGATCTGTTCCGGCGTGGCGCTGTCGCTGATCAGCGCCTTACCGATGCCGCGCAGCAGGATCAGCCGCAGCTTGCCCGCCAGCACCTTCTTGTCCACCGCCATGAGTTCCAGAAAGCGGGCGGCATCCAGTTCCGCCGGCGCCTGCACCGGCAGGCCGGCGGCCTTGATCAGATTGCGCGTGCGCGCCACGTCAGCGGCATCCATCCAGCCCAGCTGCTGCGACAGTTCCGCCGCCATCACCATGCCGGCGGCGATGGCCTCGCCGTGCAGCCACTCGCCGTAGCCCATGCCGGTTTCGATGGCGTGGCCGTAGGTGTGGCCCAGGTTGAGCAGGGCGCGCACGCCGCCCTCGGTCTCGTCGGCGGCGACGATGGCCGCCTTGTCGCGGCAGGAGCGCTCGATGGCGTAGCTCAGCGCCTCCGGCTCGCGCGCGAGCAGCGCGGTCATGTTCTGCTCCAGCCAGGTGAAGAATTCCGGGTCGTTGATCAGACCGTACTTGATCACCTCGGCGATGCCGGCGCGCAGCTGGCGCTCGTCCAGGGTGTTGAGGGTGTCGGTGTCGGCCAGCACGCAGCGCGGCTGGTGGAAGGCGCCGATCATGTTCTTGCCCAGCGGGTGGTTCACGCCGGTCTTGCCGCCCACCGAGGAGTCCACCTGCGACAGCAGGGTGGTGGGGATCTGGATGAAGGACACGCCGCGCTGGTAGCAGGCGGCGGCGAAACCGGTCATGTCACCCACCACGCCGCCGCCCAGGGCCACCAGGGTGCACTTGCGGTCGAAGCGGTGGGACAGCAGGCCGTCGAAGACGGTATTGACCGTCTCCAGGGTCTTGTACTGCTCGCCGTCGGGCAGGATCACCGCCTCGGTGCGGATGCCCTTGAAGGCCTCCAGGGTGCGCTCCAGATACAGCGGCGCCACGGTCTCGTTGCTGACGATCAGCACCTGTGTGCCGGTGAGGTGGGGCACCACCAGGTCGGCGCGGCCCAGCAGGCCGGGGCCGATGTATATGGGGTAGCTGCGTGCCCCCAGGTCGACGTGTAGGGTTTTCATGGGCGGAATATCAAGGAAAACAGGCGGCTACTATACCGGATGGGGCCGCCCCGCCTCCAGCGCAAGCGGCAGGTACGAGGAAGGCGTGCGCTGCGTGCGCGAAGGATACGCCTGCAGGAGCCCGCTCCGCGGGCGAAACGGCGCCAGCACCCATTCGCCGAGAGGACTCGGCTCCTACAATTCGCCCCTGTGTCCCGGATCCGCGCCTACATACACTTGACCATATATATGGATTGTCATATATTCTGCCGCCATGTCACTGACCACCGAATCCCTGTTCCGCGCCCTCGCCGACCCCACCCGCCTGCGCTGCCTGCTGCTGCTGCAGGGTGAGGGCGAACTGTGCGTCTGCGAGCTGACCCACGCCCTGGGCGAGTCCCAGCCCAAGATTTCCCGCCACCTGGCCCAACTGCGCGAGGCCGGCATCGTCGCCGACCGCCGCCAGGGGCTGTGGGTATATTACCGCCTGCACCCGGAGCTGCCGGCCTGGGCGCTGGAGGTGCTGCGCATCACCACCGAGGGCGTCGCCGCCCAGGCGCCCTATGCCGCCGACCGGCAGGCGCTGACTGAAATGCCCAATCGGCCCGGCGCCGTCTGCTGCGCCTGACGGCACACAAAAATCTGTGTCCGCGAATGCACGCCAATAAACGCAAATCCATTCATCGTGCCCATGCTGCCAAGGGCGAAGCATCTTTGAGTATTCGCGTCCATTCGCGTTCATTTGCGGACTAATGGCTTCTCTTCCCCTAAATGTGAAACCAACCATGAGCAAGAAACTGAACCTGCTGTTCCTCTGCACCGGCAACTCCTGCCGCTCGCAAATCGCCGAAGGCTGGGGCAGACACTTCGGCGCAGGCCGTATCGAGGTGCAGTCCGCCGGCATCGAGGCCCACGGCAAGAACCCGCGCGCCATCAAGGTCATGGCCGAGGCCAGCATCGACATCGCCGGCCAGGAATCCACCAAGGTAACCCAAGCGATGATCGACGCCGCCGATGTGGTGGTCACCGTCTGCGGTCACGCCGACGAACACTGCCCGGCCCTGCCCGCCACCGTGCGCAAGATCCACTGGCCGCTCAATGACCCGGCCAAGGCCACCGGCACGGAAGAGGAGATCATGGCCGTGTTCCGCGCCGCCCGCGACGACATCCGCGAACGCGTGCGCGCGCTGGTGGATGAATTGACCAACGCGTGAACAGAACCTCCAACCCCTGCCGCAGAGGCGCGGAGACGCAGAGTGATGTGTGTTCGACATCTGTCTTTCTCTGCGCCTCCGCGTCTCTGCGGCAGACAGGTTTCTTGAGTAGGAGATGAACCAATTGTTCCGTGCCCTGTTCTTGCTGTGTCTGTCCCTGCCGGCTTTCGCCGGCGATTTTGCCTTGCAGACGGTGCAGGTGAACGAGCGGGTGTGGGCGCTGGTCGGTCCCATCGGGCCACGCACCTATGACAATTACGGCCTCAACAACAATGTCGGCTTCGTCGTCACCGATGCCGGCGTGGTGCTGATCGATTCAGGATCGTCACGCAGTGGCGCACAACTCATCGAGCAGGCCATCGCCCGTGTCACGCCACAGCCGGTGCGCTGGGTGATCAACGTCGGCGTGCAGGATCACCGCTGGCTGGGCAACGACTGGTTCGCCGGGCGCGGCGCCGAGGTGATCGCGCTGCAACGCACGGTGCAGGGCCAGCGTACCTTTGCCGCCCAACAGATGGCGGCATTGCAGGAGACGTTGAAGGATCGCTTCCAAGGCACCGCGCCCTACCATGCCCCGGCGCCGCTGGCCGGCGACCACGAGTCCTTCACCCTGGGCGGTGTGAAGTTTGAACTCCACTGGTTCGGTGACGGCCACTTCGCCGGCGACGCCGCGCTGTGGCTGCCGCAGGACAAGGTCGTATTCACCGGCGACCTGGTCTACGTCGACCGCATGCTCGGCATACTGCCCGGCACCCGCACCGCCGCCTGGCGCGACGCCTTCCGCGCGCTGGAAAAACTCGGTGCCGAAAAGGTGGTGCCAGGTCACGGCAGTGTCTGCGATATGGCCAGGGCGCGGCGCGATACTGGTGACTATCTGGATTTTCTCACCGACGGGATCAGCGCAGCGGTGGCCGCCTGGGAGCCGCTGGATGAAGTGGTGCAGCGCCTGGGCGACGCACCGCAGTTCAAGCACCTGGAACACTACGACGGCTGGCACCGCACCAACATCAGCCGCACCTATGTCGAGTTCGAACAGCGCTAGCAAAGTCAATGGTATTAAACGTAAAGACGCAAAGGCTTCCAGGAACGTCCCATCGTCAACGCAGAGGCGCAGAGACGCGGAGGACGCAGAGAAGGTGAAGCCGGTTTTTCTCTGCGCCTCTGCGTCTCTGCGTCAAAGGGGTTATTGTTACTATGTCCGCACAATGTGAAACCACGGCAAAGAAGGCGACCGGCAGTCCAATGGGCGTGTTCGAGCGCTATCTGACCCTGTGGGTGTTCCTGTGCATCATCGCCGGCATCGGCCTGGGGCATTTTTTCAACGGTGCATTTCAGGCCATCGGCGGCCTGGAGGTCGCCCAGGTCAATCTGCCGGTGGCAATACTGATCTGGCTGATGATCATCCCGATGCTGCTCAAGATCGACTTCACCGCCATGTCGCACGTGAAGGAGCATTGGCGCGGCATCGGCGTCACCCTGTTCATCAACTGGGCGGTGAAACCTTTTTCCATGGCATTGCTGGCCTGGCTGTTCATCCGTGGCGTGTTCGCCGATATGCTGCCCGCCGATCAGCACGACAGCTACATCGCCGGCCTGATCATCCTTGCCGCCGCGCCGTGCACGGCGATGGTATTCGTCTGGAGCCACCTCACCAAGGGCGAGCCGCACTTCACCCTGACCCAGGTGGCGCTCAACGACACCATCATGGTGTTCGCCTTTGCCCCCATCGTCGGCCTGCTGCTGGGCCTCGCCTCGATCACCGTGCCCTGGAACACGCTGCTGCTGTCGGTGCTGCTGTACATCGTCATCCCGGTGCTGTTCGCGCAGTGGTGGCGTCGCCGCGTGTTGCAGCGCGGCGGCCAGGAGGCATTGGACACCCTGCTCAAGCACATGCATCCCATTTCCCTCGTCGCCCTGCTCGCCACCCTGGTGCTGCTGTTCGGCTTTCAGGGTGAACAGATCCTGGCGCAGCCGCTGATCATCGCCATGCTGGCGGTGCCGATCCTGATCCAGGTGTACTTCAACTCGGGACTGGCCTACCTGCTCAACCGCCAGTTCAAGGTGGCCCATTGCGTCGCCGGGCCGTCGGCGCTGATCGGCGCCAGCAATTTCTTCGAGCTGGCGGTGGCCGCCGCCATCGCCCTGTTCGGCTTCAATTCCGGCGCCGCGCTGGCCACCGTGGTCGGCGTGCTGATCGAGGTGCCGGTGATGCTGTCGGTGGTGAAGATCGTCAATGCCAGCAAGGCGTGGTACGAACGGCCGCAGCGGACGGAATGAAATCGCACACGGCATCATCTACATAGGGTGATCACCACACACCCTGGATAACGGAGAACCTTCCATGCGTATTCTGACAAAACTCCTGCTGGCGCTCGGCCTGCTCATCAGCGCCCATACCGCCCTGGCACGCGACTTCCTGGTCGATGCCGCCTGGCTGGAAGAGCACATCAGCGATCCCAAGACCGTGGTGCTGGAGGTGCGCTATCACCCGCACCGCTACTACACCGTGGGCCACATCGAGGGCGCAGTGCAGGTACAGCGCTTCAAGGACCTGGGCGACAACCACGGCTCGCCCATCATGCGCTTCCCCTCCAAGGCCACCTTCCAGGCCACCCTGCGCAGCTGGGGCATCAACAACGATTCGCTCATCGTCATCTATGACGACTCGCGCACCGCGCTGGCCTCGCGCCTGTACTACCTGCTCGCCCTGTACGGCTACGACATGCAGCGCGTGAAGGTACTGGATGGCGGCACCGGCGAGTGGAGCGCCTTCAACGAACTGTCCACCGAGCCGGTCAAGCGCAAGCCGGGCAACGTCACGCTGAAGGATGCTGACAAGAGGCTGTACGTGGAGTGGAGCAACGTCTATGACGACGTGCTATCGCGCCGCGATCCCAGGGTGGTACTGCTCGATGCCCGCCCGCGCGACATGTACACCGGCGAGGTGATCCGCCACTCCATCCAGGGCGGCCATATTCCCGGCGCCGTCAACATCGTCAGCCTGGACGGCACCGACGGCCAGAGCCAGAAGTGGCATGACGCCGAGCGCCTCACCGCCATGTACCAGTCCATCGCCAAGGACAGCGCCGTGTACATCTACTGCCACGACGGTTTCCGCATGGGCCTGGCCTGGATGCAGCTGAAGAGCCTGGGCTACAAGGACGTGCGCCTGTACAACGGCGGCTGGTCGCACTGGGGCAATGAGCTGACCCTGCCGACGGTGATGGGCGAAGAACCCTATGATGCGGAGTACGCGCTGTAATTACCGTTTGCCACTGTGTGGGAGTCCGATTCATCGGGCGAAGAAACCTGCCAGGTGCCGCATCGCCCGGCAAGCCGGGCTCCCACCAATTAACTGAACGCACACCATGTTTGATGCACTCGCCAATCTCGTCGTCTACCAGTGGCTGGGGCTAGACCCCGCCAGCCATCTCGGTGCCGCCGTACACTTCTTCGTCATGGACACGGCGAAGATCTTCGTCATGCTGGTGATCATCATTTACGTGATGGGCCTGCTGCGTGCGCTGCTGTCGCCGGAGAAGGTGCGCGACTACGTGCGCGGCAAGCCCAAATGGATGGCGCGCAGCACCGCAGTCGGTCTGGGTGCGGTCACACCGTTCTGCTCCTGCTCCTCGGTGCCGCTGTTCATCGGCTTCGTCGAGGCGGGCATACCGCTCGGCGTCACCTTTTCCTTTCTCATCGCCTCGCCGATGATCAACGAGGTGGCGGTGGTGATCCTCATCGGTATCCTCGGCTGGGAGCTGACCCTGATGTACGTCGCGGCGGGCCTCACCGTGGCCTACGTCGGCGGCATCATCATGGAGCGCTTCAAGCCGGAACGCTGGGTGGAGGACTACGTGTGGAAGATCCACATGGGCCAGGTGGCGCTGCCGGAACCCGACACCTCACTGGCCGGGCGTCACCGCTATGCCTGGAACGAGGTGAAGGAGATCGTCAGCCGGCTGTGGAAGTGGGTGGTGGCCGGCATCGCCGTCGGCGCCCTGTTCCACGGCTACGTGCCTGAAGGCTGGGTCACCGAACACCTGGGCGACAAGGACAACTGGCTCGCCGTACCCGGCGCCGTGCTGCTCGGCGTTCCGCTCTACTCCAACGCCACCGGCGTGATCCCGGTGGCCGAGGCCATGCTGGGCAAGGGCGTCGCCATCGGCACCACCCTGGCCTTCATGATGAGCATCGCTGCGCTGTCGGTACCGGAGCTGATCATCCTGCGCAAGGTGATCAAGTGGCCGGGCCTGGCGGCCTTCACCGGTGTCCTCGCCATCGCCTTCATGCTGGTCGGCTGGGGCTTCAATCTGTTTACCTGAGGGACATTCCATGACTGAACAACCGCAACTGCATTCCTCCATCGTCGCCATGGTGTCGCTGGCCGCCGGCATCGCCTCCAACCACCCGGCGATGGGCCAGTGCCAGCTGCAGCGCCTGCGTGATCAGGGTATTCCCGAACACCAGCTTGCTGCGGTGATCGAAATCGCCCGCCACATCCGTGACGAGGCGGCGCAGAAACTGGATGCCGCCTTTGACGAGCAGGCCGCCCGGGTCAAGCCGACCTTCAGCATCGCGGCGGCGCCGGCGGAAAGCTGCGGCTGCTCCCCCACCATGAGCGGCCAGTCCTGCTGCTGACCAGGAGATTGACATGAAGAACATCAAGGTACTCGGTTCCGGCTGCCGCAATTGCCAGACCACCTATGACCTCATCCGCAAGGCCGCCGAGGAAAAGGGCGTGCCGGTGCAGCTGGAAAAGATCGAGGACATCGGCCAGATCATGAGCTACGGCGTGATGTCTACGCCGGGTGTGGTGATCGACGGCAAGGTGGTCCATGCCGGCGGTGTGCCGGATCGCAAGACGATCGATGCCTGGCTGTGATGCTCATGCGGCGTGTCGCAGCAGGCGGGCCACGTGATTATCTCCGGAGCACATGATGAACGTACCCGATACCGAGGCCGCGTGGCGCAACCATTCCAGCGAGGTCTATCGCTACCTGCGCCGCCGCCTGCCGAACGCCGAGCTGGCCGAGGATCTGGTACAGGAAACATTTCTCCGCCTGCACCGTACTCCGCCGCAGACCGATGCTCCGGCGCCGTTGCGCGCCTGGCTGCTGCGCACCGCACGCAATCTCATTGTCGATCACTATCGCGCGCAACGCGATGAGGTCGGCATCGATGACTCGCTGGCGGCAGACAACGGCGACCGCGCAGCCTCACTGCGCGCGCTGGAGCCCTGCATCGCGCCCCTCGCCGAGCGCCTGCCCGAACACTACCGCGCCGCCCTGCTGTGGGACCTGGCCGGCCTGCCGCAGCAGGAGATCGCCGCGCGCCAGCATATCGGTCTGTCGGGCGCGAAGTCGCGGGTGCAGCGCGCGCGCACCCTGTTGCAACAGGAATTCCAGCACTGCTGCCGCTACCATTTCGATCACGCCGACGTGCTGATCGGCTACACACCGCTGGCGACTGACGCGACGTGTGGCGACGGCGCAGCCACGGCGAAAGCACTGCCATGAACTGTGTGATGCCGCTCCGGCGCCCGCACTGAGTTGCGCGCGCCCCTCAGCCCGGCAAGTTCATCAGAAGAGGGGAATCGCGCAGCACCTTGGATTCACCATGGACTTTCCGGACTCACACACGAGAATTGCACACATGGGCCACGACCAGCATCACGCGCACGGCGGCAGCGGCAATGTCCTGATCATCGCCACCCTGCTCACCCTGGGCTATGCCGCCGTCGAGGCCGGGGTGGGACTCTGGGCCGGCTCGCTGGCCCTGGTGGCCGATGCCGGCCACATGGTGAGCGACGCCGGTGCGCTGGTGATCGCCGCCGCCGCGGCCTGGATGGCGAAACGGCCGGTTTCGCGCCTGCACTCCTACGGCCTGGGCCGCGCGGAATTTCTCGCCGCGCTGATCAACAGCATCGGTCTGCTGGTGTTGATCGCCTGGCTCGCCACCTCCGCCGTGCAACGCCTGCAAGAACCGCTGCCGGTGCACGGCGAAGCGGTTGTGGTGACCGCGGCACTGGGCCTGCTGCTCAACCTCGCCGTGGCCTGGCTGCTGTCGCGGGGCGAGAAAAATCTCAATACTCGCGCCGCGCTGCTGCACGTAATGGGCGATCTGCTCGGCTCAATCGCGGCACTGGCCTCCGGCCTGGTCATCTCCCTCACCGGCTGGACCCCCATCGATCCCCTGCTGTCGCTGCTGATCGGCGCCTTGCTGCTGGTATCCAGCCTGCGCCTGCTGCGCCAGGCGCTGCACGGACTCATGGAGGGCGTGCCGCTGCACCTGTCACTGGAGGAGGTCGGCAAGGCGATGGCGGCCGTGCCCGGCGTGATTTCGGTACACGACCTGCACATCTGGAATGTGGCCTCGAACCAGGTGCTGCTCTCGGCCCATCTGGTGATCCGTCGCTGCGATGACTGGCATCGGGTGCTGGAGGCGAGCCGCACCCTGCTGCACGATCGTTTCGATATCGAACACGTCACCCTGCAACCGGAGTGTTTGCAGCCCCAACCGGTACAGTGGCATGACCGCCCCGTGGGGCAACAGGCACCATGACCACAGCGCAGCGGTCGAGTAAGTCCGTCCGCCAGGTGAGTATGCAGGGAAATACGCCTGCACTGCGCCGACGCCGAAACCGGGGATCCGCAAGGACGCCAATGCACCGTGGCGATCGAAAGCTGGCTGCGCACGACGCTCGCCGTTTCCAGGAGTAAGCTGTAGTCATCCGCCGGCGCACCGCCCGCGCCGGCACAGGAGATGACCGTGGTCACACCCGACGCACACCGCCTCAGCCGCCGCGCCTTCCTGAAGTTCTGCGCCCAGGCGGCGGCGCTGCTGGCGTTGCCGCCCGGCGCGGCTAAATCGATGGCCGCGGCACTGGCACGCACACCGCGCCTGCCGCTGGTATGGCTGTCGTTCCAGGAATGCACCGGCTGCACCGAATCGCTCACCCGCAGCGAGGCACCGTCCATGGAGCGGCTGCTGTTCGAGCTCATCTCCCTCGATTACCACCATACCCTGCAGGCCGCCGCCGGCGCGGCGGCGGAGGCGGCGCGCGAGCGCAGCCTGAAGGAACATGCCGGGCGCCTGCTGCTGGTGGTCGACGGTTCCATCCCCACCGCGCTCAACGGCGCCTGCTCCACCATCGCCGGTGAAACCAACCTGAGCCTGCTCGGCCGCTGTCTCGCCGCCGCCGAAGCGGTGGTGGCGGTGGGCAGCTGCGCCGCCTTCGGCGGCCTGCCGGCGGCGGCGCCCAATCCCACCGGTGCCATGGGCGTGGCCGAGTTGATGGAGCGCGACATGGTGCCGCTGCGTCCCCTGGTCAATCTGCCCGGCTGCCCGCCGGTGCCCGAGGTGATCAGCGCCGTGCTCGCCCATCGCGTCGCCTTCGGCCACTTTCCGGAACTGGACGAGCGCGCACGGCCGCTGGCGCTGTACGGCGAGACCGTGCACGAACGCTGCTCGCGCCGCGGCCACTACGAGGCCGGCCGCTTCGCCAAACAGTTCGACGACGAGGGCGCGCGCGCCGGCTGGTGTCTGTACGAACTGGGCTGCAAGGGCATCACCACCTACAACGCCTGCGCCGGACGCAAGTGGAACGGCGGCACCAGCACCCCCATCGAGTCCGGCCACCCCTGTCTCGGCTGCTCCGAACCGGGCTTCTGGGATCACGGCAGCTTCTACGCCAAGGCCGCGCCCGTTGCCGCCGGCGCCACCCGCGCCGAACAGGGCCGCGCCCTGTACGAGGGCAACTGCGTGTACTGCCACGATGCAAATCCGGCGCGGCTGCGCACCCTGCCCGATCAGGTGGCGCAACTGCTGCGCGACAACAACATCCGCTCCCACCGCTTCAAGCTCGGCGATGACGAACTGGCCGCGCTGACCGAGTACCTGAAGGAGGCCAAGCCATGATTGCCCGCTCCATTGTGCTGCTACTGCTGACCTTGCCGGTCATGGCGGTTGCCGCCGACACGCCGCCGCCGTTCTCGGTACACGACACCGACGGCGACGGCTACATCAGCCGCGAGGAGTTCGATACTTTCCGCGCCCGCCGCCAGGCGGAACGCGCCGCCGAGGGACGCCAGCTGCGCAATGCGCCGCGCGTGCTCAGCTTCGACGAGATCGACAGCGACCGCGACGGGCGCATCAGCGAAACGGAAATGCTTGAAGCGCTGGAACGCCAGCCGCATGGACAGCAACGCTGAAGCGCAGCACAGACATCGCCGGCCGAAAAATATTTTTGCGTCTTTTGTCTGCCGCAACCGTTTAACCATGGGACACCCACTTACACAGGAGATGACCATGAACCCGGACAATCACGATGACATCCGCGCCGCAGTGCGCGAAAGCTACGGCCAGGTGGCACTACAGGGTGGCGGCGGCTGCTGCAGCACCGGCAGTTGCTGCACGCCGGCACCGGCTGCCGCGGTCTCGCAGGGGCTGGGCTATACGGCGGATGATGTAAATATCGTTCCCGACGGCGCCAACCTCGGCCTCGGCTGCGGCAATCCGCAGGCCATCGCCGCCCTCCAGCCCGGCGAGACGGTGCTCGACCTTGGCAGCGGCGCCGGCTTCGATGCCTTCCTCGCCGCACGCGCCGTGGGCGACCAGGGCAAGGTGATCGGCGTCGACATGACGCCGGAGATGGTCGACAAGGCGCGCGCCAACGCGCAGAAGGGCGGCTACGCCAATGTGGAATTCTGCCACGGCCAGATCGAAAGCCTGCCGGTGGATGACGACAGCATCGATGTGATCATCTCCAACTGCGTCATCAACCTGTCGCCGGAAAAGGCGCGGGTGTTCACCGAGGCCTTCCGCGTGCTCAAACCGGGCGGACGCCTGGCCATCTCCGACATCGTCGCCAGCACCGGGCTGCCGGAAGAAGCGCGCAATGATCTCGCCCTCTACACCGGCTGCATGGCCGGCGCCTCGCCCATCGACGCCCTGGAGGCGATGCTGCGCGCTGCCGGTTTCACTGCCATCGCCATCCAGCCCAAGGACGAGAGCCGCGACTTCATCCGCACCTGGGCGCCGGACCGCGGCATCGAGGACTACGTGGTCTCCGCCACCATCGAGGCGCAAAAGCCTGTGCGGGGCTAGCGTGGGAGCGGCTCTGCCGCGAACAGCCCTGGCCGGACGGCAGGGCGCATTTGCGTCGGGGCCACTCCTCCAGGCATAGGGCGCACTATGTGTACAGACTGGGGACATGGGTTACAGGGCGTTCGGAGGCATGGGTTACACCTCTATGGCTCACCGGGCGGTATGCGCGCTAAGCTATGACACCCGGCAGCCCGCACATGGCAGATGCTATATTGCAACAGCACCCTGTGCCCCAGCCCGCAGCGACGGAGCCGATACCACAACACGCATGAAGGTTGAGTGATGAAACGACAGCATGCGATCGAACTGCTCACGCGGAGCCGACCGGAGCTTGAGGCGCGCTTTGGCGTAACGCGCCTGGCGCTGTTTGGCTCGACGGCCCGCGATACCGCCAGCAGCGGTAGCGATGTGGATATCCTGGTCGCCTTCGATGGTCCCGCCACCTCCCAACGCTATTTCGGCGTACAGTTCTATCTGGAAGACCTGCTGGGTTGCCCGGTCGATCTGGTGACTGAAAAGGCCCTGCGTCCCGAATTGCGCCCCTACATCGAACAGGAGCGGGTGAATGTCTGAACCCCACCAGCGCGAATGGGATTTTTATCTCGACGACATGCTTGCCTTTGCCGAAAAGGTTTTGACCTACACCAAGGGCCTTGACCAAACCGGCTTCGTAACGAGCGGTCTCACCTACGACGCGACCCTGCGCAATCTCGAATTGATCGGCGAAGCCGCCACCCATATCCCGGACGAGATCCGGGCAGCGCATCCGGAAATCCCCTGGCGCATGATCATCGCCACCCGCAACCGGCTGATCCATGGCTATCTCGGGATCGACGACGACACACTCTGGAGCATCGTTCGGGATGATGTGCCGGCGCTAATGACTAGCCTGACGACGCTAAAGCACAAAATCCGGGGCTAACCATCCAGACGCCATTGTGGAGCTTCACCCAAGCAATTTAACCGTCTGCGGCGCAAACCTTTGCGTAGCCCAAAACGCTGGCCCAGCACATAGCCGCTGTTGCTCCGCCCCCGACATGGTCTTTTCGTCGCTGTGTCCCTATGGCTCACCGGGCGGTATGCGCGCTAAGCTATGACACCCGGCAGCCGCCGTGGCATTCCCTTGCAGTGGTTGACCCCATGACCGCGCCTTCCAGTGATTCCGTTCCGTCCGCCGGCAGCGGCGGCGCGCACAGTGCCGCCCGCCTGAACCGCTACTGCCTGTGCCCGCAGCAATCCTTGCAGGTGAGCGAAACCTATCCGCGCCAGGCGGCGGCGCCGCTGTATATTGCGCAGCCGGCTTACGCCGCGATGCGCGACACCATTGCCGCCATCCACCGCATCGTTGCCCTGCCGGACTGGCAGGCGCAGGCCCTGGCCGAAGCGCCGGCCGGCGCCGCCTTCGATCCGGGCCATCCCGGTGTGCTGTACGGCTACGATTTTCATCTTGGCAACGAGCGGCCGCAGCTCATCGAGATCAACAGCAACGCCGGCGGCGCGCTGATCAGCAGCGCCCTGCTGGCGGCGCAGAATTCCTGCTGCCGCGAACTGCACGGCGCGGCACCGGCGCTGGAGGCGAGCGCGGCGGAACAGGCGATCCTGGACAGCTTCCTGCGTGAATGGCGGCTAGCCCGAAATGAAGCACCACTGTGCCGCATCGCCATCGTCGATGAAAATCCGTCGCAGCAGTATCTGTTCCCGGAGTTTCTGCGCTTCGTCGAGCTGTTCGGCCGCGCCGGTATCGAGGCAATGATCTGCGACCCGCGCGAGTTGCAGGCCGGCGACAGCGGACTGTCGGTGAATGGCGCACCCATCGACCTGATCTACAACCGCCTGACCGACTTCTACCTGGAGGCGCCGCACCTCGCCGCCCTGCGCACGGCGTATCTCACCGGACAGGTGCTGCTCACGCCGCATCCGCGCGGCCACGCGCTGTATGCCGACAAGCGCCATCTGGCGCGGCTGTCCGACGCGGCGCTGCTGCAGTCACTGGGTGCACAGCCGCAGGACATCGCACAAATCACCGCCCACGTACCGCCGACCCGGCGCGTCACACCGGAGATGGCCGACGAACTGTGGCGCAACCGCCGCCACCTGTTCTTCAAGCCGGTGGCGGCCTACGGCAGCCACGGCGCCTACGAAGGCGCCAAGCTGACGCGCACGGTGTTCGAGAAATTGCTGCACGAGGATTACGTGGCACAGGAGATGGTAGCGCCGTCGTTGCGTCATGCGGTGGTGGACAACGAGGTGGTGGAACTCAAGGCCGACGTGCGCTGCTACGTCTATAACGGCGCCATCCAGCTTATCGCCGCCCGTCTCTACCGCGGCCAGACCACCAACTTCCGCACCCCCGGCGGCGGTTTCGCCACGGTGTGCGTCACCGCCGGCTGAAACCGATACAAGAGAAATGAGCAAAGATGCAAGGGCGGGAACTTGCTGCGCTCGTGTTGTTTTGAATACAACCGTGCGCGCAGCGCACTCCACCACTTGTATCTTGCCACTTGTATCTTGTAACTATTGTTCAGCACTGCTCCCACGGCAGGCCGTCATGGCGCCAGCCATTCATCGTGCTGCGATGATGATGTTCGTCCAGCTCGCCTTCGAAACCACTGTCGACGTGGTAGACGTTCTTCAGGCCGGCCTCCAGCAGCGCCTTGCCGGCCTCCTTGGAGCGCTTGCCGCTGCGGCAGATCAGGATCACCGGGGCACAACCCTCTTCACCGTCGCACACGACACCACCGAGCAGCAGTTTGCGCACTTCGGTAACGAAGTGGGGATTCACGGTCCAGTCCGGCTCGTCGATCCAGGCGATGTGCACCGAACCGGCCGGATGGCCGACAAACAGAAATTCCATGGCGGAACGGATGTCGACCAGTACCGCGCGCGTGTCATCCTGCAGCATCTGCCAGGCCTGGCGCGGCGTCAGTTCGCCGAGGTGTTGGGTGTTGGGCATGCTTGGTACTCCTCAAAAATTCCACAACGATTCACGTAGGGTGGACAAGCGTAGCGCATCCGCCTTCTGAAAGCAGATACAAGATGCAAGTGGATGAGTGCGCTGCGCGCACGGTGGTTTGACTAAAAACAACATGAGCGCAGCGATTTCCTTCCCTTGTATCTTTTCTCTTGCATCTTGTATCTGCCGTCAGCCGCCCAAGGCATACATCGGTCGCAGCGGCGCCACTTGCGGGGCGTTGAAATCATGCCGCTCCGGCTTGTGCAGAATGGCGGCGCGGATCAGTTCGCACAGCGCCTCGTCGTCCATCCCGGCCCGCAGCGGCTCACGCAGTGACACGCTGTTTTCATTGCCCAGACAGAGTACCAGATCGCCTGCGGCGGTGAGGCGCACGCGGTTGCAGGTGGCGCAGAAGTGGCGCGACACGGCGGAGATGACACCGATGCGCGGCCCCGTGGCGCCGACGCGGTACATGCGCGCCGGCCCGCCGGCGCACTCGTGCTGCGGCAGCAGGTCGGTGCCGTAATGTTCCTTCAGCCGCGCCATGATCCGCTCGGCGGGCAGGTGGTGACGCATGCTCCATTCGCCCTGGCCGCCCACCGGCATGGTTTCGATATAACGCAGTTCCAGGCCGCGCGCCTGGGCGAACTCGGCCATGGTGGTGATCTCATCGTCATTGATGCCGTTCAGCGCCACCATGTTGAGCTTGATGGGTGTCATGCCGGCGGCACGCGCCGCCTCGATGCCGCGCAACACGGCAGCGAGGTCGCCACCGCCGGTGATGTCGGCGAAACGGTCGGCCTGCAGGGAGTCGAGGGAGATATTGAGACGTCGTACGCCGGCGGCGGCCAGGCCCGCCGCGTTCTTTTCCAGCAGCAGCGCATTGGTGGACAGGGACAGGTCGCGCACCCCAGGCAGCTCAGCGATGGCACCGGCCAGTGTTACCAAATCACGACGCAACAAAGGCTCGCCACCGGTCAGCCGTATCCTGTCCACACCCATGCGGGCGAACAGCCCGATCAGGCGTACCGTTTCGTCCTGCGTCAGATTGCCGGCCCGGCCGCTGCCGTGGGCCTCTTCCGGCATGCAGTAGCGGCAACGCAGGTTGCAGTGGTCGGTCAGCGACAGACGCAGATAGGTGATGCGGCGGCCAAAGTTGTCGGTTAGCGCTTGCATGGCTGTTCTCGCGGTTATTGCCTGCCAAATCACTAGCAAGATCGGTGCCGCCCCGACAGATTCATACAAAATTCAGTCCGCCAATAAACGCAAATGGACGCAAATCGAAATAAAGGATCCGGCCGTTAGCCCGTCGCACCGCTCCACCCATCGGGTGAACGGGGCTCACCTGTGTAACACCATGAATTATTTGCGTCTATTTGCGTTCATTTGCGGACTGTGAGGTTTTCAGGTTTATTCGTCATCCTCCACCGTGTCGGCCTGGATGGCGTACTTCTTCATCTTTTCCCACAGATTCTTCCGGCTGATGCCGAGGTAGGTGGCGGTATTGCCGATCTGCCACTGGTGGCCATCCAGTGCGCGCAGGATGTAGGCGCGTTCGCACGCACGCATGTATTGCCCCAGTTCATCGCATGCCGGTTCTCCGGGCAGCGGCGCCGGCACCGGCTCCTCGATGGCGCCCTCGAACAGATCCTGCGGCATCAGGATCTCGCCGCGGGTAAGGATGCAGGCACGCTCCAGCGCATGACGCAGCTCGCGGATATTGCCCGGCCAGGGGTAATCCAGCATCGCCCGCTCGGCATCGGGATGCAGCACCTTGCCCTCGCCGGGATGGGCGGCGGTGAATTCCTGCAGGAAACGGCGCGCAAACCACAGCACATCCTCCTTGCGCTCGCGCAGCGGCGGGATGCGCAGATGGATCACGTTCACGCGGTAGTAGAGGTCCTCGCGGAACTGCCCCTGCTCCGCCATGCACTTGAGGTCGCGGTTGGTGGCGCAGATCAGGCGCAGCTCGACGCGAATCGGCTGCTCGCCGCCGACGCGCACCACGGTGCGCTCCTGGATGGCGCGCAGCAGGCGCACCTGCATGGCCAGGGGCATCTCGCCGATTTCGTCCAGCAGCAGGGTCCCGCCGTGTGCCAGCTCGAACACGCCCTTCTTGGTGCGCATGGCGCCGGTGAAGGCGCCCTTCTCATAACCGAACAGCTCGGCCTCCAGCAGGGACTCGGTGAGGGCGCCGCAATTCACCGCCACAAACGGTGCCGCATCGCCGCTGCCGTAGTGATGGATCAGGCGCGCCACGTGTTCCTTGCCCACGCCCGACTCGCCGGTAAGCAATATGGTGTTGGCGCGCTGCGCCAGGTGCGGCAGGGACTCCTCGATATGGCGCATGGTCGGGCAGATGCCCAGCGCCGGCGCCGCTTCGTCCGGCGTCGCGCCGGCGGCGGTCAGCTCACGCACCTTCTGCACCAGCTGATCCAGATCGAAGGGTTTGGTGATGTAATCGGCGGCGCCCATCTTGAGCAGCAGCACTGCCTTGTCGATGGCGCCGTAGCCGGTGATGAACAAAAATGGCGGCCGCTGCGCGTAGCGCTCCAGTACCTGTTCGAACAGCTGCTCGCCGCTCATGCCGGGCATGCGGATGTCGCTGATCACCAGGCCGTAAGACAGTCGGCCGATTGCCTCCAGGGCCTCCGGCGCATTCTGAAACCAGTCGACGTCGAACCCCTCCAGCTCGAAACGATCACACAACGATTCGCCCATGATGGCGTCGTCTTCCACCAGACACAGCTTGCTCACGCTCGTTCTCCGTAAGGCAGGGCTACCGTGAACACGGTGTAGTCCGGTTCACTGTGCACATGAATGTCGCCGCCCAATTGCTGCGCAATCTGGTAACACACCCACAGGCCCAGACCATGACCGGACTCCGACACGGGCGAGAACGGTTCGAACAGATGTTCAAGCTTGTCGGCGGGAATGTGGCGTCCGTCATTGGCCACCTGCAGGTGCAGACGATAATTGTCGGCCCAGACCAGACAGCGCACCAGCCCGCCCTCCTCCACCGCATGCACGGCATTGAGCAGCAGGTTGATCAAGGTCTGGCGTACCGGTGTGGCCGGCAAATCAATGGGCTGTTCCAATTCGTTGTGCCACTCGATACGCGCCGATTTCTTGCCTGCCTCCGGCGCCACCAGGGTGTGGATGTCCTCGATATCCACCGGCGTCAGGGTATGGCTGCCGGCCTTGGCCTCCACCAGCAGCGCGGCCACCGTGTCGCGGATCTGCAGCAGGCCGCGCTCCAGCAGCGACATGGTGCGGTGGGTGCGCTGGTTGTCGCAGTTGCCGTGGCGCTTGAAGGTATCGATGGCGTTGAGCATGCCGCCCAGCGGGTTGTTGATTTCGTGGGCGATGGAAGAAGTAAGGCGGCCGATGGCGCCGAGCCGATCCGCCACCACGATCTGCCGTTCCAGCCCCTGCTTCTCCTGCAACTCGCCCAGCATGCGGCGAAAGCTCAGGCCCAGGCGGCCGATTTCATCCTGCGACTCGTAGAGATCGCATTGCATGTGCTCCGGTGCCGTTTCCCCCAGCCGTTCCATGCAATTGGCCAGTTGCACCATGGGCCGCGCCATGCGCCCGGCCCAGTACCAGGTGATGGGCAGCAGCACCGCCAGACTCAGCAGCGTCATCCATGCCGCGCGCTTGGCGATGGTGAGAAAGCGCGGCAGAAACATGGAGCGGGGGAAACCCAGCACCAGACTGCCGAGCCGCACCCGGTCGGAAATGATCGGCATCACCAGATAGAGATATTCCGCCAGATCCAGATCCACGACCGCCGGTATTTCTTCCTGGTGCTGCAATGCCGCACGCTTGAGCAGGGCGAACTCGGCACCGCCCACCGCGGGGTCAGACAACATCGGAAAACGGGTCGGCTGATTGGCGATGTAGGTGTTGCCGGCATTGTCCAGCACCAGGATCAGCTCACTCTGCACGGAGGCCGCGTTACCGGCCATGGGATAGGCGGAATGGATCACCTCATAGGCCTGCCACACGTCGTCGTGCAGTATCGCCGGCACCAGGGTACGTACCAGCACGCGGCTCATGCCCTCGGCGTTGAACAGCAGATCGCGCCGCATGTCGTCGTAGGCGCGATACATCAGCGAAACGGTGACGAGCAGCGCCGTCACCAGTATCAAGATACTGGAGCGGATGGGAACCTTGTAGCGAAAGCTAAGGTTGTGCAGCACGGCGTCCGTCCAGCACTCTGGCCATCATGGTTTCGATCCCCCGGTACAGTTCCGGCTCGACAGTCTGAAACCCCTCCAGGTTGAGGCGTGCCAGCAGGGCGCGACCCTGCTCGTCCCCATTCATCTCCAGCAACACCTCGCGCATCGCCGCCATGTCCGCGGTGGAAACCGACTGGCGCGCGACCATGGGAGGAAAGCCGAAAGATGCCGAACGCTCCACCACCCGTGTGCGCGCGGTCAGCTCCGGATGCAGTTGCGCCAGCGTGTCCCACACATAGCCGTCCACTGCGCCGCCGTCAGCGACGTTGGCGGCCACCGCCTCCACCACCTTGCGGTGCGACCAGGTGAAGAAGGTGCGACGGAAAAATCCCTGCGTACCCGCCTGGCTCTCCAGCAGGCGGTGCTGCGTGACCAGATAGCCCGAATTGGAGTCCGGATCGGAGTAGGCAAAGATGCGGCCGCGCAGATCGACCAGACTGCGGGTGGTTATATCGGTCGCCGGAACGATGAGATAGGAGCGGTACAGCGACTCGCCCTGGTAGACCGGCGCCGCCAGCAGCGTCATGTCATTGCGATTGCGCACATAGGGATAACCGCACAGCCAGGCAAAATCCAGCTCGCCCTGCAACATCAATTCGACCACGCCGCGGTAACTGGAACGTTGGGCGAATACCACCGGGCGGTGCAGCTTCCCCTCCAGGTAGGCGCGCCACTCCTCCAGAAACGAGGTCTGGTGATCGAGAAACACCGGCGTCAGACCGATGCGCAGCGGCACCTCGTCACGCGCCCACAGGGGGGCGCCGACGAGCAGCAGCACAAGGCAAACCATGCGGATCATGCGAACCTTTCCAAACTTGGCCAAGGGGTACGCGTACTGCCACGCAAAGAACGGGCCGACCCCGTTATGGGCGGATTTGGTAACGCCGGCGGCACTATCGTTACCTCGCCGTAACTCCACCATAGCATTCACTGTTACTCCCTGGTAACACGGCACGGGTATTTCTGCCCGACACCCACTTTACACGGCCATGGCCCTGTTCTTGCACCAGGCGGTGTAGCAAACCCATCACATGGAATGCCTCCGCCCATGACCGCATCCGCACCACTACCCTTTGTCCGTCTGCGCCCCGAGGCGCCGCTCGGACTGCGCGCCGCGGCCTGCCTGGCGCTGCGGGCACCGGTGGTGGGGTGTGCCGGCTGCGTCAGTGCCTGCGCCGGCGGCAAACTGACCCTGGGGGTGGGCGGCCCGGCCCTGGCGGAGGGCTGCGACGGCTGCGGCCGCTGCGCCGCCGCCTGCCCCACCGGCGCACTGCGTACCCCCGGCTTTGCCGTGACGCCTGCGCCGCAGGCCGCCGCCATCGAGCTGGAATGCTGGCGCGTCCCGGCCAAGGCCTCGCCGCGCGACAGCCTGCGCCTGCCCTGCCTGGGTGGGCTGAGTGCAGCACGACTGCTGGAGATCTGCGCCGATGCCGGCAAGCGCCCGGTCCGGCTGCTGGACCGCGGCTTCTGCACCGACTGCCCCAACGGCGGTGTTGCCGACAGCCACCCGGCGGCGGCAGCCCTGTCTGAAGCCAAGCGCCTGCTCACCGCCGTGGGCATACCGGAGGCCCTGCATCCGCGCCTGCACGCCGCACCGCTGCCCGCTGCGCAGCGCATGGCAGAGCCGCAGGGCTATGCCGTGGAGCAACGCGTCGACCGCCGCGCCTTTCTCGGCGCCCTGTCCGCCCGCACCCTGGCCGCTGCCGATCATGTCCGCCCCCTGGGCCTGGCCGAGGCCGACACCACACCGGCCGCACTGCGGGAACGCGCCCTACCGGAGGAACGCACCCGCCTGCTCGCCGCCCTCAGACGGCTGGCACCCGACGCCCCGCTGCCCGCCGCGCTGTTTCCTTCCCTGCGTGTCGGCAGCGCCTGTACCGATCACCGCATCTGCGTCGCGGCCTGCCCCACCGGCGCCCTGTTCAGCTACGAGCGCGGCGAGGAAGGCGGCATCGCCTTCCTCGCCGCCGCCTGTGTCGCCTGCGGGGCCTGCGCCCGCCTGTGCCCTGAGGAAGCGCTCACGCTGGCGGCTGCCGGCAACAACCTGCGCCCCGAGCAGGCACAGGTCATCACCCGATTTTCCCGCCGCCATTGTCCGGAGTGCGGCAGCGAGTTCACCGGCGAGGAGGACACCTGTCCCGCCTGCCGGCGCAACCACCAGTTCGCGCAGAGTGCCTTCGGCGCCCTGTTCGGCAACCGGAGTCTGTAACAACAACGACCACCAGAGGAGGAGTCAGATGGACATCCTTAAATCACTGATCACCCGCCGGCGCTTTCTTCAGGCCAGCGGTGCCGCGGGGGCGGCGGGAGCGGCCGGTCTGGGCGCCGCCGGTACCTTTACCACCTTGAAAAAAGCCGAGGCGGCACCGGCATCCAGCGGCGGCACCACCACCATCACCAAGAGCATCTGCCATCAGTGTCCGGCCCGTTGCGGCATCGATGTCTACACCACCAATGGCCGCGTCCATGCCATCTACGGCAACTCCGACCACCCCATCGCCAACGGCAAGCTGTGTCCCAAGGGCCATCTCGGCACCTTCATCCTCTACGATCCTGATCGTTTCAAGGGGCCGATGAAGCGCACCAATCCCAAGAAGGGGCGCAACGAGGACCCGGGCTTCGTACCCATCTCCTGGGACGAGGCACTCGGCACCATCGCCGGGCGTCTGCAGAACCTGCGTGACAAGGGCGAGTCGCACCGCTTCGCGCTGTTCTACGGCCGCGGCTGGGGCGCCTCCTGCGCCGGCCTGCAGGGCACCTTCGGCAAGCTGTACGGCTCGCCCAACGTCGCCATCGGCCACGCCTCCATGTGTTCGGAAGGTTCCAAGCGCGCCAAACAGGCCACCGACGGCAACGACTCCTACAACGCCTACGACTACCGCAACACCAACTACCTGCTGATCTTCGGCGCCGGCTTCCTGGAAGCATTCCGTCCCTACAACTACCTGATGCAGATGTGGGGCCACATGCGCACCAAGAGTCCGAGGACGACGGTGACGGTGGTCGACGTGCATGCCAACACCACCACCGCCGCCGCCGACCGCGCGCTGTACATCAAGCCCGGCACCGACGGCGCCATGGCCCTGGCCATCGCCCACGTGATGCTCACCGAAGGACTGTGGAACAAGGAGTTCGTCGGCGACTTCAAGGACGGCGACAACCTGTTCAGGACCGGCCAGCACATTCCCGCCGGCAGCTTCGCCGAGAAGTGGACCTCCGGGCTGGAGACCTGGTGGAACGAGGAGCTGAAGGACCGCACGCCGGAATGGGCCGAGAAGATCACCTCCATCCCGGCCAAGTACATCCGTGACGTGGCGCGCGAGTTCGGCAGCACCCGCCCGGCCATGGCGATCATGGAGCGCGGTCCCACCGCACACACCAACGGCACCTACAACGGCATGGCCATCCATGCCTTGAACGCCCTGTCCGGTGCGCTGTTCGCCGAAGGCGGCCTGCACTACCAGATGGGCCCGTCCTACGGCTCCATGCCGGTGAGCGCCGACGACTACATGGACGACTGGGCCAAGAGCGGTGCCTGGAAGAGCCTGCCGCGCATCGACATGGCCAAGACCGAGCGCTGGCCCACCGCCGGCACCATGATGCAGGAGGCAGGACCGAATCACCTCAAGGGCGATCCGTACAAGCTCGACACGGCGATGTTCTACCTCACCAACCCCATCTTCACCGCGCCCAACGGCCAGGTGTGGGAAGAGGCCATGAAGGACGTGTTCGTCATCGACACCTCGCCCTACGGCGCGGAAACGGCGATGTACGCCGACATCATCGTGCCCGATCACACCTACCTGGAACGCCTGCAGGATGCGCCCACCTATCCGTTCGAGGGCTGGCCCATGGCGCAGCTGCGCGTGCCGGCGGTCAAGCCGGTGCACGACACCAAAGTCTACGGTGACATCCTCATCGAGATCGGCAAGCGCATGAAGGGACCGATGGCCGACTACTACAAGGCCATCGACAGCACCGAGAACGTACTGCGCCATCTGGCCAAGGGCTTCGAGAAGGACCCCGGCGACAATGGCGTGAACGGCTTCGAAAGCTGGAAGGAAAAAGGCGTCTGGTACAAGAAGCCCTATCACTGGCGGCAGTGGCGCGGCGACTTCTACGAATGGGACGGCAAGGGCTACAACAAGAAGATGACGGCGGATGAGGTCAAGGCCAAGCTGATCAAGACCGCCTCCGGCAAATTCGAGTTCAAGTCCGCCTTCATCGAAAAGCATGCCGACAACTTCAGCCAGAAGCTGGGCATTCCGGCAGAACGCATCGGGCTGATCCAGTGGGTGCCGCCCAAGCACACCGGCGGCGGCGATCTGCACTTCGTTACCCCGAAGACGGCGATGCATGCCGAGGGACGCGGCGCCAACCTGCCGCACGCCATCGCCTACCAGCAGCCGATGCACGGCGGCAACCGCACCGTCTATCTGGAAATCCATCCGGACACGGCGCGCAAGCGCGGTATCCGAAACGGCGACAAGGTGAAGATCAAGTCCTCGGTCGGTTCCATCGAAGCCTACTGCAAGTACTTCGAGGGTACGCGCCCCGACACCGTGGTGATGCCGTTCGAGCACGGTCACTGGTCCACGCTGACGCGCTGGACGCAGAACCGCGGTTCAGGCCACTCCGGCCACCTCACCGAGAACGTCTCCGATCCCATCTCCGGCCTGGCCTGCTATTACACCGGCACAGTCACCGTCGAGCGGGCATAACGAACCGATAAGGAGTGAATGACAATGGCTAAATGGGGAATGGTCATCGACCTGGAAAAGTGCACCGGCTGCCAGGCGTGCAGCACGGCCTGCGCGATGGAGAACAACACCCTGCCCGGCGAGTCCTGGCAGGACGTGCTCTATTACAAAGAGGGAAAGTATCCCAACGTCAACATCAAGTGGTTCCCGCGTCCGTGCATGCACTGCGAAAACCCGTCGTGCATGCATGTCTGCCCGACCAAGGCCACCTACAAGGACGAAAACGGCTTCGTGCTCATCGACTGGAACAAGTGCATCGGCTGCAAGTACTGCATGATCGCCTGTCCCTACGGCGTGCGTTTCTACACCGACGAAAAGCCGCTCATCGAGCCGGATATGAAGAAGGTCTATCCGGGGCAGGACGGCCAGCAATACAGCCCGCCGTACCAGAACCCCAACTCCGACTGGACCAAGGGCGTCGGCATCCAGCCCAAGGGCGTGGTGTCCAAGTGCACCTTCTGCTACCACAAGGTATCGAAGGCACCAGCCGGCGTGGCCGATCTGGACGAGGACAATCCGGCGCTGAAGGAATACGTGCCGGCCTGCGTGCGCACCTGCGCGCCCAAGGCACGCTATTTCGGCGACCTCGACAATCCCGACAGCACCGTCAACCGGCTCATCGCCGACAAGCGCGGCGTGCGCCTGCTGGAGCACACCGGCAACAAGCCGCAGGTGTACTACCTCGGCGATCACGGTGTGGTGCCTGCCTTCACCCGGCCCGACAAGTCCTGATTCTGACTAGGGAGCTAACGACATGAGCAATATGAGCCAATCAGTACCATTCCCGGAGAGCGTATCGCGCATCTCCAACCTGCGTATCGGTGCCGGTGCCATCGGCCTCGTGCTCGGCATCTTCGCCGCCATCGGCCTGCTCACGCAGGGTCACGAGTCGTTCAACACCAACAGCAACATCTCATGGGGCCTGCCGGTGGCCACCTACGTGTTCTTTGTGTTGACGTCCACCGGCCTCACCTTCGTCGCCTCGCTGGCCATGGTGTTCGGGATGAAGGACTTCTATCCCATCGCCAAGCGCTGCATCTGGGGCGCCATCGCCACCCTGGTCACCGGGTTCATCGCCCTGGGACTGGAGATCGGCAATCCGCTGCGCATGATCTGGGTGATACCCACCAACATGGCGACCTCCTCGCCGATGTGGTGGATGGGCCTGTTCTATCTCAGCTATGCGGTGTTCCTGGTATGGAAGTTCCTGCTGGTGAACAAGGGCGACTGGACCAGTGGCCAGAGCAAGGTGATCGGCATTCTCTCCTTCGTGACCGTGATCTTCGCCCACGCCACCCTGGGCTCGGTGTTCGGCATGATGGGCATGCGGCCGTTCTGGTACGGCGGCATGGTGCCGGTATATTTCCTGATCACCGCCGCCCTATCGGGCTTGGCCTTCATCATGCTGTTCATCAACCTGGACTACGGCATGAACCAGGCCAACATGTCGGACAAGGTGCGCAGCGCCATGACCCGCTACATGCCGCCGATCTTCGGCCTGGCGCTGGGCCTGGTGCTGGTGTTCACCCTTACCCGCACCGTCACCGGCCTGTGGTCCAACGTCCCGGAGCTCAACATCCCGATGAGCTACATCGTCGGCACGTTCTGGTACCAGGCGGAGATCTGGATCGGCATGGTGTTGCCGCTGGCCCTGATGTTGAGCAGCTACCGCAGCAACGCCAAGGTGCAGACCCTGGCCGGTCTGCTGGTGATCCTGGCGCTGTTCATCGGCCGTTACGAGTACGTGGTGGGCGGACAGCTGGTGCCGATGTTCAAGGGCGCCTGGTATGACGACCTGCTGATGTATGCCCCGTCCATGACGGAGTGGGGTGTAGTGATACTGGCCGCAGCCATCGGCCTGCTGCTCTACGCCTTCGGCGAGAAGAAACTCAGTCTGGCCGACGCGCCCAATGAATAAGAATCGCTTGACTGTGTGAACTTGGGGCGGGACAGTCGTGTCCCGCCCTCCTTTTTTCCACGGAGGCCCCATGCACCCGAACAACGCACAACTCCAGCACCGCGCCGAATATTATCTCTGCCTGGCGCGGGCACTGCAGGCGCCCATGAGCGAGGCCGACCACCAGGCCTTCCGCGACTGGCTGACCACGGATCTCCAGGCCATCGCCGCCGATGCCGGCTATGCAGCCTCGCCCCACATCACCGCACTGGCCGAAGCCATCACCGCCCATGCCCCCGATCACCTCAGCCTGCTGCGTACCTACAGCGATCTGTTCATGGTTCCGCCGGCCAAGGTGTTCCTCAACGCCGGCGTCTACCTCGACCAGGCCATGATGGCCGCGCACACCGCCGAAATGATCGAGTTCTATCTGCAACACGGCGTGGACAAGAGCGACGACTTCCGCAACATGCCCGATCACGTCAGCGTGCAGCTGGAATTCGTCGCCTATCTGCTGCTTGAGGCCGTGGCGGCAGACACGGAGGGAAATACCGCGACGGCCGCCGCTGCACTGCGCGGCGCACGCAATTTCATCGGCCGCTATATCGCCCCCTGGTTGCCCACCTTGCTCGATGCCCTGGATCGTGAGGCGGCGCGCGATGCCCGCTACGGCATCTATCGCGCGGTGGGCGGCGTTCTGCAGCAGGCGGTGCAGGAAGACATCGCCTGGCTGGATGCACACTATGCCCAGCTCGGCGACGATGTGGTCGCTGCCGACAGCGTGGCCGGCGTGGATACCGCCGAGGCCATGCAGGCAATGATCGCGCGCCTGCAGGCCGCCGGTCTCGATACCACACACCTGCAAGGCACTGCCGCGACAGCGGTCATGAAGGTGGCCGGCAACGCCTGATCCACGTGCACATGTTGCCGCCACTGACACGGCTGCTGCTGGGCCTGCTGCCGCTCGTCCCCGCGCCGCTGCTCGCCGACATGTCCTTCGACGAAATGATGCACGAGAAGGAGGTGGAGGAACGCAGCCTGACGGAGCAGGAGTTTGCCGCCGTGCAGCGCCGCCTCGAAGCGGAACGGGAAGAGGAGCGCAGACGCCTTGCACAGCAGGAACACGAAGCCAGACTGCGGCAGGAAGCGGAGCGCCAGCGCCTGGCCGCACGACCATTGGGTGAACGGCTGGTGGAGGCGCGTTGCAGCAGTTGTCACCCACTGGAACAGGTCGTGGCAGCGCGACATTCGCGCCCCGGCTGGCACCTCACCATGGCGCGCATGCACTACTGGCATGGCGCTGAACTTACCTGGGCCGAACACGGCGTCATCGTTGACCATCTGACGCAGACCCAGCCCGCCACTACCCGGCAGTCGATGATCGAATATGCCGTATTGGCCGCATTATTGACTGCGCCCCTCGCCCTGTGGCTGCGGCAGCAACGGCAACGGAACCGAAAATGAAATTTACCGGCCATGCCTGCGGGCTGACCTTGCTCGCCCTTCTTGTCAACGTACCGGCAGGGGCGGCTCCCGGGAAGGAGCCGCCCCCCGCGCCACGTCCGGCTGATGCGTCGGCACCCCGCAAAGACGCGCCTGCACCACAGCAAAAGAAACCGGCAGCCACCGAATCCATCCCCGGCATCGAGCCACGCCGACCGGGCGACAAACTGGATCTGGGGCTGTGCGACGGAAGCTGAACCAACTCACCACTGGAATGAACCGATGACCCCGCTCGAACTGGAAACCGTGGAGTATCCCGACATGCAGGCCGCCCATGAAAACGAGGCCGCATTACTGCAACAGCTGGATGAACAGTTCACCGCGCGCAGCCAGGGGACCGACAACACCGCGGAGCTGGACGCCACACTCACCGCCTTCGCCTCCGGCATGGAATCCCATTTCGCCATGGAAGACGACCTGATGCGCCGGCTCGGTTTCCCGCCCTATCCGGCCCACGCCGGCGAGCACCAGGACGTACTGCGAGGCATCAGGCAGGCCATCGCCGAATGGCGACAGGGATACAACGACGACGCCCTCCGCCACCACCTTGATGAACACGTGCGCTGGATGACGCGCCACGTGGCCACCATGGACCACCTCACCGCCCGCTTCATCAACATGGCGCTGGCGGCCGGGCGGGGCTGACGCCTTATCCCGTCGCAAGCAAAACCTGCCGGCAGGCCTTCATCTCCGGTATGGAATGGCCGCGGGATCGACCGGCAGGAATTGACCCAAATCAAGTCACCCGTCCATGCCTTTACCCACAATGTCCACAGTATGGGAGTTGTTGCGCGCCCCACCACTACTACATTCCACATACATTGGGGGATTCTATGAACAAGCAATGGAGCATGTTCGGACTGGCACTGCTGCTGCTGATCATCATTACCGTCATCCTGCTCGGCTTCATGGTCAGCATATTCAACCCGGTGTCCTGGGGCTTGATCGTGCTGCTGGCCCTGGTGCCCTACATCCACAAGCGCATCGTCGCCAACCGCTTCGTCGAATGGCAGGACGCCTACAGCGTCGGCATCGAGGCCATCGACAACGATCACAAGAAACTCCTCAACCTGATCAACCAGCTGCAGACCGCGGCCCACTACCAGACTGACCCGCAGTATGAGCGCGAGGCCTTCGATGCCCTGGTGGACTACACCAAGACCCACTTCCAGCGCGAGGAAGAGTTGATGGAGAGCCACAGCTATCCCGCCTTCACCGCGCACAAGGCCGAGCATGCGGCAATGATCGCCAAGGTCGACGCCCTGATGCAGCGCTACCATGACCAACCACACGACACCATCGAAGAGGCGGTGCAGTATCTGAAGAAGTGGCTGATCAACCACATCAACGGCACCGACCAGGCTTACAGCGGATTTCTGCACGACAAGGGCGTGCGCTGACGCAACCGGCAAACAACCCATGGTGGGAGCCCGGCTTGCCGGGCGATGGCGGCCTGTCCCACACCGCATCGCCCGATGAATCGGGCTCCCGCACTCATGCACTCCGTGGGTGAATCAAGGCCCAACCCCGGCACCCTTCGCCGAGAGGACTCGGCGCCTACGCCTGTTCGGAGACCTTGCCGCGCCAGGCGGCGATGCGCTCCGCCCACTCTTCGTGCCACGACAGCAGCGCCGGGATCACCCCCAGCACCAGACCGGTGGCGAAGGCCAGACCGAACACGATGGAAATGGCCATGGGGATCAGGAACTGCGCCTGCAAGGAGCTCTCGAACAGCAGCGGCACCAGGCCGACGATGGTGGTCAACGAGGTGAGCAGCACGGCGCGCAAGCGCTGGCAGGAGGCCTCGATGATGGCCTCGGTGGTAGCCATGCCTTCCTCGCGCAGGGTCTGGTAGAAGCTCACCAGGATGATGGAGTTGTTGACCACGATGCCGGTGAGACCGAACAGGCCGAACAGCGACAGAATGGTCAGCTCCATCCCCATCACCCAGTGCCCCACCACCGCGCCGAGCAGGCCGAAGGGAATGATCGCCATCACCACCAGCGGCCAGCCGTAGGAACCGAACACCCAGGCCAGGGTGACGTAGATCATCAGCAGCGCGAACACCAGGCCCATCTTCATGTCGCCGATGGTCTCTGCCTGATCGGCGGCACGGCCCTGGAACGAATAGTCGACGCCGTAACGCGCCGCCAGTTCCGGCAGCACATTCTCCTGCAAGGAAGCGATCACGCGACCGGCGTTGTTCTGCGTGCGATCCACGTCGCCGAACACGTTCACCGCGAGGCGGCCGTCGGCGTGGCGCAGCGCCTCGAAGCCCTGGCGCGACGCCAGTTCCGCCACGGTGCCGAAGGGCAGGCCGCGGCCGTCGGGCAGGATGATGGCGAAGCGCTCCAGGCTGGTCATGCGGTGGCGCTCGTGATCCGGCAACACCACGCGCACCTCGATTTCATCCAGGCCGTCCTGATAGATCTGCGCGATGCGACCGTCGAAGGCAGCGCGCAACTGGCGCCCCACCGCCTCCACCGTCAGGCCCGCCGCGCGCCCTTCCGGCGTGAGCCGGTAGATGAGCTGTTCGCGCCCGAAGGGCATGTCGTCTTCCACCGCCGATACGCCGGCGTAGTCGTTCAGCACCTCGGTGAGGGCCAGCGCCGCCGCCTTGAGGCTGGCCGCGTCGGCACCGGTGAGACGCACCTCCAGATCGCGTCCCGGCGGGCCGCCGATGCGCGCGCCCACCGCCAGGGTTTCCAGTCCCGGCACGCGCGGCAGGCGCGCCTGCCAGGCACGGACGAACTCGGTATTGCTCACCTCGCGCCGATCCGGCGAGGCCAGTTCCACCAGCACCGAGCCGAAGGCATCGCCGCTACGCTCGGTGCCCTGCCCGACGGCCACCACGGTGCGCAGGCGCGGGATGGCGTGCTGCACGATGCCGCCGCCGAACTCCGCATCGGTTTCCCACAGCGCGCGGTGCGCCTCGTCGATGAAGCGATCCACCCGCTGCGGCGGCGTGCCGGCGACGAAGGTGGCATTGGCGAAGATGATGGTGCCGTCCGGCGCCGGAAAGAAGGTGAAGCCGAGACGGCCGCCGGCGAGCAGGCCGAAGGCGATGATCAACAGCCCCAGCGTGCCGCTCAGGGTGATGCCGCGGTTGTGCACCGACCAGGTGACGGCAGGGCGGAAGTAGTAATCGCGGAAGCGATCGAAGGCGGCGTCGAAGCGCTGGCGGAAACGTGTCGGTTTGTGGGCATCCATGTTGCGCATGGTCTTGCCCAGTTGCGCCGGCAGGATCAGGAAGGTGATCACCAGGGTGGCGATAATCACGCAGATCACCACCAGCGGGATGTCGAACATGATCTGGCCGATGATGCCGCCGATGAGCATCAGGGGAATGAAGGCGGCCACCGTGGTGAGCGACGACGACATCACCGGTGCGAACATGCGGTGCGCCGCCTCCTCCGCCGCGCGCAGGGTGCCGGTGCCGCGCTGGTGCAGCGTATAGGCGTGCTCGCTCACCACGATGGCGTTGTCGACGATGATGCCCAGCGCCATGATCAGGCCGAACAGGCTGATCATGTTGATGGAGCCGCCGATGAGCCACAGCACGGCCAGTGCCGCGGTGAACGACACCGGAATGGTCAGCGCCACGCGGCCGGCGAGACGACCGCTGAGAAACAGATACAGCATGCCCAGCACCAGCGCCAGACCGCCGAGGCCATTCTTGAGCAGCAGGTTGATGCGCTCGGCGATCAGCTCCCAGCTCTGGTCATACAGCTCCACCTCGACGCCGACGGGCAGCTGCGGCCGGCCCTGCTCCATCCAGTCGGTGACGATGCGCGCCGCCTGCAAGGCGTCACCGCTTTCGCTGCGCTGCAACTGCAGCTCCACCGTCGGTTTGCCGTTATGGAAGATCAACTGCTGGCCGTCGCGCGGGCGGCGCTCGATGGTGGCGACGTCACCCAGCGCCACCAGGCCGTGCTGCGTATCGCCGCGCAGCGGCAGATCGGCAAAGCCCTCCAGCGTGCGACGCTGATCCAGGCTGCGCAGCTGGTGCGCCACGTCATCGCGGCCGGCCATGCCCGCGGGCAGGTCGCGGCTCATGCGCGCGACGCTGTCGGCGATGCCGTCCAGGCTCATGCCCAGCTCCAGCAGGCGCGCCGTCGGCACCTGTATCGCCACCTCTTCCTTGGGCAGGCCGTTGAGCACCACGCGGGCCACGCCGCGCGCCAGCAGCTCCTGCTCGATGCGCCGCACCACCGGGCGCAGCTCGCGCAAATCCGACGGCCCGCTCACCAGCATGCGGCCGATGTCCTCGTAGCGGATGACGCGGGTGATGATCGGTTCCTCCGCCGTCTCCGGCAGATTGCGCTGCTGCGCCACCAGATCCTTCACCTGCTCCAGCGCCAGCGTCATGTCGGTCTTGGGGCGGAACTCCAGGGTGATGGCGGACACGCCGATGGCCGAGGTGGAACTCAACAGCTTGAGACTGTCCACCGTGCGCAGCTCCTGCTCCAGCGGCACGGTGATGCCGCTCTCCACGTCTTCCGCGCTGGCGCCCTGCCAGATCACGCGCACGGTGACGAAGTTGAGATCGAAACTGGGCATGAACTGCGTGTTGAGCTTCTGCAAGGCCCACAGGCCGGACAGCAGCATCAGCAGCATGAGCATGTTGGCCGCCACGCGGTGGCGGGCGAACAGACCGATGAAACCATTAGTCATGATTCAGAACTCATAATGCGATTACGCCCAACCCGGAAAATGGATCCGTGATGCACCCGGAGCCCACTCCGTGGGCGAATCAACGCCTGACTTCGACACCTGTTCGCCGAGAGGACTCGGCTCCTACACGCATACGTCCCCATTGGATGGCATGACACCTTTACTCCGCCACCATCACGCGCAAGCCCTCTAGGGCATTGGGCAGGCGGGTGATGATCACGCGGTCACCGGCACGCAGCGCCGGGCTGCGCAACAGCAGGCGCGTGCTGCCGTCTTCCGCCACCGTCTCGCCCAGCCGCTCCACCGGCAGTGCCGCCATGCGGTCGCCCACCAGGCGGTAGATGCGGTCGCGCCCGTACAGCGCCTCGTGGGGCAGCGCCACCGCCTGCTCCACCACCGGCAGGTGCAGGCGCATCTCGGCGAAGCGACCCAGCGACAGCTCCGGCGCCTCCTGCGCAAAGCGCAGCAGGGCGTCCACCCCGGCGCCGCCGGCGCCGGCGCGGCCCGACAGGCCGGTCAGCAGCAATTCGTATGCGACGCCGTCGATCACCGCCGTGCCGCGCATCTCTCCGACCGCCACGGCGGCCCGCACCGCCGGCAACCATGGCGCCGGCACCGTGGCGCGGATCTCCAGGCCTTCCACGTCGTAAATCTCGGCAATGCGATCGCCCACCCGCACCCGATCGCCGGGCGCCACGTGCAGCGCCGCCACACGGCCGTGGAACGGCGCGATGATGCGCGTGCGCTCCATATCCAGGCGCGCCTGCTCCAGCTGCGCCTCCAGCTGCACCAGGCGCTGCGGATAATCGGCCACCGCCAGCTCACGCGTGGCCAGGGACAGGCGCTGGCGCTCCAGCGCGGCATTGGCCTCATCCAGGGACGACTGCGGGCCGAGATTGCGCGCCACCATGGTCTGCGCCCGCTCCGCCGTCTTTTCCACCAGGCGCAGCAGCTCGCGCTCGCGCTCCAGCGCCTGCACGTCGTTGCGATGACTGCGCTTGGCGCTGGTCACCTGCGCCTCGCGCTGCGCCAGCACCAGCCGCGCATCGCGCTCGTCCAGCAGCACCAGCGGCGCACCCGCCGTCGCCACCGCGCCCTCACGTACCGGCACCTCCGCCACATAGGCCGCCACCGCCGCGGTCAGCACCGCAGCGCGCGGGCTGTCCACCGCGCCGTACAGCGTCAGCACCGGCGTGTGACTGCCCGGCGTCACCGTCTCCACCGCCACCGGCCAGGCACGCTCGCGCACCTCGGCCGGCATCTTGGCCGGACGGGTCGCCACCAACAGGAAAAACACCAGGACAGCCGCGGCTATCAAAACCGCTGGCGCCAGCTTGCGGGGAATACGCGGCAAGTTCATCGACTGCTCCGAACAGGGGGATACGGCAGGGGACAAGTGTAACCGCCTGAAGCGGATATGGGGTCGCCCGGACGGCGGGAAAAGGTAAAGAAGTGCGAGGGTCAGGCCGGCTCGGCCGGCGGTCTATCCAGCTCAGTCGAAAACGACCCCATGTGGCCTAGTGTTACGGACAGCGGTGGCCAGGTTACAACTCGGGTGGAGTTTGAGAGTTTTTACTCTGACCCCGAACTCCCACCAGACTTTTCCTTTATTAAAGAGGAATGGTGCATCAGCCAATATGCAAGGATTCCCCATGCGCCGCTTATGAAGCAAAACAAAGCCCACCATCCCGGATGAATTTCCATTGCCAGTGGCATTCTCTTGATGCCATCTTGATATGCATAGTACGCAGCTGCAGCGCCGGGGATAATGAACCAAACAAGCCAGTAGAGCGACATAGGTGCCCATGAGATAAACATTTGTGCGGCTAAACTTTCGGCTTCCATGATTCTTCTTCCTTCTTGCCCTGGGTAAGTAGGGTCAGAACACAGATATCGCTAATATTAGTGGAATCTGTGTTCTGACCCCGGCTGTCTTGGCCGACCGCCCGCTTCGGGCGGGTCGGCTGCAACGAATTGTTAGGCTAGTGCCTGTGCGCCCGCAAGGCGTCAACTACCGAAAGCCAGACGAACACAAGAACCGCACACGCAGCCATTGGCCCAACTGCGTAAGTGAGGACCATGAGTGCATAGATTGGCGAGGTAAACAGCGATGGCAGGAATGCGAACACAAGAGCCAAGCTTGCGAACGTTGGGGATACGAACGGCCATGTCAACGCAAGCCCTGGTGAGAACAAGAAAGCCACTACCCCTGCCTTCGTCAGGCGCCCTCGCCACGAATTGTCTAGCAAGTGTTTGCGGACTGAACGATAGGCCAAGATCGCCCCAAGCAAGTATCCGACATGAACAAGTACCATGAGCGCCTGGTTCCGTTTCCCTTCCGCCACATCCTCATCCGAGTACTTCAGGACCGGATTAGTCTCGTCAGTGCATTTGTAAAGAATTCCGTACTCAACGCCATCGAGCCTCTCGCGAATCTCGAACGGGCTCACAACCTCATATTTCGGATCCCCCTCGATCGGGGTGAGCTCCCCCTCCCTCGGCACCCGATTGCAGGTTCCGCCGGGGCCACAGAACATCACGGAATATAGGCCGTCAGACTGTTCCTTGACCTGTAACCCGAACGCGTCACTACAATTCCACTTCCAGAAGCCCGAATAATCAACACTCTCCGCCATTACGCCACCACACGACGCGAACACAAAGAGCACAATGGCAAGCCGCCCCACCTCTTCCTCCCTTTGCCTAACGCCGCCCATCAGCCGCGCCGCTTTTTGACGTCGGCTGTATGGGCTGGTTATGCCGCAATACCTTCTACAATGAGATGGCTCACATCGGTACGCTGACTTGCATGCTCGAATGTGATTGCGCAGACGTTGCCCTTGGCATCCACATCGAGAATGGTATTTTCATCCAGGTCTTTCGACTCCGCAATGTCGCTACCGCGGAACTCGATGTACAGAGTATCGGTGTCATCAAAATAGCTAACTTTCATAGCTTGAATCCTCTATCAAAAAATGTGTTATGGATGGTTTCGCCATCCTCCAGCAAAATTACCCGCAGGTACCGTCCTTCCATTTCTTCTATTTTAGCCCATCGTCTTATTCGGCCATCCGCCCGTATGTGTTCTCTCTCAGGATGCTGGACAACGTATTGAATCCAGTAAGTAGGGTCAGAACACAGATGTCGCTAATATCAGTGGGATCTGTGTTCTGGCCCCAGTTTTCGTTCGTTAGCTGCATTACTTGGCTTTGACATACATTTCCTTTCCGGTAACATTCTTTGCCAACTGGCAGCCATTGAAAGATATCTTATGCGTCGGAGTTTTTGTGCCTTGAACGTTAAGCAACTGATACCCCTCTGATAAAGCGTGCTCGATTAAGGATTTTTCTATTATGGCTATAGTTTTCTTTTTATCTTGACCGGACTTCGCTAGGTACTCGCCAAAAACTACGACTTTTTCTCCAGCCTGAGCGCCCTGAATACTTTTCATCAGTTTCACGCTATTAAGATGCTGCTTCACACGGCTTCCCAAATCTTCCGCCTTTCCAATATAAAGCGGTGCAAGGCATTTACTGTACTTCCTACAAAACATATAAACACCGCTAGTTCCGAACCAATCTTCAAGATTGTCGATCGTGTAGATCAACCCCTCTTTGGCACCGTCTTTTAGCTTTAATGGCTTATACCACTTAACTTCAAGGTTCATGGATGCTCTCCTTCTTGTTGTTAGACGGCTAACTTATAAGCATTTGTCCGCCGTGCGAAGCATGGCGGACAAATGTCTGTTGGACTAATCCGCCCATCAGGGTTGTACGCTATATAGAGGGGATTGAATCGCGCGACTCAGGGGCGGCGCAGGTATCGAAGCGCCAGCCGGCGGTATTTGGGGCGACATTCAGTCCTTCGATGTCCATGCGGCGATCCTTCGGATGGGTGATGTGGGCCTAATCTTCCTCCATTTCAGGTCAAAATCCAACCGCAGGCGCATAAGTTCGGGGTCAGCGTAGAAACGCTCGCTGACACCGAACTCGTGGCTTTTGCCAGTCTCTTTGTTGCCTGTAGTTACAGCGTCCAGCCGCCACCCAGCACCTTGTACAGATCCAGCGCCGCACCGAGGCGGGACAGGCGCAATTGCACCAGGCTGTCCTGTGCCTGGAACAGGGTGCGCTGGGCATCGAGCACCGAGAGCAGCTCGTCGGCGCCTTCACGGTAGCGCAGTTCGGCGAGACGCAGGGTGCGTGCCGCGTGTTCGACGATCTGTTGCTGTGCTGCTTCCTGCCGGGTGTTGCGCTCGGCGTTGCCGAGGGCATCTTCCACTTCCTTGAGCGCGGTGAGGATCGCGCTGCGGTAGTTCTCCACCAGTTCGCGGCGGCGCGATTCCGCCGTGCCCACCTGGGCGCGCAGGCGGCCGCCGTCGAACAGTGACTGCACGATGGCGGCGGAGAGACTGTAGCTGGTGGTGGCGGCGGACAGTGACAGCAGGGCATCGCTGGCGACGCCGGCGGAGGCGGAGAGTGAGATGGACGGCAGCAGGGCGGCGCGTGCCGCCGCCACGTTGGCATCGGCGGCCACCAGCTGCGCCTCGGCCCGCGCCAAATCCGGACGGCGCAGCAGCAGCTCCGACGGCAACATCGGTGCCACGGCCGGAATGGCCAAGTGCGTGAAGCCTTCCTGATCCACCACGAAGCCCTGCGGCAGGCGGCCGAGCAGGATGGCAAGTGCCGTCAGTGTCTGGCGCTCCTGCACCTCCAGCGGCAGCAGCGCGGTGCGCTGGGTCAGCACCGCCGTCTGCTGGCGCGTCAGATCCAGCGCCGAGGCGGCGCCGTTGCGGTAGCGCGCGTCGACGATGCGCAACACGCGCTCGGCGATGGCGAGATTTTCCTGCGCGATGGCGAGGCGCTCGCGCAGGGCGAGGGTCTGGAAATAGGCGTTGGCCACCGCCGCCACCAGGCTGAGCCGTGCCGCCTCGTAGTCGTATTGCGCCATCGCCAGTGCGGCCTCCGCCGCGCTCACGCCGGCGCTTACACGGCCCCACACATCCACTTCATAGCTGGCGCCAAGAGTGAGCCGGGTGGAGTCGCTCTCCGACGCCGTGCCACCATGCGGCTCGCTGCGGCTGCGTCCGGTACTGCCGCTCAGGTTGAGAGAGGGAAACAGCGAGGCCCCGCTCTGGCGCACCTGCCATTCTGTCTGGACGACTTTTTCCGCCGTGGCGGCGAGATCGGGGCTGGCCTGCAATGCCTCTTCCACCAAGGCCTCCAGCTGCGCCGAATTGAAATGCCGCCACCAGCCGGCGCCGGCCGCGGCGGCCTGTGCATCCACCGCCTCCGCCCAGTTCTCGGGCATGGGCAGCTGCGGCCGCTCGATGGTGTCGGTGGTCGCGCAGCCGGCCAGCAGCAGCGCGATGCCGAGCAAGGAATTTTTGAGGCTGTGATACGTCATTCTGTTCATGCTCTCATTCCGACGCCAGCGCCACCACCGGATCAAGCCGTGCAGCTTTGCGCGCCGGCAGGTAGCCGAAGATCAGGCCGGTGGCGAAGGCGCAGCCGAAGGCCAGCATCACCGGCGCGACGGAATACTGGATCGGCGTGTCGAAGGCTTCGATGATCGCCGCGGCGCCGAGGCCGACGCCGACGCCGACAATACCGCCCAGCGCCGACACCACCAGCGCCTCGATGAGGAACTGCTGCAGGATGTTGCGCATGCGCGCGCCGGTGGCCATGCGGATGCCGATCTCGCGCGTGCGTTCGGTGACGCTGACCAGCATGATGTTCATCACGCCGATGCCGCCGACCAGCAGCGAGATGGCGGCGATGGAGCCGAGCAGGATGGTGAGGGTGTTCTGCGTCTCCGACACGCTTTCGATGATGGCCGCCATGTTGCGGATCTGGAAGTCCTCGGTGCCGTGGCGGCTCAGCAGCAGCGCATGCACCGCTGCCTGCGCCGCGTCGATGCCGTCCACATCTTCCACCGCGACGGTGATGTTGCGCAGATGGCGCTGGCCGGTGAGGCGCAGGCTGCCGGTGGTGTAGGGCACCAGAATCACGTCGTCCTGATCCATGCCCCAGGCGGTGGCGCCGCGCGGCGACATCACGCCGATCACCTGGAACGGTATGTTCTTCACCAGAATGAAGCGCCCCAGCATGTCGCCGTCGGGGAACAGCGCGTCGGCCACGGTCTTGCCCAGCACGGCGACGGTGGCGTAGCTGCGTTCGTCGTCGGCACTGAAGAAGGTGCCGACGGCCGGCAGCCAGGCGCGGGCGCGCATGTAGTCGGCCGAGGTGCCGTTGATCTCGGTGCGGTGGTCGGCGTTGCCGTAGCGCACGGTGACACTGCTGCTCTGTTCGGGCACGGCGGCGAGCACGTTGGGCAGCTCGTTGATCGCCGTCACGTCGTCCGGCACCAGGGTGGCGATACCGCCGGAGCCGCGCATGTTGGGCGCTCCCGGCCGCACCATCAGCAGGTTGCTGCCCATGGCGCTGATGCTGCTCACCACCGATTGCTTGGCACCGTCGCCGATGGCCAGCATGGCGATCACCGAGGCCACGCCGATGACGATGCCGAGCAGGGTGAGGATGGCGCGGAACACGTTGGCGCGCAGGGCGCGCAGGGCGGTGCGCGTCGCTTCCACCATGTCGGTGAGGCGCGAGCTGCGATCCACGTGCGGCATGAAATCGGCAGCGGATGCGGTGCGCGGCAGCGGGCCGGGATCGGAGAGGATGTCGCCGTCGCGTATCTCGATGACGCGGCTGGCATGCTCCGCCACCTCGCGTTCGTGGGTGATGAGAATGATGGTGTGGCCCTGCGCCGACAGTTCGGACAGCAGGCGCATCACCTCGGCGCCGCTCTTGCTGTCCAGTGCGCCGGTGGGTTCGTCGGCGAGGATGATGCGGCCGCCGTTCATCAGGGCGCGTGCGATGGACACGCGCTGCTGCTGGCCGCCGGACAGCTGGCTGGGACGGTGTTCCAGGCGGTCGCCCAGGCCCAGGTCGGTGAGCAACCGGCTGGCACGCGCGTGGCGCTCATCGGGCGGCATGCCGGAATACACTGCCGGCACTTCCACGTTCTCGGTCGCCGTGGCGCCGCCGATGAGGTTGTAGCTCTGGAATACGAAACCGAATTCCTCGCGCCGCAGTCGCGCCAGCTCGTCGCGCTCCAGGGCGGAGACGTCGCGTCCCATGAACAGATAGCTGCCGGTCGTCGGCCGGTCGAGACAACCGAGGATGTTCATCAGGGTGGACTTGCCCGAGCCGGAGGCGCCCATGATGGCGACGAACTCGCCGGGATGGATGGTGAGGTCGATGCCGTGCAACACCTCCACCGCCAGCTCGCCGCTGCGGAAGGTCTTGGTGACGCCGCACAGCTCGATGAGCGGTGTCGGCATCAATGCAGTCTCGCCGGCCGCGAACCGCCCGCCGCAGGCCGCGCCCCCAGGCCGGCCTGCGTGGCCAGCACGCGTTCGCCTTCCTCCAGGCCGGAAAGTATCTGTGCCTGGATGCGGTTGCTCACGCCCACCTCCACTTCGCGCGGGCTGAAGCCGCCGCCCGCCGCCACCACCTGCGCCGTGGCGCGGCGCGTGGGGCTGCCCCCGCCGTTGCCGGCCGTTCGCACCGGCGTCATGCTCAGCGCCGACATCGGCAGCAGCAGCGCATCCTTCGCCTGGGCGACGACGAAGAACACCTGCGCGGTCATCTGCGTCATCAGGGCGCGATTGGCGTTGTCCACATCGAACAGCGCGTTGTACAGCACCACGTTGTTCTGCACCGTCGGCGTCGGCTCGATACGGCTCAGGGTGCCGTACCAGCGCCGGTCGCGGCCGCCGAGGGTGGTGAAGTAGGCCTCCATGCCGAGGCGCAGGCGCGACACGTCCGCCTCCGATACCTGCGTCTGCACCGTCATGGTGGAGAGGTCGGCGATGCGCAGGATGATCGGCGCCTGCTGGTTGGCATTGAGGGTCTGGCCCTGGCGCGCGGTGATGGAGACCACGGTGCCGGACATGGGCGCGAAGATGTGCGCATAGTTGAGATTGGCCTCGTCGGCGCGCAGCGAGGATTCGGTCTGCTCGATCTGCGCCTTGAGCATTTCGATCTGCGCTTGCGCCGACTTCAGTTGCGCCTCGGCGTTCTGCAAGGCCTCGGCGGTGGTGGCGTCCTCGGCGAGCAGATTCTGCTGGCGCCGGTGCTGAATCTCGGCCAGCGCCAGTTGCGCCTCGCGATCCCGCAACTGCGCGCGCTGATAGCGCAGTTGGGCGCGGCTGGCATCCACCCGCGCCATGAACAGCGTCGGGTCGATCTCCGCCAGCAGGTCGCCTTCCTTGACCTCGCTGCCCACCTCGATATGGATCCTGTGCAGCTGGCCCGACACCTGCGCGCCCACGTCCACATAGTCACGCGGCTGCAGCATGCCGGTGGCGGTCACCACCTCCTCGATGTCGCCGCGCTGCACCATGGCGACGTTCTGCGCCGTGCGGTTGTCTGCAGCCGCAAAGTACTGGCGCCATATGAGGTAAATACCGGCGACGAGCACCAGCAGCAGGATGACGGCCGCATACCGACGGCGGAATACGTTGGAGAATGACCTCGTGTTCATGAAAACGCCTTGGGTTTATGCATAGTCGATAACCATCGCAGACATGGTCGGCCGCAAGCAAGGCCGCGCGCCCACTTTAGCGCGTACGGTCATACGCTAGACAACTTCAGGCGAAAAGGATTGCAAAGAAATGCGAAGGCAAGGCAGAACAACGGAGGATGCGCAGACGACACCCGTGTCGCCTCTTCCTGCCCCCCCTCGGCTACTTGGTCAGGATCAGCTTGCCCTGCCGGGTCAGGCGCAGGCGGTACTCGTCGGGGCCGTGGGCGATGATCAGTTCGTGATCGCTGCCCAGCAGTTCACGGCTTTCCAGCCGGCGCCGGCTGGCGGATGCGGCGGGCCGCTCCGCCGCCCCGTCCCCGGCGGGGGTGCGTTTGTCGCTCATTGGATCACCCCCAGGAGTATTGTATGTTTGGCCTGAGTCTCAAATGATAATGATTCGCATTTGTAAGTCAACAGAAATCCGTTGCGCCACCGGAAGAAGGTGGCGGGCAGGGACTCAGAAGAGGGGGATCAGGCCTGGCGCTGCCGGCCGGCCTGTTCCAGCCGGGCCAAATAGTCGGCCCAGTGGGCGGCCTGGTTGGCGCCCAGGTCGTAGAGGTAATTCCAGGTATACAGGCCGCTCTGGTGGCCGTCGTCGAAGACCAGCTTCACGGCGTAGTGGCCGACCTGCACGATGTCGGTGATGTTCACCTGCTCCTTGCCGGTTTGCAGCAGCGGGCGCTTGCGGTGATAGCCGGCGACCTCCGAGGACGGCGAGTACACCCGCAGGTATTCGCAGGGCAGGCGGAAGCGCGCGCCGTCGTCGAAGGCCAGCTCCAGCAGGCGCTCCTCCCGGTGCAATACGATCTCGGCGGGGTGATGGGACTGCGACATGGCTGTCAGGGCTGGATTGTGGATGAAAGGCGGATCTGGGGGTGCGGCGGCGATGTAGCAAGCGCCTGCCGCCTAGTGGCGGAAGCGCGTGACCAGCCCCTGCAACTGCGCGGCCAGCTGTTGCAGGTTGCCGCCCGCCACGGCCAGCTGCTCGACACCGGCGGCGGTAGCCGTGGCATCGGCGCTGATGCTGACCACATTGCGGTTGACGTTTTCCGTGACGCGCTGCTGATCATCTGCAGCGGCGGCGATCTCACCTGTAGTACGGACGATACCGCTGACGGCACTGGCGATGGCCGCCAGTGCATCACCGGCCTTGCGCGCCTGCTCCACACTGGCCTGGGCCTGGCTGCGCCCGGCGGTCATCAGCTGTACCGTGGTCTGCGCACCTTGTTGCAGCTGTCCGATAATGCCCTGTATTTCGTGGGTGGACTGCTGGGTGCGGGTAGCCAGGGTGCGCACCTCGTCGGCCACCACGGCGAAGCCGCGGCCCTGCTCGCCGGCACGCGCCGCCTCGATGGCGGCGTTGAGCGCCAGCAGGTTGGTCTGCTCGGCGATGCCGCGAATCACGTCCAGCACCATGCCGATGTTCTGGCTTTGCTGTTCCAGTTGCTGCAATGCGCCGGCGGACTGCTCCACCCCTTCGGCCAGCGCAAAGATGGAATCAATGGTCTGGCCAATGATCAGCCTGCCGCCCTGTGCTTCGCGATCGGCATCCTGTGCGGCACCGGCGGCTTCCTGCGCCCGCTGCGTTACTGCATGCACCATCTGCGTCATCTCGGTGAGCGCCCGCGCCGCCTGTTCCGTATCGGACTGCTGGCGCCGCACCCGGATACTGGCATCGCGACTGGTATTGCCCAGCGCCTCGATGGATGAGGTCAGCCGACTGGATGAATCACCAATCTGGCCCAGCACTTCGCGCAGGTTGGCGGTCATGCGATTGACGCTGTCGACGATCTCTCCGATGACATCTTCGCTCTGCAGTGTGCACTGCTGCGACACATCGTTCTCGCTCACGGCCTGTGCCACATCGGCAATGCGGCGCACCTTGTTCATCAGCACCACGCTGACCAGCAGGTAGTTGCAGATACCGATGGATGCGCCGGCCACCAGGCAACCGGCGACAAACCAGACCCGCATCCCCTCCTTCCATTCCACGAAGAACTGGGCATAAACAGGAAAGATCAGGCCCATGGCCAGGCCGAAGGCGAGAAAGGCATACAGCAGATTACGCAGAATGCTTTTTTTCATTTTGTTTGGGCTCCCCTGGACGATCTGACGCTGCCGAAACCGTGTGCCGGGGCACCTGGTTTCACCGTTCCGGCATTTCGCACCGGTGCAGGAGCCACTCCGTGGGCGAAGCGGTATCCGATCCTGGCGCCCTTCGCTCGGCTCCTACCGCTATTTACCCTATTCAGCAGGGGATGGGTAGAGCTTGAGCAGGCCGTCCGGCACCTCGCCCTTGCCGGCCAGCTCCAGCCCGCTGTTGGCCAGCACGAACAGCACCAGCACGATGATGATGGTGGGCATCACGCCGACGCGGGTGGCGATGGTGAAGATGATGTCCTGCATGCTGTGTTTCTGGGCAGTGAGCGCCAGCAGGGAACCGCCGCCGATGATCAGCGCCGACCCGGCATAGCCCATCAGCAACAGGCGACAGCGGCGCCAGGCCAGCCGCCAGTGCATCAGCACGAACCAGGGCGTATCCGCCGTGGCGCGATGCGCACGCCTATAGATATAGGCGATCACCAGGGAAGAAAGCAGCGGCGGCAACAGCAGGCCCCAGGCACCGATATCGAGGGCAATGGAGACGGGAGCCAGCAGGAGGTGGAAGGCAGCGAGGTTGATCATGAGCAGCTCGTGCGGGGTGCGGGCCTGGCGCTTCAGGGCATCGTCGATGGCGTAGAGCATGGCAATCCTCGTGGGAGTGGACGTGAAGATAGGCGAGTCGGATGCTGTGATATGATTCAACCCGGTCGGGTCATTCTAGCCAAAAACACCCGATACGCCCTTGCGAAAACGCAATGGCCGCCACGTTTTCCGGAACCATAAACAGCCAAAGGGTGGGCTATGGAGAGCAACGATCCACGCGTGCTGATCCGCGTCGCACAGGCGGTCTACCCGGTATGCGAACTGGGTGATGACTCGCGCCGCCGGCTGGCGGAACAGGGGCGGCTCGACCTGCTCAAGCCGGGCAGCCGTTTCGCCGCCACCGATGATGCCTCCTGGCTGACCTTCCTGATCCGCGGCGAAGTGACCCTGGTATCCGACAACGGCGACAAGGAGGTGGTGCGCGCCAACTCGCCACGCGCGCGTCTGCCACTGTTCCGTGTCCACCCGCCGGGCCTGTACGCCCAGGCCGACATGGCCAGTGTTGTGGTTCGTTTCAGTCGTGCCCTGCTGCACAGCATGAGGGCGGAGGAACACAGCAGCGGCGACGAAAATGAAATTGTGATGACGGGACAGCCCGATCCCGTCAGCGACAACCCGCTGTATCAGCGCATCTATCAGGCCTATCAGCGCGACGAACTGGAGCTGCCCAGCCTGCCGGATATCGCACTGCGCATCCGCGAAGCCATCCGCGATCCCGATATCAGCGTCAAGGATGTAGCCAAAATGGTACTGGCCGATCCGGTACTCTCGGCACGCCTGATCCATGTAGCCAACAGCGCCGCCTACCGGCGCGACACTGCCGCCACCACCGTCTACCAGGCGGTTACCCGCCTCGGCATCGCTGCCGCGCAAAACATCGCCATCAGCCTGGCCCTCAAGCACCTGTTCAAGGCCGGCACACCGCTGCTGCAGCAACGCATGCAGGCGCTATACAGCCACAGCAGCCAGGTGGCCAGCATCGCCTATGTTCTGGCGCGCCACAGCCACGGCTTCAACGCCGAACGCAGCCTGCTTGCCGGACTGTTGCACGACATCGGCGTGATCCCCATCCTCACCTTCGCCGCACAACATGGCACCCTCGAATACAATGCCGACGAACTGGACAAGACCATCAGCCGCCTGCGCCGCATCACCGGCCACCTGGTGCTGAGCCGGCTCGGCTTCGAGGAGGACATCATCACCGCGGCAGAACACGCGGAAGACTGGATGCGCAATGAACATGAGGCACCCGACTACGCCGACCTGCTGGTGGTGGCGCAACTGCACAGCCACCTCGGCACGTCGCAGATGCAGCACCTTCCGCGCATCGACACCACCCCCGCCTACCGCAAGCTCAAGCTGGGCGAGTTCGATCCGCAACACGGTCTCGCCATTGTGCGCGAGGCGCACACCGTCAGTTCCGCGATACACCAGATGCTGCACTAAACAGGTGTTCCGAATTGGTATCCATCTCATCTTCGATGCGTCATAGGGCGGGCCGTGCCCGCCGCAGCACGGCGCCCATGGGGCGCCCTATGCCTGTTGACCTCTCGCCAAGACGCCAAGCACGCCAAGCACGCCAAGCACGCCAAGCACGCCAAGAAATAATACCGTTGCTCCCGCACCGTCCCTGCCGGGGACAATCGCAACAACGACCTTGCTTTATGCCTCCCGGATTCAACTCATAAGTGCATAACTTGAAAACCTAGAAGTAGCGGCCAGCTGCAAGTAGGCTAACCGCTTCTTCTCCGGCAAGAGATGCAACGATGAGCAACTACAAGCAGCTGACCTACGAGCAAAGATGCCAGATCGAGGTGCTAAATAAAAGCGGAATGAATCAGCAGGAGATCGCTGACGCTGTGGGGACCAGCCAGTCAACCGTCTCGCGCGAGCTCAAACGCAACACAGGCCAACGCGGCTACCGCCACAAACAGGCACAAGGCAAGGCCGAGGAGCGTCGGCACAATGCCGGCAAGTCGGTGAAGATGACCGAGCTGATGATCGCAAGGATAGAGCTGAAACTCAGTGAGAAGTGGAGTCCTGAGCAGATCTCCGGCTGGTTGAGTGATGAGTATGGAGAGACGCTCAGTCATGAACGGATCTATCAGCACATCTGGGCAGACAAGCGCACCGGTGGAGCGCTGTACACCCATCTGCGAAGGCAGGGAAAGCGGTATCAGAAGCGATGCAATGGCAAGACCAGCAGGGGACAAATCCGCAACCGGGTAGGCATAGAGGAGCGCCCAGCCGTCGTGGATGAGAAATCACGCATCGGAGATTGGGAGATTGATACCGTGATAGGCAAGGGGCACAGCGGCGCTCTGGTGACGATTGTCGAACGGGCCACGCAGTTCACCCTGGTAGCAAATGTACCCAACAAGAGTGCCGAGGCGGTAACTGCCGCCACCATCCAGCTGCTCAGGCCTTACAAGGAGGCTCTGCACACTATCACCGCAGACAACGGCAAGGAGTTCGCCTACCACGAGCAACTGACTGCAGAGCTTGGAGCTGCCATCTACTTCGCGAGACCCTATCACTCGTGGGAAAGGGGGCTGAACGAGAACACCAATGGCCTGTTACGCCAATACTGGCCGAAGAGTACGGACTTCACGCAGATTACGGACAAAGATGTCTTGGCGGTTGCTACCCAACTCAATCAACGGCCACGAAAAACATTGGGCTTCAAAACCCCTGAGGTTTTGATGCAAAATCACATGGCGGCGCAGGCCGCTTAACCGATATGCACTTCAGAGTTGAATCCGCCCCTTCTTTGCGCCTTGGCGTCTTGGCGAGAGTCCCGCAGGCCCGATATCGCGCAGCGGTATCAGGCAGGGTGAATATCGGCCAGCGCGCGCAGGGAGTCGCCGCGCAGGCGGAACACCGTCCATTCGTCCTTGGCGCCTGCACCCATGCGCTCGTAAAAGGCCACGGCCTGCTCGTCCTCCGCCAGTACCCACCACTCCAGCCGTGTGCAACCGCGCTCCAGCGTGATGCGCGCCAGTTCCGCCAGCAGCTGGCGGCCGATGTTGCGGCCGCGCGCCAGCGGCCGCACGTAAAGATCCTCCAGGTGGATGCCGCAGCGGCCGCGAAAGGTGGAGTAGTTGCCGTAGTAGAGGGCGAAGCCCACGGCCGCGCCGTCGAGCCGCGCCAGCAGCACCTCGGCCTGGCGCTGCGGCCCGAACAGGGCATTGTGGATCTCACCCTCGGTGGCCACCATCTCGTGCGCCAGGCCGAGGTGTGTGGACAGCTCGGTGATCATTTCATGGATCGCCGTTACGTCATGCGCCTCGGCGTGGGTGATGTGCAATTGCGTCATGGCAGTTCCTCAGATCTGTCGCCAGCCCTGCACCATGAACTCCACCGCGATCACCGCCAGCAGCAAGCCCAGCAGGCGTGTAATGACGCGAATGCCGCCGACACCGAGCAGGCGGCGCAGGGTATCGGCAAAGCGCAGGGCGAGATAGACGATGGCGCAGGCGGCAAGAATGGCGGCCAGCAATTCCATCTGCTGTACCGGCTCCGTCAGTTTCTGCCGCCACACCAGCACCGCGGTAATTGCACCCGGCCCGGCCAGCAGGGGCACGGCCAGCGGCACCAGGGCGATGTTGTCCTTGCGGATACCCTCTTCCTTCTCTTCATCACTGGTCTTGATGCCGCTGGGTATCAACGCCAGCATCTGCAGCGCGTAGATGAAAAAGATGAAGCCGCCGGCCAGCTGGAAGGCCGGCATGCTGATGTGGAAGAAGCGCAGCAGCGCATCGCCGCTGAGGGCAAAGGTAATCAGGATCACGGCACTGGCGCCCGCCGCCACAGCGGCCATGCGCTGCCTTTCCGCCGCGGTATTGTCGCGGGTGAACAGCAGAAAAAAGGGCAGGTTGCCGATCGGATCCATGATGATCAGCAGCGGCACCAGTACGGTCAGAAAATCCTGCATTCCTCATTCCTTCCGCTGCGAAGACGCCGCCGCGATGTCACAGGAACAGCGTCAGTACACCCGTGTAACCATACAGGCGGCCATTGTAGAGTTCGCCGTTGGCAAAGAAACCGGCCAGGGGAAACTCGCCCAGCGCCGCGCTGATCATGCGCAGCTCCTCCGCGTCGTCGCCGAACTGGCTGCGCCCGCGGCCAAGACAGGTGACATAGATGCCGCCGCGGATGGTGCGGCCGGCAACACGGGACTTTACCCGTTCCAGCATGCGCTGCATGTCCTCGCGCGCGGTATTGCCGTCGCGGCGGCAGAACATCAGCCGCTCGTGGCCATCGAGATAATCGCCGACGGCGATCATGCCCTTGCGGGTATCCAGCCCCATCAGGTGACGCACCAGATAATCGCCGGTATCGGAATTGGGAATGGGCAGGCCGACGAAGATATATCCGGCGACACGCTGCAGGTCGCGCGCCAGCACCTCGCCGATCTCCTCCTTCATCACATCCAGTGCCGGGCGGTGATCCAGGGTGACGGCGATATTGCTGTCGGCCTCGGTGATCGCATGGGACGTGCCGATAGGCGTGCAGCCCTGGGTATGGTCGGTCACCACCGTCACCGCCGGACTGAACAGCACGCCGGACACGCCGCCGCTGATCACCGCGGTGCCCGCGATCTGGTGGTTCATGGTATTGGATGAGGTGAGGCCGCCGTTGAGGAATGAGGCCGGCAGGGCACTGCCGATGGCCTCGACGATGGCCGGCGTTGCCGTGTTGCCCGGATCGCCGTGCAGAAGCGCGAAACAGTAACCCTGTTGTTCGCCCCACGCCTGCAGTTCCGGCGACAGCGTCATATCGTTCTGCATCATCGACGGCAGCATACGGAATGTCTCTGCCGGCAGATCGCCGAGCAGCAGTACCAGGGCCGGCGTATCGTAGTATTCGTGATCACTGGCGCACACCGCCATGCCCAGGGTGCCCACCCACTGCACGCCGGGCAGCACGGCATGGAGGCGCTGCAACAGCGGCGGCAACTGTCCGGCCAGGGTGTCGGAGGCATAGAGAAAACCGAGGCTGGCCTCTGCCGGCACGTCGCCCAGCTGCGCCAGGCAACGATCCAGCAGCGTGTTGCCGTCGGCACCTGCCGCATGGGCCAGCAGAAACTGTTGCATCATTACCTCTTGTCCTCAGGACATGTGCACGCCGGTACCACCGAGCCCACAATAACCGCCGGGATTCTTCGCCAGATACTGCTGATGGTACTCCTCCGCATAGTAGAACGGCGGTACATCGATGATCTCGGTGGTGATGGCGCCAAAACCTGCCGCCGCCAGGCGTGTCTGATAGTGTGCTCGCGCGGCCTCGGCCGCCGCGCGTTGCGTCGCGTCATACACATAGATGCCGGAGCGGTACTGCGTGCCGACGTCATTGCCCTGGCGCATGCCCTGGGTCGGGTCGTGCGACTCCCAGAACACCTGCAACAACTGGGTGTAATCGATCTGCTGCGGGTCGAACACCACGCGCACCACTTCATTGTGCCCGGTCATGCCGCTGCACACCTCGCGGTAGGTGGGGTTGGGGGAATAGCCGCCGGCATAGCCCACCGCCGTGGAGTACACACCGGGCTGCTGCCAGAACCGGCGTTCTGCGCCCCAGAAGCAGCCCATGCCGAACAGTGCCAGCGCCATGCCGTCCGGAAACGGCGGGATGATGCGATGGCCGTTGACGTAGTGATTGACGGGAACCGGCATGGGTACGGCACGCCCGGGCAGCGCCTCTTCGGCACTGGGCATGGCAACAGGGCGGGAATGAAGCGGCATGACGATGGCCTCGCAGGACTTGGTTACCTAAGCATGCGTCCTGCTGGTGGAAAAACAAGGCCGGTGAAAGTCAGAGGCTAATTCAAGATTCAAAGAATCCCGGACTTGAACGGTGGCCTTGTCAATTTTGAATCTTGAATCTTGAATTTCATTCCATTGAAAGCTTCTATGGCCGCAGGCGGTAAACCACCTCATCCAGCCGGGTCACGCCGCGCTCGCGGAAACGCGGGTTCTCCGCCAGCACGTCGTGGGTATAGAGCGGTTCGATGCCATAGTGGGCGGCATAGAGTTCCCGCACCTCCGTCGCGCCGACGGCGAACGGCGGCCCGCTCATCTCCGCCTGCGCATAATCCATGGTCACCAGCAGCATCGGTGCATGTTCCGGCAATATGCGTTGCAGATGGCCGGCATATTGCGCGCGCATCTCCGGCGGCAGCGCCACCAGCGAGGCGCGGTCATAGATGCCGGTCACATGTTTGAGATCATCCGCCGTCAATTCAAAAAAGTCGCCACACAGCAGGGTGACGCCGTCGCAGCTCCAGCTGTCGAAGGCACCGTGGCTGCGCACCTGCGGCTTGAGCTCATTTTCCAGAAAGAAATCCTCCACCGCCAGCGGACTCAGTTCGACACCGAGCACGCGATGGCCCTGCGCCCGCAGCCACAGCATGTCGCGGCTCTTGCCGCACAGGGGCACGAACACCTCGCCGCCGGCCGGCAACTGCAGGCCGCCCCAATACTCCTGCAGATGGGCGTTGATCTCGTCCTGATGAAATCCAATCTCCTTGCGCTGCCAGCGCTCCAGCCAGAACTCTGCCTTCATCGACTCACTCTCCCAGCCAGCGCACCAGATAGTACAGTTTGAAACCCTCGGAGGAACGGAACGGTCCGCATACCCGCGCTGCAAACATGTTTTTTTCCGCATCGGCCTGCGCCAGCGCCTCCTGCTCCGTCGCCACCACCTGCACCGTATTCTCCGGATAGCGCTGGCGCTGACGCCGTGGTGCATAAATCACTGCGTAGCTCTCGCGCAGGTCCGCCGGCAGCAGGCCCTGCTGTTCAAATTCGTAATCGGACATACGCTCCATCCTTCATGGTGATCGTCTTGCTGACGTTCATCATAAGCACTCGGCACGCACAGGGATAGGCCGGGTATAATGCCCACCCTCATTCAGCCGGAGATACCATGGCACGCCGACGCACCACCGCTCGCATTGGCATCCTGCTGACACTGCTGCAGCGCCATCCCGTGTTACTGATACTGGCCGCTCTGCTCGCCGGTGGCGGCTATGCCTATGAGGTGCTGCACGCACGCCCCGCCATGAGCTGGCACGGCGTGCCGCAGGCGCAGTCCTGGCAACCGCTCACCTGGACCCGCGTGCTGCGCAATGATGCGTTTCTTGTCGGCTGGTCCGACCTGCGCGGCAATCCGCTCTGGGTGCAATACCGGCTGCACCCCGTTCCCGCCGACGCGCCGCACCTGCGCCGGCCGCAACGTTTCGAACGCGACTGGCGCGCCCTCAACTCCATCGGCCACGACGATTACAGCGGCAGCGGCCATGACCGCGGTCACCTCGCGCCCAACTATGCCATCTCACGCCTGTACGGTGCGCAGGCGCAGCGGCAGACCTTTCTGATGACCAACATTGCGCCACAGCGGCCCAACCTGAACCAGAAGGTATGGCAACGGCTGGAGGAGATCGAGATCGATGTGTTCGCCCCGCGCTATGGCGAGCTGTGGGTGATCACCGGCCCCATTTTCGATCCGGATATCCAGCGTCTATCCAGCACGGCGCGGGTCGAGCTGCCGGATGCCTACTTCAAGATTTACGCGGCGCCGCAGGGCGGGCCGCAAGGACAGGCCAAGCTGCTGGCCTTTGTGGTACCACAGACGGTAAAGGGAGATGAACCGCTGGATCGTTTCGTCACCAGCGTCGATCGGATCGAGGAACTCACCGGCCTTGATTTCTTTCCGCAGCTGGAGGCAGGACTGCAGACACGGCTGGAGGCCGCCATTGACCCCGCTGCCTGGCAACTGGAGCAGGTGGCACGGCGCCGTGGACGTTACTGAGCCGCGTGCTATCGTGACACCACACCGTATCGCACGGAGCGCCGTCCATCCATCATGAGCACCGCCCTGATCTGGTTCCGCCGCGATCTGCGTCTGGCCGACAATCCGGCGCTGCTGGCGGCGCTTGCCCGCTGTGATCGGATCATCCCGCTATACATCGATATGCCGGACGCCGGCGCAGATGGTGCGGCATCGCGCTGGTGGCTGCACCACAGCCTCGCCGCACTGGACGCTGCGCTGCGCCGGCGCGGCTCGGCACTGCTGCTGCGCCGCGGCCCGGCGCTGGAGGTGCTGCGTGAGTGCATCGGCGCCGGGGCGGTGACCCATCTCTTCTGGAACCGTGTGCACGAACCCGAAGCCATTGCCCGCGACAGCGGCATCAAACAGGCGTTGCGCGCCGACGGCATCAACGTGGAGAGCAGCAACGCCACCCTGCTCAACGAACCGTGGCAGGTACTCAAGGCCGACGGCATGCCCTACCGCGTATTCACGCCCTACTGGAATGCGGCGCAGAAACGCGGCTTCGATCTCGCCCTGACCACCGCCCCCGGCACACTGCCACCGCTGCCGCCGCACCTGCACGGCGATACCCTCGCAGCTCTGCAACTGCTGCCGCGGGTGCGCTGGGATGAGGGACTCTCCACCCACTGGCAGCCGGGCGAGAACGGCGCCCGGGCCCGGCTGGATGATTTTATCGACACCGCACTGGCTGCCTACGCCAGCGACCGCGACCGCCCCGATCACGCCGGTACCTCATGCCTGTCGCCACACCTGCACTTTGGTGAAATCAGCCCACGCCGCCTGCTGGCGGCGGTTGAGCAACATACCGCGGCACACCGTGATGCCGGTCTGCTGCAAAATGCGGAGAGCTGGCGCCGTCAGGTCATCTGGCGCGAGTTCGCCCATCAGCTGCTGCATCACTTTCCCCACACCGCCACGCAACCGCTGGATGCGCGTTTCGAACGCTTTCCCTGGCGCCGCGATTACCAAGAAGACCTCATTGCCTGGCAGTTCGGCGACACCGGCATTCCCATCGTCGACGCCGGCATGCGCGAGCTGTGGCATACCGGCTGGATGCACAACCGCGTGCGCATGATTGCGGCCTCCTTCCTCACCAAGAACCTGCTCATTCCCTGGCAGGAGGGCGCGGCTTGGTTCAACGACACGCTGGTGGATGCCGACCTCGCCAACAACACGATGGGCTGGCAATGGGTGGCCGGCTGCGGCGCCGATGCCGCGCCCTACTTCCGCATCTTCAATCCGGTAACACAGGGAGAGAAATTCGATCCGCGCGGCGACTACGTGCGACGCTGGGTGCCGGAACTGTCCAGCGTGGCGGACAGCCATGTCCACCAGCCATGGAACGCCCCGCAGGCACCGGCGCACTATCCGCCGCCGCGGGTCGATCTCAAGGCCAGTCGCGAACAGGCCTTGGCCGCCTACGCCGGCATCAGAAGTTGATATCTCCGTGCCATGTGCTGCCCGAGCATTCAGTCAAAGCAATGTCATATCGCCAGTTAGATGTGCTGGACACGAGAACTTGTAACAAATGCAATCACACGTCGAGATTGTAGCGTTTGATCTTGCGCCAAAGGGTAGATTTGTCGATACCTAGAATCTCAGCCGCCAACGAACGATCACCCTGAGTCTCGCGCAAGGTCTTGCGGATAAAGTAGGCCTCGATCTCTTCCAGGCTCTGCGGCGGCAGGAAATCCAGAGAGCTGCCGGGTGCGGCCCGCTTTTCAGTGAGATGATGAGGAAGAACCTCTTCTCGAATCTTGTCACCTTCGGTGAGAATGATCATGCGCTGCACCACGTTCTCCAGCTCGCGTACATTACCAGGCCAGTCGTGTCTCAGCAGGACGCCCAGCACCTCGGTATCCATGCCCTTAACCGGCTTGTTGAGTCGCGTCGCATACTTGTTGAGAAAATAATAGGTCAGCAGGGGAATATCATCGCGGCGTTCGCGCAGCGCTGGCATGGGTATCTCCATTACCATCAAACGGTAATACAAATCCTCACGAAACTCCCCCTTATCTATCAATGCAGGAATCAATTTATTGGTAGCCGCAATGACGCGCACGTCCACGTTGCATGGCGTCGTGTCGCCCATTGCATAGTAGCTGCCGTCCTGCAACACACGCAGCAATTTCGCCTGCAAGGCGAGACTCGAGTTGTTGATCTCATCAAGAAACAATGTGCCGCCGTTGGCGGCCTCGAACAAGCCTATCTTATTGCGCTCAGCGCCTGTGAAAGCGCCTTTCTTGTAACCAAACAATTCGCTTTCGATGAGGTTTTCTGGTATCGCCGCACAATTGATGGCAACAAATGGCCTGTCCTTGCGCGCACTCTGCATGTGAATCTGCCTCGCGACAAGCTCCTTGCCGCAGCCGCTTTCTCCGGTAACCAGCACGCTACAGTCATAAGCTGCGGCAGCGTCTATAAGCTTGCGCACCTTCGCAATGGCATGGGACTCACCGATCAGATCCCCCTTCTCGGACAATGCGCGCTGTTGCTGGCGCAGACGCTGGTTTTCGGTGCTCAACAGGTAGTACTGCAAAGCGCGCTCCACGGTGCAACGTAATTCCACCGTTTCAAATGGCTTGCGCAGGTAATCGAAGGCGCCCTGTTTCAGAGCGCCCACCGCCGATTCGACCGTGGCATAACCTGTCACAAGCACCACTTGGGTATTTGGACTATGTTCCCGCACGAACGCTAATACATCGATACCGTCGCCGCCCGGCATGCGCAGATCGGTCACCACGACGCTGACCGGGTTGCCCTCGACGTACTCCATCGCCTGGTGTGCGTTCTCAACACACGCTATTCCCGCCTTGGGTTGTACTTCAGCGAGGATGTTCGCCATCAGTTCACGCATATTGCGATCGTCCTCGACGACGAGGATCACAGCGTCATGCGCTTCACGGGACACAAACTCATCACTCATTTCCAACTCTCTTCATGTCTATCGCGGGCAGCACGACGATAAATCGTGCACCGTCGGTATATTCGCTGTCGTAGCGTATGCTGGCACCCCGCTTAGCCAGCATGGCTTGTGAAATTGACAGACCAAGACCGGTCCCTGCACCTACATCCTTGGTCGTAAAAAATGGATCAAATACGCGGCTGCGCAGTTCCTCGGGCACGCCCGGCCCGTTGTCCTCAATGGCCACACGCACATAGCGGGCGTCTCCCGGCATGGCACGTATGGTAATCACCGGATTGGCAACGCCTTCCAGGGCATGTATGGCATTCTGCAGCAGATTTGTGAACACAATGTCCAACTGGCCGCAATCGCCCTCCACCATCAATGGCTCACCCGGCAACAACATCACGACGTCTATGCCGTAACGCCGCATACGGCAGTTGATGAACGTATCAATAACCTCGTTGAGCAACTGGCCGATATCACATGTCTCACCGCTGCACTGCTCTTTGCGGGCGTAGTTGAGCAAATCCTGCACAATGCGCGAACAACGCTTGGTCTCGCCGGAGACCACGCGCGCATACTCGGCCACTTTATCCTGATTGGCCGGCTGTGCCTCGATCAGTTGCGAGTAGCCTAGAATGTTACCCAGCGGAGTATTCAATTCATGTGCCACACCCGCTGCCAGCTGCCCCATGGCCACCAGCTTCTCACGATTGGCGACCGTGTCCTGCAATTCGCGATACTCGCTTATATCCAGCAGGGTAATTATCGCGCCCATATCTGACTCTTGTTCGCTGAAGAAGCCAAGGTTAAGAGAAAACCAGCGCTTCTTTCCTGCCGTATTCAGTGTTATTTCCTGGTTTCTTATCGGTTGCTTGTATAGAAACGCATCACGCATGATGGCGCGATCATGTTCATTCAGGGTGATCAGGTCGAACAGATTGATGCTCTTTATCTGTTCTGCAGACAACCCAAAAAGGTCTTCCGCCTGGCGATTTACAGTAGCGATAGTGAGATCATCAGCAACGTTCAACAGAGCGCCCGGAAGACTTTGCAGAATGGCATTGATCTTGTTGCGCTCGGTCAATACCCGCGATTGGCACTCTTCGACCGTGTGAAACATCGAGCGCAAGCGGTTGATCGTAATATCGTACTCCTGTATTAGCCTGCGTGCATAAATTGGCATCCAAGGCAGACGCCCAACCGGCTCCAATGTTCCACCCCTGGCATCCAGGATTCGGCCGTGCAACTTCGCTAGATATATGTGATTGATCCACAAGAAGAGCGTAAGCAATCCAGCAACGCCGCTCAGCGCCAACCATACCCATCCTGCATTCATCAGATATGCCACCGTGAAAGAAATTCAGTACACGAACATCGCACCATCGCGCTAAAGATATCAACATGTGTTTGTATTACAACACAACCATCATTTTGTAACCAAAAAAAACGCGTGACGGGAGCGTACCGTCACGCGTTGCTCAACAACAGCAGGAGTGTTCTTTTGCAGTGAGCGGCACGGCATGCCACTCACACCAATCAGAAGATTACCTGTAGCCCCAGCGTGGTTTGCGAATTGTTCTGGCGCGTATGGTCGGTAGCGTGCTCGGTGTCGAACTTGACCATGGCATGCTCCAGCGTGACCTTTACCTTCTGGCCATCGATATAGTAATTGGCGCCGAGGGCGGTGGTCTTGTTGTCCAGGAAGCTTCCCGTGACGTTGTACTTGGCTGTGTCATGGCGCGCGAACAATTGCAACCGCCCCATGCCAATCTTACCCGGGAACAGGTAGCCCGCCTTGACGTAATTGGCTTCGAGCTGGGTCGTGGTAGGCAGGCTGGCATCCGGATCAGCATTGATCGCGTTGCCGGTGTCATAGTCGAAATACGCGGCAGACAACGTATACGTACCACTGGCGCTAGGCTGCTCGTAGAACACATCCACCGTTACACCCTTATAGTCCTTGGCGTCACGGCGCAAGGTCGAATTGGCGTAAGCCACGTCTGCCTGGTAATCATAGGCAGCGCCGATGGTCAGCACCTGACGGGTTCCCAGATAGGTACCCAAGTAACCGTAATCGAATTCGGGGTCAAACACCGAATAGTGGGCGCGGGCTGTGAAGCGCGGCGTGTCCTTCGGCAGATCATCGCCTTCCCGTCCATCCGCTATCATGACGCGGTACTGGAACTTGGCATCCGCCAGATTGCCCCACATCACCACACCGGTATCGCGGCTGCCGCCAAACGGCGTATAGGAAATGATCGAGCGGTCAAGGGTCAGCGGCTCCAAACAGGCTTCCAGGTTCTCACGCGAGAAGGTGTTCTTGAAGCGGCCGGCGATGAAACGCATCTCATCACTGAAATCCAGCGTCACGTAGGCATCGCGATAGTAAACGCTGCGCTCATCATTGCCGTACTTGCTGTCGTTGCCGGCCTCCAGCTGGGCGTAAAAGCCGATCTGGTCGTTGTACTGGCCCATGAAGGTCAGGCGGTTGCGACGCAGGAAGGTGTCGAAGGAGCTGCCGCTATGGTTCGCGGAGCTATAGTCCTTCTGCTGCATCCACATTTGCAGGGCATAACTAAAGGTCACATAGCCCTCTTCGCCATACTGGATCGTCGGCCCGGCCTGGACCAGGCCGGGCAGTGCTGCGCACGACAATCCCGCTGCGAACAGCGCGGTGCGGACAGAGCGGGACAGGGATACCCCTTTCCCATCATTGCGATTCTTGCCGTTCATTGTTATTTACCTCCCCCAACCAGTGACGTGTAGTGCTTGTTCAGCTCGTTCAAATCGGCTCCGCTATGGCAGCTGGCGCAGGCCTTGGCCGTATCGGTACGCGGATCACCTATCAGGCCCTTGTGCGAAATGTCCTGCTTCATGACACGGGGGTTGCCCTGGTGGCAACCGATACAGGAGTTGTTTACGGTTTTGTGGTGGGTGTGCCAGGGTGCGGTGGCGCTGTTCATGGTGGGTGCGGCGGCGCGTTGCCCGTTATGGCACTTGAAGCAGCTGGATGCGCCCATGCCACAGGCGTTGGCGAGGGGGATCGGCGATATCCGGCTGGAACCCTCGTGCACCAGTGTCAGCGCCTCGCTGCCCCAGCCAGTATCGGCATCAATGGCTGCAGAGGTAGCCGCCTCATCCGTTTCCCCGGTAAACACCACCATCATAACGGTTGCGAAGGTCAGCGCCCCCATGACAGCGGCCGCGCGGGTGAACTGCCGGACTGTCTTGCCTATCATTTTTATTACCATCATCTAACTCCTCCTCTCTGTAGTTCTGTCGCATCGGCGGCCTACTGCCTGGAGCGGGACCGCTTTTCCTCTGCCTCACGGATTTCTTCTTCGCTGGTACCGCGTACGCACATGCAGGTCGGGCCACGTTTAAATTTGAGCCTCGACTTCTTTTCCGGTACCGGGTTGCTGCCTACCTCGATAGGCGGCAACGCCTCCGCCGCCGTGTCCCCGGCTGCCGCAACGCCGGACAGCGGTAACAACAGCAACCCGAACACAGCACCGACATGCCATTTCCAGTTCATCTCCGCACAGCCTCTACCCAAAATCCAGAGCTTACTAAGCACAGCACATGCCACATCACAATGGCCAGTAAATTCAATACATTAGCGCAACATGTGCTTATTACCGCGATTGCAACACCGGGCGCCGGCGTTGCAGCATCTCAATTTGCAATTCTCACTGGCAATTCCGCTGTAACACGCAGGGCCTCGAAGCGTGTGGCTTCGGCCTCCTTCAGAGCCTGCCGCAGCAAGCCCACGACTTCCGGCTCCAAAACATCGACATGGCGCAGGCTGTCCTTGAACATGCGTTCATAGTGCTCCCGCGGCGCTATATTCAGCCTCAGCTCCAACTGCCATCCTGGGGTATCGGCGAGGCTGAAGCTCTGCTCCACGACCAGCTGCCCACCCGCCGGGATGCGTGTGTCATAGCTCTCCGTCGTCAGCGCCACGTTGACGCCCCAGCCGATGACGCGGCGTGCCAGGGGACGGTGCCCTCCCTTGCCGTCCACCATCTGCAATATCACATCCACCTTGGGTACCATGTAGGTGGGGAAGTGGTGTCCCGCCCCGGTATTGCTTATCACCGCCCTGGCGATCGCCTCGCCGGCCTGACCGGCGGGCAGTACTTCCAACTTCACATCCAGGGCCTTCAACACCATCTCGCGGTCATGCACACCGCGGAACAGATGCTGCCGCCCGGGCATGTGGCACGACTGGCAGCTCTCCTTCTCCGCGTAGGGGCTGGCCTGCCACTGCGCGTAGGTGTCTTCCTGCAATTTGCCGTTCACCCGCGGCCCATCGGGCGGAAACTGATGACATGTGGCACAGAAGCGGCTGTCTTCGAAGGCCGCGCTGGCCACGAAGCCGCCGTGCGGCACCGGCTCCATCAACGGCTTGTTGGCGGGCGGACCAAAGCGCTGATGGCCGCGCACATGGCAGGCCGCGCAGGTCAGCCCCTGATCGGCCAGATCCGCGGGGACATAGGCCGGCGGCGCCTTCTTCGGCGCACCGGGCCATCCCTGCCGCATGGCCACCAGAGCCTTTTGTTCTGCCAACGGAGCATGACAGCGCAGACACTTGTTGCCCTGCTCCTGGCTCATCAGACGCAGCTGCCACTGGATGCCGGCCCCCATGGTGTGGCTGTGCAGGCTGCCGCGCCATTGCTCCCACTGCACCTGATGGCACTGTGCGCAATCCTGCGGCGCGAGTGATGCCTCTAGCTCGGTGAAACCAGCGGGTGGTGTTCCTTGCGGCGGCAGCGGCTCGGTCCAGTGACGCGCTAGAAATGCCTCGATGCCGTCAGTAGTTGCGGAGGGTTGCTCGCCACAGGCGGTCAGCATCAGCAATAAAACAGGCCAGGCCCAGTACCAAAGTCCGCCACGGCTATGCATCAATCCTGTCCTCCTCCACTGAAAGAAAAGGCCCACGGCAAGCCGTGGGCCAACAAGGAGGCACTACTTTACATCATCCGCCACAGGGATTGGCCGGCAACAGACCGCCGCCACCACCGGATGAACCGCCGCCACTAACCTTATAGGCGCGATCCTCCTTGACGATGGCATTGGCACTGGCTGCATAGGCGTCGTTGATCACTCTGGGGGCCACCAGATTGAGGTTAGCCTGTGCCGTATAGGTAGATACGACATCGGTACGCCAGGGCGAGTCGATCGGCAGGATATAGTTGCCGGTGGCATCCTGCAGGTACGACAGCGAATTCCACTCCACCATGGCGCCGTCATAGAAACGCGTCGGCAACCCCAACACCACCGCGCTGGCTACACCGGTAATCATGGCACGGAACGTGGTCTCGCAATACGTGTACACCACGTCGCCCTGCTGATAGGCACTGCCCACACCAACGCCCTGCTGGGTTCCATCGATAAAGCCAGCACCGCTGATATTGCCGTCCATATATGCCTGCAAATCAGCCTTGCTCTTGTAATAGCAATTGGTGCCACAGTCAGTCAGCATATTGGTGTAATCGAGTTGCAAGGCACCGCGCGGATGTCCCTGGCGCGATCCGTTGTTCTGGAAAGAAGCACCCGAATACTGAGTCGTACTGCGCGCATCCCAGATAAATACGCCATCATTGAGTACATTTGTGTCAGAGGCCGGCAGGATGGCCATCATATCCTCCAACGTTGCCTGCAAGGCCGTGTTGTCCACCAACAGGCTTCTGACCGATGCCGTTCCGTTGCTTGGCGCAGTGCTGGGAATACCTGTGGCAGCAGCGGAGAAATCGCCCGCCACCATCTGCCCGTCAGTAACCTGCCAATCGTTACTGCCATTGAGGAGGGAAATGTTTTTGGCCTCTACCCCCCAATAGCGCAAGGCATACCACACGCGCCCCTGGGCCATGGCGTTGCTCGTTGAACCAGCGCCCATCGCCACGACTATCATGTCCTTTTGCGGGTCGATGGCGTATTTCTTCAACAGGGCATCCATGGCTGCGCCGTCCGGCACCATGGATTGGGTCGTGATAACGCCGTTGGAGCGGGTTTGAATCCACTCGGAGGACGGCGACACATAAGTGAATACGTTCAGGTTGTTCGGCTTGATGTATTCCCGTCCAGCCGTGGGGCCGGCGGCCAGTTGCAGAATCACCAACTTGCCGGTGATACCCGCGGGGCGCTCGTTGAGCCAGCCATCCTTCCAGCGCTTCACTGTCGTTCCCGTGATCAGACCATATTCATTGTTGTTGTAATCAGCCGCGGACTCGATAGCAATCGCCGCAGGTGAATTGATAGTGATTTGCGATGCCGGGGAAGAAGTATCTTCGCTACCGCCACACCCCGTCAGGAACATGACCACCCAGGCGGCGGCCAGTACAATGCCGCTCCCCTTCAATGGCGACTTGCTGCTACGTGTTTCCATAACCCTTCTCCTCCACATCGAGCGTTTATTATCTGGACTCAGCCCCGGCACATTTGTGGCACGTAGACCCGGGCAACCATCGCGCACCGTTACAAAGCAACTTGCGTACCAGAGTTCCGCCTGAGCCAAGATTCCTTTTTTTTCAGGCTGTTACATGCAAACTTCATGATTCATCCGTTTCCCGTGGCATTGCAGAACGAAGTGGTGCCATTGCACGCCGCCATTTTGCAACCCGGCAGGCCAGCGGCACTACTTCACCACCACGGGCACCACTGCTCCGGTCAATGCATCCAGCACCTGATCGTAATTGCCCTCGATCACCATCAACTGCGTCGCCTGTCCCGCAGCCTGCAGAGCGTTCATCAACTCGCCGGCCTGTGCCTGTTGCGCCGTCGATGGCGCCAATACCAATACGGTTCTTGCGTCATTCATATGATGTACACCACGTCAGCCTGTGTTACGGCGTTGGCCAGTGCCGCCGGGACGGCGGCGGGATCATCGACCCGGTCCAGCGGCACATCGGCAAACTCCAGCGATTCGAGCTGAATATTCAGTTCATCGCCGGGCTCCAGTTCGCCGCACACCAGCACGCGCACGGGGTCGTCCAGCAGGGTCAGGCCGCTGGCCATGCGCAAGGCCTCGGTCTTGCGGTATCTGGCCACCACCAGGATGTTCTTGTCTCCCTCTGCCATCACTCGTTCTCCTCAGAACACCAGCACTTGATCGGAATTCTTCACCAACTCCGCATCCTGGTACTGTCCGCCCACCACCACCTTGTCGGCGATGGGGGCGACGTCGATGCCTTCGTAACGCTCCACGCTCAGCTCGCACAGCGACGTCGCCACGCTGCCGGACAGGGCCAGGCTGGCGAACTGCGAGTTGTTGAGCAGGCGCACGCCGGTGTCGGTCAGGAAGCAGCGCGTTTTCCAGCCGCGTTTCACCGCGGCCTGCATCACGCCTATCGCCTGGTTCGCAAAACTGTCGTCGGTCACTACCACACCCAGTCGCATTGGTCAGGCCTTCCGAATTTTCCAGATGGACATGCCGCCATCGTTGCTGCGCTCATACAGGTCATTGCCTTCGTTGTCACACATGGCAATGATGGACTCGCCGGAAGACGGGTTGTCGAACACCAGGGTCAACACGTCGCCGGACGCCATTTTTTGCAGTGCCTTCTTGGTATAGACCTGTGGATGGGGGCAGCTGTAACCGCACACGTCGAGTTTGTATTCGCCGTCACTGGTCTGCTCGAATTTGACTGCCATGATGTGCTCCTTTCTGGATATCGAATTTATAGTTAAAGCTCACATTCATCCTGCTTCGCGGATCTACGCTCGATCCACAGGTTGAATGCCTTGACGCCGAGATAACCACCACCGACCATACCGGCCAGGAATACCCAGCCGCTCGGATCGCCGTTGGTCACCGTGGCAAAAAAGGCGCCGATATTGCAGCCCATGCCGATGCGCGCACCGATGCCCATCAGGGTGCCGCCGATGAGGGCGAACATGGCGGTTTCCATGCTCGGCAGTTTCCACTTGAATTCACGGCGGCTCAGAGCCAGTACTGCCGCGCCAAGGATGATGCCGATGGACATGAAGCCCGGCGCATTCAGTAGTGGATTAGGGATGCCGTTATCCAGACCGAAGAAGATGTTGTCCATCATGTTGACACCCATCCTTTCCATCACCCATGCACCCCACTGCGCCTCCTGGGTGGTGATATACCAGTAACCGGGGTCGAACACTGTGTCCTGGATGGACAGGCCGCTGGTGTGCCCCATGTCGGACAACAGCTCACCGAAGTTGAATATGTGGTAATGCTCGCGCAAGGCGCCGGTCACCCACATCTGCAGACCGGCGAAGATCCCCAGGCCCACACCGGCGATGGCAGTGTTCTTGGACGAGGTGAACATCGACCACATGCCGCGCGCGTGATCTCCCATATCCGGCGCGGTTATCTTGGCGCGGCGCAGGTAGCCTTTGCGGTAGTAGACGGCGTACAGCGCGATCAGGATCACTATGGTCGGCAGGATGGTGACGAGCAGCGTGTTGACGAAATAGCTCGCTACCACCGGATTGGCGGTACCCAGGGTTTCCGCCAGGGTGGAACCCTTCATGTCCCACACATAGCCGGCGGTAAAGATATCGAACCAGCCCTCGGTTACCGACAGTTCTTCCGGCATGTCCTTGGCCACGGCAGAGTCTATCCAGGCAGCCGGCACCAGGCGATCGAACCAGCCGCTCGCCGCCACAAAGATGGCTTGGGAAAATGAGATGGCTACGATGACGATCATTGAACCGACGTTGCCTTCGCCGGCCTTGTACAGAGAACCTGAGGCACAGCCGCCGGTAAACACGATACCGAAGCCGAAGATCAGGCCGCCGAGAGCCACGTGCCAACCGATGGGGTGCGGATGGAAGGTGCTGAATCCACCGACCGTCACCGTCGCAGCGATGATGGAATACAAGGCCACCGCAATCATCATGCCCACGGCCATGCGTGGTACGCCCACCGCGAACAGGTCGCGCACCGCCGCCGCCATGCAGAAACGGCCGTATTGCAGCAGCATGCCGTAGATCATGCCGAACCACACATACACCAGCAGGTAGATGTAACGGCTATCGATGGACAATACCCACAGCGAGCCCAACAGAACCAGTGCCATGATACTCACGGCATACTGATTGCCTTTCTGAGCCAGCCATCCCTCCCGTTGCGCGGCTACCGCGACTGCTTCGTTCTCATTGCTCATATTTTTCCGCCAGTCATCATCTGTTTATAAATATTTGTTGTATTGCCTGTTACAGTCCCTTGCGGATATATATCCGCCATCCGTCGGCATCGCGCACCGTGGCCAAGTGGCTGCTGCACAGCACCATGGCCAATGACGGTATCGTTTCTACCGAGGTCGGATTGTCGGACAACAGCTCGAATACATCGCCGTCCGCCAATTCCTCCACCATTTGCATGGTTAGCAGCTGGGGCCGGGGGCAGACAGCGCCGAGACAATCCACACTGCACGCTACCTCTACCGGCCCGATTCCGGGCAAGTCGACCACATGTTTTACTTCGGTGATCGAAACTTTGCGCCCTCGCCATAACCTTTTCAGCCACAACATTGGGCAAAGCCTCCCGCCGGAACGGCACCACACCACCACACTGTCAATCCGGTGTGGCCACTCTCTTCTAGCAGTTTGTATGCCATGGCACTTTTACTCTTTATATCAACACGTTAAGCGCTCGACCCAACAATGAGGAGATCCGCAAATTGCAATCTTCTCCGACAGTTCGAATACACCACAGGATTTTGCAATCCACTAACGACTGCTGCTCCGGAATGCACATTGCACCATCAGGATAGCGAAACCCCATCTCAATAATACCGATGGTGCAGATAACGCTGGCCTGTACACGGTTTTTGGCTATTGCAGGGCCGGACTCAACCGGTTTTGCCCCGGGAGATGTGACGGGAAAAGGGTCAGACCAAACTGGTGCAGGACTGTAGTGATTACCGTATTACATGCGCCCGGTGTATCGCAGGGTGTAATAGCCGCGCCCATCGGCGCGCCCCAGCATTTTCAGGCTGTTGCCCAGGCTGGCATCGGCCTCGGGGCGGGCGCGCAGTTTGGCTTCCAGACGGTAGCTGCGGTTGGCGTCAAGGATGAGGGTGCCGTTGATCTCCAGTGGGCCGCCGGCGTCGGACAGGGTGCCGGTGGTACCGCCGGTTTCACCGGGTTGCAGGGTGAGTTTGAGGTCGCCGAGCTTGAGCGGCTGGCCGGCCACCAGCAGCGCCTGGCTCCACATCAGCGTGCCACGTAGCGCCGGCGCACCTTGCGGTGGCAGTTGCACCTCCTCCAGGTTGACTGCAACGTTGCCGTCGGCGGCGATGGGGAGGCCAGTGTTGAACAGCATCAGCCGTGCAGCGGGCAGGCGGGCGCTGACGTTGTGTAGCAGCACGTGGCCGTCACGTGTCACAGCAGCATGGCCGGCGAGGCTGCTGTTGGTATCTTGCAGTTGCAGGTCGAGGCCGAGGCGCCCGCGCAGCAGAGACCAGGGCGATAGTTCCCAGCGCAGCCCCCCCAGCGGCGTGCTGCGCCAAGCGACGGTGCCGGCGCGGCCAGACCACAGACTCCCGCCGAGATCGTGCAGGGTAACTGGCAACGTTTTTGGCAGATGGTACACCGCCAGGCTGTAAGCGTGGCGGGCCGGCAGCGTGATGACCAGTGCCAGCGCATAGGCAGATAGGCCGAGCAGCACATACTTCAGCCAGATGCGCTTCACGGGGACATCTCCAGCACCACGCGCGCATTGACCCGGCCCGGTGCCGCCGGCATGCGCTCGACGGTGAGTTCGCTGATCTTGACACTGTGGTGGCCAGCCAATGTGTCCAGCCAGCGCAGCAGATCAGCAAAGGCCGCATCCTCCAGCCAGATGCGCACCGTGTGCTGCCCGTCCGGCTGCACGCGCTTCACCGCAGCGCCGAGCTTGTGTGCCTTGGCGCTTTCGTCGCTGAGGGCAAGCAGGGAACGGCCGTCGCTGCCCGTGCCCTGGGTACCGCGCAGGGCGCGGGCTTCCACCGCCGCCTGCTGCATCCACGCCAGGGCGGTGCGTTGTGCCGCGACGTTCTGCTCCATCTGTCTCAACCTGGTGGTGAGCGGATCCCAAACCAGGGCATACAGCAGCAAAACCAGGGTTGCGACGCCGCCCGCGGCGACGATGCGGCGCTCGCGCGACTGCATCTGCTCCCAATGCTGGCGCAATGCCGTCATGCGGCACCTCCACGCAAGGCGATGCGTCCGGCGACGCCGCCGGAACCACTGTCAGCGCCGGTGATCTCGGCGCGCAGCAGGCCGCTGTCCAGCGCCTGCTTGAGACGATCAAGGGCCTGCAGATCGGTGGCGGTCACCTCGATGTCGAGCAGACCCGCTGAGTAGCGCAGTGCGCGCAGCTCGACACCGGCATTGCGCAGGGCGGGTGCGGCGTGCAGCAGCATGCGGTGAAATTCCTGGCCGGCGTCGCCGCGACGCAATTCGGCCAGTTTCTGCTCCATCTGGATGCGGGCGTTGACCACGCGCTGGGATTCGGGGAAGGCGCTGCGGTAGACCTGCTCGATCTGCGTCGCCAGCTGCGCGTCTTCGCGCGCCAGTGCGGCATAGCGTGCCCCGGCCATGCCGCTGTGCAGCAGCACCAGCAGGATTACCAGCACGGCGGCGGCGCGCCAAGGCTGCCACAGCTGGCGGGTCTGTTCGCGCCGGCTGAACTCGCCCTGCAACAGGTTGAGGGCGTCGCCGCGTTGGGCGCCGGCGGCGAGCAGGGTGAGTGCGTCTCCGGTCAGCGGCGTGCGCTGCAATTCGATACCTTGTGCATCGCACCAAGCCTGCAACAGGCGCTGAACCTCGCCGGAGGAATCGCCGTCGTGAAATTGCAGTCGCGTCGGCCGCTGCTCATCGTTTTGCAGCAACAGCGGCAGCAGATACGGCAAGGTCGCGCTGTCGCAGGCGAAACCGCGCATATCACCGCTGCGCAGGCGGATGCTGTCGTGCTCGGCAAGCACGCTCCACTCCCCCGCTGCGCGCGGCAGCGCCAGCACATCGGGCAGCATGCTGTCCGGGGCGATGCCGACGGCCTCCAGCGCGTCGAGCCAGCTGCGCAGCGTTGCGCGATCCACCACGGCGCAGGGAACCTCGTCGCCGCCCGGACGCGCGGCCGCAGCAAAGTGCAGCGTCTCGACGTCGGCGGCGAGCTGGTCTTCCAGGGCAAAGGGCAGGGCCTGACGCAGGCGCTGCCGCTGCCGCGTGGGAATGCGTGCCGACAGCAGTGTGACGGCCTCGGTCGGAGCCAGCACCCGCACCGATTTGCCGGCGGCGGCGCGCGCGGCCTCCACCAGCGCGCCGTGCGCAACGCGCTCCGGTGCCCCGGCAGGACACCAGCTGGCAGTGGAGTCGGCAGTTAGCCGCAGCAGGAAATCTTCCATAGCGTTAAAGGTAGCGCTGGCTTCGTGTCAGTAGGGTAGTGGCTCCGGTTTCGTTGCGTTGCAGCAGGCTGGAGTAGCGCTGTCGCAATCGTCCGAAACTGATGTCCGACATTACCACAAAATAGTCGCTGCTCACGCCGAGGCCGTCGTGCGCCACCTTGCGGTCGGCCAGCGCGGGCGCCTTGAGCGCCTCATCCAGCGCGGTGTAGTGCTGCCCGTCGCGTCCGGCCACGAAGCCCTCGGCGTCGCTGCGGCCGATGCCGTCGGCCAGCGCCATGACCACCTCGACGGTGGCGGTGTTGAGATTGATGGCGGTGCGCGCCGGCAGGGCGGTGACATGCGGCGCCAGCAGGCGGCAGCTGTCGGCATCGAAGCCGGCGACCAGGCGCAGTTCGCTGACGTCGGTCAGGGGTCGGTTGGCGGCGCGGTAGGGGGGCTCGCGGCCCAGGTAGGTGGTGTCCTCGGCACCGTGCGGCGACCAGGGATCCATGTTGTCGTCGATCCAGTCCACCACGGCATCGGCCAGGGTGGGCTCCAGTTCCAGGGCGGCAAGCAGGCGGCGCAGCCGCGCCAGATCCTCTGCACTGGTCTTGCCGTCGACCACGAGATTGTTGAGATTGAAGCGGCCCTGCGCATCTTCGATATGGCCGCTGAGCTGGCCGTTCTCCAGCGGCACCGGCGGCAGGTGCGTGGCCCAGTCCTCGCCGGCGTGGTCCACCTGGTTATCCTTGCGATCCTGCTCCAGCACCTTGCCGGCCCAGTCCTCGACGCCGTACAGATAAAACCGCAGCTGCTCCGCCTCCAGTGCATTTTGAGTACGGCGGATGTCCACCTGCTGGCGCGAGGTCATGGCCACTGCCGCCACCGCGGCGAGCGCCACTACCAGCAAGGCCGTGACCAGGGCGACGCCGCGCTCGCGCCGGTTCATTGCCGCACCCTGAACAGGCGCGTCAGCGTGCCCCACTGTTCCAGTTCCAGCGTCAGCTCCAGCGCCTGCGGCAGCGGCGCCTCGCCGGTGGACAGATCGTTCTGCGCCAGCGGCGGCCAGGACTCCTGCCACTCGCCGCCGTCACTGAGAAAACGCAGCCGCAAAGCGCGTACCTGCGGCAACAGGGGCGCCTCGAACGGCGCACTGTCCTGGGCGCGGTCCAGCACCTGCCAGTGGGCACGGATCAGGCGCCGCTCGCGCAGGGCGTAGGCCACCCGTTGCAGCGCACTGCGCGGCTGCTCCGCGGGATTGGACCAGCCGCCGCGGGTGAACTCGATCCAGTCGGGGCCGCCGTGCAGGGCGGGTTTGCCGTCGCCGTATTCATCGCGGATGCCGCGCGCCGCGACCTGGTCCAGATCACGTTGCAGCATCAGCATGGTCTGTTGCAGGGTGCGCAGCCGCTCTGCGCCGGCCGCGGTGTCTTCCCGTGCATCGAGCACCGTCGCCAGTCCGCCATAGGCCAGCATCGCCACCACGGCGAACACCGCGATGGCGACCAGCAATTCCAGCAGGGTGAAACCACGGTTGGTGCAGAACGATACCGCGGCCGCAGGTGTTTGCGCGCGACTTGCTGCCGGCAGCTTTATGCGGGGCGCGTTCATGGCTGTGCCGGCTGCGGCAGAAACGCGGACAGCGTGGCAATGGGTTTGCCGTCCTCAATGCCCACTTCAATGTCGGCGCGGCGCACGCGTGCATCGAAGGTCTCGCTGACGCGCGTGCTCCAGCGCCATTCACGGTGCCCCATGGGGGCGCGGCCGCGCTGGGTGCCGACGGCGGGCCATTGGGCCTGCAAGCGCAGCTCGACCGCCTTGTTGGCGGCGACATATTGCGCCAGGGTCTTGTCGCGCAGGTGGATGGCGTTGGCGCTGTTGGTGGCGCCGACGCGAATGGCCGCCGCCAGACCGATGGCGATGACAGCCAGGGCAACCAGCACTTCCAACAGGGTGAATCCGCGACTTTTGCAGACAGAAGGAATGGCGTCGCCGCCTGTGCGGACAGTGTCGTCCGGTTTCGTGATGTCGCTTGCGATGGAATGCATCTGTCCGGCCTTCCGCTGTCAGCGCCGCTGTATCGGGCCGAGGGGACCGGCCTCGATCTCGTGCACGATGCGGCCGTCGTCCGCCGCCAGGCGCAACAGGAAAGGCGTACGTTCGCCGCTGGAAAACAGGAACAGTTGCGGCGCGCCCTGCTCGGGCGGTTCCGTCGGCAAGGACTGCGGCAACCCTTCCAGCTCCAGTTGCGGGGTGATCTCCGGATGGAACTCGCGCGCCCGCAGCAGGCTGTCCCGCTCCAGCGCCAGCCACAGCGCCGGGCCGTCTTCCTGCGGCTCCAGGAACATGAAGCGGTAGCCGGAGCGGGTGAATTGCAGGCCCAGTTCGCGTCCCTGCAACGTGGCTTCCTCGCCGCCCAGTTCGATCAGCGCGGCCAGGCGCCGTGCTTCCTCCTGCACCAGCCCGTCCCGGTCGTTGCCCACGGCAAGAGTGGCGAAGGACACCAGGATGCCGATGATCACCAGGACCACCAGCAGTTCTATCAGGGTGAAGCCACGCATAAAGGCCGCAGGAAGTACGGCGGCGGCGCCGCTCTCACTCTCCCTGCCGCCCTCCGTATTCACCCGTCTGCCGTGGTCTATTCGAGGGTCCAGTTGCCGATGTCGGCATTGATGCCGTCGCCGCCGGGGCGGCCGTCGGCGCCGAGGCTGAACAGATCCACGTCGCCGTGTACGCCGGGCTGCATGTACTGGTAGTCATTGCCCCAGGGATCCTTGGGCATGCGATCGATATAGCCGCCCTGCTTCCAGTTGCGCGGTTCCGGCGTGCCGGACGGCTTCTTCGCCAGTGCCTCCAGCCCCTGGTCGGTGCTGGGATAATTGAAGTTGTCCAGCTTGTAGAGATTGAGCGCGCTTTCCAGCGCCCGGATGTCCTGCTTGGCCTTGGTGATGCGCGCGCTGTCGGGGCGGTCCATCACCTTGGGCACGACGATGGCGGCGAGGATGCCGAGGATGACCACCACCACCATGATTTCGATGAGGGTGAAGCCGCGGGAGCGGTTGGTGGAGAACTGCCGGAATCGGTTCATGTCCATGTGTACCCGTGGTTGTGTTGCGGATGCGGCCGATTATAGCCCGAATATATGAATGGACTGTGCCCTGCACCGGGGAAACCTGCCTCCGGTGGAACCCTTGCCGCATCATCGCGCGGCATGGGGTTTGCCGGGAGGGGAAATAAAAATGCCGGCAGGGCCCGGGGCCTGCCGGCATTTTACGCCTGGTTTTACCAGTCGAGGAGATTACATACCGTACCGCCGTCGGTGAGGCAGACCTGATACTGATCGCAATCCTGCGGAATGAATTCCGCATATACACCCCCGGCGCCAGTGATACGCAGCACGCCGCTGGTGGGACGGTAGTAGCCGGAGCAGCTGGAGTATTGCAGCGGCGTCGGCGTGGACACGGTGACGTAACCATGGTCCGGATGATACAGCTTGCCGCTGATGGCAACGGTCTGGCCATAGTTGCTCAGCGCAACTTGGTAGTTTTCAATCCGGTATACCTTGCCGTCGGCCCCGCGGTAGTTGGCTGTCATCGTGGCCGTCGCGGAACTGCCGTTGACGGTGAGCGTGTAGCTCAGGCTGTAGGCAACGCTCTGTCCACCGGCGGTGATGGCCAGGTAGGATGTCGCCACGTTGAAGACAAAATTGTCGACTGTGCCGACCAGCGTAAAGGTAATGCTGCCATTGATGGTGGCATTGCCTTCCGGCGTGGCCTCGCAATAGGCCGAGTAGGTGATGTTGCCGGTGATGTTGACGTTGACGTCGTCGCCCGAGTTGGTCCCGCTCAACGTTGCGGAGCCGCCGCAGGAGCCGGAGACCGTCTGGCTTGCGGTGCTGCCTGTCGCGACGGCCGGGCCCGCCAGTTGTCCCAGGTTTTTCATCTCGGCCAACAACTTCGCCAGTCCGGGCAGGCTCAGCCCTTGCGCCGGTGTTTCTTCAGCGAGATCGCCCGCAATAACGAGATTGCCGAGTTCGGAAGTGCCTGCCGTCTCGATGGCGGCAGCGGTAAGTGATTCGGCATTGGTATCGGTGACTACGGCTTCCGTCGTAACGCCGGTATAGCTCACCGATGCGCTGGTTTCGCCACCGCCCCCACCACCGCAGCCCGCAATCAGCACGGCCCCCAGGGCGAAAAGGGTAAAATATTTTGCACGAGTGGTTTTGAGCATGGCTGTCTCCTTGCCGGGTGGTCACGAACCGCAGGCGGTGATTTTAACAAGGAATATGCCCCGATTCCGAGCCCAAATGTTGACCCGCATCAACATTTTGCAAGCCAATTGCTGGCAATGCCGCGAATCGCGCGGCGGTGTTACCCTTGGCGCCATCATGAATGGACATAACGCAATTGTGACGCGATGGTGGCCGCCGCTGCTGGTGGTCGTGACATGCCTGGCCGCCCAGGCGCTGGGTTGGGTGGAGGCCTGGCGCTTCGAGCGCGGGCTGATCGCCGCGGAACCCTGGCGGTTGCTGAGCGCGCATTTCGTGCATCTGGGCTGGATGCACCTGAGCCTGAACCTGGGTGGGTTGCTGCTGATCTGGGCCTTGTTCGGACATTTTGTGCGCCCCGCGGGATGGGCTGTGGCTTTGCTGCTGTGCGCGCTGGCGGTGGGTATCGGGCTGTATGTGTTCGACACGGCGCTGGCCTGGTACGTGGGCTTGTCCGGCGTGTTGCACGGGCTGTTGGTGCTCGGCGCATGGGCGGCGCGGCGTGCGGAGGCGCGCACTGCGCTGGTGGTGCTGCTGGCGATTGCGGCCAAGCTGGCCTGGGAGCAGATCACCGGTGCCGATACCGGAACGGCGCAACTGGTCGGCGGTGCCGTGGTAGTGAATGCCCACCTTTATGGGGCGCTCGGCGGCTTGCTGTGCGTGCCGCTGGTGGCATTTTCACGCCGCGGCTGAACTATTTCACCAGCTGGTTCAAATCGAAGATCGGCAGCAGGATGGCGAGGACGATGACCATCACGATGCCACCCATGGTAACGATGAGCAGCGGTTCGAACAGGCCCATCAGGTAGGCGATGGTGGTTTCCAGTTCCCGTTCCTGGTTGGCGGCGGCGCGTTCCAGCATGGCGTCGAGCTGGCCGCTGGCCTCGCCGCTGGCGATGAGCTGCAGGGTCATCGCCGGGAAGTAACCGCTGTGTTCCAGGGCGTGGTGGATGCCGGCGCCTTCGCGTACGCGATGGGCGGCATGCTCCACCGCTTCGCGCATGGGCAGGCTGCCCAGCACCTGGGCGGAGATGCGCATGGCGTCGAGCACCGGTACGCCGCTGGCGGAGAGAATGCTGAAGGTGCGGGCGAAGCGTGCGGTGTTGACGCCGCGCGTCAGGCGGCCGATGAGCGGCAGGCGGTGCAGCAGGCGGTGCCAGCGCAGTTTGTATTCCGGCCGCCGCAACAGCCGCGCGGACAGCCAGCCGGCGACGCCGAGGACGGTGGCGAGGGCGATGCCCCAGGCGCGCATGAAGTCGCTGGCGGCGATGAGGGTGCGCGTCAGCCAGGGCAGTTCCTGGCCGATGTTGTCGAACACCTGCACCACCTGCGGTACCACGTAGGTGAGCAGGGCCACGGTGACCGCCAGGGCCATGAAGGTGAGGATCGCCGGGTAGAACAGGGCGAGCTGGATCTTCTGCCGCAGTTGCTGGCGCGCCTCGGTGTAGTCGGCCAGCCGTTCCAGCACCACGTCGAGATGGCCGGAGTGTTCGCCCGCCGCCACGGTGGCGCGGTACAGCTCGGGGAACACCTGGGGAAACTTGCCCAGACCCTCGGCCACCGTGTGGCCTTCCAGCACTTTGGATCGCACCGCCATCATCATGTTGCGCAGGCGCGGCTTTTCGCTCTGCCGGGCCACGGTGTGCAGGGTCTCTTCCAGTGGCAGACCGGCACGTACCAGCGTTGCCAGTTGACGGGTGATCAGGGCCAGGTCGGTGGCGTTGACGCCGCGGGTGAACACGGCACTGCGGCGTCGACCTTCGCGCACGGCCACTTCTTCGACGGCGAGCGGCGTCAATCCCTGTTCGCGCAGGCTCTGGCGCACCTGGCGCGCGGTGTCGCCCTCCAGCACGCCCTTGCGGGTGTGGCCGGTGGCGTCGAGTGCCTGGTATTCAAAGGCGCCCATGACGGCAGATGCAAGAGGAAAGAGGAAAGAGGAAAGTATTCGTGTGAATACAAGGATGTGCGCGCAGCGCACACGTTCCCTTGTATCTTTGCTCTTGTATCTTGAATCTATTCTTCATGCGTCACTCGCAGCACTTCCTCCAGCGACGTGTCGCCGGCGAGGACGCGGCGCATGCCGTCGTCGCGGATGCTGGGGGTGTGGGTGCGGGCGTGGGTCTCGAGGGCCTGTTCGCCGGCGCCGTCGTGGATCAGGGTGCGCAGGGTCTTGTCCACCACCACCAGTTCGTAGATGCCGGTGCGGCCGATGTAGCCGCTGCGGTTGCACTTGGGGCAGCCGCCGGCGCGGTACAGCACGGGAGCCGCTGCTTCGGCCACGCCGAGCAGTTCGCAGTCGGCGGCGTTGGCGATGTAGGCCTCCTTGCAGTGCGGGCAGAGCAGGCGCACCAGTCTCTGGGCCAGCACGCCGAGCAGGGTGGAGGAGAGCAGGAACGGTTCCACGCCCATGTCGCGCAGGCGGGTGACGGCGCCGACGGCGGTGTTGGTGTGCAGGGTGGACAGCACCAGGTGACCGGTGAGCGACGACTGCACCGCGATCTGCACCGTTTCCAGATCGCGGATTTCGCCCACCATCACCACGTCCGGATCCTGGCGCAGGATGGCGCGCAGGCCGCGGGCGAAGGTCATCTCCACCTTGGGATTGACCTGGGTCTGGCCGATGCCGTCGATGAAATATTCGATGGGGTCTTCCACCGTCATGATGTTGCGGTCGCGATCATTGAGCCGGGTCAACGCCGCGTACAGCGTGGTGGTCTTGCCCGAGCCGGTGGGGCCGGTGACCAGGAAGATGCCGTGCGGTTCGTGGATCAGGAGATCGATCCGGTCGCGCGTATCTTCCGCCATGCCGAGATGGGCGAGGTCGAGACGGCCCGCCTGCTTGTCGAGCAGGCGCAGCACCACACGTTCACCATGACCCGAGGGCAGGGTGGACACGCGCACGTCCACCGCACGGCCGGCGACGCGCAGTGAGATGCGGCCGTCCTGCGGCAGGCGCTTTTCGGCGATGTCCAGCTTGGCCATGACCTTGATGCGCGATACCAGCAGCGGTGCGATGCTGCGTTTCGGTTCCAGCACTTCACGCAGTACGCCATCGACGCGGAAGCGCACGGCAAGACGGTTCTCGAAAGGTTCGATGTGGATGTCGGAGGCGTTTTCGCGCACCGCCTCGGTGAGCAGGGCATTGATCAGGCGTATGATGGGCGCGTCATCCTCGCTTTCCAGCAGGTCTTCCGGTTCCGGCAGGCTCTGCGCCAGACGATCGAGATCCATCTCTTCGCCCATGTCTTCCATGGCCTGCATCGCGCCGTTGCTGGAGCGTTCATAGCATTGCCGCAGCAGGCCCTCGAAGGCGGCGTGCTCCAGCTTCTCCAGCGGCACGGTACAGGCGGCGACGCGGCGTGCCTCCAGCAGGGATTGTGCGGCGGCGTCATCACGGTAGTACAGACGCAGGGCGCCGTCTGCGGCGGGGAACAGCAGTACGCCGGCGTGCTTGGCCCAGGCGTAGGGCAGGCGCGGCAGTACCTCTTCCATCGCAGGCGCGGTGTCAACCGGGAGGGTCGGTGGCATGAGGCGGTTCCGGTGCGGTGTCGGGGATGTTGGGGTCAAACGGCGGTGGCAGCGCCAGGAAGTCGTTCCACTCCGGCAGCAGGGGCGCGCTGTCGTTGGCCATTAGCCGTACGCCGCGTTCGCGCACTGCCAGTTGCTGTTGACGCATGTAGTTGTACTTGTCGCCGACGATGGCGAGGCTGTCTCGCTCGGCGCGCAGGATGGTGGGATGGATGAACACCATCAGGTTACGTTTAACCAAGGTGGTTTTCTTGTAGCTGAACAGATAGCCGAGCAGGGGAATGTCGCCCAGCCCCGGCACCTTCTGATCGTTCTGCACCTGCTGGTCGTCGATGAGGCCGCCCAGCACCAGCACCTGACCGCTATCCACCAGCACCGAGGTCTTGATGGCGCGCTTGTTGGTGACGATGTCGGCGGCGCCGGTGGTGGCCGAGCTGATGCTGGACACCTCCTGTGCGATCTCCAGGCGTACCGTATCACCTTCGTTGATCTGCGGCTTGATCTTCAGGCTGAGGCCGACGTCCTGGCGCGAGATGGTCTGGAAGGGATTGGTGGGCGTGGAACTGCCGGTACCGGTGCTGGTGTAGGAGCCGGTGATGAAGGGGACGTTCTGGCCTACCACGATCTCCGCCTCTTCGTTGTCCAGGGTCACCAGGCTGGGGGTGGAAAGGATGTTGGTATTCACGTCGCCGGACAGGGCACGCAGCAGGGCGCCGATACGGGTACCGCCGGCACTGGCGGTGTCACCGACGACGGCAAGCAGGCCATCGCCCACTTTGGGCGGCGTCGATGCCAGATTGCTCAGGCCGGAGCCGGAACCGGCAAAGTTGACGATGCCCACCGGCGCATTGTTGGCCGAGCCATCGAAGGCCCACTGCACGCCCAGTTCGCGCGCCTTCTCGTCGGTGACCTCGGCGATCACCGCCTCCACGAAGACCTGGGCGCGGCGGATGTCGAGGCGGCGGATCACCTGCTCCAGGTTGCCCATGATGTCGGGCGGCGCGCTGATCACCAGGGCATTGACCGCTTCGTCGGCCTGGATGTTGAGCGCCTCGCCGGTCTTGTCGGCAGTGGTGCCGGTGGCCTTCTTGGTAATGCCGCCGGCGATGCCGGTGAGCACCGGCGCCAGCTCCTTGGCCTTGGCATAGCGCAGATAGATCACCTGGGTGTTGCCGCTGCGTTCCATGGGTGTGTCGAGGTGGGTGATGAGGGTACGCAGTCGCAGGCGGCTGCCGCGATCGCCGGACAGAAGCACGCTGTTGGTGCGCAGATCGGCCCCCAGTTTCGGTGTTTCACCCGGCTGTTGTGCCGCCTTGGCGGCATCGGTGATGAGCGAGGAAAGAATGCGCACCACCTCTTCCGCCGAGGCGTGCTGCAGCTTGATGAATTCGATCTCCGAGTCGCCGGACAGGTCGATGCGGCGGATCAGTTGGATCAGGCGCTCCAGATTGACGGCGGTGGACGAGGCGATGAGCACGTTGCTGCCGGGATAGGCGGCCAGATGCGCCTCCTGCGGCAGCAGCGGGCGCAGAATCGGCACGAGCTGCGCGGCAGCGACGTTTTCTACCTGGATGACGCGGGTGACGTACTGATCGCCGCGTCCCGGCCGCTGCTCGTCAGCATTGGGGATCGGATTCTGTTTGGCAGTCACCTCAGGCACGATCTTGATCACGTTCTTGTCGGGGATGGCGGCAAAGCCGTGCACATTGAGCACCGACAGAAACACCTGATACACCTCGTCGGCGGCCAGCGGCCGCGTGGAGATGATGGTGACCTTGCCCTTGACGCGCGGGTCGATGATGAAGTTGCGGCCGGTGATCTCCGCCACCGTGCTGATCACCGAGGTGATGTCGGCATCTTTCAGATTCAGCGTGACGGTTTCTTCGGCCGCGCAGGCCAGGTGCGATGCTGCGAGCAGTGCGCAGGCGAGCACCGTGTGGCGTAGCGGGCGGGGGGTATGGTGCAGGAGGATGAACAAGGGCATGTTCCTCAATTTAGATCCAGGCTGATGTCTTCGCTTACGCCGTTGGGGCGTTCCACGGACAAGCGCAGGGAAGAGGCGGAGGTCAGCTGCACCGTCAGGGCAGCAAACTGCGCCGGGTCGGTAACCGGGATGCCATTAACGGCGGTAACGATATCGTTGGGGCTTAGGCCCGCGGCAGCAAACAGTTCCAGATACCGGCGCGGCCGGATACGGTAGCCGCGCAACTGACCGTTATGCACCACCGGCTGCATCTCGGCGAGGTTGAGCAGTTCCTGCGGGTTGTTCTTGATGGACTCGCGCAGATTGCGCAACTGGCCGCCCATGGCCGGCGTCAGTGCGGCACCGCCCTCCGCTCCGCGCGAGGGACTCACTTCCAACCGGTCCTTGGGCAGGCGCAGGGTTTCATAGCGTCCGGAACGTTCCAGCACCACGCGGTCGGAAAGGATGTCGTGTACCACGGCTCCCCCGCCGAGCTTGCCGCCAATGCGGTAAGGCCGTTCATTGCCGGCGCCCTCGGCGATGATGGCGAAAGCCGATTCCTTGCGTGCCGCGGCGAACAGGCCGCGCAGGGTCAGGTTGAGTGCGGTTTCCGGCGCATTGATCTGGGACTCCGGTCTGGCGGTAGCCTGAGGGGTTCCGAACAGGTGCTGCACTGCCATCGTCTCCAGCCGCAGCGTGTCGGCACCGGTACCGGACTCCCTGGATGCCACCAGCGGGGTAGGTAATGTTGCCGACACTGGCAGCAACAGCCAACTGAGCTGGGCAAAACTTATGCCCAGAGCAACCACCAGCAGCGCTGTCGTCCAGCGCGCTGCCACAACTGCGCCAGGGAGGAAGGCCGCTGGGGATGTGGGCAAAGAAATCAGTTTCACCATGGACTCGGGGCAAGGCTAGGTCGCGGGTAGCAATAACTATACATGGTTAATGCTTCTAGTGGCTAAGCACATCATGACTCAATGTTGAGGGTGTGGATACGTCACCATGACTCATGCTCATACCGGATATCGCGATCTGGTAGCTCCTCACCGTCAGGCAATGCTTGCCGCCACAGGTACTGTCAGCGGCGGTCACTCCTGACGCAGCACGAACCCATATATTGCAAAATGCACTCCCCGTCTTCATGCCGTTTATTAACTCGTCTGGCATCTGCGCAAACTCCAGGCAAGCGGTCATTGTGCGTAGCGAAACCATGACCGTCATGGTGCGTTATTCAGATTCATCCTGGTGCCTTCTGGCACCTGGTGCTCTGGGTTTTAGGTGGATTGGGGGATGCTGGAAGGCAGCCGCGAGCGTGCCCTGGCGGCCTACGCCGGCATCAAAACGTAACACTCGGCGGTTATGGTCTATGCTGAGTGAAGCCGCCGTCGGCCAGCCCAGGCGCACAACCGTATCAAATCCCCCTCATTCCCACTGCACAACAACATGGAGCTATTTGCTGTTCTGGCCGCCCGCTCATGAAAATCCTGGTACTCAACTGCGGCAGCTCGTCGCTCAAGTTCAAGGTCTTCAACGCCGCAGATCTGCGCTGGCAGGCCGGCGGCACGGCCGAGCGCATCGGCCAGACCGACAATGCGCTGCACCTGGCCTGGAACGGGGGCAATACCGAATGCGCCGGCGCTGCACCCGATCATCAAGCCGCCCTGCAACACATGTTTCGCCTGCTGGCACAGCAGGGCATCGTCACCGGACCGCAACAGCTGCGCGCCATCGGCCACCGCGTGGTGCATGGCGGCGATCGCTTTCGCGCACCCCTGCGGCTTGATGCGACCAGCCTCGAGGCATTGCGCCAGCTCACGCCGCTGGCGCCGCTGCACCATCCCGCCAATCTGCGCGGCATCGATCTGGCCGGCGCGCTGTGTCCCGACGTACCGCAGGTGGCGGTGTTCGATACCGCCTTTCATCACACGCTGCCGGCCCGGGCCTTCCGCTATGCCCTGCCGGAATGGACCTGGCGCGAACACGGGGTGCGCCGCTACGGCTTTCACGGCACCTCGGTGCACTACGTCAGTCGCCGCGCCGCCGAACTGATGGGACGGCCCCTCGGCAGCCTCAACCTCATCGTGCTGCATTTGGGTAACGGCGCCAGCGCCACGGCCCTGGCCAACGGCGAGAGCGTCGATACCTCCATGGGCATGACGCCGCTGGAGGGCCTGGTGATGGGCACCCGCAGCGGCGACATCGATGCCGCGGTGCCGTTCTATCTGATGCGCCACGCCGGCCTAGATGCCGAGGCCGCCGAACGGCTGCTGTTCTTCGGCAGCGGCCTGCATGGCCTGTGCGGTGCCGCCGACATGCGCGCGGTGCACGACCTCGCCGCCAGGGGTGACGCCGATGCACAACTGGCGCTGGAAATGACCGGCTATCGCCTGAAGAAATACATCGGCGCCTACAGTGCGGTGCTGGGCCGGGTCGACGCGGTGATCTTCACCGCCGGCATCGGCGAGAACGACGCCGACATGCGCGAGCGCGCCTGTGCCGGCCTGCACTCTTTCGGCATACGGATTGATGCGGCGCGCAACTTGGCACCCGCGCAGGACGCACGCCGAATTTCCACCGCCGACAGCCCGGTACAGGTCTGGGTGATTCCCACCGATGAAGAGTTGGAGATCGCCCGCACCACTCTCGAATTCACTGCAATGGAATGAGGCATCTGACATGACCACACACAATCCCGCCGCCCCGCTCGATGCCACCGAACTGGCGCAGATCGATGCCTGGTGGCGCGCCGCCAACTATCTGTCCGTAGGACAGATCTACCTGCTCGATAACCCGCTGCTCACGCAGCAACTCACTGTGGAGCACGTCAAGCCGCGGCTGCTCGGCCACTGGGGTACCACACCGGGACTGAATTTTCTCTACGTCCATCTCAACCGCATCATCCGTCAGCGCGACCTCGACATGATCTATGTCTGCGGTCCCGGTCACGGCGGCCCGGCGATGGTGGCCAACGCCTGGCTGGAAGGCAGCTACAGCGAAACCTATCCGGACGTGTCGCTGGACGGTGAGGGCATGAAGCGGCTGTTCAAGCAGTTCTCTTTTCCCGGCGGCATACCAAGCCATGTGGCGCCGGAAACACCCGGCTCGATCCATGAAGGCGGCGAGCTGGGCTATGCTCTGAGCCACGCCTTCGGTGCGGCCTTCGATAATCCTGACCTGATCGTCGCCTGCGTGGTCGGCGACGGCGAGGCGGAAACCGGCCCGCTGGCCACCGCCTGGCATTCCAATAAATTCCTCAATCCGATCAGCGACGGCGCGGTGCTCCCGATCCTGCATCTGAACGGCTACAAGATCGCCAATCCCGCCGTGCTGGCACGCATCCCTCGCGACGAGCTGGAGGCCCTGATGCGCGGCTACGGCTACGAGCCGTTTTTCGTGGAGGGTTCCGAGCCGATGCAGATGCACCAGCAGATGGCGGCGGCACTGGATACGGTGTGCGAACGTATCCGCCTGATCCAGCATCATGCGCGCAGCACCAACGACCCGACGCGCCCGCACTGGCCGATGATCATCCTGCGCTCGCCCAAGGGCTGGACCGGCCCGAAGAGCGTGGACGGCAAGAAGACCGAGGACTACTGGCGTTCGCATCAGGTTCCCTTCGGCGAACTGCGCGAGAAACCGGAACACATCACCCTGTTGCAGGAGTGGCTACAAAGCTACCGGCCGCAGGAACTGTTCGATGACCACGGCCGTCCCAGCCCGGAGATCATGGCACTGGCGCCGCATGGCATGCGCCGCATGTCGGCCAATCCCCACACCAACGGCGGCCTGCTGCTCAAGGCCCTGCGCCTGCCTGATTTCCGCGACTACGCGTTGCCGGTGACCAAGCCCGGCACCAGCAGCGCCGAATCCATCCGCGCCCTCGGCCGTTTCCTGCGCGACGTGATGCAGAAGAACGTCGATCACCGCAACTTCCGCGTGTTCGGCCCGGACGAAACCGCCTCCAACCGCCTCGGCGCTCTGTTCGAGGTCACCGATCGCACCTGGCTCGCCGAACGCTATGCCGACGACGACCACCTTGGCCCCGACGGCCGCGTGATGGAGATCCTGTCGGAACACACCTGCCAGGGCTGGCTGGAAGGCTATCTGCTTACCGGCCGCCACGGCTTCTTCTCATGCTACGAGGCCTTCATTCACCTCATCGACTCCATGTTCAACCAGCACGCCAAGTGGCTCAAGGTGACCCGTCACATCCCCTGGCGCCGTTCCATCGCCTCGCTCACCTACCTGCTCACCTCCCACGTCTGGCGTCAGGATCACAACGGCTTTTCGCACCAGGACCCGGGCTTCATCGATCATGTGGTGAACAAGAAGGCGGAGATCATCCGCGTCTACCTGCCGCCCGACGCCAACACCCTGCTGTCGGTGGCCGACCACTGCCTGCGCTCGCGCGACTACGTCAACGTCATCGTCGCCGGCAAGCAGCCGCAGTTGCAGTACCTGGACATGGACGCTGCGGTGAAACATTGCACCGAGGGTCTGGGGATATGGGAGTGGGCCAGCAACGACAAGGGCGGCGAGCCGGACGTGGTGATGGCCTGCGCCGGCGACATCCCGACCCTGGAAACCCTGGCGGCAGTGGACATCCTGCGTCGCGAATTCCCCGCGCTGCGCGTGCGCGTGGTCAACGTGGTCAACCTGATGCGCCTGCTGCAACCATCGGAACACCCGCATGGTCTGCCCGACAAGGAATTCGACACTCTGTTCACCACCGACAAGCCGATCATCTTCGCCTATCACGGCTATCCGTGGCTGATCCACCGTCTCGCCTACCGTCGCACCAACCACCGCAACCTGCACGTACGCGGCTACAAGGAAGAGGGCACCACCACCACCCCGTTCGACATGGTGGTGATGAACGACCTGGATCGTTTTCATCTGGTGATGGACGTCATCGACCGCCTGCCCCAGCTCGGCGCGGCCGCCGCCTACACCAGACAATGGCTGCGGGAGAAACTCATCGAGCACAGGGAATACATCCGCCGCCACGGCGAGGACATGCCAGAGATCCGCGACTGGAGCTGGCCGCACTGAGCGCAGGACGGATGATGATTTGCCGTGGCAGATTTACTCTACCTGGTAACTGACTCGCACGCAGAAACGCTATACAACGAGACCCGGTTGCGACCCGCGTGCTTGGCGGCATACAGGGCCTGATCGGCCGCCGCAATCCAGCGGGTACAGCCCTGCTCGCGATCGATGGGCGCGACGCCCAGGCTGATGGTGTAGTGAATCTCCTGCCCGTCGTGATGCACCGGGTGCGCCATGACCGCCTCGCGCAGGCGTTCGGCGAAACGCATGGCGCCGACGCTGTCGGTATCCACCAGCACCACCCCGAACTCCTCGCCGCCGTAACGGCCGGCGATGTCCGGCTCGCGCTTGGTCTGGCGCACCATGTCGGCCACCGCACGGATCACGGCATCGCCGGCCTGATGGCCATACGTATCATTGACCTTCTTGAAGTGATCGATGTCGAACATCACCAGCGCACTGTTCTGGCCGTTGCGCTGATGACGCCTGAACTCGCTGTTGAGCAGTTCCTCCCAGGCGCGACGGTTGTACAGTCCGGTCAGGCCATCGGTGCGGCCCATGCGCTCCAGCTCGCGATTGGAGCGTTGCAGGGCCTGCTCGTCCAGGGCCATGTCGGTCACGTCGTACACCATCAGGCAGACATGCTCGACGCTGCCCCGTGCCGAGGTGAGCGGAAACAGGGTGACGTTCTGGTACATCCATTCCGACTCGCCGGTGATCGGACGATAGCTGTTGAACCTGAGCAGGTAGGGACGCTGCTGCCAGGTGGCGAAACTGCTGGTGTCGAGCAGGAACACCGAATCGAGCTTGCGGCGCAGCCATTGCGCATCGATTTCGGGAAACAGCTCGAACAGATTGCGGTTACCCACTTGCGCTGCCGATACGCCACTGTGGTTTTCCATAAATCCGTTCCACAGCTTGACATGGCAATCACGGTCGAGAACGACCAAGCCCACATCCACGTGCTGGATGATGCCAAACAGCCAGTGCAACTCGCCCAGATCGAAATGTTCGTTGCTCATGCGACTACGCGACCGCCATCTGCGCCCGATCCTGCAGAGGCGCTATGGAACTGTTCGTGATCAGGAGCAGTTGATCACAGCGGATATTCTGCGTACCCAAGGTGTAGCCCACCCTGATGCTCAATACCTTGCGCTCATCCTCCTGGCTGCATGCGACTACCGGATGGCTGCTGTCGTCATTTATCACCAGACGCGGCTGTCCAACACTGAACTTGACGTCGAGCAGCTCCGATAATCCCTTGAGAAAGGAGCCGACCAATATACTGGCAATGTCCATCATGGCCTCAGCCTCTCCTGTCGTATCGGTATTGGGGTAGTGCAGCAGGGGTGCCAGCGTGGCCATTTCCGCGTCGTAGAAAACCATGAGCGTCTCGCCGGAAATGCCATTGCCAATAAACCCCTGCGATACGAAAGATCGTCCACCGTCTTCCACCAGTGCAGCAATGGCCCCGTTGAATTCACGCCCGCCGAGCAGCTTTACTTCGGGAATGGAAAGCTGAATCGCTGTAGTGGAAATCCTGGCCAACAGGCTGGCGGCGCGGCCCATGGCTACGTTCGCCATTTCCTGGCACCAGTCCGCAAACGCCACCGGCGCGTCGACCATGGCGTTGGCGCCGGTAAGCACGCCCAGCACACCGTACTCATCAAGCACGTGACAGAGCTCTGCCGCATCCACCGGCTTTTTCAGGAAGGCCACCGCACCCAACTGCTTTACACGGCGTTGGCTCTCCGGCTGGATATCACCGGATACAACGATCACCAGGGTCGGCAGATCGTCACGCCGAATGGCCTCCAGCACCGCGAAGCCATCCATCTCCGGCATGGTCAGATCCAGGAACAGAATATCGCCTTTACCCGCACGTACTGCCTGCAACGCCTCCTGACCATTGGCCGCCAGGGTAACCGTCACATCCCAGCCCGGAGGCAGGGCACGTGCCAGCTGCCTGCGAGCCAGGCTGGAGTCATCACAGATGATGATGGGTGTAGGCATGAGCGATGCTATTGCCGCCGCAGGCCGAGCGGGTCGTCGGGATTGATGCCGGACTTGAACGGCAGGCGGCGGTCGTGATGGGTGAGCTGGTAGACCATGCCGATCCAGTTGTTGATCACCGCCTCGGCGGTGTCGTGCCAGGTGTTATCGAGCTGTGCGGCCACCACATCTTCCGGCATCTCCGGTAGCGGCCGGCGCTGTGCCAGGGCGGCGAACAGCTGCTCGCGGTACTCATCCAGGATCGCCTCGCTCTGCGCCGTGAAGTAGTTTTCCACGAAGGGCGGATAGTCCGGGCGATCGCCGTTGGTATAGTGCAACACCTCACGCTTGTACTCTTTCAGCAGCGAGATGACGTCGTATTCGGGATGGCCCTGCAGAAATATCAGGCGGAACAGATCCGGACTCACCGCCAGATGCACGCCGGCCTGGGTGCTTTCCACCAGCACGCGGCATTCCACCGCCTCGAACTGCTCGCGGTCAATTTGATTGAAGCGCGAGTGTGGCACGTCGAAGCGGGTGTTGACGCCGGTAACCAGCGGGTGGCGGCGATCCATCACGCGGTGCGAATACACACCCCAGCGCTTGCCGCCGAGGTGACGGCGTTTCTGGCCGTAGCGGAACTCCATCACCGCGTGGGTAGTAAGGCAGGAACACAGTGTCGAGGTGACGTTTTCGTAGGCCCAGTCGATCACCTCGATGAGCGGCTGCCAGAACGGCTGCTGCGACAGCTCCGTGCCCTGTACGTTGGCGCCGGTGATGATCAGCGCGTCCAGCCCCTGCGCCTTCACCTGCTCGAAGGTCTCATAATATTTGCCGATGTGTTCCTGGCCCTTCTCGCCGCGTTTCAGCTCCTTGAGCGTGAACGGGTGCAGATAGAACTGCGCGATCTGGTTGCTCTCGCCGATGAGGCGGAAGAACTGGCGCTCGGTAGCCTCCAGCGCGGCATCCGGCATCATGTTGAGCAGGCCGACGTGCAGTTCACGGATGTCCTGCTGCAGGGCGTAGTCGCGCGGCAGCACGTTCTGCCCTTCCTGCTTCATGCGCTCGAAGGTGGGGAGCTCGGTATGGGCGACCAACGGCATGTGTGTTTCCTTCTAAATTCCAAAACCTGTCGCAGAGACGCGGAGGCGCAGAGATTTGTCGTTTGTTGAGCTGAGGCACGAAGCCCAACATTGCCCGTCGTGTTGTTGGGCCTCCTTCGTCAGTCCAACCTGCCAGCTGTCCGTGAATTTGCGTTTATTCGCGTTCATTTGCGAACCCCCTGCCGTTGCTTATTGCTGGCGTGCGATGGCGCACTCGATCAAGGCCAGGAAGTCGGCCTCGCTCTGTACCTGGGCCAGCTCGGCGGTCGTGACGGTATAGCCGTACTGCCGGGCGATGGCCTCGTAGCGCGGCACGCGCGCATGGAACAGGCGCGAGAACACCCAGCGCACGAAATCGTCCGGGTCGATCAGCGCCACGTAGTCCAGCTTGCGCTCACCCATGTAGATGGCGAGCTGCTCGTCCAGGAAGGCCTCGCGGTAGTACAGCGGCTTGGGGTCGGCCTCGGCGCGGCGGATCAGCGCACGCTCGTCATCGGCCGATGCCTGGATGTAGAGGAACAGGGTGTGTTCGGCCAGTTGTTCCAGCAGGCCCGGTTCATCCAGTTCGCACAGCGAGCCGCCGGCATCATTGATGAAGTGCTGGTAGGCGTACAGCGCCTGTGCCTTGTGGATGAATTCCGGCACATCACGGAAAGTCGCCACTTCGGCGGTGCGGTGCAGCGCCTGACGGCGCTTGAACTCGGTCAGCGACAGGCCGCCCAGCTCCGGATTCCCCAGCTTGCCCATGAAGGTGGACACCGGCTTTAGATGATCCACCGTGATGTTGTTGCGGATATAGATGGAATCCGAGCGCAGCAGGTCGCGCAGGAACGGCACCTGCATGGCCTGCTGCTTGATGTTGTCGAGGATCGCCTCATCCAGATAGCGCGTGCCGATGCGGTAGTCCGCCGAGAAGTGGAACCAGTTGCTGGCTCGCAGCAGGGTGGAGATGCGCGTCTTGCCCACGCCGGACATGCCCAGCAGGGTGATGCACTTGTGCTCCCATTGACGGAACTGCTCGGCGCTCAGTTTCACGAAACCCGCTCCCGGGATTGTCAAAAGAGCTCCATTGTAGCGCGGCGCGGCGCTGCCGTCAGGGCTGACGACAGCGCCTAGGAGCCTATCGGACTTGAGTGCCCGTAGCGAGCAAGGTGGGAAGAGCATCTCAAGTCTGACAGGCTCCTGGTTTCAGCGCACCGGCGCCTGCTGTTGCATGTTGCCCGGCGCCTGCATCGGCGCGCTCTGTTGCGCCGGCTGGCCGCTCATGGGATTGGGGCGCGTTTGTATCATCTCCTCTTCCTCTTCCGAGCTGGAGACACGGCCACGGGCACCGACGGCCTGGGGCCGCTGCGCCGGCGTGGCGTGTTGCTTCTGTGACGGGGTGCGCTGCAGCGGATTGGGGCGCTCTTGCGTCTCCTCATCCGACTCGGGGACATAACCGGTGGCGCCGGCCTTGGCTCGGTCGGAGGTAGCCTGGGGTTTTTGCGCCGGCTTGTAGTTGAGGGGATTGGGACGCTCCTGGGTGGGTTCGTCCTGTTCCTTGTCGTGATAGCCGGTGGCGCCCACCTTGTCGCGATCCGAGGTGGCCTGCGGCTTCTGCACCGGCTTGGCCTGAATGGGGCGTGTCGTCGCCGGTTTTTCCAGCGGCGGCGGTTCGGCCTGCGCCACGCCGATGGCGAACAGCAGAGAGGCGGCCAACAGGGTAAGGCTCTTGTGCATGAGTGTTCTCTCCTTGGTTGATCTAGCGCAGACGCGGCACGCTGCGCGGCTCCTGCATGGTGGCCGGGTCGGCCGGATCGCGCGCCTCGAAGATGCGTACCCCCTCGTTCCACTGATAGCTGGTGCGGGTACCGGCATGGGGCAGCAGGGCGATACGCCCCAATGGCAGGGACATGACATCGAGCCAATCGGTAGCCACGCTGCGCTTCAGCGACCCGGCCCTCACTTCCGCCAATACACGCAACCGTGTCACCGCGCTGACATCCATCAGATAGGTCGGCGCACCGAGGCGCAGGCCATAACCGTGCTGCTTGACGGTGCCGGGTTGCGCCGTCAGCGGCGGCAGACGCAGGGTTTCGGTGTGGTTGTTGGCATTGGCCAAGATCAGCCGCTGCTCCAGCACCGGGCTGCCGTCCACCAACAGAGCATAGGGCACCTGCACCGTGCCGGTACCATTCAGTCCCACACCCAGTTGCAGCGAACCGCTCAGTACGCCCGCCGCACCCAGCGTGGTGTTGGTCAGCTCCGGAGGCACCGCGAAGGTGAAGAACGGCTGCGGCGTACCGCCCAGGGGTGGGGTGAAGCTATGGCTTTTGGTCCACGGCGTATTGACTGGGTTCAGTACAACCCAATCCTTGCCCAACGCGTAGAGCTTGAGGCTTAACCAGGAGCCGGCGGTAAATACGAACTCATCGCCGCTGAAGTACTGTGCCTTCGCCAGCCCGACCCGTGCGTAATAGTCCTCCTTGGCATCGCTGGTCACGCTGGTCACGGCCTGCATCCGCAGGGTCAGATCGCGCCCCGGGTCATCGACAGCACTGCGGGTGCTGCGCGTCGGTTCCAGCCGGCCGTTGAGCGCGACCGGGATGCGCAGGCCGAAACCGTAGCCCATGCCATAGCTGATGCGCAGAAAACCGGCGCCGAAATTCCATCTGCGCTCCCACGCCAGCTCCTGGCCAATGGTGAAACCGGCCAGAAACGGCTCGCTGAACTCCAGCCGCCCTTCGCGCTGCTCGCCGGCCGGATACTGGTACTGGCGTCCGCGGCTAGCCGGGCCGGCCAAGGTCTTGGCATCGAATTTCTGTGCCGGCTGCACCATCGGGCGCAACGGCGCCAGCGTGAAGGACTGGCGATGCTGCTGCACCAGGGGACGGAACTCCGCACTGAGGCGCGCACCGCCATCATTGAACAGGCGTCGCTCCACCACCAGCTGGTCGGTGATGGCGAACTCGCCCTCACCGCGCAAAACGGCACGCAATACGGCATCCTCACCGCCCTCCGCCCAGGCCTGACGCAACGGATCGTCGGCATCCAGCAGCGGCAGTTCTTCCTGCAGATAGCGGCGGAAGCTTCTCTGCTCATCGGGCTTCAGCCGATCCACCCGTGCCCGCATCACCTCCGCCATATCCATCGGCGAGAGAAACTTTGCCAGTTCCGGCGCCGCGGCCGCCGCCTGTTGCGGATCGCGCACCACGATCCGCACCTGGCGCACCATCAGCAGCCGATCGGGGAACTCCACCACGGCCTCATTGAACTGCGGTCGCCCCACCAGCGCCGTGGCAGGAATGCGCTTCACCTGCTGATCCAGCGTACGCTGCGCCACAAAGGCACTATCGAACAGTTTGCCCAGTTCGATCTTCTCGCCGCTGGCCATTTCTATCCGGGTGCGCTGCATTGCCGCACGGTCCAGCACCTGACGCGGCGCCTGACGCGCCACCTCTATGGCCAGCACCGACTGCTCGTCCCAGTCGCGCAGCAACCGGGCCAGTTCGGGTGCATTCTTCAACACCGGGGGGATGGCCACCGATACCGCCGCAGCCGGCGGCGCCATGCCGGGCGGCGCCGCCGCCAGCACGGGGAGGCCTGCCAGCAACAAAGCGAACAACAATGCAGAAAACAACCGCCGTACCAGATAACGCGCGTTCATGGTTTCTCTCTCCGGATCAAACAGGAATCACCCAAGTCACCCTGCCCCACTACTTGAAGTGTGCACCTTGTCAGAGTCAATGCAACCCAGCAAAACACTCCCCGGACATTAAATTCCGGCCTCGCCCCCGGTCTCATGGATACGCCGGTTACGCCCGGCCTGCTTGGCACTGTACAGCGCCCGATCCGCCGCACGAATCAACATATCCGGAACCGATTCACGCCCGGGGGCCATGGCAGCAATACCGATACTGACGGTAACCTGCGCACTGGCCCGGGAGGCCGAGTGAGGAATGGCCAGCCGTGCGATCTCATTCTGTATGTTGCGTGCAACATCATCCGCGCCGGCGGCATCCGTCTGCGGCAGCAACACCGCAAACTCCTCCCCGCCATACCGGGCCACCAGATCGGCCGGACGCTTCAGCACAACGGCAATGGCGGCGGCAATTTGTTGCAGACATCTATCTCCTGCCTGGTGGCCGTAGGTATCGTTGTATCTCTTGAAGTCATCCACATCGACCATCAACAGCGCAAGCGTCGATGCTTCACGTGTGGCGCGCAACCATTCCTGCGCCATGGTTTCATCGAAGGTACGGCGATTGGCGATGCCCAGCAGGCCGTCGATATCCGACAGCCTGCGCAGGCGCGCATCGGCCTCCTCCAGTTCACCGAGCATGGTATTGAAACTCTGCGCCAACTGCGTCATCTCTTGCGTGTCATGCCGCACAACAACACGCCGGGTGAGATCTCCCTGGCGTACTCCATCCATGGCCACCATCATGCGATGAAGCGGGCGCAGCACCCAGTATTCCACCCCGAACCACAGCACGGCGATGATCAGCACCGCCGCCACGGCAAACTGGAGCAGAAGATTGGAGGTAAACTCGCCCACGGGCTCCAGCACCTCCGCTGCCGGCACGCTGACCGCAACATAAGCATCCTGCGCACCCGACGCGAGCGTGGTGAAACCGAAATAGCGCCGTTGTTCATCGACGCCCTGTGCCTCCAGCACCCCCTGGCGGCGCTCCGTAATCCTGCCCGCCACCTGCAGCGCCAGCGCCTCATCCCTGGCCGGCACCTGGGCCAGGATCGCACCCTTGCCATCGAATAGCATGATGCCGGTATCACTGGAAAAACGTTGTCGCATCACCGCGCTTTCAATCCATGCCAGCTTCCGTCCCAGAATGACGAGATAACGTACCGCACCACTCTCGTCGCGCAAGGGCAGAGCTGCCGGCAGAATACGCTCCCCGCTGAAGCGACCGATGATGTATTCACCAATGGTGAACTCCCCCGTCTGCAAGGCACGTTGCACGTACGCCCGATCCCGAAAGCTCATCTGCCCGCTTGACGGGAAAGGCGCGCAAAGCAGGTCGCCATGATGATCTGTCAACAATACGGTATCGACGCCCCGTGTCGCCTGCGCCATGGCCGTCAGCAGTGCGCCACAATTCTGCTCCATCTCGGGCAATTGCTGCAGCGCAGCGGCTACCGTTGCCAGCAGATTGTGCGACTCTTCCAGCCACTGATCATGGGCCAGGGCCACCAGACGCGCCTTGTTCAATACGCTTTCCTGCGCCTGCACAATCGCGCGCTCACGCGCACTCTGGATAACGTGGAAATAGGAGGCGATCAGGGCCAGCAGCACCAGGCTCGTCAATCCGACAAATAAAATTCGTTGCGTGAAATAGTGGGAAATATGGCAAAAGAAACGCACGGCCAGCTCCGAGAATTAATGTCATGCCTATATACGGTGTTTTACATGGAAAGTGAATCACGCCTGCAATCGCCCCTGCATGGACAAGGGTTCCGCCATCAAATATTCGCCACCGCTTCCCGCAATGCCGCCAGCGCCTGCGCCCGGCCGCTGTAGCCAAAGGCCGCGACGATCTGAACCCACGGTTGCCGCTGTACTATCTTGCACAGCAACAACTCATGCTGCCGTGCCGTCAGCCGTGTCGTCGCCGGCAGGGATAACGCCCGCTTGCGCAGCGCCACCTGGCACACCTCGTAGCCGCGCCAGCCCTGCACGAAGCTTTCCACATCACGCCAATCCTGCGCATCCAGCTCGGTAGTTTCATCGGCCACCGCCCCGTGCAGCAATACCGTCGCCACCCCCGCATCCACCGTTTCCATGCCATCGGACAGCAGCGCCGGCAGATGGGCGAGAAAGCGTGCGCGCACGGCGCCGGACAATGCCTCACCCGCCGGCGACAAGGGCCGCAGCACGATTACCGAATGACTGCCACTGCTCGCCTCGCGTGTCAGACCGAGACGTACCGGCAGCAGTTCTGCACGGCGCCAGAAGGCGAGCAGGTCTGCGGTGGCGCCGAAGCTGGAACCGACGAAATCCAGGGCCTCATTTCGGGCCTGTTCGATAATGGCCTGCACCAGGCGCGTGCCGAGGCCGCGCTGCTGCGCCGCCGGGTGCACCGCAATGCGCATGATGCGCTCGCCCGACAGCTGTGGTGCTTCGACAAAGCCACTGTGCAACGCCAGCGACTGCGGAATGAGGTGACCACGGGGGCGACGTTTGCCCTGATAGATTTCCCGTGCCAGCACCGCATCGAAACCGCCTTCACGCACGGTGAGCGCTGTGGCCACCACCTGTCCCTGCCGGCGCATCAGCCACACACTGACATTGGGGCCGTCGAGCAGGTGGCGCAGATCCAGCGGACTGGTGCGGTAATGTGCCAGCACCAGCAGGCCGAACAACTGGCGCAAGGTTGTCTCATCATCCAGCAAGGCATCACGCGCCACGAGTTCGATGCTGCATCCGTCAACCGTTGCGTCGCGCACCCGCGCATCCTCTGCCGCCTGCGCATCCAGCAGCAGTGCATCGAACACGAAATGCTCCAGCGGATCGTTCACCGGCCAACGGATCGGTTCGGTCAGACGCACACTGCGCCAGCCCGGCGCACGCTCATCCAGCACGCGCTGAAAGCGTACGGCAAAGCCACGCCCGGTGCCTTCGTAACCATGCAGGGTGGTGGCGAACACGCTGCGCGGGTAATGCCCCAACAGGCGTTCCAGCAGCGGCGCGGGGAGTGCCGCCGCCTCGTCCACCAACAGCAGATCGGCCGCCGGCAACCTGTGCGCCAGTTCGTCCGGGGCGAAGAATTGCAGCCGGGCCAACCCCTGAGGGAATTCGAGGGAACCGCGGCTGACCTCCGCCTGCGGCAGCAGCCGCGCCGCATGCTCGAACAGTGCATCGGCGGCCGCCAGACGCGGCGCCGTCACCACGATATGCCGCAGGCCATCACGCAGCAGCTGTGCTGCCGCCATGCCCAGCACCGCCGACTTGCCGCGGCCGCGATCGGAGGTGAGCACCAGCGGCACGGGTACGACGGCCTGCGCCATCTCGGTGATCGCCTCCAGCGCCGCCTGCTGATCGGACGTATGCCAATCGGCCGGATGCGCCGTCGGTGCGGCCTGCCACGGCGGCAGCGCCTCACCCCCGGTCAGCACGTCCACGCTGTGGCTCTGCAGCAGGTGCACGAAGCGCACGAGAAAACGGCCGCTGACCTGTTGCAAAGTAAACGGATGAACGGCGATGCGCGCGTACTCCGGATCGGCGTAGCGCGGCCACTCCGCCAGCGACGGCGTCAGCAGAAGCATGAGGCCACCGCCGCGCAGTGCGCCGCTCGCCGCCCCGAAGGCCTCGACATCAAAACCGGCCCAGGCGTCGATGACCAGCAGGTCCAGTTCACGTCCCAGCCATTTGTGCGCCTCGCGCGCCGCGCCACCCGGCACACCCGCTGGCGGCTCGCCCAGCCACAACATGCCGTCGCAGGCATAGTGCAGGGCGGCATCACGCGCCCACGCCCGCGTACCGGCCAGCACCCACAGTTGGCGCGGTTCAGTCATGGACATGATTTCCATGCACGGCTACTGAAACGTCCAAAATCTTAACGCAGAGGCGCAGCGGCGCGGAGAACATCCGGATCATGAATAGTTTCCCTCTGTGTCCTCCGCGCCTCTGCGCCTCTGCGTTGGATTGTCGGGCGTTACCGTGTCCCAGTACGGCGCATCGCCGAAGCGCTGCGCCAGAAAGTCGATGAGCACGCGCACCCGCTGCGGCAGGTGACGGCGCGAAGGGTACACGGCGTAGGCGCTGGTACCCGGCGCCTGATACTCAGGCAACAGCGGCACCAGTTCACCCGCCGCCAGGGCGCGATGGGCGATGAAGGTGGGCGACACCACCACACCAAGGCCGTCCACGGCGGCACGGATCAGGACATCGCCGTTGTTGGCGCGCAGCCGCGCCGGCACCTTCACGCTGTGCGTCTTGCCGGCGGCGTCGACAAAACGCCACTGCTGCGCCTCGGGCACGTTGCCGTACACCAGCCCGGCGTGAAAGGCCAAATCCTGCGGCGTCAGCGGCGTGCCGTGACGGCGCAGGTAATCGGGACTGGCACACAACTGCATGCGGATCGGCGCCAGGGGCCGGGCCACCAGCGAGGAATCGGGCAACTCGCCGATGCGCAGCGCGAGATCGAAGCCTTCCTCCACCAGATTGATGCGGCGGTCGTCCAGATCGAGATCCAGCACCAGCTCCGGATGCTGAAGCAGGAACTCGTCCAGTGCCGGCGCCAGGTGCAGCACGCCGAAGGACAACGGCGCCGCCAGACGCAGGCGGCCGCGCAATGCGGTCTGCTCCGCCGCCACCGACTGCTCGGCCTCTTCCAGATCGGCCAGGATGCGCTGTGCCCGCTCGTAGAATTCACGCCCTGCATCGGTCAGCGACAGACGACGGGTGGTGCGGTTGAGCAGCTGCACGCCCAGGCGCCCCTCCAGCGCCGCCACCTGCCGGCTCACCGCCGACTTGGCGCAATCGAGGCGCGTGGCGGCGGCACTGAAGCTGCCTGCCTCCACCACCGCCACCAGAGTCTGTAACGCCTCAAATCGCTCCATTGTTCCAATATTCGCAACAGTCTTTTGCTGATTATCGCCTTTATCCCAAGTTCGGCAACCCTATACTTGAGCGCAACGGCCCAGACCGACGTTTTCACCGCAGAGACGCAGAGGACGCAGAGTGAGGTCATTTCAGGACATTGTGCGGTCTAGAACCTCGCTTGATGAGTGATTCGGGCGGAATGCCCACAAGGTTTTTTTCTCTGCGTCCTCTGCGTCTCTGCGGTGAATAGTTTTGCAGTAACGGTTTGAGTCGATGGCTTTCGAGTTCGGGAGGTGGACTATGAATAATCAGCTACGCCCGGTACAGCAGGTGGTGCGCGGCCAGGAAACCGCCGACGGCGACGGCGTGCGCCTGACCCGCCTCATCGGCGGGCCGGCGCTGCCGCAGCTCGATCCCTTCCTGCTGCTGGACGATTTCCGTTCCGACGACCCGGACGACTACATCGGCGGCTTTCCGCCCCATCCCCACCGCGGCTTCGAGACCGTCACCTATCTGCTGCACGGCCGCATGCGCCACGGCGACAACGCCGGCCACAGCGGCATCATCGAGCATGGCGGCGTGCAGTGGATGACCGCCGGGCGCGGCATCGTCCATTCCGAGATGCCGGAACAGGAGGACGGCCTGCTGGCCGGTTTCCAGTTGTGGGTCAACCTGCCGGCGGCACACAAGATGATGGCGCCGCGTTATCAGGAGTTCGGGGTGCAGGCGATCCCGCTGGAGACGCGCGAGGGCGGCGTGCAGGTGCGCGTGGTGGCAGGCGCCACGACTGCGGGAACCCAGGGCCCGGTACGCGAACTGATCACCCCGGTGAGCTATTTCGATATCACCCTGCCGGCGGGCAGCCGCTTCGAGGAACCGGTGGCCACGGAACGCAATGCCTTCGTGTATGTATTCGAAGGCGACGTGCGCATCAATGGCCGCCGTGTCGATGCCTACTCCCTCGCCCTGCTCGGCGCGGGCGATGCGGTCGGGATCGAGGCGAAGGCCGACAGCCGCCTGCTGCTGGTCAGCGGCGAACCGCTGCGCGAACCCGTCGCCCGCGGCGGGCCGTTCGTGATGAACACCGAGGCGGAGGTGCGCCAGGCCTACAACGACTATCGGACAGGGAGATTCTGATGCAGATGCGCAACGACACGGAACGTTACGGCCCCGTCGCGATACTGCTGCACTGGCTGGTGGCGCTGACGGTATTCGGCCTGTTCGGCCTCGGCCTGTGGATGACCGGCCTGACTTACTACGATCCCTGGTACCGCCAGGGGCCGGCGCTGCACAAGAGCATCGGCGTACTGCTGTTCCTGGTGATGGTTGCACGCCTCGCCTGGCGCGTGTATTCACCGCCGCCGCCCGCGCTGCCCAGCCACAGCCTGCTGGAGCGGGCCGCCGCGCACACCGTGCATCTGTGGATTTATCTGATCCTGTTCGCACTGATGCTGAGCGGCTATCTCATCTCCACCGCCGACGGCCGCGCCATCGAGGTGTTCGGGCTGTTCAGCATTCCTGCCACCGTCACCTCCATCCCGCAGCAGGAAGACTTCGCTGGTGCCATTCACTGGTATCTCGCCCTGTTCCTGATGGCGCTGGTGCTGCTGCACGTCGCCGGTGCACTGAAACACCACTTCATCGACCGCGACCGCACACTCAAACGCATGCTGGGTCGATAAGCCTTTTCCCAACCACAGAAGGAGCCTCACCATGAAGAAAACCATCATCCCGCTGTTGCTGCTGATCCTCGGCGCCGCCGCCCCGCTGCACGCCGCCGACTACGTCATCGACACCAAGGGCGCCCACGCCTTCATCCAGTTCCGCATCAGCCACCTGGGCTACTCCTGGCTGTATGGCCGCTTCAACGATTTCGACGGCAAGTTCAGCTACGACGAAAAGAATCCCGCCGCAGCGAAGGTGGAAGTGAACATCCGTACCGCCAGCATCGACTCCAACCATGCCGAGCGCGACAAGCACCTGCGCGGCAAGGACTTCCTCGACGTGGGCAAATTCCCCGGCGCGAAATTCATCAGCACCGCCTATGAGGACAAGGGCAACGGCAAGGGTATGCTCAAGGGCAACCTCACCCTGCACGGCGTCACCAAACCCGTCAGCATCGATGTCGAGCACATCGGCGCCGGCGCCGATCCCTGGGGCGGCCAGCGCCGCGGCTTCTTCGGCACCACCAGGCTGGTACTGAAGGACTACGGCATCGACTATGACCTCGGCCCCGCCTCGCGCGAGGTGTATCTGGATCTGTCGGTGGAGGGGATCAAGATGTAGCGAGTTTCGAGTTTCGAGTTTCGAGTTTCGAGTTTCGAGTTTCGAGTTTCGAGTTTCGACAAGATTTTTCCTTGGCTTTTTCGAAACGTAACTCCCCGCCCCCGTTGTGGGAGTCCGGTTTACCGGGCGATGACGGCCGTTCTGGCGCCACTTTCGCCCGATGAATCGGGCTCCCACCACATCTTGTCGTTCCCACGCTTATGTCCCTGGATGGACGGTATGTCGCGGGCGCAGGGATGCGTGGGGGCGAGTAGTTACTACGAAACCTCAAACCCGGAACTCGAAACTTTTTTATGTACTACCCTTACAGGCTCCGCGGCCTCTTCCCCGCCCATCGGGAAGAGGCCACCTTCATCTGGGCGGGTTGACTCCGTATTAGACTTAGTCTAAGGTCTCTTCCTGTAACTTAGACTTAATCTAAGCTCATTCCACTATTGTTCCCCACACAACAAGGAGGCCTGTTACATGGCAAACCTCAAAGGCAGCAAGACCGAAAACAGTCTGAAGGAAGCTTTCGCTGGTGAATCCCAGGCCAACCGCCGTTACCTCTACTTCGCAGCCAAGGCCGACGTGGAGGGCTACAACGACGTGGCCGCCGTGTTCCGTTCCACCGCCGAAGGCGAAACCGGCCATGCCCATGGCCATCTGGAATACCTGGAGCAATGCGGTGACCCGGCCACCGGCCTGCCCTTCGGCGGCACCGAGGCCAATCTGAAGACCTCCATCGCCGGCGAAACCCACGAGTACACCGACATGTACCCGGGCATGGCCAAGACCGCCCGCGCCGAAGGCTTCGACGAGATCGCCGACTGGTTCGAGACCCTGGCCAAGGCGGAGCGTTCCCACGCCAACCGCTTCCAGAAGGCCCTGGATTCCCTCGGTCAGTAAGCGCTTGCAGTAGCGGCCGGCCGGCAACGGCCGGCCTTTTTTACCGCTGGACACAGAGCAGACGGAGTACGCCGTGCTCCGTCTGCTCTGTGACTAGACGATAACGACACAACAGGGAGGCAACAATGTCTGCACCGACCGAATCCCGCCGCGAAGGCAATCTGGAAGCCCCCACCCGCCACCCGCTGGACTGGCGCAATCCCGAGTTCTATGACGAAGGCGCCCTGTTCCAGGAACTGGAACGCATCTTCGACATCTGCCACGGCTGCCGCCGCTGCATCAGCCTGTGCAATTCCTTTCCCACCCTGTTCGACCTGGTGGACGACTCCGAGTCCATGGAAGTGGACGGCGTGAAGAAGGAGGACTACTGGCAGGTGGTGGATCACTGCTACCTGTGCGACCTGTGCTACATGACCAAGTGCCCCTACGTGCCGCCGCACGAGTGGAACCTCGACTTCCCGCACACCATGCTGCGGGCCAAGGCGGTGAAGTTCAAAAAGGGCGAGTTCAAGACCCGCGACAGGATCCTCACCTCCACCGACGCCGTCGGCGCCCTGGCCGGTGCGCCGGGTCTCGCGCCCATCGTGAACGCGGTGAACAGGATCGGCCTGTTCCGCCAGGGCCTGCAATTCGTGCTCGGCGTGCACCCCAAGGCGCTCTTGCCCGAATATCACAGCAACACCGCGCGCAAGCGCCTCGGCGGCCATCGCACGACGGTGGGTACACCGGAGGCCGCCGGCCGCACCACCGGCCGCGTCGCGCTGTTCGCCACCTGCTACGGCAACCGCAACGAGCCGCACATTGCCGAAGACCTGTTCAAGGTGTTCGAGCACAACGGCATTCAGATGACGCTGGTGGAAAAGGAGCAGTGCTGCGGCATGCCCAAGCTGGAGCTGGGCGACCTGGAGGCGGTGGAACAGGCCAAGAACGCCAACATCCCGGTGCTGCTCGCCGCCATCGACGCCGGCTACGACATCGTCGCGCCGGTGCCGTCCTGCGCGCTGATGTTCAAACAGGAACTGCCGCTGATGTTCCCCGAGGACGCCGGCGTGCAGAAGGTGAAGCAGCACATGTTCGACCCGTTCGAATACCTCGCCCTGCGCCACAGGGAGGGCAGGCTCGACACCGGCTTCAAGCAGTCACTGGGCAAGGTGAGCTATCACGTGCCCTGCCACCTGCGCGTGCAGAACATCGGCCTGAAGACGCGCGACATCCTCAGCCTGGTGCCGGACACCACGCTGGACGTCATCGAGCGTTGCTCCGGCCACGACGGCACCTACGCGGTGAAGAGCGAGTACCACGACATCTCCATGAAGATCTGCCGCCCGGTGGTGAGGAAGGTGCAGGAGGCCGAGTGCGATCACTATTCCAGCGACTGCCCCATGGCGGGGCACCAGATCGAGAACGGCCTGCAGGATCAGCGCAAGCCGGAGCACCCGATGACGCTGCTGCGCATCGCCTACGGGCTATAGAGGAGTGACTTGATGGCCAACGACACCTACCATGAGCCGATCAGTGAACTGAGCGACGCCACCCGCGACATGCACCGCGCCATCGCCTCGCTCATCGAAGAGCTGGAGGCGGTGGACTGGTACAACCAGCGCGTCGATGCCTGCAAGGATGCGGAGCTGAAGGCGATCCTCGCCCACAACCGCGACGAGGAAAAGGAACACGCCGCCATGGTGCTGGAGTGGATCCGCCGCCGTGACCCGTCCTTCGACAAGGAACTGCGCGACTACCTGTTCACCGACCAGCCCATCGTCGGACTCGAACATGAGGCCAAGGGCTGAAACGACAACGACACGAGGTCAACATGAGCTCCACCAAGCTGAACCGCGAAGACCTGTATTCACTGGAAAAATACGCCGAGGTTCGCCCCGAGTTCCGTCAGAAGGTGATGGCGCACAAGAAGAACCGTCGCGTACAGGTTGGCCCCCACGCCAGCTTTTATTTCGAAGACCACCTCACCATGCACTATCAGGTGCAGGAGATGCTGCGCGCCGAGCGCATCTATGAAGCGGCAGGCATCGAAGAGGAACTGGGCGCCTACAACCCGCTGATCCCCGACGGCTGCAACTGGAAGGCCACCTTCATGATGGAGTACGAGGACCCCGAGGTGCGGGCACAAGAGCTGGCCAGACTCATCGGTGTCGAGGACAAGGTGTGGATGCAGGTGGGCAGGCACGACAGGGTCTACGCCATCGCCGACGAAGACCTGGAGCGCGAGAACGCCGACAAGACCTCCTCGGTGCACTTCCTGCGCTTTGAACTTGCACCTGCCATGGCGGCCGACGCCAAGAATGGTGCCGCCATCGCCCTCGGCATCGACCATCCCAGCTACACCCACGCCACCGCGCCCCTGCCCGACAACGTCCGCGCCTCGCTGGTGGAAGACCTGGACTGAATGATCGCAGCTTTCGTGGGGGCCCGGTTTACCGGGCTCCACGATGGCGTCGCCTGTTGCGTTCACACAACAGCCCTGCGCCAAATGGCGCAACTCGCTGTATTGACTACAGATTTTTATATGGCACATTGATAACCATCAATGCCGCTGCCGTCAGTTCGCGCCTAGACTCCCTCTCACACCCATACCGTCAATCCCCATGTACGGCTCATCCACCACTGTCAGACCGCACTGCCCGGCCCGCGCCGGCACCGTCCCGCTGCTGCTGCTCGGCGCGGGCCTGCTGCTGTTCGCCGTCACCCTGCTGGATGCCGCCTGGCGCGGTGACGACGCGGCCCTGGCGAGTTCACGCGAACTCGTCGTCACCCTCGGGCTCACCGACCTGGCCCTGTTCACCGAGGCGCGTTACACCCGTCATCTGAGCCAGGCCGATCGCCACACCGCATTCCAGGACCATCCCCTGGCCCTGGACCATTTCCCCAGCGGCTCCCTGGTGCCGCCGCCGGCGAGGTTGGGACAACCATGAACTTCATGACTCTCGCCAAGACGCAGAGCACGCAAAGGAAAGCCTTGTTGCGGGCGTGCGCCCGGCCGCCGGTAATGTCAGAGCAAGGGCGAAACCACGAAGTTCTTCTTGGCGCACTTGGCGTCTTGGCGAGAACACAAGCGGGATATACGGAATGAGCCACTTCATCCGTCGTCAGCGCTACCTCATCGACTTCACCGTCGCCTCGCTTGCCCGCCGCAAGGGCAAGAACCTCGGCCTGCTCGGCGTCTACACCCTGATCGTGTTCCTGCTCGCCTCGGTGATGCTGTTCACCCAGGCGCTGCGCCAGGAGGCGGGACTGCTGCTGCAAGGCGCCCCGGAAGTGGTGGTGCAACGCATGGTAGCGGGGCGCCACGACCTGATCCCCGCCGACTACCTCGAACGCATGGGCCGCATCCGCGGCGTTGCCGCCCGGTACGGCCGGTTGTGGGGCTACTTCTACGACCCGGCGGTGCAGGCCAATTACACCCTGATGGTGCCGCGCGATCGCGACATCGCCGACGGCGAGATCATCGTCGGCCACGGCATCGCGCGCACCCGCGGTCTCGGCCTGGGTGACTTCATCGCCTTCCGCGCCAGCAGCGGCACCACCTTTTCCTTCCGCGTCGCCGACGTGCTGGCGGCCGACGCCGAACTGGTCAGCGCCGATCTGATCCTGGTGAACGAGGCCGACTTCCGCGCCTTCTTCGGTATCGCCGATGGCCTGTACACCGACCTGGCACTGGAGGTGCGCAACCCGCAGGAGGTACGCAAGGTGGCGGAGAAACTGACCGTCCTGCTGCCGGACACGCGGCCAATCCTGCGCGAGGAAATCCTGCGCACCTACGACGCCCTGTTCCAGTGGCGCCAGGGCATCGTCTTCGTGCTGCTCGCCGGCAGCCTGCTCGCCTTCGTCATCTTTGCCTGGGACAAGGCCTCCGGCCTGTCGGCGGAAGAGAAGCGCGAGATCGGCATCCTCAAGGCCATCGGCTGGGAAACCGCCGATGTGATCCGCATGAAATTCTGGGAGGGCGCACTGGTGTCGCTGGGCGCCTTCCTGCTCGGCTACCTCGCCGCCTACGTGCACGTATTCTTCTTCGATGCCGCACTGTTCGCGCCGGTGCTCAAGGGCTGGGCCGTGCTCTACCCGCAGTTCAGCCCGCAGCCCTATGTCGACGGGCTGCAGGTGGCGACGCTGTTCTTCTTCACCGTGTTCCCCTACACCGTGGCCACCGTGGTGCCCATCTGGCGCGCCGCCACCACCGACCCCGACGCGGTGATGCGATGATGGAAAACATCCTGTCGCAGAGGCGCAGAGACGCAGAGATGTATCTGTGCAAAGTCCAGTATCGGATAGCGCCATCGCCAGACGCAGCCTCCACGCCATACCAGCATTCCCATCCTCCGCGTCTCTGCGTCTCCGCGGCAGGCCTGGCCTTCCCAGGTGTGTCTCGATGATTAGGCTCAACGACATCAGCAAGGCCTTCAACCAGGGCCAGCCCAACGAGTTCTGGGCGGTGCGCGACGTCAATCTCGATATCGATGACAACTGCATCACCGTGCTGCGCGGACCGAGCGGTTCGGGCAAAACGACCCTGCTGTCGATGATCGGTTGCCTGTCGCGGCCGACCAGCGGACGCATCCTGCTCGGTGAACGCAATCTCTCCGGCCTGCCCGAGCGTTTCCTGACGCAAATACGCCGCGAGACCTTCGGCTTCATCTTCCAGCGCTTCAACCTGATCGCGGGGCTGACCGTGCTGGACAACGTGATGCTGCCGGCCTATCCGCTGGCGCCGGATCATGGCGAGCTGGTGCAACGCGCCACGGCGCTGCTGGAGCAGTTCGGCATGGCCGGCAAGGCCGCATCAAAAATCGAGTGGCTGTCCGGCGGCGAGGCGCAGCGCACCGCCATCTGCCGCGCCCTGCTCAATGACCCGCAGATCCTCATCGCCGACGAACCCACCGCCAACCTGGACTCGCGCCTGTCGCAGGAATTCATGACCATCATCGGCGAGCTGAAGGCGGCGGGGCGCACCCTCATCCTCACCAGCCACGACCCGGTGGTGTCCGACGCCGCCTGTGTGGATCGCGTGATCACCCTGCGCGACGGCCAGGTGCAGGAAGGCTGAGATGCTGCTCAGCCCCGCCATCCTCGCCCTGATCGGCGTCTCCGCGGTGGTGACGGCATTGTTGTTACTGGCCGCGGTGTTCGCGGTGCGTGTGCTGCGCCACTGGGATATCCACAGCGGCAGCGAACGGCAACTGCGCCTGGAGCGCAGCACCTACCTCATCTCCACCCTGGTCACCTTCGCCATCGCCGCCGAGGTGATTGCGCTGCTGCTGTTCGTCTACAACGCCGAGAGCATGCACACCCAGTTCGTCGGCGCCATGTGCGCCACCGGCGTGCTCAACGTCAACGAGTGGGGCTGGCCGGCGCTGCTGCTCAAGATCGCCGTGTTCTTCGCCGGCAGCGTCTGGCTGCTGCTCAACCACCTGGACAATCAGGGCTACGACTATCCGCTGATCCGCCTCAAGTACGCCCTGCTGCTGGTGCTGCTGCCGCTGGTGGCGACGGCCGCCTTCGTGCAGCTGCAGTATTTCCTCAACCTCAACCCGGATGTGATCACCTCCTGCTGTGGCAGCCTGTTCTCGCCCGACGCACAGGGCGTGGCGGCGGAGGTGTCGTCCGTCGCGCCGCGCGATGCGATGTTGGCGATGTATGGCAGCGGCGCGCTGGTGCTCGTCAGCGGCGCCATCTATCTGTGGCGCCGCCGCTTCGCAACGCTGTTCGCCGCCGGTGCAGCCGTCGCCTTTCCCGTGGCGCTGGTGGCCATCGTCTCCTGCGTCGCGCTCTACGTGTACGAGCATCCGCACCATCACTGCCCGTTCTGCATCCTGAAAGGTGGCCACGACTACATCGGCTACTGGCTGTACATCCCGCTGTTCACCGCCACCGCCCTGGCCCTCGGCGTGGGCGCACTGGCGCCGTGGCGCAAGGTGCCGAGCCTGGCGGCAGCCGTCGCCGCCGACACGCGGCACTACACGATGATCGCCCTGGCAGGCTACGCGCTGTTCTACGCCGTCGCCACCTGGGCCATCGTCCGCTCCAACCTGACCATGGCGGGGACATGGTGGTGACAATGATGCGCAGACAGATATTCGTAGGAGCGGATCGCATCCGCGACACAATGCCGAGTGGAGCCCCACTGCTCGCGAATACGATTCGCTCCTACCCCTGCCCCATGCCCTGTGGGAGCCCGGCTATGCCGGGCGATGGTGCTGTCCGAGCGCCGCAATCGCCTGGCATAGCCGGGCTCCCACAACTGACACCGCACACTTCGTTGTTTCTCCTCCCCAACCCTTCCCGCGCAGCAGGGATAGAGACATACACTGCACAATGCGAGTTACGTCATGACTAGAGCCACACTGCTCCTTGCTTTCCTTTTCCTCCTCGCTGCCTGCAGCAGCGACACGCCGCAACTGGCCAATGGCTCACCCGCGCCGGGCTTCACCGTGCCGCGCCTCGAAGGCGGCACCGCCACCTTCCCCGCTGACTTCCAGGGCAAGGTGGTGGCGATCCGCTTCTGGGCCGACTGGTGCCCGTTCTGCAAGGACGAAATGATGGCGCTGGAGCCGGTGTATCAGCAGTTGCACGGCGAAGGCTTTCACATCCTCGCCGTGAACGTGCGCCAGGATGCCGACACCGCGGGCAAATTCGTCGCCAAACTCGGCATCAGCTATGAAACCCTGCTCGACGTCTCCGGCGAGGTGGCACGCAGCTACGGCGTGCAGGGCCTGCCGACGACCTTCTTCGTCGATCGCAACGGCAAACTGCATGCACGCATCCTCGGCGAGTCCACGCCCGAGGTCACCGATCGCATCGTGCGCGAGATGCTGGCAAAACAATGAGCGGCGAATTCACCTACGCCCTCGCCTTCATCACCGGCCTGCTCGGCGCCGGCCACTGCATCGGCATGTGCGGCGGGCTGGCCGGCGGTTTCGCCATGCACCAAAGCCATTGGCGCAGGCCGCTGCCGCTGCTCGGCTATCACGGCAGCCGCATCGCTGTATACGTGCTGCTTGGCGCGCTGGGCGCGGCGCTGGGAAGGACGCTGGTACAGACCGGTGCCCTGGGAAAATTCCAGGGCCAGCTCATCATCCTCGCCGGCCTCGTCATCATCGCCCTCGGCATCGGTGTCGCCGGCCTTTGGCCCAGACTCGCACCGCGCCGCTGCGACCACAATGCAAGCACACAACCGCTGCGCCCCATGTCGCTGTGGCGGCAACGGCTGGCGCCGATGCTCGCCGGCATCATCAACGGCCTGGTGCCGTGCAGCCTGGTGTTCTCGGTGGCGATACGTGCCACCGCCACCGCCGATCCGCTGCAGGCGGGCCTGCTGATGCTGAGTTTCGGTCTCGGCACCTTGCCGGCGATGGGCGCGGTGACCGCCCTGAGCGGTTACATCGGCTGCCGCGCCAGAGGCATCGCGCAACGCCTCGCCGGTGTCGCCGTGATCGCCCTTGGTGCCTGGACCGTGTACGAAGGGGTGATTTTCTATCAGGTGATGAGCGGACTGGCGAACTGATGGCCAACGCGTGGGAGCCCAATTCATTGGGCGATAGCAGCGTCCGGACATACCCGCGCATCCCGGTTAGCGGTGCCGCCGGACAGGCCATCGTCGCCCGGCAGAGCCGGGCTCCCACGACGCCGTGTCGCATCAAGCGGCAATGCTGAAACGATTTTTTGCAGGACCAACGTGAGCAACACAAAGGAGAGCAACATGACTGACAAACTGAGCCGTAGAAACCTACTCAAGGCGCTGGGCATCGGCACCCTGGCCGGCCTCACCTTCACCCGCACCGCGACCGCCATGCCGAACACCGACGGCACGCCGATGCAGTTCATCCCCAAGACGGCGCCCGACGCCAACCCCTTGAAGGATGAGCTGAGCAAATATCCGAAGTGCCCCTACTGCGGCATGGATCGCACCCAGTGGCACCACAGCCGTCATCTGGTGCACTACGAAGATGATCTGGTCGACGGCACCTGCTCGCTGCACTGCGCCGCCCTCAGCCTGTCCATCAACCTCGACCGTGGCCCCAAGGCCATCTACGCCGCCGACTTCGGTTCCGGCGAGAAGATCAAGCCGCTGGTACTCGTCGACAAGGCCACCTATCTCATCGGCTCCAAGCTGCCCGGCACCATGAGCAAGACCAGCAAGATGGCCTTCGCCTCCGCCGACGCCGCCAAGGCCGCACAGAAAGAAAATGGCGGTGAGGTCGGCGACTTCAACGCCGCCCTGCGCCAGAGCTACCTCAACATGGCCGAAGACACCATGATGATCCGCGCCCGCCGCGCCGAGCGCCGCAAGAAGATGATGATGGACAAGCAGCACAAGATGTAACGCTCCTCATCGCCTCCCCCACAGTTGTGGGGGAGGCCGGGAGGGAGTTATCGCAGAAACAGAACGTATCCGCGATGCTGAATTTCAGTATCGATAGAAACAATAGGGTGCGCAATGCGCACCCTACACACCGGAATCACAACCATGCACACCACCAAACACCGACTCGCCGCCCTGCTGCTGCTCACCCTGGCCACCGGCCTCGCCCACGGCGGCGAACTGAATCTTCCCAACCCCGGCCCCAAGGACACCTGCCCGGTGTGCGGCATGTTCGTCGCGCTGTACCCCGAATGGATCGCCACCGTGCTCTACAAGGACGGCCACGCCCACCACTTCGACGGCGCCAAGGACATGTTCAAATACCTGCTCGACATGCCGCACTGGGCACCCGGTCACCGTGCCGAAGACATCCAGGCCATCGGCGTCACCGAGTACTACGGCCTCACCCGCATCGACGCCCGCAGCGCCTGGTACGTCATCGGCTCCGACACCCTCGGCCCCATGGGCCACGAACTGGTGCCCCTCGCCACCCAGGACGACGCCGAGGAATTCATGAAAGACCACGCCGGCAAGCGCATCCTGCGCTTCGACGACGTGAAGATGGAACTGCTGAAGGATTTGGATGCGGGGAAGTTTTGATAGAGCGTAACTACTCGCCCCTCCCATGCTCCGCGTCCGACAAGATGTGGTGGGGTTGTTACTCTGACCCCCGAACTCCCTGCGTCCCATCTTGCTCAGGCGAGTTGCTTGGCCATCTCTTTGAGGACGGTGTGCAGAATGGTTCTGAGGCAACGGGATTCGCCTGCCATAGTGACGGATAGTTCAGGGCGCGCAGGAGCGATCTGGGCATTTTCGGCTTCGACCTCTGCATATAGCGCTTCAGCCTCCGGTACAGCGCGGCTGCGCAGGTTTTCAAGCAGGCGCTCGGCCGTGCCTTTGGCCAGATTCAACGACGCGCCAGCTTCCAGCAGCACTTTACGGTTGATGTCCGAGAAGTGACGCATGCCCAGAATCGGCCACGCCAGCTGGGTCTGTGTGGGCCAGCCTTTTTTGTTGAAGGCGGGTGTGTCGTACGTGGCGACGCTGAGGAGGTCGTAGAACGGGGCCAACTGAACTCCCTCATGCGAGATCAGAAAGCTCAGGTTTTTCAGGTGGGCGTCGCTGTTACCGACGAGCACATTGAACACCAGCCAGCCAAAGAGTCGAGAACGCGCTACCGCGGAGCTGCGGCAGGCGTTGGCCAGTGCTGCCAGATTCTCCATGCTGCCCTGGCTGTATTTGAAGCTGCGATCCAATCCCAGCAACTGGCATGCATCAATCACATGTCGGCGTTGCCAGCCCTGACCCTCTGGAACCCGGTCAAAGCGATCAATCAGATACACCGGTGATGGCACGTAGCGTCGGTGCACATCGGGCACATCAAGCCCCAGTCGCTTGGCCAGCCGCATCACGAACCATTCATTGATCACGGAATGGGGGTAGTCCTCATCCGGGTGGTCTGGCTTCAGGATATGGGTAGAGGGAGTGGCGCCAGCGGGTTCAAACAGTGCGCCATCTTGCAGGACGACTGCCAGCTTGTGCTGGGCACCCGCCAGCGACATGCGCTTGATGGCAGCATGCGTCAGCGGTGCCTTGGGCAACTGGCGGATGCGGGTCTCCAGCGCATCGTCCGGCAACGGGCACAATGGCTCCGCGGTTTGCGGCGCAGCATCCGGCGGCAGCAAGGTCACCGACCCTGCTGATTCCGCGCCGTACCAGGCCAACAAGCCGAAGGCGTCTGCCGCATCCAGCCTGGCATCTCCGGCCAGCAGAACACGTTGACCTTCTTCCGGCAGCAGATTATCGAAATACCATTGCACGGGGCGCTTGCTTGCGCCGTCCAGCAAGGATTCTGCCGTCAGTGGAAGATGCGGGCTGAGCGCGAAGCTCTGAGAGTTGCCCAGCCAATCGGCCGTGTACTGAAAACTCCACAGGCCAGCCACTTCTTGCAAGGTGCCGACCTCCGTCTGATTGATCGACGCGCGCAAAGACCGGCCGTTCATGGCTTGTCCTTGCGGTTCGCAGGATCATGCAAATAGGCGGCCACGCTCTCGGGCACATCCACCATGACCCGGATGCCCAACCCTTCAAGCACTTGAAAGAGCTTGCCCCACTGCACGGATTCACTGCCGCGTTCGATCTTGCCCAGAAAGTTCTCGCTGACGCCGATACTGCCCGCCGCATCGTCCTGGCGAATCTTCTGTGCCTTACGGCTGGCGCGCACCACCTTGCCGATGGCTGCTGCATTGTCGATGGGTATCTTCATGGAAAATCCTCACGTTTGTGAGGATTTTGCACCAAGCGGGCGCGTTTGGCAACGAATCCTTTTGATCGTGCGGATTTTTTATTCACGAGGTCTTTTCTGGCAAAAATCCTTACGATCTTGAGGATTTCACAGCCGCACCACAGCCGGGGTCAGAACACAGATTCCGCTAACATTAGCGGAATCTGTGTTCTGACCCCGGTTTCGGCGGCATACGCATGATCTACTTTGTCTACAATGCCGACATGTCGCTCTATCTGCCGGCAGCTTTCGGCAAAAACGAAAAGGCGAACATCTCCGCGGAGGAGCGCAACATGCTCGCCAAAGCGGTCAAGGATCTAGTGGATTACTGGAAACAGAGAAATGAGCAAGGCCTACACTGACATCTCTGAGG
>DYFR01000032.1 GCA_020725115.1 Thiohalomonas denitrificans
CAGTCTGGCACATCGATGCCGTTTAAGGTGGGAGGAGTCCATTCCATTGCCCTACATTTGCATAAAACACCCCTCACCCTTTCCCTGAGGGAGAGAGATACGATGGAGGGGTATGAAAAGGGAGAAAAGAAGATCGTCCGGCAGGACAGCCGCCATCAGTGACTCGCATCCCCGCCGTGCGCCCCACCCAGCCGATCCATCACCGCAAACAGCACGCCGGAGATCACCAGCACCATGTGTATCGCCACCTTCCAGGCGATGGCCTTGTCGTCCTCGGTCCAGGTCCATGCACCGGCGTTGCCGTCGCTGCTGACGCTGATGTGCACGAAGGCCTTGAGCAGTTCGATGGCGGAGATGGCGACGATGGAGGCGATCACCTTGGCCTTGAGGCCGGAGAAGTCGACCTTGCCCATCCAGTCCGGGCGATCTTCATGGCCGGCGGTGTTGATCTTGGAGACGAAGTTCTCGTAGCCGCTGAACACGATGATCAGCAGCAGGTTGGCCACCAGCGACATGTCCACCAGGGTGAGCAGGGCGAGGATGATGTCGGCCTCGCTGTACTCGAAGACGTGGGGCAGCAGGTGAAAGAACTCCTGGCCGAACTTCACCAGCAGCATGCCGATGCCGACCACCAGGCCGAGGTAGAACGGCGCCAGCAGCCAGCGGCTGTTGAATACCAGCATTTCAATACCATGTTCCAGTCGCTTCACGTCCAGGTTCTCCGCGTTGTCGGTTGACTGGGCGCGAATTGTGGGCGAACTGCCTGAAAATGCAAGAGCCGGACAGGCTGCCAGTGCGGGGAACAAGGCAATCCAGCAACATTCATCACCTGGGTTGGCCGGCACGAGCGTACCTCGTCATGCGGTTGATAAACCTGACTCTCGCCAAGATGCCAAGCGCGCCAAGGGAGAGAATCCGAACGACTTTCTTGGCGTCTTGGCGAGAGAACACGAGTTTTGGGCTGGCGGCCCCGGTGACTCTTGGTGCGCCGAAATACCATCCATGGACATAAGCACGGCGCCCACGGGGCGCCCTATGCCTGGTTTTAGAACGACTCCTCCTCGATCTCCAGCAGCGCCAGGCTGATGTGCTTGCCCAGCTCGTCGTCGAAACCGGACCAGTCGGCAAAGCGCGCCAGATCCGCGGCCACCCGCGGCTTCATCTCGAAATCCGCCAGCCCCTGTTCGTAGTACGTCTTCACCGCGGCCTTGAGCCCGGCCAGGTAGTCGCGATAGTCACGCACCAGCGCCCAGTCGCCGGTCTTGCCGTGGCCAGGCACCAGCACCTTGGCCTTGAGCTGCATGGCGGCCTCCAGGGTGGCGATGTTGCCGGAGAAGCGGCCGTCGTCCATGCGGATGATGCGGCGATTGGTGGCGTTGTCGGCGAGGAACAGCACATCCTCCTGCGGCACCTCGATCATCAGGTCGGAGCTGGAATGGGCGATGCCGAAGTGACGGAAGCGGAAGGTGATGCCGCCCACCTCGACCTGGTCGCCGTCCTGCACGGCGGTATTGGGGCCGACCACGCGGGTGCCGCGGGTGGCGCCCTCCGTAAGCTGCTCCATGTTGGCCACCCAGCTGTCGCCCACGCCGGCCGCGATGCCGGCGATCATGTTGGGATGGCCGTAGATGGCCACGGACGGGTCGGCCTCGCGGAAGGCCTGATTGCCGAGCCAGTGATCGCCGTGGACGTGGGTGTTGAGTACCGCGACGATCCTCTGGTCGGTGAGCCTGCGGATCTGGCGCAGCACCATTTCACCGGTCTGCACCGAGGAACCCGGGTCGATCACCACCACACCGGCGGCGGTGAGCACGAAGGCGGGGTTGTTCATGAAGCCCTGGTTTTCCGCCGTGGGATAGCCCAGCGGGCCGTGGATGACGTAGGTGCGCGGTGCCACCTGCTCGGCCGGGTAATCGGGCACGGCGGGGCCGCGCCCGGTGGCGATGACGCTGGAGCAGAACAACAGGGCGGCCAGGGCAAGAATTCGCTTCATCAGGTTCCCCTTGGAATGGTTGTGGTGCCGGCGCAGTGGCGGGCATGGGATATGCGGCATATCCTTGGGGCTGGGCCTCTATCAAGGATGCTACCCATAAGATGCGCCATCGCCTGCTTTATTCCCTGCTGCTCCTGCTGGTGCTGCCGCCGGTCCAGGCCTCACCGCACGGCCTGCGCCTCGACGTGGAAGGCGCCATTGGCCCGGCCACGGTGGACTATATACAGCGCGCCCTGCAACGGGCGGCGGACGAACAGGCCGAGCTGGTGCTGCTGCGGCTGGACACGCCGGGCGGGCTGGACTCTTCCATGCGCGACATCATCAAGGACATCCTCGCCTCGTCGGTGCCGGTGGTGACCTATGTGCACCCCAACGGCGCCCGCGCCGCCAGCGCCGGCACCTACATGCTCTACGCCAGCCACGTGGCGGCGATGACCCCGGCCACCAACCTGGGGGCGGCAACACCGGTGTCCATCGCCCCCGCCGGACTTGCCCCACCCACGCCCGGCGAAGACAAGGAAAAAGATGACAAGGCGCCGGCCGGCGGCGCCATGGAGCGCAAGGTGGTTAACGATGCCGTGGCCTATATCCGCGGCCTGGCCAGGCTGCGCGGGCGCAACGCCGACTGGGCCGAGGAGGCGGTGCGCCTGGCCTCCAGCCTGGAGGCGGAGGAGGCGCTCAGGCTCAAGGTGATCGACATCGTCGCCCCGACGGTGGACGACCTGATGGCGCAACTGCATGGCCGCACGGTGCAACTGCCCGACGGAGAGCGCACGCTGAATACGCAGGACATCGTGCTGGAGACGGTGGCGCCCGACTGGCGCAACCAGTTGCTCGCCGCCATCACCAATCCCAACATCGCCTACATCCTGATGCTCATCGGCATCTACGGCCTGATCTTCGAGTTCGCCAACCCCGGCTCCATCCTGCCCGGCGTGGTGGGCGCCATCTGCCTGCTGGTGGCGCTGTTCGCCTTCCAGGTGTTGCCGGTGAACTACGCCGGCCTGGCCTTGATCCTGCTCGGCGTCGCCCTCATGGTGGCAGAGGCCTTCGTACCCAGTTTCGGCGTCCTGGGGCTGGGCGGCGTGGTGGCCTTCGTCATCGGCTCGATCATGCTGTTCGACACCGAGATCCCCGGCCTCGCCATCGCCCGCCCGCTTATCGGGGCCTTCGCCCTGCTCTCCGCCGCCCTGTTCGTGCTGGTGCTGGGCATGGTGCTGCGGGCGCGCAGGCGGCCGGTGGTAAGCGGCGCCGAAGAGATGCTCGGCGCCCACGGCGAGGTGTTCGACGAATACGGCAGGGTGCGCGTCCACAGCGAGCTGTGGCAGGCGCACAGCGACACGCCGCTGCATCCCGGACAGAAGGTACGCGTCACCGGGCGCGAGGGGCTCACCCTGCGGGTGGAGCCGGAACGGAAATCAACGGAGGATTGAACCATGATCGGTTACTTCGGCTATTTGGTGCTCGGCTTCATCGTCATTCTGCTGATGTCGGCCATTCGCGTGCTGCGCGAGTACGAGCGCGGCGTGGTGTTCATGCTGGGCCGCTTCTGGAAGGTGAAGGGGCCGGGCCTGATCATCATCATCCCGGTGGTGCAGACCATGGAGCGCGTCGACCTGCGCACCATCGTCATGGACGTGCCGAGCCAGGACGTGATCTCGCGCGACAACGTGTCGGTGAAGGTCAACGCGGTAATCTACTTCCGCGTCATGGACCCGGAGAAGGCCATCATCCAGGTGGAGAACTTCTACGAGGCCACCTCGCAGCTGGCGCAGACCACGCTGCGCTCGGTACTGGGCCAGCACGAGCTGGACGACATGCTGGCCGAGCGCGACAAGCTCAACGCCGACATCCAGCGCATCCTCGATCAGCAGACCGATGCCTGGGGCATCAAGGTGGCCAACGTGGAGATCAAGCACGTCGACATCGACGAGAGCATGATCCGCGCCATCGCCAAACAGGCCGAGGCCGAACGCCTGCGCCGCGCCAAGGTGATCCTGGCCGAGGGTGAGGAACAGGCGGCGGAAAAACTGCGTCAGGCGGCCGTCATCCTGTCGACCCAGCCCGAGTCGATGCAGCTGCGCTACCTGCAGACCCTGAACGAAATCGGCAGCGACAAGAACACCACCATCGTCTTCCCGCTGCCGATAGACATCATCGGTTCACTGGTAAAGAAATTGAAAGAGTGATGCCGCTGATGGGTGGTTATAACTTGTAACTTTTCTCTTGCAACTTGTATCTGCCGTAAATGGACGAAAAAGAATTCAAGGCCACCTACCGCGACTACAACGACCGCCCCTGCGTGTTCGCCAAGGCGCTGCTGTCGCGCTGCGCCGGTTGCTCGCGGGCGCAGAAGTTGAATATCGCCGAGCGCGAGGCCATGGCCTGCACCTCCGCCGCAGCCCATGAAAGCTGCCGGGAACTGCTGCCCCTGCTGCGTGCCAAGGCGCTGTTCGCTCTCAAGCTCACCCATATCGAAGGCGCCCTGCCCCACGGCAAGGAGATCAAGGTGCAGTGCGGCGGCCTGCGCGGTCTGCGCAGCGCCCAGGAGCCGAGCGCGGAAGGGCCGGTAACCGACGTCTACAGCCTGGTGGCGGCGGCGCTGGCCGACTTCGGCGGTCTGGACGCCCTGCCCTACGGCGAAATCGTCAAGGCGGTGGTCGGCTACGAGCCGCGCCGCCGCGGACACCAGTCCGACACGAAGTAGCAACAGGCCGAAATGCAAACCATGGATTCTCGCCTCCTCCAGCTCCGCTCAGCAGCGAGGCGGGAGTTGCAGCAACAACAGCGCTCCTGATTGATCCCGCGCAATGCGGGCACGGCATCCCGGTGCCATACTTTCCGCTTCAACCCTTGCGGAGCATTCCATCATGAACATCGCTCTTCCCCTTGCACTGGCCCTGCTGCTCGCTGTCGCTCCCGCCACAGCCCAGCAACCTGCCCCGACATTCCCCGCCATGGCCAGCTTTGCCGACTTCGACACCAATGGCGACGGCTCCATCACCGAACAGGAATTCGTCGAGGCGCGCAACAAACGCATCGCCGAACGTGCAGGCCAGGGACGCCCCATGCGCGGCCTGAGTCAGGCCGAAGAGTTCAAGGATATCGATGCCGACGGCGATGGCCGCATCAGCCGCGAAGAGTTCGCGGCGCACCAGAGCCGCCACACACAGCCCCGCCCGGGCTACCCGCGCTGAACGCCGCGCGATGCAGCCCCCTGCGGCAAGGGCAATGCCACTGGTGGCTGGCGTCTCCCCTGGCACAGGCGTAAAGTAAAATCCATTACGCCGTTTGCCAGGGGAGAGCATCATGTTCGAAGTCGCCGAGCTCGGCCACAAGATCAAGAAGAGCGATTACGAAACCAGGGAGCCGGAGCTGCGTACCAATCTCCTGCTGATCCAGGAGGCGCTGAAGGAAGCCAAGTTTCCCGTGCTGGTGCTGGTCTCCGGCGTCGACGGCGCCGGCAAGGGCGACGTCATCAACCAGCTCAATGCCTGGTTCGACCCGCGCTGGCTACGCGCCTACGCCTTCGGTTCCATGAGCGATGAGGAACGGGAGCGGCCGGAGTACTGGCGCTTCTGGCGCGCGCTCCCCCCCAAGGGCCAGATCGGGCTGTATGTCGGCTCCTGGTACAGCCGCCCCATCGCCGACCGCGTCAACAAGGTGATCACCGACGCGGAACTGGAGCGAGACCTCACGCGCATCAACGCCTTCGAGGAAACCCTGGTGGACGACGGCGCCCTGATCATCAAGTTCTGGCTGCACCTGTCCAGAGACGCCCAGCAGCAGCGCATGAAGGAACTGGAAGAGAACCCGGCCACGCGCTGGCGCGTCACCGCCATGGACAAGAAGCACCTCCAGCAGTACGACAAGTTCCGCCGTGTGGCGGAACATACCCTGCGCAACACCAGCACCGGCGATGCCCCATGGATCATCGTCGAGGCCACCGACCTGCGTTACCGTAACCTCACCGTCGGCCAGCACATCCTCGACCGCATCGCCGCACGCCTGCAGAACACCCCCGAGTCACAGGCGCCGCAGCCGCACCTGAAACCCATCGTGGCCCCGGAGGTGGGCGAACATGTCAGCGTGCTCGGCAATCTGGACATGAGCAAGGAACTGCCCAAGGACAAGTACAAGAAGCAGTTGCCCAAATATCAGGGAGAACTGGGTGAGCTGGCGCGTCAGGCGCGCGAGCGCAAGATATCCAGCATCGTCATGCTGGAAGGCTGGGACGCCGCCGGCAAGGGCGGCCTGATCCGCCGCATCATTCCCGCGATGGATGCACGCAGCTACCAGATCATCTCCGTCGCCGCCCCCACCGACGAGGAACGCGCGCACCATTACCTGTGGCGCTTCTGGCGCCACATCCCGCGCGGCGGCAACGTCACCATCTATGACCGCAGCTGGTATGGCCGCCTGCTGGTGGAGCGGGTGGAAGGCTACGCACGCCAGGACGAGTGGATGCGCGCCTACGCCGAGATCAATGAGTTCGAGGAGAGGCTCACCGAGCACGGCATCGTGCTGATCAAATTCTGGCTGCACATCACCAAGGACGAGCAGCTCAAGCGCTTCCAGGAACGGGAGAAGACACCGTTCAAGCAGTACAAGATCACCGAGGAAGACTATCGCAACCGCGAGAAATGGGATGCCTACGAGAATGCGGTCAACGACATGGTGGAACGCACCAGCACCGAATACGCGCCCTGGCACCTGATCGAGGCCAACGACAAGAACTATGCGCGGGTGAAGGCGCTGCGGCTGTTCAGCGAACGGCTGGGGCAGGCCCTGGACCGCAAATGAATTCAAGATTAAACACGAGCATGTTCCGCATTCTTTCGCCTTTCAATCTTGAATCTTGAATTTCGAATCACATTTCTTCAGGCCGCCTTGTCTTCCGGCGGCGGAGCCTCTTCCGTCACGGCTTCGGGCTCGGGTTCAGCCTTCTTCTGCCGCTGCGCCGCCGCCAGGTCAAGCAGGCCGTGCAGATAGCGTCCGCCCTTCACCGCCTGCTGCAACAGACGGCGCAGGCGACTGTAGAATTCCAGTTGCTCCACCATCTGCTCGGTGCGCAGGCGCCCCTCGCTGCCTGCACGCAACAGGTGTGCCTTGAGTGACTGATAGGCATCCTCCATGGCAGCCAGCATCCGCTCCGCCGCCGCCGCATCATATCCTTCAACCTGCGGATCAACGGCCTGCAACAGCTTCAGGGCATCGGCGCGGAAAAAGTTCATCTCACTGGTCAATGGCTCATCACTCAAATAGCTCATGCGTACCTGCATCTGCGCCGCGGTATCGGCCAGGTCGGCCACTGAGGCGTAATAACGCGCCACACGCAACGCATCGGGCAGCGACTGGTCGAACTCTGCCGGCAGTGTCGAACGCTGCATCTGCACACTGAACTGGCCCACCGCTTCCACCAGACTGGCAATGGCCAGTTTATTGGCACTCATCAGCTTCTCCGGCGTGGTGCGCTCCGCCGTCAGTGTCATCTGCGTCATCTCGCGCGCCATGCCACCGAGACGCGCCAACTCCAGGGCAACGGCATCCATCGCCAACGCTGGTGTGGCGAGGACGTTTTTGTCCAGATAGCGTGGCCGGCCCAGCTCTTCCTCGGCAGTGAGAAAGCGACGTTCCAGAAACCGTACCAGCCGCGGCGTCAACGGCCACATCAGCATCACACCAAGCAATTTCGATGCAGTGTGGAACAGTGCCAGAGTTATTGCCGGGCTGTCTTCCATCGCCAGGACATGTGCGGTCACGTCCACGGCCTTGAGCATCAGCGGCAGAAGCATCAAAGCCGCCATCGCGACCAGCAGATTGAACAGCACATGTGCCGCCGCCACACGCTTGGCATTGGACGTGGCACCGATCACCGCCAGCGCCGCGGTCGAGGTGGTGCCCACATTGGCACCGATTACCGCTGCTGCTGCCGCCATCAGCGGCACCATGCCGCCCATGGTAGCGGTGAGGATCAGGGCAATGGAGGCGCTGGATGACTGCATCAGCAGGGTGAGCAGGAAGCCGATACCCACAAAGATCAACACGGTATCCACGCTGCCGCCACCCAGCTCGCCCAGCGGCACATTCTGACCCAACCCTTCGAAGGCATTCTTGAGTACGTCGACGCCGAGAAAGAACAGACCGAACCCGACCAGCGCATCGCCCACCGCCGCGCGCCGGCTGTGACCACCGGTGAGGCGCAGGGCAACGCCGATGCCGATGAAGGGCAGCGCCAGGGCGCGCACGTCGATCTTGAAGCCGACCATGGCCACCAGCCAGCTGGTGGTGGTGGTGCCGACATTGGCGCCGTAAATCACGCCCACGCTCTGCACCAGCGACAGCAGACCCGCGTTGACAAATCCGATGGTGGCCACCGTCACCGCACTCGACGATTGCACCATGGAGGTAATCAGAATACCGGCGAAAATGCCGCGCAACGGCGTGCGGGTCCATTGGCCGAGGATGTGGCGCAAGGCCGAACCAGCGGCCAGCTTGAGTCCGTCGGTCATCATGCGCATGCCGAGCAGGAACAGGCCTATGCCGCCGACAAATGCACCGATCAATCCAAGTTCCATAGCAAGCCTCTCAGTCCTGTCGCAGTCGTGCCGACACCGCAATGGGCGTCGGGTAGCGCAGCATGATGTAGTACGAGGACACCATGAAGGTCAGCACTGTGGCAAGCTGAATCACGTAAGAGGCGCGTTCGCCGATGATGGCGGACTGCAGGGCGATGACGGCAATGAACAGGGAGAATTCGCTCACCTGCCCCAGACGCACGCCCACCTCCGTCGACAGCTTGGGCGTCTCGCCCATGCGCACCAGCAGCCAGCGGAATACCGGCGGCTTGAGTGCCATCAACGCCGCCGCCAGCGCCAGTGCCGGCACCAGCACGTCGCCGACGACGCCGAGGTCGAAGGTCGCCCCCAGAGAGAAGAAGAACATCACCAGAAAGAAATCGCGCAGCGGCTTGAGGCTTTCGGCGATGAAGGCGGCAATGGGGCTGGTGGCCAGGGCGACGCCGCCGATGAAGGCGCCGATCTCCATGGACAGGCCGAACAACGCAGCCAGCTGCGCCACACCCAGACACCAGCCGATGGCAAGCAGGAAGATGTATTCCTGAATCACGTCGAAGCGCATGAACAGACGGTGCAGGACATGGCGCTGCGCCAGGTAGGCGATGGCGATCAGGGCCGGCAGCCCCACCACCACGCGCAGCAGCTCCAGCCACAGATTGCCCTCCTGGCCGAAGGCCTGCAGGAACACCAGCAGCACCACCGCGATGATGTCCTGCAACAGCAGGATCGAGATGATCACCTCGCCGGTGTGCTGGTGGTGCAGCGTGGTGGTCGGCAGCAGCTTGAGGCCGATGATGGTGCTGGAGAAGGTGGCGGCGGCACCGATGAGCAGGCTTTCCCCCAGGCTGAAGCCAAAGGCCATGCCGACAGCGATGCCGCAGGCGGAAAACACGGTGGAACTGACCACCGTCACGATGGAGGCCTGGCGCATCTGGCGCCACAGCTGCGTCGGCGTCAGGTTCAGGCCGAGCAGGAACAGCAGGAAGATCACGCCGATGTGCGAGGCCTGCTGGATCGGCTCCATGGCGCCGATCAGATTCAGCCCCCAGGGTCCGAGCAGCATGCCGACCACGATGTAGCTGACCAGCAGGGACTGGCGCGCATACAAGGCCAGCGTGCCGAGCACGGCGGCGCCGGCAAAGATGAGAAACACGGCGTAGACGATGGGTTCCGTATGCATCAGGCAAACCAGGCCAGGGGCGTGCGCGTCAGCGCCACCGACACGATATAGGCGAACACGGCCAGCGCCGCCAGAACCTGCCAGGCCTGCCCCTGCCGCAGCGCCAGCGCGCCGAGCAGGATGTACGCCAGCAGGGCCGTCAGCTTGGCCACCAGCCAGGGCTGATCCTGCGGCCACCAGCGATACAGCCACAGCATGTACACGCCGCTGAAGAACAGGGCCGTGTCCACCACATGGGGGATGGTGCGCACCCAGCGCCGGCGCAGCCGTGTCGGCGCGGACAGGCGCCACCAGCCGCGCAGGGCAAAGCCGCAAAAGGAAAGCACGGCGCAGGTGATATGGAAATGTTTCAGCCAGAGCATGGTCGAACTATATCATTGACCTGCCTGTGCCCGGCAGGGCTGGACGAAAGCCAAAGCATGCACGAGACTTGAAAACATGAAGATTGAGCCGCCTGCCGACGACCTGGGACTGCAACACCTGAAGGCCACCGACCGCGCCAAGGGCAAGGTGGAACAGGTGGATCATGTGGAGCCGTACGCCCGCATCGCCTCATCCGAGCAACGGCATGAGCATCCCGCGGAAAGCATCGCGCTGCAAGGCAAGCCCAATCCGGCGAAGGAACAGAATCCACACGAACCCCAGCCACGCCAGGGCGACCGGCGCAGCGGCAGCGACCGCCGCCAACACCATGTCCCCACCCTGCTCGACACCCGCAGTCCGCACGAGCGCCGTACCGGATTGCGCCGCGAGGCCGACCACGAGACAACGGACGATCATCCGCCCGCCGGCGGCATCGACGAACTGGCCTGACCCGCTTTCACACGTCCCTGCGGCACGTTACACTGCCGCGCGACCTCACTTATCCCGAAACCCTGCCATGTCCACCGACGACCGCTTTGCCGCCATCCGTCGCCTCTACGGCGATCAGGCCGCCCACCTGATCAGCCAGCTGCATATCTGCGTGGTAGGTGTCGGTGGTGTCGGATCGTGGGCGGCCGAGGCGCTGGCGCGCAGCGGGGTGGGCAAAATCACCCTCATCGACAACGACACCATTTCCCTGTCGAACGTGAACCGGCAGATACATACGCTGGAATCAACCGTGGGGCGTTCCAAGGTGGCGGTGATGGCGCAACGCATGGGCGAGATCAATCCGGCCTGCGAGGTCGTCACCATCGACGACTTCCTCACCATGCAGACACTGCCGGAGTACATCGGCAAGGAACGCGGCTACGACTATGTCATCGATGCCATCGACAGCATCAAGTTCAAGTCGGCATTGATCAATCACTGCCGCCGCAACAAGATTCCGGTGATCATGACCGGCGGTGCCGGCGGCCTCACCGATCCCGCCAAGATCCAGATTGCCGATCTGAGCAAGACCCACCACGACGCCCTGGCGGCGAAAGTACGCTCACAGCTGCGCAGCGACTACGGCTTTCCCGCCGCCGGCAAGCGCATGGGCGTCGAATGCGTGTTCTCCAGTCAGCAGCAGCTCTACCCCAAGGCCGACGGCACGGTATGTCACGAAAAACCCGGCATCCACGGCGTTTCGCTCGACTGCCGCTTCGGCTACGGCTCCGTCACCTTCGTCACCGCCACCTTCGGTTTCTTCGCCGTCGCCCGCGCCATTGAAAAGTCCCTGCACCGGCGCCAACACACCACAGCATGAAAACCGCCACGGAGGCGCGGAGTGATTTCACTCATCCCCTCTGCGCCTCCGCGTCTCTGCGGCAATCTGGTCTTGCCGGTGTGCGTTGTCGCCTACCGCCCGGTGACGAGGTCTTTGAGTATCGCAGGGTGGATAAGAACCGTAGGGTGGATGAGCGCAGCGCATCCACCAAGCGGAAAGGCATGAAGAGCAAGTGTACTTGTCACTTGTATCTGATTTTCACCGGCCCATCACCAGATCCTTCAGCGTCTTCCCCGCTAGGGCATCGTTGCGTGCCTGCTGCACGCGGTCGATGACGCGGTCGACGGGTTCCAGATCGAGGGCGTTGGCACGGAGGTGGTGCTCCGCCTCGTCGGCGCTGCGCAGAATATCCAGTACCTCACCGAGCGAAACATGTTCCGGGTCTCGCGCCAGCAGATAGCCGGGATGTTCGTCGCCGGTCTCCGCCAGCAGACCACGCTGTTCCAGTACCCGCAACAAATCGGCCACGGCGTCACCGGGCAGGCCCATGCGCTGCACCAGTGCATCCTGCGTCCAGCGCGGCCGCCCCTGCATGTAGGCGTCGGTGACGAGATACAGCAGCACCAGGCCGGCACGCTCCTTGAGGCGACTGCTGAAACGGAAGGCATCCCGCTGCAGCCGTACCTGCTGCGGGTGCTGGTGAAAATAACTGATCTGGGCGCCGAACAGCAGGATGAACCAGCTCAGGTAGAGCCAGATCATGAAGAACATCAGAATGGCCAGGCCGGAATAGATCGCGGTGTATTTGGTGGAGTTGGCGACGAAGGTGGCAAAACCCAGGCCGGTGGCCTGCCACAGGATGCCGCTGATCAGCGCGCCGACCAGCGCCGAGCGGAAGCGCACCTTGATATTGGGCACAAATATGTAGACAAAGGTAAAGGCAGCGATGATCAGCAGGAACGGTATCGACTTGCCGGCCAGCGCCACCAGCTGGCCGAACACCGGTACCTCCAGCAACATCTGCACCAGGGTGGAACTCATCAGTGTGGCCGTCATGCCCAGCGCCGCAACCACCAGTACCGGCCCCACCATGATCACGCTCAGATAATCGGAAAAGCGCCGCGGCAGGCTGCGCACGCGGGAAACACGCCAGACGTAATTAAAGGCGCTCTCCACCTTTTGCGTCAGCGAAATTACCGTGTAGATCAACAGACCGACGCCCACCGACCCGAGTACGCCCACCTTCATGTTGTCCACGAAGGTGAGGATGTGCATCGTGATCTCCTCGCCACGCGAGCCGAGGGGCTCCAGATAGGTAAGCAGCAGCGGTTCGATCTGATTATGCACGCCGAAGGCCTTGAGCACGGAGAAGCTCACCGCCAGCAACGGCACCAGGGACAACAGCGTGGTATAGACCAGGCTCATCGCACGCAGGGTAAGCTGGCCGCCGGCCAGTTCCTGCCCCATCACCAGCATTATCCGCAGTACCGGATAGAGTCTGCGCCGCACCGGGTCGACCGCCTCGGTCTCCCACAGTTCGTGCATCAGGAAATTGGTGAATCTCTTCCACATGGCGTCTTGTCTCAGGCAGCCGCCCGCAGGCGAACATTTCATACTTCATACGGCTTGCAGGCTAACCAGTTGCCGCCGGGTTGGCAATCGATGTCACCGTGCTGTCACAACACACCATTAGCCTGTCCTCCCCCCCTGCAACAGGGATACCCCCATGAACATGCCCGCAACCTGCACCGACGTGGAACCTGAACCTGTGTCCGGCATCAACCGGGCGGCGTTACCCGACCTCGGTGCCGAGGTGCGCAGCATCATCGAACAGGGGCGGCTGTCCATCCTGTTCCAGCCCATTGTTGCCGTAGGCGAAAACACCATCCACGGCTACGAGGCGCTGACACGCGGCCCGTCCGACAGCCCGCTGCACGCGCCGGTCAGTCTGTTCAATGCCGCCTGTCAGGCCGGCCTGCTGCTGGAGCTGGAAACCCAGTGCTGGCGTCTGGCCCATGACAGCTTCATCGAGCTGGGCCTGCCGGGACGGCTGTTCCTCAATACCAGTTCGCGCAGCCTGATCCAGCCCGGCCAACCCCTGCTGAAGGCGCTGCAAGGCAGCGGCAACCCGCAGTTCCAGCCGGAACGGGTGGTCATCGAGATCACCGAACAATATCCCATCGACGATTTTCCCGCCGTGGTGCAGGCGGCATCCAATTACCGCATGCAGGGATTCCAGCTCGCCATCGATGACCTCGGCGCCGGTTATGCCGGTCTGCGCCTGTGGTCCGAGCTGCGCCCCGACTACGTCAAGATCGACAGCCACTTCCTGCAACGGATACACGAAGACCCGGTCAAGCAGGAGTTCGTCCGCTCGATCCGCGACATTGCGCTGGGCACCAAGTCGCTAGTCATCGCCGAAGGCATCGAGACCCATGGCGAATACCAGGCCCTGCTGCAGATCGGTATCGGCCTGGGCCAGGGCTATTTCTTCTCCCGCCCCAAGAGCCGTCCGCCACTGGAGCTGGCCAACGATCTGCCGGATATGGAGGCCTCCTCCAGCCTGCGCCGCCAGCGCCTGTCGGAAACCATCGGCGCCCTGGCGCTGGCCGTGCCCACGGTCACGCCGGAGACCACGGTGGATGAGGCGGTCGCACTGCTGCAGGACTACCCCGAGGTACACACCATGCCGGTGCTGGTGGAAAACCGGCCCATCGGCGCCGTGCGCCGCCACCGCCTGATGGAACTGTACCTGAAGCAATACAGTCGCGAGCTGTACGGCCGCCGCCCGGTCACCCGTTTCATGGATCGCCATCCGCTCAGCGTCGAACACGACCTGCCGGTGGAACGGGTCAGCCAGAAGATCACCAATCATCTCAATTTCGAGATCGAGCACCAGTTCATCATCACCCGCAATGGCGAGTATCTCGGCATCGGCCTGGTGCGCGACCTGCTGAAAAAGATCACCGATCTGCAGATCCGCAACGCGCGCTATGCCAACCCGCTCACCCTGCTGCCCGGCAACGTGCCCATCTACGAGCATATCGACCAGCTGCTGGAAGAACAGCGCCGCTTCACCGTCTGCTACTGCGACCTGGATCACTTCAAACCCTATAACGACAACTACGGCTACAGCCGCGGTGATGAAGTCATTCAGAAACTGGCGCAAGTCCTCTGCGCCCACATCGATGACCAGCACGACTTCGCCGGCCACATCGGTGGTGACGATTTCATTCTGATCTTCACCAGCGAAGACTGGCAGGAGCGCTGCGAGCACATCCTGCGTCACTTCGAGCGCGAACGCAGCCTCTTCTACAGCGACACCGATCTCGACCAGGGCGGCATCTGGGGACATGATCGCCAGGGCAACAGCCTGTTCTTCTCCCTGCTGTCCCTCTCCATCGGCGCCGTGACCCCCGAGATGGATCGCAACCAGAACCATCACCAGATCGCCACCCTGGCCACCGAGGCGAAATGCCAGGCCAAGAAGATGCCCGGCAACAGCCTGTTCATCGATCGGCGCCGCGCCCACCTGCCCATGATCTCCCTGTGACCCGGTGACGGAGTTCGCCGCCGCACCGGGAATGCAAAGAAATGCGAAGGCGACCGCCAACCAGGCGCGAACTTTTCCGTACGCTGCTACTCTACTGACCGTCGGGCCTGGGCCCCGGCATGTTCAACAATATCAACGCAAGGAGATAAGCACTCATGAAGCGCCTCACCATGATCGGATGCGCCTTCGCCGGCGCGCTTGCCAGCACCTTTACCCTTCCGGCCGCGGCCGACGAAACCAACCCCTACATCGTGCACCGCCAGGGCACCTACAAGACCATCAGCGGCCACATGGACTCCCTGAAGGCGATGCTGTTCCTGAAACACGACGCCCAGGGCCAGACCGCCTACCACGCCGAGGCCATCGTCGAGGCCTTCAAGCACATGGGCAATGCCTATCCCGCCGGTTCCGACAAGGGCAAGACCAAGGCCCGCGCGGAAATCTGGAGCCAGCCGGATAAATTCCGCGAGGCCGGACGCAACTCCTTCGCCGCCGCCACCGCGCTGGCCGAGGCCACGCAGATGGGCGACCAGAAGGAAATGGTCGAGGCATTCAAGAAGCTGGGCAGCACCTGCAAGGCCTGCCACGACGACTTCCGCAAGAAGTAAACCCAGGGAACTCTCGCCAAGACGCCAAGAACGCTAAGGAAGCAAGGCATAAGCGTGCGATGCCTGGTACTTCGGCCTGGCCACCTAACACCATGTCTTTCTTGGCGTGCTTCGCGCCTTGGCGAGAATAACTGCCGTAAGCGGCAAACCCAGTGAGAGCATTGCACAGTCACCCTACGCGCCACACCAACATGAAACAAACCTGCGACATCCCGGTCTGGGATATTCCCACCCGGCTATTCCACTGGCTGCTGGTGCTGCTGGTGGCCGGCGCCTGGCTCAGTTACAAGTTCGGCGACGTCACCATGACCTGGCACAAGTGGAACGGTTACGCCGTCCTCACCCTGCTGCTGTTTCGCCTGCTGTGGGGGTTCGTCGGCAGTTCCACCGCCCGCTTCGGCGACTTCATCAAGGGACCGTTCACGGTGCTGCGCTACCTGCACGGCGGCGCCCGCGCCCCCAGCCTGGGCCACAACCCCGCCGGCGGCTGGTCGGTGCTGGCCATGCTCGGCGTACTCATCGTCCAGGCGGGCGCCGGCCTGTTCACCACCGACGACATCCTCGTCTCCGGCCCGCTCAACTTCCTGGTGTCCTCGGATACCGTTGATTTCCTGTCCAGCATCCACCGTCTCGGCTATTACGTCCTGCTCGGCCTGGTGGCCCTGCACCTCGCCGCCCTCGCCTTCCACCGCCTCGCCCATGGCGAAAACCTGGTGCGCGCGATGATCAGCGGCAACAAATGTCCGGCTCATGTCCCACCCGGCACCGCCGCGGTACTGCGCCCGCTGTGGCTCGCCGCGCTGTGCCTGGCCATCGCCGCCTTCACGGTCTGGTTCGGCATCAGCGTATGGCGCTGGTAATAGGGGTGAACGACGCGCACTATCACCTGGAGCGTTTCGTCGCAGCCCAGGAGTCTGTCTATCCACAGGTACTGGAGGAGTTGCGCAGCGGCAGCAAGCGCAGCCACTGGATGTGGTTCATCTTTCCGCAGCTTGCCGGCCTGGGCCGCAGCGAAACGGCGCGGTATTACGCCATCCAGAGCCTGGATGAGGCGCGCGCCTATCTGGCGCATCCGCTGTTGGGAGCGCGGCTGCGGGAATGCGTGGCGATTCTGTCTGGACTCGAAGGACGCACGGCGGAAGACATCTTCGGCTACCCGGATGTACTCAAACTGCATTCGTCGCTGACGCTGTTCGAGTTGGCCTGCGACGACGACCTGTTTACGCAGGCCCTGGAAAGATACTATGACGGGTCGCGCGATGAGTCGACCTTGCGCCTGAGCCAAGGTTACCCCCATTTGTAGGAGCCGAGTCCTCTCGGCGAACAGCACCAGACTTTGGCGCCGATTCACCCACGGAGTGGGCTCCTACAGGTTCCGCATCGACCTGTCATTCAACGCCGCTCCTGCCACAACTTCGCCAGCCGCACCACCGACACCGGTTGCACCGTCTTCAGCTCCTGCGCGTAGAGCGACACACGCAGCTCTTCCAGCAGCCAGCGGAACTCCTCCTGCGCCGGACTCAGCGTGCCCTGCGCCATGCACGCCTGTAATGGTTGCCACAGCTTGTCCAGCGCCAGACGGTTTTCCCGCTCGCGCACCGGGTTGCGGCCGCACTTGTCCAGCCGCGCCTGCACTGCCTTGAGATAGCGCGGGTATTGCAACAACCAGGCATACGGCGTGTGCAGCACGAAGTGACGGTGCACCAGCTGTTGCAGGTGCGCGCCGATATCGTTCATCTCCGGCAGCAGCGCCGGGGCGATATTGCCCTTGAGTTTTTTGCTCACGGCATGGAACGCGGCCAATGCATCGGCCAGTGCACCGCAAAGGCTCTGCGCCGTCTCCAGCAGGCGCGCCTCGCCTTCGCTCAGGCGCTGCACAAACTCCGCGCGACTGCGTGGCCACGGCTCGACACCGAGAAACGCCTCGCGGCAGACCGTGGTGACCAGCTCGTCCTTCAGCTCCTCGCAGGCGCCGACGCCGGCGTAGTGCATGCACATCACATTGATGCCGGGCAGATTCCTGCGCAGGTATTTCACCTTCTCCCGTGCCCGCAGCAGACACAGGCGCAGCAGGCCATCGCGCTGTGCGCCGTGTGCCGCCTCCTCCGACTCGAACAGACGGATCGCCACACTCTCGCCCTGATCCACCAGCGCCGGCCAGGCGCGCAGGGTGAGGCCGTGACGCTTCACTTCGATACTCACAGGAAGCGCCTCGAAGTCCCAGTCGGTGAGGCCGTCGCGTTCGAGGCCGGTTTCCCGCTTCTGCGGCACCGCCTGAGTCAGCGTGTGGCGTACCTTGCCCGACAGTTCCTGCTGCAACACATCCAGCTCGCGCCCCTCGCCCAGCACCTTGCCGCGTTCGTCCACCACGCGGTAGTTCATGCGCAGGTGCGGCGGCAGTTCCTGCACCTGCCAGGCATCGGGCGGAATATCGATCCCGCTCATGCGCTTGAGCTGATGCGCCATCGCCTCCAGCAACACGCCCTCGCCCGGCTGCAGCACACCGAGCAGGGCTTCGGCAAAGTTGATCGCCGGCACGAAGTTGCGCCGCAATTGTTTCGGCAGCGTCTTGATCAGCGCAATGAGCTTGTCCTTGAGCAGGCCCGGCACCAGCCAGTCGAAGGGCTGGATGCTCACCTGGGTCAGTGCCGCCAGCGGGATCACCGCGGTGACGCCGTCGGCCGGGTGGCCCGGCTCGAAATGGTAGTCCAGCTTCACGGCGAGATTGTCGCAGCGCAGCACGTCGGGAAACTGGTTTTCCGTCACCGCACCGGCGGCGTGCTGCATCAACACTTCGCGGGTGAGGAACAGCAGTTGCGGGGCGTCACTCTCGGCCTGTGCACGCCACTGCTCGAAACTCTTGCCGCTGTAGATGCCCTGCGGCAGGCGCGCGTCGTAGAACTCGAACAGCACCTGCTCGTCCACCAGGATGTCGCGCTTGCGCGCCTTGGCCTCCAGTTCTTCCACCTCAGCCACCAACTGGCGATTGTGGGCGAAGAACGGCGCGCGGGTCTGGTAATCCCCCTCCACCAGCGCGTGGCGGATGAACAGCTCGCGCGACAGTGTGGGATCGATGGGGCCGTAATTGACGCGGCGCTTCTCGACGATGGGCAGGCCGTACAGGGTGACGCGCTCGAACGCAGCCACCTGCGCACTCTTCTTCTCCCAGTGCGGCTCGAAGTGGTTGCGCTTGATGAGGTGGCGAGCAAGCGGCTCCAGCCACTCCGGATCAATGGCGGCCACGCTGCGCGCGTAGAGTTTTGTCGTCTCCACCAGCTCGGCGGCCACGATCCACTTGGGCGGCTTCCTGAACTGGCTGGAACCGGGAAAGATGTTGAGCTTGATGTTGCGCGCGCCAAGAAACAGTTTGTCCTCGCCCTTGAGCGCGATGTTGCCGAGCAGGCCGGTGAGCAGGGCGCGATGGATGCTGCCGTAGTCGGCCGGCTCGGTGTTGATGCGCAGCTTCAGTTCGTTGACCAGGGCCATGAGCTGGCCGTGGATGTCGTGCCACTCGCGCAGGCGCACGTAGGACAGAAATTCGGCACGGCACAGGGCGCGCAGCTTGCTCTGCGACAGGTGGCGCGCCTGTTCGTGGTAGTAGTCCCACAGCTTGAGCCAGGCGAGGAAGTCGGACTTCTGCTCCGGGTCGCTGAAGCGGGCGTGCTTCTGATCGGCCTGCTGCTGTGCCTCCAGCGGCCGCTCGCGCGGATCCTGCACGGTGAGCGCGCCGGCGATGATCATCACCTCGTGCAGGCTGCCCTCGCGCGCGGCGGCGAGCAGCATGCGGCCGAGGCGCGGGTCCAGCGGCAGGCGTGCCAGCTGGCGGCCGATGTCGGTGAGGCGGCGCTGCTGATCCATGGCGCCCAGCTCGTGCAGCAACTGGAAACCGTCGCCGATGGCGCGGCTGTCGGGCGGGTCGGGAAAGGGAAAGTCCTCCACATCACCGAGGGCCAGCGCCCCCATCTGCAGGATCACTGCAGCGAGATTGGTGCGCCAGATCTCCGGGTCGGTGTAGAGCGGACGGCCAAGAAAATCCTCTTCGCTGTAGAGGCGGATGCACACGCCGGCGGCAACGCGGCCGCAGCGGCCGGCACGCTGGTTGGCGGCGGCCTGCGAAATCGCCTCGATCGGCAGGCGCTGCACCTTGGTGCGCGGGCTGTAGCGGGAGATGCGCGCCAGGCCGGAATCGATGACATAGCGGATGCCGGGCACGGTGAGCGAGGTCTCCGCCACGTTGGTGGCCAGCACGATGCGCCGCCCGCCGTGCGGCTGAAACACCTTGTCCTGCTCGGCGGCGGACAGGCGGCCAAACAGCGGCACCACCTCGGTGTGCGGCAGGCGCTGCTTGCGCAGCACCTCGGCCATCTCGCGGATCTCGCGCTCGCCGGGGAGGAACACCAGCACGTCGCCGAGCGGGTCGAGATGGCCCACCTCTTCCAGCGCCTCGACAATGGCCTGCGGCAGATCGCGGTCGCGGCTGTCCTCATCGGCGTCGGGCGTGCCGTCCTCCGCCGCCACCGGACGGTAGCGCACCTCCACCGGGTAGGTGCGCCCCGACACCTCCAGCACCGGAGCGCCGCCAAAGAATGCGGCGAAGCGCTCGGTGTTGATGGTGGCCGAGGTGATGATCAGCTTGAGGTCGGGACGGCGCGGCAATAACTGTGTGAGATAGCCGAGCAGGAAGTCGATGTTGAGGCTGCGCTCATGGGCCTCGTCGATGATGAGGGTGTCGTAGGCCAGCAGGTCGCGGTCGCCCTGCACCTCGGCCAGCAGAATGCCGTCGGTCATCAGCTTGACGTAGCTCTGCGGCGAGGTGCGGTCGGTGAAGCGCACCTTGTAGCCCACCGCCTGGCCCAGCGGCGTCTTCAGTTCCTCGGCGATGCGGGCGGCGACGGAGCGGGCTGCGATGCGGCGCGGCTGGGTGTGGCCGATGAGGCCGGCCACGCCGCGCCCCAGTTCCAGGCAGATCTTGGGCAACTGGGTGGTCTTGCCGGAGCCGGTCTCGCCGGCGATCACCACCACCTGATGTCGGGCAATGGCGGCGGCGATGTCCTCGCGCCGTGCGCTGACCGGCAATTCCTCCGGATAGCTGACGGCGGGCCGTTGCGCCGCGCGCTGCTGCGCCCGCGCGCTGGCCGCCGCCAAGGCCGTCTCCAGCTCGGCCAGGCCGCGGTCATACGGCTTGCCCTCGCGCGCGCGGCGGCGCAGGCCGTGCCAGCGGCGCAGTAGCTCGGCACGGTCGGTGAGCAGGCACTCACCGATGGCGGCCTGAAGTTGTTCGAGAGTTGTGGACACGGCAACAGTCGGCGGAAACAGGGGCGGGTATTCTAGCAGCCTGTCGGGGGGCGGGCCGGGAAACCCATCGCATGCCCCAGGCGGTGCGCCCTTCTTTACGCTGGCCGCCGCCCCGCCCCAACTATATAGTTAGCGCAAGGTAAGCCCCGCATCCGTTGCCAAGGAGTCCGTCATGTCCACCCGCCTGTATGCCTTTTTCCTGTTGTCCCTGATCGCCGCCCTGCTCGTCGGCTGCAGTTCCGCCACCGTGGTGAGCAGCAGCACCGGCGGCCCCACCATCGCCCAGGCACGGGCCGAACCGGCGGTAGGCCCGAAGAAGCGCGTGGCGGTGAAGGCCTTCGAATACAAGGCTGCCAAGGGCGGCTATGGCGACGTGGGTCGCGGCCTGTCGCAGATGCTCACCGACTCTCTGTTCAACTCCAACGCCGTCATCGTGCTGGAGCGCGAGCGGCTGGAGGAAGTGATGCAGGAGCAGAACCTGGGCGACACCGGCCGCTTCAAGCAGGAGACCGTCGCCCCCAAGGGCGAACTGGAGGGTGCCGAACTGCTGGTCTACGGCTCGGTCACCGAATTCGAGCCCAACTGCCGCGGCGGCTCGCTGCTGCTCATCGGTGCCAAGGAGGCCTGCGTCGCCATCAACATCCGCATCGTCGACGCCGCCACCGGCCGCGTGGTGAATGCCACCACCGTGGAAGGCACTTCCGGCGCCGCCGGCGTCGGCCTGATCTTCACCACCAGCCCGCTGCCCATCGGCCTCGGCGCCTGGGCCAAGTCGCCGATGGAAAAGGCCATGCGCAAGTGCATCGAGGCGGCGGTCAATCACATCGTTGCGACCAAGCTGTAGACGCAAGACTGGGTCCGCGAATAAACGCCAATCAACGCAAATAGCACACCAGAGTCGGTATCGCATGCCCTTGACGACTGTCGGTTCAATTTGCGTCCATTCGCGTTCATTTGCGGATCGATATCCCAGATGAGCCTTTACATCCGCTCGTTCATTTTACTGTGCGCCGCGTTGCTGGCCGGCTGCAGCTCCACCGCCGGCGTCACCCGCGGCGAGGGTCTGGGCATCGCCGAGGTGCAGGCCGAACGTTACGACGGCCCCAAGGCGCGCATCGCCGTGGGGCGCATCATCGACAAGACCAGCGGCAAGAACTCGCTGGCCAGCCGCATCGGCCTGCTGCTGGGCGATGATCACAATCTCTCGGCGGAGGATTTCCTCGGCGGCGTGCGCGACCTGCTCACCACCGCCGTGTTCCAGTCCGGCCGTTACATCGTGCTGGAGCGCGAACACCTCAAGGACGTGATGGTGGAACAGGAGTTTTCAACCTCGCGCCGTGCCGGCGACGACACCGTACTGCCGCTGGATCAACTGGAAGGAATCGACCTGCTGCTGGTGGGGGCGCTCACCGGCTTCGACGCCGGCGAGAGCGGCGGCATCGCCTTTCCGATCCCGGTGCCGCTGGGTAATGATCGCAAGAATTGGGGTGTCATCGACGTGGAGATGCGCACGGCCTCCGCCATGCTCGATCTGCACGTCATCGATGTCACCACCGGCCGCATCGTCGCCGCCATCGCGGTGGAGGGCAAGGCACGCAAGTTCGGCGCCGCCTGGGCCGGGGTGTTCTCCTCGCGCCACGGCTATGTGCGCCTGCCCGGCCTGCTCAGCGTATTTGAAAACACACCCGTGGAAAGGGCCCTGGGCGACATGATCGACGCGGCGGTGACCACCCTGGTGGAAAAAACCCCGCCCGAATATTACCGCGAACCCGCCGTTACGCCGGAACCAGTACCCGCCACGCCCTGAAGCGTGATTTGCCCGCCATGAGCCGGCGGGTATATGCTGACCCGGAAAAATCGCGCAACAAGACGCGAAAAACAATAATAACGAGGAGGGAGACGCATGGGAGTCCGGCGCCGGTCAGACTGGCCTGTTTACGCCCGCAGCATCCTGCTGATGGCGGCAGTGGTTTCCTGTGCGTTGCTGATACAGATACTGTTCGTGATAGAACACGTCAGCCCGCGCTTTTTCATCATGCCTGCCATTGTCACCCTCATCGTCGGCATCCTGCTGGGACGGGTGACGGTGCTGCGCCAGCGCCTGCGGCAGAAGTCACTGGAGTTTCGCGCCATCGTCGACATCGCCCAGGAATTCACCTATCTGCGTCGGGTCGACGGCCAGTACGAGTATGTCTCACCCTCCTGCGCCAGCTTCACCGGCTACACCGAGCAGGAGTTTTATGACTGCCCCAACCTGATGGATCAACTGATCCATCCGGAAGACCGGAAACGCTGGCGCAGCCACATCCACCACATCAACGACCGCGGCGATCCGGAAAGCTTCGACATGCGCCTCCTCACCAGGGATGGCGCCATCCGCTGGTTCACCCACATCTGCGCACCGGTCTATGACGATCAGGGACGCCAGATCGGCGTGCGCTCGACCAATGTGGACATCACCCAGAGCAAGGAGGATCAGGCCCGCATCGCGCGCATGGCCCATTACGACCCGCTCACCGATCTGCCCAACCGTCGCCTGCTGGAGCAGGAACTCGCTCAACGCACCGCCGCACAGCAGAACTTCGCCGTGCTGTTTCTCGACCTGAGCCGATTCAAGAACATCAACGACAGCCTGGGCCATGCCTTCGGCGATCAACTGCTGCAACACATTGCCCGCCGCCTGCAGGCATCCTGTCCACCGGACTCGCTGTTATGCCGCTTCGGTGGCGACGAATTCGTCATCATGCTGCCGCAGGCGCAGGACAAGACTGCCGTACTCGCCTTCGCCCGCAGCCTGCTCAACGAAATTGAGCGCCCGATTCTCATCGGCAGCAACGAACTGCATGTCAGCGGCACTGTCGGTATCGCCTGCTATCCCGAGGACGGCACCGACGGCGCCACCCTGATCCGCAATGCCGATACCGCCATGTACCGCGCCAAACGCTCCGGGCCGGATCGGATCGCCGCCTACCACACCGACTACAGCCGTGAAGCGGCACATTTCGTCAGCATCGAAAGCGACATCCATCGCGCCCTGCAGCACGCCGAATTCCTGCCCCACTACCAGCCCAAGGTCGATCTGCACAGCGGCCGCATCGTGGCCCTCGAGGCCCTCGCCCGCTGGCAGCATCCCCAGCACGGGCTGGTGCCGCCGGGACAATTCATCGCCATTGCCGAGGAAACCGGACAAATCGCCGAACTGGGCAAGCAGATACTGGAACAGGTGCTGAGCGACCTCAGCCGCTGGCGTCTGCTCGGCTGCGCCGTACCCATCGCCATCAACATCTCGCCGCGCCAGTTCACCGAACTGGATTTCTGGCAACGGCTGCGTAGCGGTATCGAGGAAAGCGGCTGCCCGCCGTCACTCCTGGAACTGGAGATCACCGAGCAGGTATTTCTCGGCGACATCGACGCTGCCGCCGCCCGGCTGAAAGAATTGCGCAGTGCCGGCTTTCGCATCGCCCTGGATGACTTCGGTATCGGCTACTCCTCCTTCAATTATCTGCGCCTGCTGCCCGTCGATACCCTCAAGCTGGATCGCTCCTTCATCACCGATGTGGTGCAGGGCCAGGTCAGCCGCGCCATCCTGCGCGCCACGGTGGGCCTGTGCGAAGAACTGGGGCTGGGCCTGGTGGCGGAAGGCGTGGAAACCGAGGCGCAGCGCACCGTGCTGATCAGCCATCGCTGCAACCAGGCCCAGGGCTTCCTGTTTTACCGCCCCATGCCGTCTGCCGATATCGAACCCCTGCTGCGGGAACCCGCCTGATCCGGCGGCCAGGACAGGGCCGGCGGCGTCCGCAGAGTGATGGCGCGGCCCTTCCCCGCTCACCGCATATCTCCCCGGCGCAGGAACAATTCCCCGGAACCACTCTGTCACCGCCCTGTCACATTCTGTTAGTGTAATGGCAACATTTGGACTCGCTCCCGCGGCCCCCACACCGCGTATCCATGGACAAGACATGAGCATCGACCTCTCGCAACCCGACTTTTACATCAACCGCGAACTCTCCCTGCTGGAATTCAACCGCCGCGTGCTGGAGCAGGCCAAGGACGAAAGCGTGCCGTTGCTGGAACGCCTGCGCTTCCTGTGCATCTCCAGCAGCAACCTGGACGAATTCTTCGAAATCCGCGTCGCCGGCCTGAAACAGAAGGAAGTCTCACGCATCACCCTCACCGGCCCGGAAAACATGACCCCGCAGGAAGTGCTGAACCAGATCAGCCTGCGTGCCCACGAACTGGTGGCGGAACAATATCGCGTGCTGAACGACGTGCTGATCCCGGCACTGGATCAGAACAGCATCCGCTTCGTGCGCCGCACCGACTGGAATGATCAGCAGGTGGCCTGGGTCAAGGATTACTTCGAACACGAACTGCTGCCGGTGCTGTCGCCGCTCGGCCTCGACCCGGCCCATCCGTTCCCGCGCATCCTCAACAAGAGCCTGAACTTCATCGTCTCCCTCAAGGGCAAGGACGCCTTCGGCCGCTCCAGCGGCATGGCGGTGGTACAGGCGCCGCGCGCGCTGCCGCGCCTGATCCAGCTGCCGGAAAGCGCCGGCAGCGGCCCGCATGATTACGTCTTTCTATCCTCGGTGATCCACGCCCACGTCGACGACCTGTTCCCCGGCATGAAGGTCACCGGCTGCTATCAGTTCCGCATCACGCGCAATTCCGATCTGTTCGTCGACGAGGAAGAAGTGGACGACCTGCTGCGGGCGATGGAAGGCGAACTGCCGGCACGGCGTTACGGCGATGCCGTGCGCATGGAGGTGGCCGACAACTGCCCACCCGAACTGGCCAATTTTCTGCTCAGTCACTTCGGCCTGAAGGATGCCGATCTGTATGCAGTCAACGGCCCGGTCAACCTCAACCGGCTGATGGCGCTGCCCGACATGGTGGATCGGCCGGACATGAAGTACACGCCGTTCACCTCCACCCTGCCGCCGCGCCTCGGCACCGGCACCAACATCTTCCAAGCGCTCAACGAAGGTGACATCCTGCTGCATCATCCGTTCGAATCCTTCGTGCCGGTACTCGACCTGCTGCGCCAGGCCGCCAACGATCCGCATGTGCTGGCCATCAAGCAGACCCTGTACCGCACCGGCCCGCAGTCACTGGTAGTCGATGCGCTGGTGGATGCCGCCCGACGCGGCAAGGAAGTCACTGTCGTGGTGGAACTGCGCGCCCGCTTCGACGAAGAGGCCAACATCGCCCTGGCCAACCGCCTGCAGGAGGCCGGCGCCCATGTGGTATACGGCGTGGTCGGCTACAAGACCCACGCCAAGATGCTGCTGGTGGTGCGGCGCGAGAACGGCCATCTGCGCCATTACACCCACCTCGGCACCGGCAATTATCACGTGCGCACCGCACGCATCTACACCGACTACGGCCTGCTCACCTGCGATCAGGACATGGGCGAGGACGTGCACCAGTTATTCCTCCAGCTCACCAGCCTGGGACGCTTCGGCAAGCAGCGCAAAATGCTGCAGGCACCGTTCACCCTGCACAAGGGTCTGCTGGAACGCATCGAGCGCGAAGCCGAACTGGCCCGCGCCGGCAAACCGGCCCGCATCATCGCCAAGATGAACGCACTGGTGGAACGCCAGGTCATCCAGGGACTGTACACCGCCTCCCAGGCCGGAGTGCAGATCGACCTCATCGTGCGCGGCATCTGCTGCCTGCGCCCCGGCGTGCCCGGCGTATCCGACAACATCCGCGTACGCTCCATCGTCGGCCGCTTCCTCGAACACACCCGCGTGTTCTACTTCCAGAACGACGGCAAGGAAGAACTGTTCCTCTCCAGCGCCGACTGGATGGATCGCAACCTGTTGCAACGCGTGGAAACCTGCTTTCCCCTCGACCACAAGGAGCTGCGCAAGCGCGTGCTGCGTGAAGTGGGCTACTACCTGGAAGACAACACCCAGGCCTGGGAACTCGCCGCCGACGGCAGTTACCGCCGCATTCTCCCCGCCGAAGGCGAAGAACCCAGCTGCGCCCAGCTGCGCCTGCTGCAGGAACTGGCGAATCAATAGCCAGGGTGAGGGGCCGCGGTCGGTGGATGCGCAGCGCATCCACCAAACGCACCACGACAGGCAAGACGCCATGACAAAGGAGACACCCAGCCGCTGGTCCCGGCACATCACCGAAACCAGCAACGCCCTCGACCTCGAAGCCGGCGTGTTCGCCCTCGACGACCCGCGCCGGATCGCCCGCTCCCTGCAACACTCCGCCGAGGCCAGCGAGCGGCGCAAAACCACGCCGTTCCGCTCCGCCATGTCCATGCTCAACTTCTACATCAACCGCGCCGGCAAGAACCTGCCCGCGGAACGCCGCGCCATCCTGCAACAGGCCAAGGAAGAACTGCGGCGGCTATATGGCAAGAAACCGGCCGCCTGATCCCGCGTACCGTCCCTCCCGCCGGCCCCACCCTTGATCTCGCCGCCCATTTGCGCCCTAATTGGCGCTACATCTGAATGCCGGCAACTCACGGAACGAACACACAGCCCGGTCAGCCCCGTCCAGCGGCTGACACGCAGAACAAAGGACCTGCCCATGCAACCCTATCTTCGGCCACACCCGCAACCCACCCTATACGACAGGGCTGTAGCTCATTCATGCGGTGCGATTGGTGCCAGACCTTAAAATGCAACCAACATAAATGGACATTTAACTAAGAGAGGAAAATGGGAATGGCAAATAACAAGGCAACTCATCCATATGTATCAAGCCCAGGAAATCTCGTGCAAGCATTCACTCAGTTTAGCAGGCTGCTGAAAAAATACACACGAAACGAGCGTTCATTGCATGACCTGCAGATT
>DYFR01000007.1 GCA_020725115.1 Thiohalomonas denitrificans
GGTGCAGGTGCAGCAGCATGCCGTTGTCGCGGCACCAGTTGGCCAGGCCGGTGTTAGCACAGAAGCCACCGGTAATGTAGTCGTGCATGATGATGGGTGCGCCGATTTCCTTGGCATACTCGGCACGCTTGTACATCTCTTCCGGGGTCGGAGCGGTCACGTTCAGGTAGTGGCCCTTACGCTCGCCGGTTTCAGCTTCGGCCTTCAAGATGGCTTCCATCACGAAGTCGAAACGCTGACGCCAACGCATGAAGGGCTGGCTGTTTACGTTCTCGTCATCCTTGGTGAAGTCCAGGCCACCACGCAGACATTCGTAAACAGCGCGGCCATAGTTCTTGGCGGACAGACCCAGCTTCGGCTTGATGGTGCAGCCCAGCATCGGACGGCCGTACTTGTTCATCACGTCGCGCTCGACCTGGATGCCCAGGGGGGGGCCGCCACAGGTCTTGACGTAGGCGATCGGGAAGCGGATGTCTTCCAGACGCAGAGCACGCACGGCCTTGAAACCGAACACGTTACCGACCAGGGAGGTGAAGACGTTGACCACGGAACCCTCTTCGAACAGATCGATCGGGTAGGCAATGAATGCGTAGAAAGAAGTGTCGTCGCCAGGCACATCTTCAATGCGATAGGCGCGACCCTTGTAGTAATCCATGTCGGTCAGCAGGTCGGTCCACACCGTGGTCCAGGTGCCGGTGGAAGACTCGGCACACACGGCGGCAGCAGCCTCTTCACGATCAACACCGGGCTGGGGGGTGATCTTGAAACACGCCAGAAGATCGGTGTCCAGCGGGGTGTAATCGGGCATCCAGTAGGTGTGGCGGTATTCCTTCACGCCCGCGCTATAGGTCTTAACTGCCATTTTGCTTACCCTCTATTGTCGGTTTAGCGATTAACTTTGAAATCGCAGCAACGGTCTCGAAGTTGTTTAGCTTTACTCTTGATGCGCTGCTGAACCAGCAAGGCTTACCCTTGTGGACTCAAGTCTATGTCGTTCATGCATCACAAGTCTATGCCGTTCATGCATAAAGTAAATTAAATAATAATTACAAATAGAATCAATAAATGCTTATTTATTTATGACTACCATCAATCCTGTTTGATTCCATTGGCCATTACCGGCGCTGCTGGAAGGCGGAGGGAAAACTAGAAGGCGATGACGCGGGCGGTTACCGGAATGGTGCGGTGGCTGAGGCGCCGGATCAGCAGGCGGCTGATCTCCTCGGGCAGGTTACGCATCAACTGTGAGGCATAGGGGTGATACAGCAGCAGGCGGCAGGGCACCGGCTCGTACAGGCCGTTGCGGGCATTGCCGCGAAAACCTGTCCACGCCAGCAGGGGCGGATGTTCACTGGTACGCTCGAAGCAGACCCAGGCATCGCGGTCGAGGTATACCTCGAAGCTGCGCAGACCGGGCAACATCAGCTTGAGGGGTTCACCCAGCCGCCGCAAGGCCAGAAACACGTTGTTGTAATGCACCGCCTCCATACGCAGCGGCAGTGACTTGAGGATCGGCAGATCGGGCAGACTGGATTTCATGCCTGAAAAATTCCTGCGCAGCATGACCATGTAATGCATATACATAGTCGCTGATCGCAGCGTGCGCAAATGCGCAGCAGGCAATTATTGATCGCGGGAGTGATCCATCCCAGGCATCTCCCTGCAGAGGCGCAAGGGATTCAGAGCCAAGGCGTTTACTCGATGTCGCTGCCGGTAAGCTGGCGCAGCGCCTCGCGGTAGCGCTCCACCGTCTTCTGCACCACCTCGTCCGGCAACGCCGGTGCGGGCGGCTTCTTGTTCCAGCCCAGGCTCTCCAGATAGTCGCGCACGTACTGCTTGTCGAAGCTGGGCGGGTTGGCGCCGGGGGCATAGGACTCCACCGGCCAGAAACGGGAAGAGTCGGGGGTCAGCACCTCGTCCATCAGCACCAGGTTGCCGGCCTCGTCCTGGCCGAACTCGAACTTGGTGTCGGCAATGATGATGCCCTTGGTAAGGGCGTACTCGGCGGCAAAGTTGTACAACCTTATGGCCACGTCGCGCACCTGCTCGGCCAGCGGGCGCCCCACCAGCTCCACCATGCGTTCGAAGGAAATGTTTTCGTCGTGGTCGCCCACCGCCGCCTTGGTGGACGGCGTGAAGATCGGCTGCGGCAGCTTGTCGGCCTCGCGCAGACCGGCGGGCAAGGGCATGGCGCACACCGTGCCGGAAGCCTTGTACTCCTTCCAGCCGGAACCGACGATGTAGCCACGCACGATGGCCTCCACCGGCAGCGGCTTCAGCTTGCGCACCACCACCGCACGACCCGCCACCAGGGCCGCCTCGCCGGCGGACACCATGCCCGCCGGATCGATGCCGGTGAGATGGTTGGCGACGATGTGCCGGGTGCGCTCGAACCAGAAATTGGACATGCCGGTGAGCACCTTGCCCTTGCCCGGGATCGGCGTGGGCAGCACCACATCGAAGGCCGACAACCGATCGGTAGCCAGAAACAGCATCTTGCTGTCGTCAATGGCGTAGATGTCGCGCACCTTGCCGCGCTGGATCAGTTGGAGACTGTTCAATTCGGAGTTGAAAACGACTTCGGACATGGCCTTGTTCTCGTTGACGGTGAGGCCGCGTCCTCCGGACCCGGCTGGAAAATGGCTAATGATGCGTATTTGCAGCCGCCCTGTCGATAAGCGGGCGGTCAAAAAAGAACGGCGTACCGGCTACCGGTACGCCGTTCCGGGTATCCCCCACTGATACTCGCGACCACAACCGCCAATGCGTCCCGGCATGACGGCCGCCGTCTACACTTGCGCTGGAAATGGCTGCTTTGAATCTTGTTGTGAAACTGGTGTAGACTCCCCCACACATAATGCAACTTCAATCGAAGTGATGCATAGCATAAGAAAATACTTATGAATATAACTCTGCGCCAATTGCGGGTTTTTTCTGCCGTCGCCCGCCATCTCAGTTTCACCCGTGCGGCCGAAGAGTTGTGTCTGACCCAGCCCGCGGTATCGATGCAGGTCAAGCAGCTGGAAAGCCAGCTCGATGTGTCCCTGTTCGAACACCTCGGCAAGAAGATCTATCTCACCGAAATGGGGCGGGAAGTGTATCACTACAGTCGCAGCGTACTGCAGCAGCTCGATGAGCTGCAAGGCGTGCTGAACAGCCTCAAGGGACTCGGCAAGGGCAAGCTGAAGATATCCGTTGCCTCCACCGCCAATTACTTCATCCCGGTGCTGCTCGCCGGCTTCTGCCAGCGCTACCCCGGCGTCACCGTCAGCCTCGATGTCACCAACCGCGAGACCCTGCTGACACAACTGGCGGAGAATGAAGTTGATATGGTAGTCATGGGACAGCCGCCCGATGACATGGATCTCGGCGCCGATCCCTTCATGGAAAACCCGCTGGTGATCGTGGCGCCGCCCGAACATCCGCTGGCGAAGGATAAAAAGATTCCCTTGCAGCGGCTGGAGCAGGAGGTATTTCTGGTACGCGAACCCGGCTCCGGCACCCGCATCGCCATGGAGCGGTTCTTTGCCCAGCACGATGTGCATATCACCACCGGCATGGAAGTGGGCAGCAACGAAGCCATCAAGCAGTCGGTGCAGGCCGGCCTCGGCCTCGGCCTGCTGTCACGCGATACCGTGGAGATGGAACTGGCACTCGGCCGCCTGGTGATCCTCAACGTAAGCGAGTTCCCCATCATGCGCTACTGGTACGTAGTACATCGCCAGGGCAAACGCCTGTCGATGGTGGCGCAGACCTTCAAGGATTACCTGCTTCAGGAAAGCCCCTCGCTGCTCGGCAAGGGCGAACAGAAGCTGCCGCAGGCAAGGATCAGGGAGGCACACAGCGCCTGATTGCCCTGCGCCCCACAAGCTGGGCGGCATTAGACGCAGCGCATCCACCAGGAACAGCGGCACAAGACTCAAGGGAATGAACTCGCCACGCCCGTATCATTTTTGAATTCTTTTGTGGGAGCCAGATTCATCGGGCGACAGCGGCGCCGCACAGGCCTCATCGCCCGGCATAGCCGGACTCCCACGAAGGAGGCCAACGGGAAATCGGGGCAGAACCGTAGGGTGGATAAGCGCAGCGCATCCACCAAAAGAACTCCGGCACGGGGTACCCATGCAGGAGGAGCCGAGCCCCCTCGGCGAACGGTGCCAATATCCACCGCCATTCGCCCGCAGAGCGGACTCCTGCCATCCTCGTATTTCTGGTATCAAAGCTGCCGTGCGCGTAGCGCACATCTCCCTTGCCTGTGTTCCGAAACCTGAAAGGACTTCAGGAAAACCAGCGCAGGAAGGCCGCCGCCGTCAGCGCTGCTACACCCAGCAGCAACAACCCGCCCCACGCGCAGCGGTGCGCCTCATCCGACCAGCGCGCCCCCCAGCGCAACATCACTGCCGCCAACACCACACCGCTGGCCGCACAGGCCATCTTCAGCAGCAGCGCCGCCACGGCAATGCCGTGAATATCGGGAAAGGCGCCGTAGTAGGCGAAGCTGATGGCGCCGAAACCGGCCCCGCTCATCCCCTGCACCACCCAGCCGGCCAGCACCAGCCAGGCCAGCGTCCGCCGTGCCGGCTCCTGCATGCGCAAGGGCCAGCGCACAAACAGCGGCACAGCGACCACCGCCACGGCGCCGAAGTTGTGCGCCACCTGAGTCAGCGCATAGGCCAGGTTCTGCAGATCCATCTAATCCACCATCACCTTCACGCACTGCTCGATGCCGATGGGCGTATGGCCCTTGTTCACCACCTTGATGCACACCTCACGGTTGCCGGCGGCCAGCGTGGGCAGGGCATAATCGCCCTTGAGCCGGCGCAGCACCGCCACCTCCTTGCCATCCACGTAGAGATGCGTGTGGTCACCACGCGGACCGGGCTCCACCGTATAACTGATACGGTTCTCAGCCATCGCATCGAGCCTGGCGCCGTCCGCCGGCGACAGTATGGTGACCGAACCATCCGATGCCAGCGCGGCCCCGGCCAGAAACAACCCTGCAAACAGGGAGAGAAAAGACAGGCGAAGGGTATTCATGATGATGGCCTCCCGCATTGTTGACTAGAATCGTAAACATAGCAGGCAATAGGCCCTCACACAGGGCCGATGAACAGCAGGGACACGTACCGGACACACGGAACCACCGGCAGCCACACCGGTCAATCCATGAGAGGTGACACCATGACAACATTCCATATCAAACGCTGGTGGCTGCTCGGCGCCACCGCCGCCCTGGCCATCATCGCCGCCGTCGCGCTGCCGCTGCGCACCGCCACCTCGGCCCTGCCCGAAGTGGTCGTCTACAAAAGCCCGACCTGCGGCTGCTGCAACGCCTGGATCGACCACCTGCAAGACAACGGCTTCAAGGTCGTCGCCCGCGACACCAACGACGTCGCCGCCATCAAGATGCAACACGGCGTCACCCCCGAACTCGCCTCCTGCCACACCGCCCTCGTCGACGGCTACGTCCTCGAAGGCCACGTCCCCGCCACCGACGTAAAGGCCATGCTCAAACAACGCCCGCAGATCACCGGCCTCTCCGTCCCCGGCATGCCCATCGGCTCGCCGGGCATGGAACAGGACGGCATCACCCAGCCCTACGACGTGGTCGCGTTCGACAGACAGGGAGCGCGCGTCTTCAACAGCTACCGCTGAGATGCTGTAGTTGCAGAAACAAGAAGGGGGCCGATGGCCCCCTTCGTCATTTCAGTGATTCAATTTGCCAGAATTTTGAATCGATTTAAGGGTACTGACCCCTTTTCTTTTTGTGTGTTCGATTGTCCTGTTTTCAGTTCATGCCGAAGATGCGGTCGGCATTTTCATGGGCCACCCTGCGCGCCGTCTCCGGCGTCAGGTTGGCCAGCAGTCCCTCGCGGATGGCGCGCACCACATGCGCATATTCCTTTTCGCTGTGCACATCGTCCACGCCGACGGTGAAGCGCTCCGGCATCTCCTCGATCAGGCTCTTCCAGGCGCTGTCCAGTTTGTTTCCTGCATAGATTTGGCGCTCCGGGTATTTCTTCACCCGGTCGTAGCGCGATGACAGGTCGCAGGTGACGTTGGGGTGCTCATTCAGGAAGACGCGGATCTGCGAGGCCGATGCGTCGGTGCCGCAGTGGGCCAGCAGGATGACGGTCTGCGGATTGTGGTTGGCCAATGCCGCGAGCTGTTGCTCGGTATCGTTGTCCCACTGGGCATGGATCGACAACGGCACGCGGTGCCTGGCGGCGAGGTCGGCCAGGGCCTTGATGCCGGGGGCATTGGCGCGCAGCTTGCGCTGCCAGTCGGGCCGCGGGGCCGAGGTGCGGGTGTTGATGTGCACCTCGCCAATGCCCTTGAAGTAACCGCTCTGCAATTCCTTGTCCAGCATCGCCAATAGCTCGCGCATGGCCGGGTGATCGGCATCCTCGATGATGCCGTGGCCATGGGCCTTGGGGAACTCCATGGAGAGCTGGCGCTGGCCGCCGAAGATGCGCCACTGTTCACCGAGCCGTGCCTTGTAGCGATCGACCAGTGCATCGGGTTGCATCTGGCCGGCACCACCAATCCACTTGATGCCGTGCTCCTGCATCAGGCGGCAGACATCGTCCGGTTGTTGCCAGGGCAGGATGTGGTAGTGGGCGTCGGCGATGGGCAGCGGATGGGGCGGTATAGCGCAACCGGCGATCACCGCAGGTGTGGCCGCCTCCTCGCTGCCGGGCATCGGCACGCCCCAGTCGGCGGCGAACTCTTCCGCCGTCAGGTAGCCATCACCGTTCTTGTCGATGCGCTGGAAGGGCTTCTTCGGCTTGTCCCATTCGCTCAGGCTGACGCGCCCATCGCCGTCGTGGTCTAACGCCTTGACCGCTTCGACCGGGTTGCGGGCGTGACCTTGCAGCGGGACGAGCAGGGCGAGGAGGGGGATAAAGGTAAGGGCAAAACGGTGACGAGCTGGGTTCATGTTGTTGCCTCCTTGGCATGGGATGGGTGGGCGCAGAATTGATAGTAACTCGCTTGACACCCACACAAAAGTTGCCCGGAACATCGCCGCTATGGCATGGTTGGATCCCCTCGTCGATATCAAGGACCGATATCATGCCCAAGCCAAGGAAATTGCTGGTCTCGCTGGAGGCCACCCCCTACTACCACTGCGTCTCACGTTGCGTGCGCCGCGCCTTCCTGTGCGGTGACGATGCCCACTCCGGCAACAGCTACGAACACCGCCGCCAATGGATACAGGACCGCATGCGCACGCTGGTGGAAGTGTTCGCCATCGACCTCTGCGCCTTCGCGGTGATGTCCAACCACTACCACGTAGTGCTGCACGTGGACCGGCAGCAAGCCGAAGACTGGAGCGAGAAGGAAGTCATCCGCCGCTGGCAGGAACTCTTCGTCGGCCATCCTCTAGCGCAACGCTATCTCGCCGGCGATGAATTACTGGAAGTGGAACGGAAGCTGGTGGCGGAACTCGTCGCCCTTTGGCGCAACCGCCTGAGCGACATCAGCTGGTACATGCGCTGCCTCAACGAAGCCATCGCCCGCCAGGCCAACGAGGAAGACGACTGCAGCGGCCGCTTCTGGGAAGGCCGCTTCAAGTCCCAGGCCCTGCTCGACGAAAAGGCCCTCGCCGCCTGCCTCGCCTACGTGGACCTCAACCCCATTCGCGCCGGCATGGCCGAGACACCGGAAACCTCGGACCACACCTCGATACAGGAACGTATCAAGGCCGCTCTCGCAGCTGACACAGAACAACCGCCCCACCTGCTGCCCTTCGCCGGGAATCCCCGAGAAGACATGCCCAAGGGCCTGCCCTTCCGCCTGGAGGATTATCTGGAACTGGTGGACTGGACCGGAAGGATACTGCGCGACGACAAGCGCGGCGCCATCCCCGCCCACCTGCCGCCGATACTGGAAAGACTGAACATCGACCCGCGCTACTGGCTGCACATGACCACGCACTTCGAGAGCCGCTTCAAGGGATTGGTCGGCGCCGCCTACAAACTCAAGGCAGCTTGTAAGTGCCTCGGCTACCGACGAACACCCAACCTCGTGGCCTGCCGCGAACTGCTGGCCTAGCCTCACTCGCTCCGCTTAACACCGAATCAGTCACAGCCTGAGGGATGGCCACGTCCCGCGTCTGAAAAATCGACAGTCCGTGCCTTCGGGGGATGCGGACTCAACCGCATTTCGCCGGAAAACCGCTGCTGACCAGCTCAACCCACGCCGCTCTTCGGCTGTGCCGGACGGCTTTTCTTATGAGTGGGAGCCTTTCTTACGAGTGGGTGTCTTGTTTGTGCCGTTCTCTTATGAGTGGGTGTCTTGTTTGTACTTCCCTGCGCTCCATGACCTAATCCTCTCCTGGGTTACCGCGCCGGTCCCGAAGTGTCGCCAGCGCACGTTCCAGGACGACGCGGTCGGCCGCGTCCTTGTCGCGCACGGTCTGCTTTGTGCGCAGCAGACCTTCAAGGTTGACCGTGCGGATTGGCAAGCCGTCCAACTCAACTGTTTCGGCATACTGCTTCAGTGTGTCGTAGGTCTCGCCGCAGGCATTGAGCATGATGTCCACCACAAATGCATCGGCGATACGGATATTCTCGCCTTCCTCGAACCATGTCGGATCCAGTTCCTTGGCCGCCTGATCGGGAAGCACCATCAAGGCGGCGCGCATCTTTCGACCGACTTCCCGTGTCGGCGGCACCAGCACGTCGATATCGGTCGTGGCCCGGTGGTAGCCATGTGCGAAGAGGGCGTAGCCGCCTATGAGGAGATACTCGACGCCCTCAGCATTCAGGGCCCGTATCAGCGTCTTGAGGTCTTCCAGTGTCGCGGGGTGGCTGTATTCGTCCATCAGGGCCGCTCCAGGGCGATTGCTGCCATCCCCTCGACCAAGCAGTCCAGTTCGTGGCGGTTGGCCTCGGCATTGTTCTGGAAGCGGTAGACACCCTTGCGGATAAAGGTGCGGCTGCCGGTGGGCAGGCGGTGGATCTCGTCGTTGAATCGAGCCCCTTCCGCCAGCAGCTCGGCCGAAGCGGAGAAGGTAATTTCCGGTTCCTTGCGGCGGCCTACGGTGCGCATGGTGGTGTCCTCATTCTTTCCGGCATCGGGTAAACCGGTTGGGTCTTGCCTTTCGCCTGCGTCAGCCGGAACAACCGGGCACAGACCATGACTCTCGGACAGCGACGTCACGCCGCTTCACCATTCAGTTGCTCCAGCCTGGCCAAGGTATCCGGATACTTGCGCACCATCAAGATCAATGCTGCCGCCTGTGCGTTGGGTTTGGCCCGCCCCTGTTCCCAATTCTCGAGTGTCCGGGTGGAGACGCGCAGGCGCCGGGCAAATACGGCCCGCGAGACATGCAGCTGTTCGCGGATGGCACGGATGAGTTCCGGCGCGATCTCCGGGCGCGGCAGTTCGTCCACCTCATGGGTACGCAGCGTGATCTTTCCTTCGCGCTGTTGGCGCATCGCCTCGATGCCGCTCATCATCTCGTCGATTAGCTTGCGGTTCTTGCTCATGATTTGTGTCTCCTGGCGGCCAATTCCTCTTGTATTGCCCGCTTCATTGCCGCCTTTTCTTCCGGCGTCAAATCGGAAAGCTCGTCCTTGTCATAGAGGGTAAACAACCAGAGATGGCGATCCTCGGTCAGGACGTAATAGATGATTCTGATCCCTCCGCGCTTGCCCTTGCCTCGGCGCGGGTCCTGCCAGCGCAGTTTGCGGAAGCCGCCGGTGCCGGGCATGACGGCGCCGGCCTCGGGATTCGACTGTAACGCCAACTGCAAATACCGGTAACCCTCATCATCCATGTAATGAGGGAGAAGCCGGGTAAAAACCGGCGTCTCGATGAATATCCATTTCATAAGTCATGAGTATACGCAGCCTGCGTATACATGCAAGCCGGCAACACCTGCCAGCCGGCGGCACAAAAAGAGAAGGGGCCTTGCGGCCCCTTCGTCTTTACAGCATGTCGGTCACGGCTTAGTTGACCTTCGGGTCCAGCGAGCCCTTGGCGTACAGGCCGGCCATCTTCTCCAGGGAGATCGGCTTGATCTTGGAGGCCATGCCGGCAGCGCCGAAGGCTTCGTAGCGGGCCTTGCAGATCTGCTTCATGGCGTCTTCCGCGGCCTTGTAGTACTTGCGCGGGTCGAAGTTGGACTTGTTGTCGGCCAGGTGCTTGCGGATGGAGCCGGTGGAGGCCATGCGCAGGTCGGTGTCGATGTTGACCTTGCGCACGCCGTTCTTGATGCCTTCCACGATCTCTTCCACCGGCACGCCGTAGGTCTGGCCCATGTCGCCGCCGTAGCTGTTGATGATTTCCAGCCAGTCCTGCGGCACGGAGGAGGAGCCGTGCATGACCAGGTGGACGCTGGGGATGCGGGCGTGGATTTCCTTGACGCGGTCGATGCGCAGGATCTTGCCGGTGGGCTTGGAGGTGAACTTGTAGGCGCCATGCGAGGTGCCGATGGCGATGGCCAGGGCGTCGACGCCGGTCTTCTTGACGAAGTCGGCGGCTTCGTTGGGGTCGGTCAGCAGGGCGGAGTGGTCCAGCACGCCTTCGGCGCCGTGGCCGTCTTCCTCGCCCATCTTGCCGGTTTCCAGGGAACCCAGGCAGCCCAGCTCGCCTTCCACGGACACGCCGCAGGCGTGGGCCATGTCGACCACGCGACGGGTAACGTCGACGTTGTATTCGTAGGAGGACGGGGTCTTGCCGTCTTCCATCAGGGAGCCGTCCATCATCACGGAGGAGAAGCCGGACTGGATGGCGTTGACGCACACGGCCGGGGAGGCGCCGTGATCCTGGTGCATGACCACCGGGACGTTCGGGTAGGCTTCCAGGGCGGCCAGGATCAGGTGGCGCAGGAAGGGCTCGCCGGCGTACTTACGGGCACCGGCGGAACCCTGCAGGATCACCGGGCTGTCGGTCTCGGCGGCGGCCTCCATGATGGCCTTCACCTGTTCCATGTTGTTGACGTTGAACGCCGGCAGGCCGTAGCCGTGCTCGGCGGCGTGATCGAGAAGTTGACGCAGGGAAACCAGGGCCATTGTGAATCTCCTTATGCTCTTTCTTAAGTTGAATGAATCGTACTGTAAACCACGGCGGGCGCGGAGAACACGGGTAGAGTTGCAGGTATTTGTTTCACCGCTATCGGTTCAGGCAATACCTTGGCCCTTCGCCCCAGCGTCGAAACAACATCCAAAATCCCCGTGTTCCCCGTGCCCCCCGTGGTTGATCTGCTTTTTCCAGTTAAACCAGTTCGCCGACCTTGACGATCTTCATGGCGTTGGTGCCGCCGTGCATGCCCATCAGGTCGCCCTTGGTGATGATCACCAGGTCGCCCTCGCGCACCGCGCCGCGGCGCAGCAGTTCGTCGATGGCCTCGCGGTTGACCTCGGCATGGTCGGAAGTCTGCACATCGAAGCTGACCGGATACACGCCGCGGTACAGCGTCACCTTGCGCCGCGTTTCCACGTGGCGCGTCATTGCGTAGACCGGAATACCGGAGCTGATGCGCGACATCCACAGCGGCGTGGAGCCGGATTCGGTCAGCGCCGCGATGGCCTTCACGTTGAGGTGGTTGGCGGTATACATCGTGGCCATCGCAATGGCCTCGTCGATATGGGTGAAATGGGTGTGGATGCGGTGATCGGACTGGATGGCAATGCGCTGCTTCTCCGCCTCGATACACACGCGATCCATCGCCTGGATCGCCTTGTCCGGATATTTGCCGCTGGCGGTTTCCGCCGACAGCATCACGGCGTCGGTGCCGTCGAGCACGGCGTTGGCGACGTCGAACACTTCGGCACGGGTCGGGATCGGATTTTCGATCATCGACTCCATCATCTGCGTCGCGGTGATCACCACGCGGTTCATCTTGCGCGCCAGCTGGATCAGGTGCTTCTGCACCGGCGGCAGCGCGGCATCGCCGATCTCCACACCGAGGTCGCCACGGGCGATCATGATCACATCGGAGGCGGCGATGATCTCCTCGATCACCGGCAGTGCCTCGGCACGCTCGATCTTGGCGACGATGGCGCCGTAACCGCCGGCGGCACGCAGCAGGTCGCGCGTTTCGTTGACGTCGGCGGCACTGCGCGGGAAGGACAGCGCCACATAGTCGGCCTGCATTGCGGCCGCCGTCTTGATGTCTTCGCGATCCTTGTCGGTCAGCGCCGGCGCGGTGAGGCCGCCGCCCTGACGATTGATGCCCTTGCGATTGGACAGGGTGCCGCCCACCACCACGCGGCAGTGGATTTCGGGGCCATGCACCTGATCCACCCACAACACGATGCGACCGTCGTCCAGCAGCAGCGTATCGCCGCGCCTCACGTCCTCGGGCAGGGTCTTGTAACTGAGGCCGACGCGGGTTTCATCGCCTTCATCGGCGGGAAGCTTGGCATCGAGGATGAAGAGCTTGCCTTCCTCCAGCAGCACCTTGCCGTTCTTGAAGCGCTCGACGCGGATCTTGGGGCCTTGCAGGTCGGCCAGTACGCCGACCTGACGGCCGTGGGCGCGGGCGCGATTGCGCACGCGCTCTACTCGCTCGATATGTTCTGCAGCAGTGCCGTGGGAAAAATTGATACGGACCACATCGACGCCGGCCTCGATGATCTTGTCCAGCATTTTGGGGTCGTCGGTTGCCGGCCCCATGGTTGCAACTATCTTAGTTCGTCTTGACATACAGTCCGAATTCTCGCCTCAAGTTTCATGGGTGTTGCGGCACGGGCCCTTGCCCGTGCCGCGCGAAACCTGAAACGCATTATCCCTTGGCACGCTCTTCCAGAATCGCCACGGCGGGCAGCACCTTGCCTTCGAGATATTCGAGGAAGGCACCGCCGGCGGTGGAAATGTAAGAGACCTTGTCGTAAATGTCGTACTTCTGAATCGCCGCGATGGTGTCGCCGCCGCCGGCCAGGGTGAAGGCCTTGGTGTTGGCGATGGCCATGGCGATGGCCTTGGTGCCTTCGCCGAACTGATCGAACTCGAACACGCCGACCGGGCCGTTCCACACCACGGTGCCGGCCTTCATGATGATGTCCACCAGCTCCTGCGCGCTCTTCGGGCCGATGTCGAAGATCATGTCGTCGTCGGCCACGGCGCCGGCGTCCTTCAGCACGGCAGGCTCGTTGGCGTCGAACTTCTTGCCGCACACCACATCGACAGCAACCGGAATCTTGGCGCCGCGCTTGCTCATCTTTTCCATCAGCATCTGCGCGGTCGGAACCAGGTCATCCTCGCACAGGCTCTTGCCGACGTTCTTGCCGGTGGCCTTGAGGAAGGTGTTGGCGATGCCGCCGCCGACCACCATCTGGTCAACCTTGGTGGACAGGGATTCCAGCACCGTCAGCTTGGTGGAAACCTTGGAGCCGCCGACGATGGCGACCATCGGGCGGGCCGGGTTGGCCAGCGCCTTGTTCAGTGCGTCCAGTTCGCCGGTGAGCAGGATACCGGCGGCGGCGGTGGGGGCGAACTGGGCCACGCCGTGGGTGGAGGCCTCGGCGCGGTGGGCGGTGCCGAAGGCGTCCATCACGAATACGTCGCACAGGGCGGCGTACTTCTTCGCGGTCTCTTCGACGTTCTTCTTCTCGCCCTTGTTGACGCGGCAGTTCTCCAGCAGCACCAGCTCGCCTGCGGCGACATCGAAACCGCCGTCGACCCAGTCCTTGATCAGGCGCACCGGCTTGCCCAGCTTGGCGGACAGCACGTCGGCGACGGGCTTGAGGGAAATCTCTTCGCTCCACTCGCCTTCGGTGGGACGGCCCAGGTGCGAGGTCACCATCACCTTGGCGCCGGCCTTCAGCGCGAATTCGATGGTGGGCATGGAGGCGGTGATGCGGGCATCGGAAGTGACCTTGCCGTCCTTCACCGGCACGTTCAGATCGGCACGGATGAAGACGCGCTTACCCTTCAAATCCAGATCGGTCATCTTGATTACAGACATGGTTCAGCTCCCTCGTAAAGTTTGAAAGTCATTGGCCAAACCTCGGGGTTTGGCCAATAACTCTCTTTAAAAGCAGGGGCTAGCTGCCAGGGACTAGGGGCTAGGGTTTACTAGCCCCTAGCCCCTAGCCCCTAGCCCCTAACCTCTAGCCCCTAGGATTTACTTACTTAGCGACGTGCTCGACCAGACGCAGCATGTTGCAGGTGTAGCCGTACTCGTTGTCGTACCAGGCCACGACCTTGACGAAGGTCGGGTCCAAGGCGATGCCGGCCTCGGCGTCGAAGGTGGAGGGGGCGGAGTTGCCGACGAAGTCGGTGGAGACCACCTTCTCCTCGGTGTAGCCCAGCACGCCCTTGAGCGCGCCTTCGGAGGCGGCCTTCATGGCCTTGCAGATGTCCTCGTAGGAGGCTTCCTTGTTCAGCTCGACGGTGAGGTCGACCACGGAGACGTCGGAGGTGGGCACGCGGAAGGCCATGCCGGTGAGCTTCTTGTTGAGCTCGGGGATCACCTTGCCCACGGCCTTGGCCGCACCGGTGGAGGACGGGATGATGTTCTCCAGGATGCCGCGGCCGCCGCGCCAGTCCTTGGAGGACGGGCCGTCAACGGTCTTCTGGGTGGCGGTGGCGGCGTGCACGGTGGTCATCAGGCCGCGCTTGATGCCGAAGTTGTCGTGCAGCACCTTGGCGATGGGGGCCAGGCAGTTGGTGGTGCAGGACGCGGCGGAGACGATGGTCTGGCCGGCGTAGGTGGCGTGGTTCACGCCGTACACGAACATCGGGGTGTCGTCCTTGGACGGAGCGGACTGTACCACCTTCTTGGCGCCGGCCTTGAGGTGGGCCTCGCAGGACTCGGTGGTCAGGAAGAAACCGGTGCAGTCGATGACGACGTCGGCGCCCACTTCGTTCCACTTCAGGTTGGACGGATCGCGCTCGGCGGTCAGGCGAATCTTCTTGCCGTTCACCACCATGTTGCTGCCGTCGACCTTGATGTCGCCATTGAAGCGGCCATGCACGGAGTCGTACTTCAGCATGTAGGCCAGGTATTCGGCGTCGAGCAGGTCGTTGATGGCAACGATCTCGATACCGGGGAAGTCCTTGGCAACGGCACGGAACACCATACGGCCGATGCGACCGAACCCATTAATACCGACTTTGATAGCCATTGATAGTTCTCCTGTTGAATGGTTTAGAGGACGGACTCGACAGCCTTCACCACGTTTTCCACGGTGAAGCCGAATTCCTTGAACAGCTGACCGGCCGGGGCGGACTCACCGAAACGGTCGAGACCAATCACCTTGCCATTGAGGCCAACATACTTGTACCAGCCGGCGGTCACGCCGGCCTCGACTGCAACACGCCTGGTGCAGGCGGCGGGCAGCACGGCTTCCTTGTAGGCAGCGTCCTGCGCATCGAAGGTCTCGACGCTGGGCATGGACACCACGCGCACGTTCTTGCCCTTGCCGGCCAGCTCGGCAGCCGCCTTCATCGCCAGTTCCACTTCGGAACCGGTGGCGATGATGATGGCGTCGGGATTGGCGGCGCCTTCCTGCAGCACGTAGGCGCCGCGGGTGATGTTGGCGATCTGCTCGGCGCTGCGCGGCATGTGGGCCAGGTTCTGACGCGAGAAGATCAGGCAGCTCGGGCCGGTCTTCTTCTCGATGGCGCAACGCCAGGCCACCGCGGATTCCACCGCATCGCACGGACGCCACACGCTCATGTTGGGGATCAGACGCAGGGTGGCGGTCTGCTCCACCGGCTGGTGGGTCGGGCCGTCTTCGCCCAGACCGATGGAGTCGTGGGTGTAAACGAAGATCGAACGCACCTTCATCAGCGCGGCCATGCGCAGGGCATTGCGCGCGTACTCGGAGAACATCAGGAAGGTGCCGCCGAACGGGATGAAGCCGCCGTGCAGGGTGACGCCGTTCATGATGGCGGACATGCCGAACTCACGCACGCCGTAGGACAGGTAGTTGCCGTCGGCGACGGTGTTGGTGATCGCCTTGGCTTCCTTCCAGCTGGTGAGGTTGGACGGGGTCAGGTCGGCGGAGCCGCCGAGGAACTCGGGCAGCGCCTTGGAGTAACCCTGGATGGAGTTCTGCGAGGCCTTGCGCGAGGCAATGGTCTCGGCCTTGTCGTTGACGGCCTTGATGAAGTCGTCGGCCACCTGCTTCCAGTTGGACGGCAGCTCGCCCTTGATCACGCGACGCTCGAACTCGGCGGCCAGTTCCGGGAACGCCTTCTTGTAGGCGGCGAACTTCTCTTCCCAGTGGGTCTGCGCCTTGGCGCCCTTGTCCTTGGCATCCCAACCCTTGTACACGTCGGCGGGAATGACGAACGGCTCGTGCTTCCAGCCCAGGTTTTCGCGGGTGGCGGCAATTTCATCGCCGCCCAGCGGGGCACCGTGGCAATCGTGGCTGCCGCACAGGTTGGGGGCGCCGTAACCGATCACGGTCTTGCAGCAGATCAGGGTCGGCTTGTCGTTGACGCTCTTGGCCTCGTGAATTGCCTTGTCGATGGCGGCGGCGTCGTGACCGTCCACGCCGCGCACCACGTGCCAGCCGTAGGCCTCGAAGCGCTTCGGGGTATCGTCAGTGAACCAGTTGTCGACGTGACCGTCGATGGAGATGCCGTTGTCATCCCAGAAGGCGATCAGCTTGCCCAGACCCAGGGTGCCGGCCAGGGAGCAGGCCTCGTGGGAGATGCCTTCCATCATGCAGCCGTCGCCCATGAACACGTAGGTGTAGTGATCGACGATGTGGTGACCGGGACGGTTGAACTGACCGCCCAGCACCTTCTCGGCCAGCGCCATGCCGACGCCGTTGGTGATGCCCTGGCCCAGCGGACCGGTGGTGGTTTCGACACCGTCGGTGTAGCCGTACTCGGGGTGACCCGGGGTCTTGGAGTGCAGCTGACGGAAGCTCTTCAGATCGTCGATGGAGAGGTTGTAGCCGGTGAGATGCAGCAGGGAGTAGATCAGCATCGAGCCGTGACCGTTGGACAGAATGAAGCGGTCGCGATCGGCCCACTTGGGATTGGCCGGATTGTGCTTCATGTGGCTGTTCCACAGCACCTCGGCGATGTCGGCCATGCCCATGGGGGCGCCGGGGTGTCCCGAGTTGGCTTTCTGCACGCCGTCCATGCTCAGGGCGCGGATGGCGTTGGCTAGTTCTCTACGGTTCGACATGTGCTTCTCCTGGATAGATGAATACTCAAAACCTTGACTGCGCGGGTCGTGACAACCCTCACACGCACGCAACACGCGTGCTTGTAACCGATACGTCTTGACGTCGGGGGAGAATGAGACACGGACAGACACGCTGCGCGCCGCTCGTCACGACACGCTCCATGCACTGGTCATTGAACATTCATCCGGCGTGGCGCTGCTGCGCACACCGTGATACTCCCAGCAAGACATCAAAATTCTTTAGTTATATCGGCATCGCGTCGTGCGCGCTTCCGAGCGCAGGGCGGCATTTTTTGCCTTGTTGATCCCTGCGACTGATATAGGAACTGCCGATTTTTACCCAATAGCGACCCGCGCGGCAATATCCCTGTTATCCATAACTTTCTGTTTTATGCCCATAACTTCCGCTTTAGGTGGCGGATTCCAGTGCCGACTAACACCTGATGGGTAGCGCTTCGGGCTTGCCCGGCAAGGAGGCCAACTTTACACTGCGAGGGCAGCAATTACACGCATACCCCGATTCATAACGGGGAAATAACGGAGGAGATGGCTCGATGATCAGCAAGTCCCAGTCCGTGGGGCGGCGCAAATCCGCGCTTTGCCGCCTCGCATCCCTCCTTGCCCTGCTCACTGCCGCAACCGGGGCCGCTGCCGCCGAACTGACCTTCGCCGTTCACCCCGTACTGCCGCAACAGCGCACCCTGCAGGTCTACCAGCCGCTGACCGACTATCTGGCCCAGGCCACCGGCCAGCAAATCAAACTGGTCACCAGCAGCAACTTCCTTACCCACTGGCAGATGGTCAAGCGCGGCGGCTATGACCTGGTGCTCGATGGCCCGCATTTCACCGATTACCGGGCCCAGAAAATGGGATATACGGTGCTGGCCAAACTGCCGGATGTGGTCAGCTACACCCTGGTGGCCAACGATGAGCAGATGATCCTGGAACCGGCGGAACTGGTGGGCAAGACCATCGCCACCACCGCCTCACCGGCCATCGGCGCCCTGCGCCTGGTCGAGATCTATCCCAATCCGCTGCGCCAGCCGGTGATAGTCGAAACCCCCGACTCCGAACAGGCCGCCGAAATGGCGGTACAGGGCAAGGTGGCAGCTGCCATGATCCCGGCCCCGCTGGTGGGCCGCTACCCCAGCCTGACCACCGTAACCACCACCGAGCAGCTGCCCTCACCGGGTATCTCGGCCAGCCCCGCCGTCAGCCCCGAACTGCAGCAGGCACTGCGCCAGGCCCTGCTCAATGCCCCCAATGACCCTGCCGGCCGCAAGGCGCTGGAGGCCCTCAATGCCCCGCTGCTGGAGGCGGCCGACAACAAGAGCTTCCAGGGACTGGAACGGCTGCTGGAAGGAATATGGGGCTATTGAACCCCGGGCAGGGATAGCCCCTCCATTCACAATTTCCCGTAAATGCTTATAATGCGCGGTCCAACTTCCAAGGCCCGGCGCGGACGCGCGCGAGCAAAGCCGGTCAATTTAGGGAATCAGCATGTCCAACAGCTATTTGTTCACCTCTGAATCCGTTTCCGAAGGCCATCCCGACAAGGTCGCCGACCAGATCTCCGATGCCGTCCTCGACGCCATCCTGACGCAGGACCCCATGGCCCGCGTCGCCTGCGAAACCCTGGTCAAGACCGGCCTGGCCCTGGTCGCCGGCGAGATCACCACCCACGCCGTGCTGGACTACGAGGCCATCGTGCGCGGCGTCATCAAGGACATCGGCTACTCCAGCTCGGAGATGGGTTTCGACTGGGAAACCTGCGCCGTGCTGAACGCCATCGGCAAGCAGTCGCCGGACATCGCCATGGGCGTGGACGAGAGCGAGAATCACGAGCAGGGCGCCGGTGACCAGGGCCTGATGTTCGGCTATGCCAGCAACGAAACCGACGTGCTGATGCCCGCCCCCATCTGCTACGCCCACAGCCTGGTGGCGCGTCAGGCCGAGGTGCGCAAGAACGGCATGCTGCCCTGGCTGCGCCCCGACGCCAAGAGCCAGGTCACCTTCCGCTACAGGGGCCACAAGCCCGTCGCCATCGACGCCGTGGTGCTGTCCACCCAGCACGGCCCGGAAATCAGCCAGAAGACCCTGCACGAGGCGGTGATGGACGAGATCATCCTGCCGGTGCTGCCGGCGGAGTGGATCACCAAGGACACCCGTTTCTTCATCAACCCCACCGGCCGCTTCGTCATCGGCGGCCCGATGGGCGACTGCGGTCTCACCGGCCGCAAGATCATCGTCGACACCTACGGCGGCATGGCACGTCATGGCGGCGGCGCCTTCTCCGGCAAGGACCCCTCCAAGGTGGATCGCTCCGCCGCCTACGCCGGCCGCTACGTCGCCAAGAACATCGTCGCCGCCGGCCTGGCCGAACGCTGCGAGGTGCAGGTGTCCTACGCCATCGGCGTGGCCGAACCCACCTCCATCAGCGTGGAAACCTTCGGCACCGGCAAGGTACCCACCGAGCGTCTGGTGGAACTGGTGCGCGAGCACTTCGACCTGCGCCCGCGCGGCCTCATCGCCATGCTCGACCTGCGCCGCCCCATCTATCGCAAGACCGCCGCCCACGGCCACTTCGGCCGCACCGACCCGGACTTCACCTGGGAGCGTACCGACAAGGCCGACGCCCTGCGCGACGCGGCGGGGATTAAGTAGTTAAAGGCAAAACATCCGACGCAGAGACACGGAGGCGCAGAGAACAAAAGAGAGAACTAAATGGTTTTTCTCCGCGTCCTCTGCGCCTCCGCGTTAGATTTTTTAATTTGGCTTTCCGATCTTTGCCGTCCCCCTGAGGAGCGCTGCAGCGGGAAGGAGCCTGCCTGGACAATGTGACCCGTCACGAGGGAGCGTCTGGGCGAGGACAGATTGGCGCAAATTCGAGAAGAATAGCCGTAGCTATTTGCCGAGGATTTGCGCCGATATGGACCGCCCAGGCGTTGCCGCAGTAGGGTCAGATTGTCCAGGCAGGCTCCTTAACCCGTCAGGCTCAGGGGGGCGGTTCTGTAACAACGGCGCTCGTTCTTGATGGAGTTTTTTCAATGAACGCTGTTGCCAAGTTCACCGATTACAAAGTGGCCGATATCGGCCTGGCCTCCTGGGGCCGCAAGGAGATCCAGATCGCCGAAACCGAGATGCCGGGCCTGATGGCCCTGCGCGAGGAGTTCGGCAAGCAGAAGCCGCTCAAGGGCGCGCGCATCTCCGGCTCCCTGCACATGACCATCCAGACCGCCGTGCTCATCGAGACGCTGGTCGACCTGGGCGCCGAAGTGCGCTGGGCCTCGTGCAACATCTACTCCACTCAGGATCACGCCGCCGCCGCCATCGCCGCCGCCGGCATCCCGGTGTTCGCCTGGAAGGGCGAGTCGCTGGAAGAGTACTGGTGGTGCACCGAGCAGGCCATGACCTGGACCGGCTTCGACGGCCCCAACATGATCCTCGACGACGGCGGCGACGCCACCATGCTGGTACACAAGGGCGTGGAGTACGAGGCCGCCGGCAAGGTGCCCGAGGCTGCCGCCAACGCCAATCCGGAATGGAAGGTGTTCCTGGAACTGGTGCGCCAGAGCCTGAAGAACAACCCGGGCAAGTGGACCCGGATGGCCAAGGGCATCAAGGGCGTCACCGAGGAAACCACCACCGGTGTGCACCGTCTGTATGAAATGCAGAAGCGCGGCGAGTTGCTGTTCCCGGCGATGAACGTCAACGACTCCGTCACCAAGAGCAAGTTCGACAACCTGTACGGCTGCCGCGAATCCCTGCTCGACGGCATCAAGCGCGCCACCGATGTGATGATCGCCGGCAAGATCTGCGTGGTGCTCGGCTACGGCGACGTGGGCAAGGGCTGCGCCCAGGCGTTCCGCGGCATGGGTGCCACCACCTGGGTCACCGAGATCGATCCGATCTGTGCCCTGCAGGCGGCGATGGAAGGCTATCGCGTCGTCACCATGGATGAGGCCTGCAAGCTGGGCGACATCTTCGTCACCACCACCGGCAACGTGAACGTGATCGACCACGACCACATGGCGGCGATGAAAGACCAGGCCATCGTCTGCAACATCGGCCACTTCGATTCCGAGATCAACATCGCTGCGCTGGAGAAGTACCAGTGGGACGAGATCAAGCCGCAGGTCGACCATGTCATCTTCCCGGACGGCAAGAAGATCATCATCCTGGCCAAGGGCCGTCTGGTGAACCTGGGCTGCGCCACCGGCCACCCCAGCTTCGTCATGTCCGCCTCGTTCACCAACCAGGTGATCGCGCAGATGGAGTTCTTCGGCCACCGCGAGCAGTATGAAAACAAGGTCTACGTTCTGCCCAAGCACCTGGACGAGAAGGTGGCGCGCCTGCATCTGAAGAAGATCGGCGTGAACCTCACCACCCTCACCCAGGAACAGGCCGACTACATCGGCGTCCCGGTGGAAGGCCCCTACAAGCCCAACCACTACCGGTACTAATATCGGTACAACACCCAACGCGGAGCCGCAGAGGCGCAGAGCTCGCAGAGAAAACACCTTGTAACACTCTGTATCCTCCGCGCCTTTGCGCCTCTGCGTTAGTCTTTATCGGGGGTTAGCATGGATTCGCAAAAGAAGTATCGGTCGGGGTTCAGTTTCGAATTCTTTCCGCCCAAGACGCCGGAAGGGCGACAGAAGCTGCTGGTGGCGCGCGACAAGTTTGCCGCGCTAAAGCCGGTGTATGCCTCCGTCACCTACGGTGCCGGCGGCAGCACCCAGCAGGGCACACTGGAAACCATTCGTGATCTGCTGGCGGCCGGACTCGATGCCGCGCCGCATCTGTCCTGCATTGGCTCATCCAGCGAGATGCTGCGCGATATCCTGCTCGGCTATAAAGCACTGGGCGTGAAGCGCATCGTCGCCCTGCGCGGCGACATGCCCTCGGGCATGCGCGAGGCGGGCGAGTTTTCCTATGCCAACGAACTGGTGGAATTCATCCGCCGCGAAACAGGCGATCACTTCCACATTGAGGTGGCCGCCTATCCGGAATTCCACCCGCAGGCACCGACGGCACAAAAGGATCTGCTCAATTTCAAGCGCAAGGTAGAGGCGGGCGCCAATGCCGCCATCACCCAGTACTTCTACAATCTCGATGCCTACCTGCGCTTTGTCGATGAGTGCGAGAAGATGGGACTGCAGCTGCCCATCGTGCCGGGCATCATGCCCATCACCAACTACAAGCAGCTGGCGCGCTTCTCCGAGGCCTGCGGCGCCGAGATCCCGCGCTGGCTGGCCAAGCGGCTGGAGGGCATGGGCGAAGATATGGAGTCGATCCGCGCCTACGGCCTGGAGGTCACGGTGGAACTGTGCCGCCGCCTGCTCGACGCCGGCGCACCGGGACTGCACTTCTACACCATGAACCAGTTCGAACCCACCCACGCCATCTGGCAGTCGCTGGGCCTGCCGCGTTGACCGCGTAAAATCAGATACAAGAGGAAAGATACAAGATACAAGGGGATGAGTGCGCTGCGCGCACGGTGGTTTGAATTTCAATCAGCACTCGCGTAGCGAGTTCATTCCCTTGTATCTTTGCTCTTGTATCTTTTCTCTGCATTCTGTGGTGGATGCGCTGCGCTTATCCCCCTACGAAAGTTGGTGAGTAGACTCCCATGCGCATTCCTCGCATTTATCAACCGGGCTCACTCGCATCCGGCGCCGTCGTCGAGTTGAGTGACGGTGCCGCCAATCACCTGACCCGCGTGCTGCGCCTGCCGGCGGGTGCGGCGCTGACGCTGTTCAACGGCGAAGGCGGTGAGTACACCGCAACACTGCACGAGGTCGGCAAGCGCAGCGCCACGGCGACGGTGGGCGAGTTCAGCGCGCGAGAAGTGGAGTCGCCGCTGGCGATCACCCTGGCGCAGGGCATCGCCAGGGGGGAACGCATGGACTATGCGATCCAGAAGGCCACCGAACTGGGTGTGGTGCGCGTGGTTCCCGTCATCACCGAACGCTGCAATGTACGCCTGTCCGACGAGCGCTGGGAGAAGAAATTGCAGCACTGGCAGGCCGTGGCCATCAGCGCCTGTGAGCAGTGCGGGCGCAATCGTATTCCCGTCATCGAGCATCCGTTATTGCTGCAAACGTGGCTGGCACAGGACAGCAACGACCTGCGCCTGACCCTGGATCCGCAAGCGGGCGGCGGCATCGCGGCCATAGCCGAAACACCGTCGCAGGCAAGCCTGCTGGTGGGACCGGAAGGGGGCCTGAGCGAGATCGAACTGAAATCGGCGCAACACGCCGGTTATCGCGGCATCCAGCTTGGCCCGCGCGTGTTGCGCACCGAAACCGCCGGCATTACGGCGCTGGCGGTGTTGCAGGCGCGGTGGGGGGATTTATAACACTGTAGGAGCCGAGTCCTCTCGGCGAATGCATGTCGGTGATAGTGCCGCACATCGTGCGGCCCGCAGAGCGGACTCCTGCAAGCGCACTAACGCAGGGATGCCACGTAGTGGGCCAGCGTACGGATATCCTCGTCACTGAGATTCTGCGTCACTTGCTCCATGCGCGGATTGGTACGCTTCATATCGTCCGGATTGGACTTGCCCTGGGCATTGGCGCGGTAGCGCTGCAATGTCTTGCTCACATATTCCGGTCGCTGGCCGGCGATGCGGGCAAAACCCTCCGCACTCTTGCCGTCCTTGGCGTGGCACATGAAGCACGTGCTGTCATAGATACGCTGGCCGCGACTGGCCAGGCCGGCATCGAACTCCACCGGCAGTACCGGCATGCTGGAAAAATATATGGCCAGGTTCACCTTGTCGGTTGCACTGAAGTTGGTCGCCAGCGATTCCATGACAAAGTTCTTGCGCTGACCGGTGGCAAACAGCTGCAGCTGCTCCAGCAGATAGGCGGGGTGCTGGCCGGCCAGGTTCGGTGTTTCGGGTTGCTTGCTGTTACCGTCGCGGCCATGGCAGCTGCTGCACAGCAGTGAGCGATCGGCGCCCTCGGCGATGGCGGTGGCACGCTTGGTACCGTCACTCTCCACCTCCCTGATGATCTTCAGCAGGTGGGCGCGTTCGGCCAGGATGGCCTCCTCCCGCACCACATCCTCCTGCTGCATCTGCTGACCAAGTTGCCGCGCCAGTGCCTCATCCGATGTGGCGGCACTGGCTGCCGCCGGCATGATCAGGCAGGTCACTAGCAAGGCCCGCAGTGCAGCATGTTTCAGTGTCGTCATCATTTCTGGTGATCCGGTAAATTGCGTTTTTTCGAATGCGGACGATTCTAGCCCGAATCAGCCGACTCTGACACCCAGCTGCAACAATTGCCGTTCCAGTGCATCCAGGTCGGGAATCACGGCCTCGCGACCAGCGATCAGCAGGCGCCCTGCCACCGCCGCAACATCCTGGCCATCCGCATCAACCGCCTCGATGGACTCGGATTTCAATTCCTGCAATCGCGGAATGCTCTGGGAAAGAAAGGCGAGGAAAGGCAGCAGCGGATTGCCGTTAAGGGTGTTGCACACGACTGCACGGGCATGTACCCCACCGACACCGGCGGCGCTCCCCAGCAATGGCTCAAAGGCCAATAGCGGTATGGAGCGCCCACGCCACAGCATCATGCCCAGCAGCCACGACGGCGCCTCGGCAATCGACTGCGGTGTCTTGTAGTCGGAAACCTCCGCCACTGCGGTGTTGGGCAACACCAGGGACGTGCCGCTCAAGGGCACGATCAGGGTGCGTACCGTCAGGCCGGCGAGCGGATTGGCGGGGGCAGGCTCGGGTTTGCTGTTCGCTTCGCTCATGCTCGGGTTTCCTGCCTCAGGCGCCGCGTCGCTGCGTGATCAGCTTGTGAATGTTGTCCAGCAGCTCGGTTTCCTGGTACGGCTTGCTCATGTAGAAGTCGACCCCGATCTCCATGGCACGCTGGCGATGTTTCTCGCCGCTGCGCGAGGTAATCATGATGATCGGAATGTGCTTCAGCCGCTCGCTGTTGCGAATGTGGGTGGCCAGCTCGTAGCCGTCCATGCGCGGCATTTCGATGTCGAGCAGCATCACGTCCGGCATCATCTCTTCCAGCTGGGACACGGCATCCACACCGTCCTTGGCGGTCACCGGTCGCATGTCGTTGCGCTCCAGCAGGCGGGAGGTCACCTTGCGCACGGTGATCGAATCGTCCACCACCATGATCAGCGGCTGTACATGGCCGGTCGCTTCCTCAACCGTGATGGTGCTGCGTTGTGCCAGTCCGAGACGCGCCAGCAGGGGCAAGTCGAGGATCAGGGCGACACTGCCATCACCCAGGATGGTGGCGCCGGACAGGCCGCGCAGCTTGGACAGCTGCGGCCCCAGTGACTTGACCACGATTTCACGGTTGCCCAGCAGGTTGTCTGCAACCCAGGCCACATAGTGATCGCCGCTGTGGGCGAACAGCAGCGGGCGCTTGGCGACATCGCTGTCTACCATGCCGGCAGCACTGGCCGGCACGCCCAAGGTGCCGGCCAGCGGCAGCAGCTCGTATTCCTGATTCAGCCAGCTATAGGTAGGCTGCTCCGCCGCCAGCAACTGATCCAGCCGTGCACGATCCAGACGCTCGATGCCCTGGATGCTGGTCATCGGCACGGCATAGGTTTCTTCGCCCACCTGCACCAGCAGGGCACGGCTCACCGACAGGGTCAGCGGCAGGCGGATGGTAAAGGTGGTGCCCTCGCCCTGGCGGGTGTCGATCTCCAGCAGGCCGCCGAGCTGTTTGATTTCGCTGTTGACCACGTCCATGCCGACGCCGCGGCCGGCCAGCTGGGTCAAGGTCTCGGCGGTCGAGAAACCCGACTCGAGGATGAAGTGCACCACTTCCTTGTCGGACAGGCCGGCATCCGCCTTCATCAGGCCGCGTTCGACGGCCTTCTGCCGCACCTTGTCCAGACTGATGCCGGCGCCGTCGTCAATGACCCGAATCACCACCTCGGAACCTTCGCGCACCTGGGCCATCGTGATCACGCCACGGGGCGGCTTGCCGTTGCGGCGACGCTGCTCGGGTGTTTCGATGCCGTGGGCAATGGCGTTGCGCAGCAGATGTTCGATCGGGGCCAGCATGCGCTCGACCATGTGGCGATCCATTTCCACTTCGGCGCCGCGGAAGCTCAGCTCCACTTCCTTGCCCAACTCGGAACAGGTCTGGCGCACGATGCGACGCAGGCGCGGTGCATGTTCCACCAGCGGCATCATGCGCGTGTGCATCAGGCCTTCCTGCAGCTCGGTGCTGACACGCGCCTGCTGCAGCAACAGTGTTTCTGTTTCACGGGTGATGGAGTGCAGGCCCTGATGCACCTCTACCAGGTCATTGAGACTTTCCATGGCGGAGCGGGACAGCTGCTGCATGTGAGTGAAGCGATCGAACTCCAGCGGATCGAAGTCTTCGTGCCCAAGACCCTCCACCTCTTCATAGCGCGACTGCATCTGCGCTTCGGTGTCGATGGAGAACTGGCGCAGCTGATCGTGCAGGCGCTCGAGGATTTCGCCAAAGTCGCGCAGGCTGTAATTGACACCGCCCACCTGCTGTTCCACACGTGAGCGGTAGATGCTCACCTCACCGGCAAAATTGACCAGGTTGTCGAGCAGGTCGGAGCGTACGCGTACCAGGTCCTGCTGCAGGCGCTGGCCGCGCCGGCGATCGGCCCTGGCCCGCTCGGCTTCCTCCTCGGCACTGAGCGGCACCGGCGGCGCGGCAACGGGCGTCGACACCACTTTCGCAGCACGGCTCTCGGCGACCAGATCATCCATCGACTCGATCAACACCGAGTCGGGGATGGGGGCAGTGCCTGCCCGCAACTGGTCAAGCATGGTGGACAGGCGGTCGTGGGTTCGCTGCAGCAGCGCGAACATGCGCTCCGACAACGGCACATGACCGTCGGCCACGGCATCCAGCAACGATTCCGCACTGTGTGCCACATCGCCCATGCTGGCGATGCCGGCATCGCGCGCCACCCCCTTCAGGGCTCGCAGCTGGCGTTCCAGTTCCTGCAACAGGGGCTGCTTGTCCTGCTCCACGCCCCAGGCGCGCAGCTGCACTTCGCAGGCCTCCAGTATCCCCTCCGCCTGCTGCAGGAAATTTGCCATCAGACTGGCGGCATCGGTGCCGGCCGGTGCCGCCGGGGCGGCAATACCGGTCAGGGTGTGAATGCGGGCAATAAGGTCGTCGGCAGATGTCACCTCCGCGTTGTTGCGCACCTGCTCCAGCATCGTGACCAGCCGGTCATGGGCCAGCTGCAGCAGGTCGAACATTGCGCTGGAACGGGTCAGCCGTCCCTCGACGATATCCTCGAAAATGGATTCCAGGGTATGGCTCAGGTCGCCGATGGGCGTGACACCGGCCATGCGCGCACCACCCTTCAGGGTGTGCAGCTGGCGCTGCAAGGCCTCCACCAGCGAACGGTCATCCGGATGATCGCGCCAGGCCTGCAAGGACTCCTCGCTGGCGTCGATAATCTCGGCGCCTTCTTCCAGGAAGATCTCCAGCAATTCCTGATCGTAATCCTGCGGCGCGGCAGCGGGAGCCCTCGCCACCTCCACCGCAGGCAGATCCTCAACCTCGAAGGACGGCATCTCGAAGGCATCCGCCATCTCCGACGGCAGATCCTCCACGGCGATGGATGAAAGAATGTCCTCCAGCGGAGGCGCCTCTTCCTCTGTCACGGATTCCGGCAACGCTTCCAGCGTAATGCCTTCCTCCTCCGGCGGCGCGGACTCGGGCGCCTGCAATGTGATCTCTTCCTCCTCCGGCCACGCAAACTCCGGAGCGCCCTCCAGGGTGATGTCTTCCTCTTCCCCTGCCTCGGCTTCAGGCAGCGCCGTGAAGGTAATGGCTTCCTCCGCCTGTTCAGGCCCGGCTTCGACGGCAGGCAGTTCCTCTGGCATCTGCGCCAGCCCGGCCTCGGGAATATCCTCCAGCCCTTCAGCCAGGCGCTGGGCCATATGGTGCAGCGTCTCCGCCTCGGTCTGCAGGGCCTGGTGTTCGGGTACGGTCGTCCGCGCACCCTGCAGGAAGGCCAGCATGTCGCGGGTCAGCGCCACGCAGCCCTCCAGGACAACCAGTCCCTCTTCACTCACCGAGGCATGGGCGGTATGCAGCGCCTTGGCGTATTTTTCCAGCGGGCTGCTGACATCCGCCACGGCAATCACGCCGGCCATGCGCGAGCTGCCCTGCAAGGTATGCAGGGCACGGGTCAGATCTTCGCTGACACGGCAACTGTGCTGGCTGCGGCAGTCGGCGATAAATTGTTCGATGGTCGCCAGATGAGCGTCGGTTTCGTTGCCATAAATCTCCAGCAACACCGGATCGAGCTCCGGTACGGCCGGCGCCTGTTCCACCGGCCCGCTCTCCGCAACGGTGGCGGGCGTTGCCGCCACGGATGCCGGCGGCAACATGGCAGCCAGTCCGCCCGGAGCGCTCATGGCCGTCGCCGCTTCCTGCAACCACGCGATATCGATTGTTACCGGCGTCCCGTTGCGGAATTCGTCAACCAGCTCGGGCAGGGCCTCGGCCGCCTGATCCAGCAGGTCGAACATGGCGTTGCCGGGTTCGACGGTATTGTCGATGACACGGTTCAGCATGTTCTCGAAGGCCCAGGCAAACTCACCGATCATGACGGCGCCCACCAGGCGGCCGCTGCCCTTCAGGGTATGGAATGAGCGCCGCAGGTCGTGCAGCGTGTCCATGTCGCCACGGTTGGCCTGCCAGCGCGGCAATAGCTCGGTGATCCTGGCGATCTCTTCGGTCGCCTCTTCGATGAATATCTCGATGATCTCCGGATCCAGATCGGCACTGGCCGCAGCCACCGGTGCCGGAGCAGGCTTGGCGACCTCACTGACATCCATCTCCTCTGTCGGCGCGATCAACTCCGCGGCGGACATCCCCTCCGCTTCAGCCGCTACAGCTTCCCCGGCCGGCTCTTCCGCCGCCGGTTCTTCCGCTGCGCCAACGTCTTCCTGCAGGACATCCACCGGGTAGCCCAGCTGGGCCACGGCTCGCTCCGCCACCTCCAGCACCATCGCCGGGTGCACGCGGCTTTCGACAAAGGCATCCAGATAGTATTCGACGCTGGTCAAGGCATCGGCCAGGGCATCGAGCATGTCGGGGCCGGGCAGGGTTTCCGCCGTGGCCAAATCATTGCTGATGTAACTCGAGGTAGCCCGCAGCACCTGCGCCACACGCGTGTAGGAAAGCAGGGTCAGGCTGCCGATGATTTCATACAGCAACCCGGGCAACGGTGCCAGCGGCGCGGCATCACCCGGCGCGGCGACAAAGGCATCCACCGCATCCTTGACCCGCAGCAGATTGGTGCGTGCCTCCTTCATTACCTGGCGGATCACGCGCTGATGTTCAGCCTCGGCCTGCGGCGACATTTCACCGGCACCGATCTGCCCGGCGAGATCATCGGCCTGTTCCAGCGGCCGCACCGTACCCCAGTCACGCAGGGCCGAATCAACCGCCAGTACCGCGCTGGCAATGCCCATCAGCACATCGTCGCCGGGAGTGGCCTGTGCCCCCTGCAGACCACGGATCACCGCGCTCTGCTGCTCCAGTGACTGCTGCAGTGCGCTCTGTCCCATCATTGCCAGGGTACTGGCGAGGCGCGTCAGCGTATCCGCCAGCGGCAACAGATCGGCCACCGCGCGCTGCTCGCCGCGCACGAAGATGTCCAGGGCATCCTGGACGGTGGCCAGGTCTTCCAGGATGTCGCCCGCCAGGGTCTTTTTCAGCTCGGCATTGAAACCGCCGATGGTGGCGGGTGCCGCCTCACCGGCCAGCAAGGGGCCGAGGCCAAAGGCCGTTTTCAGTTCGACAATGCGCTGGCCCTGGCCATGCGCCTGCGCCACCTGGAACAATAGACCGCTGAGCAATGACGCCAGAGATGCCGTATGGACGGCATTCTCGCCACCCTCCCCAAGCTGCCGGATCACCTGCTCGCCGTTGCTGAGCAGACGCTTGGCGGCGGTGCGTACCGCCTGCCCGTCTTCCGCCAGTGATTCGACAAAACCGCCGAACACCCAGAACCATTGCCGCAATTCCGCTACCGTCGCCGCCGCCAGCAGCTTGTCGCTGAGGGCACGCAGGGTTTTCAGGCTTTGCTGGATATCTTCGCCACGCAGCAGGTGCAGCAGGGCGGACTGGTAGTAGGGACGCACCTTTTGCGCCAGGGCGCGGACGTCGACCATGGACACCGCAGCCGGTGGCGGCGGCAACACACTCAGATCGGGCTGGAAAAAATCACTCTCGGGCAGGGGCGCCGCGCCGTGCAGGCGACGCATTTCGTTGATCAGCGGCAACAGCACCAGGGCATTGTCGGCCTGGCCGCCCTGCAGCCCCTCCAGATAGTCGGGCAACTGCAGCACGGCGCGCATCAGCACCTCGCAGGCACGCTCCGTTTCACCGATGCGGCGCTCGTGCAGGGCGAGGGCCAGCTGCTCCATCTCGTCGGCGGCACGGGCGGCGCCGTACAGCTCCACCATCTGCAATGTGCCACGCACCTGATGCAGGTGCATCACGCAGAAGCGCATCTGGTTTTCGTCGTCCGGTGTGGCGACGAAAGACTCCAGCGCCAGCCTGGCCTGGTTGAGGGAGGCGTCGATCTCCCCCTTGACCCAGTTGAGGGTGCTGACGTCGAACTTCGCTGTCATCGGCATGGCACCCATAGCGCGCTAAACATCAAGGCCGACAGGCTGTTAACCGGGCAGCTTGAAGCCGGATACGGATTTCTTCAGATCGTCCGCCAGCTCGGCCAGATTACCGATGGCCGCGGCGGTGTGGGTGGTACCGGCCGAGGTCTGGGTGGTGATCTCCTGTATGACGTTCATGGTGTCGGATACGTTGGCCGCCGCCGCCGCCTGCTGGCGGGTGGCGCCGGAAATGCTCTGTACCAGTTCGGCCAGATGCATCGATACGTTTTCGATTTCGCCCAGGGCGGTGCCGGCGTCCTCGGCCAGACGGGCACCGTTCACCACGCCCGTGGTACTTTGTTCCATGGAGATGACCGCTTCGTTGGTATCGGCCTGAATGGTCTTTACCAGCGCCTCGATCTGCTTGGTGGCGTCGGCGGAGCGTTCGGCCAGTCGCTGCACTTCGTCCGCAACCACGGCGAAGCCGCGGCCCGCCTCACCGGCCATGGCCGCCTGAATCGCCGCGTTCAGGGCCAGAATGTTGGTCTGCTCGGCGATGTCATTGATCAGCTCCACGATGTCGCCGATTTCCTGCGAGGACTCACCCAGACGCTTGATACGTTTGGATGTCTCCTGGATCTGTTCGCGAATGGAGTCCATGCCCTCGATGGTGTTCTGTACCGCCGCCGTTCCCTTGGCAGCGATATCTACGGAACGCTGCGCCTCTTCGGCCAGCTGGTCGGCGTTGCGCGACACGCCTTCGATGGAGATGGCCATTTCATTAACCGCGCCGGAGGCCGAGGCAATCTGCTGCGCCTGATGATCCGACGCTTCGGCCAGGTGCATGGCGGTGGCCTGGGTCTGCTGCGCCGCCGCCGATACCTGGCTGGCGGTTTCGTTAATGGCGGTTACCAGGGTACGCAGGGCGTCGATGGCGTAGTTCATGGAGTCGGCGATGGCGCCGGTGATGTCTTCGGTTACCGTGGCGTTCACCGTCAGGTCACCGTCGGCGAGGTCGCCCATCTCGTCCAGCAGGCGCATGATGGCCTGCTGGTTACGACGGTTCTGATCCTCACTTTCACCACGCTGGGCATCGGCCTCCAGCAGGCGCACATTGCCTTCCTTGCGCAGGGACCAGCCGAGATAGAACAGCAGCAGCAGGGCGACAAAACCGAACAGGTTGCCCATCGCCGTGTTGATCTTGCGAGCCGTCGTGTAGCCCTGATACTCGGTTTCCAGGCGGGAGATGGCGTTCAGCAGGCGGTCGGAGTGGGTCAGGACTTCCTGCACCGACTCGGATACCTCGAACATCTCGGGACTGCGCTCCAGGATGGCACTGACCTGCATGCCGATTTCCTCAAACAGCGCATTCACTTCGGTCAGCTTGGCGCGAATCTCGCTGTTGGTTACACGCTCGATGCCGAGACCACGGTTGCCGTCCAGCAGGCCCTTGATGACACGGCCGAACAGGGCGGCGTCACGACCGAACCGGTCGGCGGCAGTAACGGCGCCTTCGCCGCCTTCCAGCACGCGGTTGACGTTGTTGACGATGCGCTGCGACAGCATCAGCTGACGGCTAGCGATGTACACCTGGCCCGATTCGGCGCCACGCTGCGCCATCAGGGTGGCCACCTCGTCGGACAGGGCCAGCAGCTGGGCGGCACGCTCGTTGATCGCCTGCACCGTCTCGCGCAGGGCGCGTACGGCCTGTTCGCGGCCGAGTATGGTGGTGACGTTGCGGTCAAAACGGCGCCATTCGGTTTCCACCGCCTGCAACGCGTCGAGTACCTCCACCGGGGTCGGCGGCATGCCGGTTTCCGGGTCGCCTTCCTTCAGCAGCATGAAGGAGTGGCGGAATGACTCATGGCTACTCTTCAACTGGCTGAATACCGTGGCGGTACCCTGCGAGGTCTGGCCGGCGTGCTTGGTTATCTGCTGGGACAATACGCGCTGTTCACCCAGCAGGGTGATGTACTGCTTGTCGTATCCGGACTGGATGGCAACATAGCCGTAGATCGCCGCCATGGCCACCACGAAGAACAGCAGGAAGAAGATCAGTATGAAGACTGACTTACCGCCCCCTGCCGTGCCGGCGGCCGCTTTGGATCGTGCTTTCATTGGTTCTCGCTCCTACACCACGAACGCTTCTGGAAAATCGATGTTGATGCAACCACACTACAGAAGGCCTCAGGCGGCCACCTGCATGAATTCCGGACTGTCGACCAGTGCCGCCATGCTGAACACCGGCCAACTCTCGCCGTCCTGGCGATAAACACCGCGCAGATAGCGGGCGTAGGCGGACTCACCCTCGCCGCCGTCGCTACCATACTCTTCTTCATAAAAATGCTTCAGACCCAGCACCTCATCCACCAGCAGGCCGGCCGAGATACCCTTGTGGCGCACCACCAGGATACGGCTGCGCCGCCCCGGCAGGGTGACGCTGTCCTGCACGAAGCCCTGCAGATCCATTACCGGCAACAGGGTGCCGCGAATATTGGCCACTCCCTTCACCCAGCGCTGTGCGCCGGGTACCGAGGTGATGCGCGGCAAGGGCAGAATTTCCTTCACCTCATCCACCGCCGCCACCAGCTGCAGGTTGCCCAGGCGGAAACCGACACCATCCCAGGTGGTGCGGACATCCAGCTGCTGGGGCAATTCGAAGGCATGAACCTTGCTGCGCCGCTCAATATCCTGCAGCAGCAGAAGGGGATGTTGGGAGGGGACAGTCATGATCCGGCTCAGACGCCCAGCACCGCCTTGATCTTGGCGAGCAGGTCGGCTTCCGCCACGGGCTTGGTTACGTAATCCTTGGCGCCCTGGCGCATGCCCCAGACACGATCGGTTTCCTGATCCTTGGTAGTGACGATGATCACCGGGATGTGTGCCGTTTCCGCATCCTTGCTCAGCTGGCGCGTGGCCTGGAAGCCGTTCATGCCGGGCATTACCACGTCCATCAGCACCAGATCCGGCTTGCCCTCGCGGGCCGCCGCCACACCCTTTTCGCCGTCCGAGGCCGTGCTGACCTCATGACCGTTTTTTTGCAGGATGCTGCTCAGGACGTGAATCTCGGTCGGAGAGTCGTCGACTATCAGAATGCGCGCCATGGTTCTTCCCCTCGACTAACTGTTTCGTTATACCCGGCAGCGGCATCGTCCCCAGCCGCGCCTGGTCATCTCTGGACTATTTGGCTGCGTCAAGCACATGGCGCTGGATGGCGCCGAGCAGCTCTTCCCGGGTGAACGGCTTGGTCAAATATTCTTCGGAGCCCACGATACGCCCGCGGGCACGGTCGAACAACCCGTCCTTGCTGGACAGCATGATCACGGGAGTGTTGCGGAATTTCTGGTTGTGCTTGATCAGGGCGCAGGTCTGGTAGCCGTCCAGACGCGGCATCATGATATCGACGAAGATGATGTCGGGGTTGTAATCGGCGATCTTGGACAGGGCTTCAAAGCCGTCATTGGCGGTAATGACCTCGCACCCCTCCTTCTTGAGCAGGGTTTCAGCCGTACGCCGGATGGTCTTGCTGTCGTCAATTACCAGGACCTTGAGTCCCTGGAAGCCTTCTTCTGCTGCGTCGCTGGCCACTGCGCCCCCATCTGCCTTGAGTTATGTTTATCTATGTCCCTGACAGGCTTGCGAGCTTTTTATCATATTCTTTAAAAGCAATCCACAAGCCCTTATTAAGTCAAACGTTTCCCGTCATATCCTGCCGCGTCGATTCCGGCTGGTACACTTCCCTGGGCAAGACATCAAATCCTGGATACCCAATGAATAGCACCATGCACGCCGTCCCCCATCTCACCACCGCCCTCACCGGCCCGCTGCTGCAGCTGGAATCCCACCTGCTCGATCATCAGGCCGAGATCGAGGCCTGGTTCCGCGACCAGTGGCGGCTGACGCCGGCCCCCTTCTATACCTCGGTGGACCTGCGCAACGCCGGCTTCAAGCTGGCGCCGGTGGACACCAACCTGTTCCCCGCCGGCTTCAACAATCTCAACCCGGCCTTCGAGGCCCTGTGCATCCAGGCCATCCAGTCGGCCCTCGAGCGCTTCTACCCCACCGCGCGCCGCGTGCTGCTGGTGCCGGAGAACCATACCCGCAACCTGTTCTATCTGGAAAGCCTGGCCACCCTGCGCGAACTCATCGCCCGCGCCGGCTACGAAACCCGCATCGGCTCGCTGCTGCCCGATCTGGACAAGGCGCAGATCATCGAGCTGCCCTCCGGCCGCAAGGTAACGCTGGAGCCGGTACGGCGCGAAGGCGACAAGGTCGGGGTGGACGATTTCTTTCCCTGCGTGGTGGTACTGAACAATGACCTCTCCGCCGGTCGCCCCGACATACTGGAAGGGCTGGATCAGGCGGTGATCCCGCCGCTCGGCATCGGCTGGTCGTCCCGCATCAAGTCCGGCCACTTCGGCCACTACCGCAAGGTGGCGGAGGAATTCGCCGCCATGGCCGAGATCGACCCCTGGCTCATCGACCCGCTGTTCCGCAACTGCGGCGAGATCGACTTCATGAAGCGCGAGGGGGAAAACTGCCTGGCGCGCAACGTCGATGCCGTGCTCTCCGCCATCCGCCAGAAATACGCCGAATACGGCATCGACAAACCGCCCTTCGTAATCGTCAAGTCCGAGTCCGGCACCTACGGCATGGCAGTGATGACTGCCCACAGCGTGGAAGAAGTGCAGGAACTGAACCGCAAGCAGCGCACCCACATGTCCAAGACCAAGGAGGGCCAGACGGTAAGCAAGGTGATCATCCAGGAAGGCGTCTACACCTTCGAGACCTGGGGCGAGGCCAATGCCGTGGCCGAGCCGGTGGTGTACATGATCGATCACTTCGTGGTGGGCGGCTTCTACCGCGTCCACACCGGGCGCGGCCCCAACGAAAACCTCAACGCCCCCGGCATGCACTTCGAGCCGCTGGCCTTCGCCGATCCCTGCAACATGCCGGACTGCACCGAATTCCCCGACGCCGGCGTCAACCGCTTCTACGCCTACGGCGTCATCGCCCGCCTCGCCCTGCTGGCCGCGGCACGGGAGATCCGCGCCCTGGACGCCGGATGACGCGCAGGTGCCACCGGGGCCGTGGCACCTGTTACCATCGCCACCGGGCCCCAACGAACAACAACCATGACCACCGACCTGGCCAAAAAAACCGTCCTCGTCATCGACGACTTCCAGAACATGCGCGCCACCCTGCGCCAGATGCTGATCACCATCGGCGTGCAGGAAGTGGACTCGGCGCTCAAGGCCGAGGAGGCGCTGGAACGGATGCGCGCCAAGCGCTATGACATCGTGCTGTGCGACTACAACCTGGGCTCCGGCATGGACGGCCAGCAGCTGTTCGAGGCGGCACGCGCCGAAGGACTCATCGGCCACGGCACTACCTTCATCATGGTCACCGCCGAAAACTCCAGCGAGATGGTGATGGGCGCCCTGGAAGCCCTGCCCGATGCCTACCTGACCAAACCCTTCACCAAGGACCTGCTGCGCGCCCGCCTGGCCCGGGCCTTGCCGCGCAAGGTGCCGCTGCAAAAGGTGGATGACGCCCTGCGCAAGGGCGACGGCGCCGGTGCCATTGCCCAGCTCGACCGGCTGCTGGCAGGCAACCCCGTCAACACCCCGGAACTGCTGCGCCTCAAGGCGGAGCTGAGTCTGGACAGCGGTGACGCGGTGGCGGCCGCGGCGGTCTGCCGGCAGGCCCTGGAGACCAAACCCGTGGCCTGGGCGCTGACCCTGCTCGGCCGCATCGCCGCCCGCGACGGGCAGCCGGCCGAGGCCGAAAAACTGTTCCGCGAGGCCATCGCCCTCACCCCTGCCTACATGCCCGCGCACGACGGTCTGGCCGCCGCGCTGGAGGCCGGCGGCGACGCGCAGGCCGCCTGCGACGTGCTGATGGCGGCGGTGGAGCGCTCGGCCAAATCCCTGCCGCGCCAGCTGGCCCTGGGGCGCCTGGCGCAGGCGCTGAAAAAGGCTGACATCGCCGAGCGGGCCTGGCGCCGCGTCATCGCCCTGGCCCGGCAGATGGAACGTGATCACCCGTCCTACCACACCGCCCTCGCCGCCACCCTGGCCATGAAGGGCGACAGCCGCGACGCCCAGGCGGCGGTGAAAAAGCTGGCACAGGAATTCCGCGCCCACCCGGAAGCGCCGTGGTGGATCATGGCCGCGAAACTGTACCTGCTGGGCGCCACTCCCGCTGCCGACCGCACCGCACTGATGCAGGAGCTGGATACCCTCATCCAGGGCGCCCGGCCACCGGCGGAGGCCGCGGCACAAATGGCGGTCGCGCTGCACGCCCTGGGCGACAACGAGCGCGCCGCCAAATTCGCCGCACGGAGAACAGATTGAGCAACATCGACTTCAGCACCATCCTCGCCATCAGCATCCACGACACCAAGAACGCCCTCGGCATGGTGCTCAATTCCCTCGACGGCCTGCTGGATGCCGACAGCGGCGAATGCCGCTGCGACGCCGGCCAGATCGCCCGCCTGCAATACGAGGCGCGCCGCGCCAACGACAACCTGGTGCAGCTGCTCACCCTCTACCGCACCGGCAAGGGCCTGTACCAGCCGCGCTTCTCCGCCTGCCGGGTGTACGAACTGCTGGAGGATTACTACCTGGGCAACAAGCCGATGATGGATCACCACGGCGTCAGCTGTGACATCGACTGCGACGAGGAGCTGGTGTGGACCCTGGATCAGGCCATGGTGGCCGCGGTACTGGAAAACGTCATCACCAACACCGTGCGCTACACCCGCGACACCCTGCGCATGACCGCGCGCGACAGCGACGGCTGGCTGCTGCTCGACATCGAGGACAACGGCCCCGGCTTCCCGCCGGAAATGCTCGGCCGCCGCACCATCGACGAAGACGCCCCCCTGGACCCCAATGCCGGCCGCACCGGCCTCGGTCTCTACTTCTGCGCCCTCATCGCCCAGATGCACGGCAGCGGCGACGAGTGCGGCTACATCGAACTGTCCAACGACAGCAGTCTCGGCGGCAGCCGCTTCCGCCTGGCCCTGCCAGTGGGCCGGCCGTAGATACCTGCCGGCGCGGGGGCGCCCCGGCATGTTGAACACCAGCGTATCCCCCAATGACAGAACTCCCGCAACGCGATCCCGTATCCCCGGCCGCTTGCTATCATGATGCTTCATGGGATCACTCTCGGCATCCTGCAAGCGGCGGACACACGCCTGGCCCGCCATGGCGGTGGCCCTCTGCCTGTGCGCCGCACCAGCCCGGAGCGACACCGGCACGCCACGCGACGGGTTCATCCACGCCTACGTCGCCCAGGTCACCAACGACACCTTCATCGACACCCTGCGCCTGAAAACCGATTTTGCTGCCAGCCGGCTGGCGGCCGTGGGCTTTGGCCGGAAATTTTCCGCACCCTATGAGCACACACAGCTGGAATGGGAACTAAACGCAGCACAGCACTGGGGCCTGCAAAACCATCCCGAGGTCAACGCCGTCGGCATCGTACGCTGGCACGGCTTCCCCTGGGATCGCGCCGTCCGCACCACCGTCGCCTATGGCCTGGGAGCATCCTGGGCCTTCGCCACGCCGGTGGTGGAAGAGCTGGAAGGCAAGGGTGTGCGCGGACTGGTCTACATGCTGTTCGAGATCACCGCCGCACCGCCGCAGACCCGCAGCTGGAGCGCCTTCATGCGCATCCACCACCGCTCCGGTGTATTCCGCCTGGTGTCGGACGGCGAAGGGTCGAACTTCATCGGTCTCGGGCTGCGCCATCACTTCTGAACCGCCGCTGCCGGCTTGCATGACGCTGCCGATCTCATCCGCGGCTACACTTTGTTCCATGCCCGAGGCATCGCTGGAACGTGTCGCCATGACTTCATGCCACCGCCCTTCCCGTCTGTATCCCGTCCTGCTGCTGGTACTGCTGACCGGCTGCGCCTCCATGCCGGAGCCACTGCGCGACGGGCCGGAACACGGGCCGGATCCGGCACAGGTGCGCGCGGCATCGGCACAGTACATGGGCATGGCCGTGCGTTGGGGCGGAATGATCGCCCGTGTGGATAACGGCCCTGCGGAAAGTGTGGTCGAGATAGTGGCACGGCCACTGTCAGGATCCGGCCGACCGCGCGAGACGGATCAGACGGCAGGACGCTTTCTTGCCCGCATCACCGGTTTCATCGACCCCGCGGTTTACGCCACGGGGCGCGAATTTACCCTGGTGGGCACCATCGAGGGCACGGAGCGACGCAATATCGGCGAGCACCCGTATACCTATCCCGTGGTGCGGGCCACCGGCCACTATCTGTGGCCGGCACGCCCAGCCCTGACGCAGGAGCCGTTCTACCACCCGCCGTTCCATCGGTGGCCTTATTACTACGACCCGTGGTACCCCTACGGCCCCTATCCCTACCGATGAGCAAAGGATGAACAGAACGGTGATGAAGCTGACGCATCTACTCCCGGCGATGATGCTGATATTCGGCCTGGCGGCCTGCGCCGGCGGGCCGCGCTACGACACCAGCCATATCGATACCGGCCTCAGTGCCGCCAAGGTGGCGGCGGCGCCTGCAATGCACAGCGGGACACCCGTGGTGTGGGGCGGCGTCATTGTTGCCACACGCAACCTGCCCGACTACACCGAGATGGAAATCCTGTCCTATCCGCTCGGCAGCGCGCAGCGCCCGGATACCCGCCGCGGCGAACAGGGCCGCTTTCTCGTCCGCACGCCACGCTACCTCGAAGGAGTCGACTACGCACCGGGCCGCAGCGTCACCGTCAGCGGCAAAGTTGCCCGGGCCGTGGCAGGCAAGGTGGGCGAGGCCCCCTACACCTTCCCGGTGATCCAGACCGATGACATTTACCTCTGGCCCCGCGAAGGCAACGCACCCGGCTCGCCCCAGTTTCAGTTCGGCATCGGCGTGATCTTCGGCCGTTAGGCACTGAATCCGGTGCGCCCATCCGGAAAATTCGCACCCGATCAATTTACGTATAATCGCCCTGACCCCACACACGAAACCGCAGCTCATGACGACTCTCGCCGTGGTGATGGACCCCATCGGGGCCATCAGTTACAAGAAGGACTCCACCCTGGCGATGCTGCTGGCGGCGCAGGCGCGCGGCTGGCATCTGCACTATTTCGAACCGGCGGATCTGTTCCTGCGCGACGGCGTGGCCTACGGCCGCAGCCGGCCGCTGCGGGTGTTTGCCGATCCGCAGGGCTGGTTCGAACTGGGCGATGCGACCGACATTCCGCTGGGCGAGCTGGACGTGATCCTGATGCGCAAGGATCCGCCCTTCGACATGGAGTACATCTACGCCACCTATCTGCTCGAACTGGCCGAGTCGGTCGGCGCACTGGTGGTGAACAAGGCGCAGAGCCTGCGCGACGCCAACGAGAAACTGTTTGCCGCCTGGTTCCCGCAGTGCATGCCGCCGACGCTGGTGACGCGCGACATGGGGCGCATGCGCGCCTTTGTGGCGGAGCAGGGCGAGGCGGTGCTGAAGCCGCTGGGCGGCATGGGCGGCGCATCGATCTTCGTCACGCGGCAGGGCGATCCCAATACCTCGGTGATCATCGAGACCCTCACCGATCACGGCCGGCGCTACACCATGGCGCAGCGTTATCTGCCGGAGATAAGTCAGGGCGACAAGCGCATCCTGCTCATCGACGGCGAACCGGTGCCCTATGCGCTGGCGCGCATTCCCGCCGAGGGCGAGCTGCGCGGCAACCTGGCCGCCGGCGGCAGCGGGGTGGGCGTGCCGCTGTCGGAGCGTGACCGCTGGATCTGCGCCCAGGTGGCGCCGCGCCTGCGCGAGAAGGGGCTGCTGTTCGTCGGCCTGGACGTCATCGGCGATTACCTCACCGAGATCAATGTCACCAGCCCCACCTGCATCCGCGAACTGGACGCGCAGTTCGGCCTCGACATCGCCGGGCAACTGATGGACGCCATTGCGGTCAAACTGGCCGGGCGGTCGTAGGGCGCGGTTGGTGCGCACCCTACATTGGATGCCGCAGGCAAATCACATGCACGTCTCTTTCATTGCCATGCCGAAACCTTCGTACCTGCTTCCCCTTCTGCTGTTGCTCACCGCCTGTCAGGGTGAGCCACCTGTTCAGCGCAAGACCTTTGACGCCTATGGCAGCCCGGTGACGATCACCGTGCAGGGCATGGCCGCCGAGGCCGCACAGGCCGCCATGGACGAGGCCGCCGCCGATCTGCTGTATATCGAGGAAGGCAACGACCCGGCGCTGCCGGGGCCGATGGCACGCACCAATCAGCTGCTGGCGACGACGGCGGCGTTTTCCGCCGTACCGTCGCTGCTGCCGCAGATCCGGCAGGCACAGGCGCTGTCGGCGCGCAGCGGCGGGCTGTTCAATCCGGCTCTGGGCGCTCTGCTGGAACAGTGGGGCTTTTATAACGATCCCCCGGGGCCTCCGCCGAGGCAGGAGGCCATCGCTGCCATCCTTGCACAGCAGCCCGCCATGGACGACATCCGCATTGATGGCATTACGATGCGCAGCGGCAACGCGGCGGTGCGCATCGACCTGGGCGACTTCGGTCGCGGCTATGCGCTGGACACCGCACTGGCCCGCCTGCGCGAGGCCGGCGTGGGCACGGGCAACCTGGCCACGCCGGGCGCGGTGGCACGCATCGGCCAGGGCGCGGAACTGACACTGGTGCTCACCGCGGCCGACGGCCAGACGCCGCTGGCGCGCATTGCGCTGCAGCCGGACGAAGCGGCCTATACCGTGACCGCGCTGCGCCGCAGCCATGTATATGAAGGCCAGCTCTACCATCCGCTGCTCGACCCGGCCAGCGGGGCACCGGCGCGCGGAGTATTCGCGGTCACCGTGTTCCACGCCAGCCTGGCCGAGGCCGCCGCCGCCGCCCATGCCCTGTTCGTGGCCGGCCCACAGCGCTGGATCGACACCGCCCGTGCCCTTGGCATCGAACGTGCGCTGCTGGTGGACACGCAGGACGCCGTGCGCGTCACCGCACCACTGGCAGGGCGCATTTCCATGACCGATGCACGCCTGACACCGGTCGTCGATACGCTATAATCCGCCGCGCATGAGCACCCTCGCCTCCACTCCGCCCATCCCGCGCATCGGCGCCGCCGATCGCCTCGGCCTGACGCTGTTTCTTGCCGTCGCATTTCATGCCATCGTCATCCTCGGCATCAGCTTCGTGCCCAATGACAAAAAATCCGCCGAGGCGCCGCGCGCCATGGAAGTGATCCTGGTGCACAGCAAGAGCGAGGAAAAGCCGGACAAGGCCGATTATCTGGCCCAGGTGACACAACAGGGCGGCGGCGACGTGAAGGAAAAGGTGCGCCCGAGCAGCCCTTTCCCCAACACCGCCGCGCGCAGTGACCAGGGTGATGCGGCACAGACGCGCCCGATGATGGCGCCGCCGCCGCAACAGACGCAGGATCCGAGCAACGTCATCACCACCGACCGCTCGCGCCTCAAGACACAGATCCGGCCCGGCGAGAAGCGCCCCGAGGTACCCGACAGCCTGACCGCCGCCGAACTGATCCCGCCCAGCCAGGAGATCGCCCGGCTGTCGGCGGAGATCAGCCAGCGCGTGCAGACCTACGCCGCCGAGCCGCGCCACAAGTACATCACCGCCAGCACCCGCGAATACATTGCCGCCAGCTATGAAAATGCCTGGCGCATGAAGGTGGAACGCCTCGGCAATCTCAACTATCCCGACGAGGCGCGCCGCGCCAACCTCTCCGGCGACCTGCTGCTCGACGTCGCCATCAACGCCGATGGCAGCCTGCACAGCGTCAAGGTGATTCGCTCCTCCGGCCACCGCGTGCTGGACGAAGGCGCCACCCGCATCGTGCAGATGGCGGCACCCTATGCGCCGCTGCCACAGGCCCTGCGCAAGGAAACCGACGTATTGCACATCATCCGCACCTGGCAGTTCCAGGGCGACAGCCGGCTGGAGATGCGCTGATATCTTGCGGGCATTGTGAAGCCAGTCCTGCCGGCCCCCCACGAAGACCCTTGCGGCCAAACGACAGCTTCCCGATACTAGCGCCATGACCGAGACCCCCTCCCTGCGCAACCACTTTCTCATCGCCATGCCCGCACTGGCGGATCCCAACTTCGCGCACACCGTCACCTATATCTGCGAGCACAATCCGGAGGGCGCGCTGGGCATCGTCATCAACCGGCCCATGGACATTTCGCTGGGCGACGTGCTGAACCACATGAAGATCCAGCCCGGCGAACATGTGGACACCGCCGTCCCGGTCTATACCGGCGGCCCGGTGCAGCCGGAGCGCGGCTTCGTGCTGCACCAGCCGACGGGCGCCTGGACCTCCAGCCTGCCCATTACCGACGACATCGCCCTGACCACCTCGCGCGACATCATGACCGCCATCGGCCACGGCGAGGGGCCGCGGCAGTTCCTGCTCGCCCTGGGCTACGCCGGCTGGGGCGCCGGCCAGCTGGAGCAGGAAATCATCGACAACGCCTGGCTGTCCGGCCCGGCCGATCCCGCCATCCTGTTCGACCTGCCGGTGGAGGAACGCTGGGCCGCGGCCGCCGCACTGATCGGCGTCGACCTCACCCTGCTGTCCAGCGAAACCGGCCACGCGTGAAAGGCAAGCTATCAGTCCGCGAATGAACGCGAATAGACGCAAATAATGCAAAACAGCCTCACACAGCTTGTGAATATGGACGTTTTCAGTCCGAACATTCGCGTTCATTCGCGTTCATTTGCGGACCGTTTCTTTTCCGGCCAGCCCCCCCGTGACTGACACGGTCCTGCTTGGTTTTGACTACGGCACCAAACGCATCGGCGTCGCCGTGGGCCAGACCTTCACCGGCAGCGCCCGCCCCCTCACCATCGTCCGCGCCCGCGACGGCAAGCCCGACTGGGAGGCCGTCAGCCGGCTGATCGCCGAGTGGCAGCCGGCGGCGCTGGTGGTGGGGCTGCCGGTGCACATGGACGGCACCGAGCACGAGCGCACCGCCCGCGCACAGCGCTTTGGGAATCAGCTGGCGGGCAGGTACAATCTGCCGGTCCATCGCGTCGACGAACGCCTCACCTCCTACGAGGCGGAACTGGAACTGCACGCGCAGGGCAAGGGCGGCGAGGCGCTGGATGCCGTCGCCGCGCAACTGATCCTGCAAAGCTGGCTGGACGCCCACGCCAAAGAGAGTCGCCCATGACTACGCAACCCGACATCGAACACACCCTGCAGTCAATGGCCGCGCGCCTGCGCGAGCTGCTCGCTGCCCGCGGCATCGGCGACCCCTGCATGGTGGGCATCCACACCGGCGGCGTCTGGGTGGCCCGGCGCCTGCACGAACTGCTGGGCCTCGGCGAGCCCCTCGGCACGCTGGACATCAGCTTCTACCGCGACGATTTCTCGCGCATCGGCGTGCATCCGCAGGTGAAGCCGTCCAATCTGCCCTTCGATGTGGAAGGGCGCCACATCGTGCTGGTGGACGACGTGCTCTACACCGGCCGCACCATCCGCGCCGCACTGAACGAAATCTTCGACTACGGCCGCCCGGCCTCGGTGACGCTTGCCGTGCTGGTGGAGCGCGGCGGCCGCGAACTGCCGATCCAGGCCGATGTCGCCGGACTGCAAATGGAATTGGAAGCCGACCAGCAGGTGAAGCTGGGCGGCCCGGACAACCTCGCCCTGACGATACAAAGCCATGCCGAATAATCCCCAGCTGGACGCCAACGGCAACCTGCGCCACTTCCTCACCGTCGAAGGGCTGAAGCGCCAGACGCTGACCGATATCCTCGACCTGGCCGAGTCCTTCGCCACGGTGGACGCACAGAGCGTGAAGAAGGTGCCGCTCTTGCGCGGCAAGACCATCGCCAACCTGTTCTTCGAGGCCAGCACGCGCACGCGCACCACCTTCGAGCTGGCGGCCAAGCGCCTGTCCGCCGACGTGCTCAACATCAACATCCAGACCTCGGCCACCTCCAAGGGCGAGAGCCTGCTCGACATGCTGCACAACCTGGAGGCGATGCACTGCGACATGTTCGTGGTGCGCCACGCCGATTCCGGCGCCGCCCACTTCATCGCCCGCCACGTGGCGCCGCACGTGTCGGTGGTCAACGCCGGCGACGGCCGCCACGCCCACCCGACCCAGGGCATGCTGGACATGTTCACCATCCGCCGCCACAAGGGGGCGGACTTCGGCGCCCTGCGCGTGGCCATCGTCGGCGACATCATGCATTCGCGCGTGGCCCGCTCGCAGATCCACGCCCTCAACATCCTCGGCGTGGGCGAGCTGCGCGTCATCGCCCCCAAGACCCTGGTGCCGCCTGAGGCCGACGCACTGGGCGTGCATGTGTTCCACGACATGGCGCGCGGCCTGAAGGATGTCGACGTGGTGATCATGCTGCGCCTGCAACGCGAGCGCATGCAGGGCGCACTGATCCCGAGCGGCAGCGAGTTCTACCAGCTCTACGGCCTCGACGCCGACATGCTGGCCCACGCCAAACCCGATGCCATCGTCATGCACCCCGGCCCGATCAACCGCGGCATCGAGATCGACTCGGCGGTGGCCGACGGCGAACAGTCGGTGATCCTGGAGCAGGTGAGCAACGGCATCGCGGTGCGCATGGCCGTGATGTCCATGTGCCTGGGCCGGGCGCCGGAAGCAGCAGGGGAAGGGAGCTGAACATGCATACGGTCATCCGCAACGGCCGCCTCATCGACCCGGCCAACCACCGCGACGAAACCGCCGACATCTACATCGCCGCCGGGCGCATCGCCGCCATCGGCGCGGCCCCGGCCGGCTTCACCGTGCAGAAGGAGATCGACGCCCGCAGCAAGTGGGTGCTGCCGGGCCTGGTCGACCTGCGCGCCCACCTGCGCGAACCGGGCCAGAAGCACAAGGGCAGCATCGCCAGCGAAACCCGCGCCGCCGCCGCCGGCGGCATCACCACCCTGTGCTGCGCGCCGGACACCAGCCCGGTGATCGACACCGTGGCGGTGGTGGAACTGATCCGCCGCCGCGCCAGCGAGGCGGGCATGGCGCACGTGCTGCCGCTGGCCGCCCTCACCCCGGGCCTGGCCGGCGAGCAGATCAGCGAGATGCATGCCCTGCAGCAGGCCGGCTGCGTCGCGGTCAGCAACGGCAAGACCCCGATGGCCAACACCCTGGTGCTGCGTCGCGCCATGGAATACGCCGCCGGCCTCGACATCCCGGTGTTGCTGTATTCCGAAGACCCCTGGCTCGGCGCCAGCGGCTGCGTGCATGAAGGTGTGGTCTCCACCCGCCTCGGCCTGCCCGGCATCCCCGCCTGCGCCGAGGTGATCGCCGTCGGCCGCGACCTGCTGCTCATCGAGCAGACCGGCGTGCGCGCCCACTTCAGCCAGCTCTCCAGCGCCCGCGCCGTGGAGCTGGTGGCCGCGGCACAGCAGCGCGGCGTACCGGTCACCGCCGATGTGAGCGCCCACCAGCTCTATCTCACGGAAATGGACGTGGGCCAGTTCAACAGCCTGTGCCATGTGCGCCCGCCGCTGCGCAGCCAGCGCGACCGCGACGGCCTGCGCGCCGCCCTGGCCGAAGGCGTGATCAGCGCCGTCTGCTCCGACCACCAGCCCCACGACGCCGACGCCAAGCTGGCGCCGTTCCCCGCCACCGAACCGGGCATCTCGGCACTGGAGACCCTGCTGCCGCTCACCCTGCGCCTGGTGGACGAGGGCGTGCTGCCGCTGCACGAGGCCATCGGCCGTGTCACCTGGCAGCCGGCCAACATCCTCGGCCAGAGCGCCGGCACCCTCAGCCTGGGCGCCCGCGCCGACATCTGCATCGTCGACCCGGAGCGCTACTGGACGGTGAGCGCGAAGAATCTGGTGAGCCGCGGCAAGAACACCCCATTCCTGGGCTGGGAGCTGAAAGGCAAGGTGACCCATACCCTGCTCGACGGCAAGCTGGTATACGAAAACGCGCACTGACAAAACCTTGGTCCGCAAATGAACGCGAATAAACGCAAATGTTGTTCTGACCCAGTGTTTATTTGCGGATTCCCTGATTCGAAATCTGGAACATGACCACTAAACCACACCGCGACACCGTCTACCTCGAAGACGCCGAGATCCTCAGCCACCAGCACTGCGCCGGCGAGCAGCACATCCTGCGCGTGAAGGCACCGCAGATCGCCACGCACGCCCGCGCCGGCAGCTTCGCCCACATCACCGTCGATCCGCAGCGGCCGCTGCGCCGGCCCATCTCCATCATGCGCGTCGATGTGCGCAGCGGCGAGGTGGAGTTTCTCTACAAGGTGTTCGGCGAGGGCACCACGCTGCTGTCGAAGCGCCAGGTGGGCGAGAAACTGAGCATCCTCGGCCCCATCGGCACGCCGTTCACGCTGCACATGGAGCGGCCGCGCCCGCTGCTCATCGGCGGCGGCGTCGGCATCCCGCCCATGGTGTTCGTCGCCGCGGAGACGCTGGCGGTGAAGGGGGCGTATCAGCCCTTCGTGATCATGGGCTCGGAGGTGCCGTTCCCGTTCCAGGCACAGCCGTCGAAGATCATGGTGCCGGGGATGAGCGCGGAGGTGATCGCCGCCATGCCGCTGCTGGAGGACTGGGGCATCCCGTCCCGTCTCGCCAGCCGCCAGGGCTATACCGGCTGCCACGACGGCTTCGTCACCGACGTGGCGCGCAACTATCTGGAGGCCCTGACGCCGGAGCAGCGCAAGGAGGTGGAGGTGTTCGCCTGCGGCCCGCACCCGATGCTGGAGGCGGTGGCCGCGCTGGCGCGGGAATACCATCTGCCCTGCCAGGTGTCGATGGAGGAGTTCATGGCCTGCGGTATCGGCGGCTGCGCCGGCTGCACCATCGAGGTCCAGACCGACACCGGCCCGGCCATGAAGCGCGTCTGCGTCGACGGGCCGGTGTTCGACGCCCGCGCCGTCTTCCCCGCCTGACCCCGCCAAGGCATGCCCTGACCCGCAATGGCAGGATACGGGACATATCCCGTATTTCCTGTCGAAGAACCATCTGCACGACGCTCCAGCGGCCGTGCAGGTTCTTTCAGAGGCCGGGGCAAGACTGCTAGAATGTCGCGCTTCGCCGCCCACCCCGCCCCGCGGCTCACCCGGATTCAAGGCCTTTCCCATGTTTGCCAATAAATTGCTGTTGCGGTTTTTCCCCTTTCTGGCCTGGTTTCCCATCAATTCGATCATCCTGCGCGGCGACCTGATCGCCGGCGTCACCGGCGCCCTGGTGCTGGTGCCCAAGGCCATGGCCTATGCGCAACTGGCGGGGCTGCCGGTTTATTTCGGTCTGTACACCGCCTTCATCCCGGCCATCCTGGGCGCACTGTGGGGTTCATCGCGGCAGCTGGCCACCGGGCCGGTAGCCATCGTTTCCCTGATGACCGCCGCCGCCGTGGCGCCGCTGGCGGTGCCGATGACCGAAGATTTCATCGGCCTGGTACTGCTGCTCACCCTGATGGTGGGTTTGATCCAGTTCGGCCTGGGCGCACTGAAGCTGGGCACCATCGTCAATTTCGTCTCGCATCCGGTCATCCTCGGTTTCATGAATGCGGCGGCGATCATCATCGCCCTGTCCCAGCTCGACATGCTGCTCGGCATTCCCAAGGGACGCAGTGACTCCTTCCTGGTCGATATCTGGGAAATGTTCACCTACCTGCCGCTGACCCACCTGCCTACCCTGGCGATGTCGGTGTTCGCCCTGGCACTGATGCTGGTGCTGAAAAAATACGCCCCCAAACCCAGCGTGCTGATCGCCGTGGTGATCACCATCGTCGTCAGCGTAGTCATCGGCTATGAGCACAAATCCAGCGTCACCCCGGCGCATATCGCCGATCCCGCCGCCCGTGAGCTGGTCGTGGGCTATGCCGAAACCAGCGTGCGCATCAACGAGCTGATGACCGGCATCACCGCCAACTCGGCGCAGCTGCGCAACCTGGAAAAGGAGGGTGACCTGCGCACTGCGGTCAACGTGCGCCACCAGATCGATCACGACAAGCTGGACATGGCCAGCCTGGAGGCGGCCAACAAGACGCGCCTGCACCAAATCCGCATGCTGCAGTTCGAACGCGCCCAGGCACCGGAAGACCAGGCGGCGGCACTGTATGTGCAAGGCACGGTTCCCGTCGGCGTGGAAACCGATGGCCGTCTGTGGCACATCAAGAAGGTCGAGGGCGACAGCGTGCGTCTGGTGGGCGGCGGCGACGTGGTCGGCAACATCCCGGCCGGCCTGCCCTCCTTCCGCCTGCCCACGCTGACCTGGGATGCGATGATGTCGCTGTTCTCCGCCGCGCTGATCATCGCCCTGGTGGCCTTCATGGAATCCATCTCCATGGCCAAGGCGATGGCCACCAAGTCCAAGCAGAAGATCGACCCCAACCAGGAGCTGGTTGGCCAGGGCATGTCCAATATCGGCGGTGCCTTCTTCCAGGCCTATCCGGCCTGCGGCTCCTTCACCGGCTCGGCCATCAACCTGCAGGCCGGCGCCAAGACCGGCTTCGCCATGGTGTTCAACGGCCTGTTCGTCGCCGTCACCCTGCTGTTGCTGACCCCCTATCTCTACCACCTGCCCAAGGCCGTGCTGGCGGTAATCATCCTGCTCGCCGTCACCGGCCTGATCACGCCCAAGGCACTCAAGCACACCTGGCAGGCCAGCCGTGCCGACGGCATCGTGGCGCTGACCACCTTTGTGGTCACGCTGCTGGCAGCGCCGCATCTGGACAAGGGCATCATGGTGGGCGCCGTGCTGGCCATCGTGCTGTACCTGTATCGCACCATGAAGCCGCGCGTGGCCCAGCTCGGCCGCTACAAGGACGGCACCCTGCGCGACATCAAGGTCAACCCGGATCTGCCCACCAGCCCGCACATCATCGCCATGCGCTTCGACGGCTCGCTCTACTTCGCCAACGTGGCGTACTTCGAGGACACCGTGCTGGAGGCGGTGGCGGACAAGCCCAGGGCCAAATACCTGCTGGTGGTGGGCGATGCCATCAACCAGATGGATGCCTCGGGCGAGGAAATGCTGCACAGTCTGGTGGAGCGGCTGCACAGCTCCGGCATGCAGCTCGTCTTCTCCGGCCTGAAGAAACAGGTGCTGGATGTAATGCGCGCCACCGGCCTGCATGAACTGGTTGGCCAGGAAAATATCTTCGCCACCGAGGATCAGGCCATTACCGCCATCTATGAACGCCTGGGTGATGAAGCGGCCGATGATCTGTTCTGCCCGCTGACGGCCCGTCACTGACCCGCAGACGGCTGGCGTCCGGCAAGTGCAGAGGCATGCCTGAACAGGCATCCTCTGCACCCGCAGCGCTTGTCATGCCATGCGCTGCAGCGGATAGTGTGCGCAGGAGGCGCCCATGGTTCGACATCCGGCACCATTACCTGACATGGGTTTGCACTGACTCATGTTGCTGCTGCTCCCCTTCGATCGCCGCGTGGACTGGAAGCGTCCGCCGCTCGTTACCCTCGCATTCATTCTGCTCAACTGCGCCGTCTTCTTCCTGTTGCAGGGCGACGATGAAGACCGGCTGGAAACGGCCTACACGTACTATCAGGACAGCACGCTGCCCGACATCGAGTTCCCGCTTTATGCTGCCTACCTGCGCCAGCAGGGCCGCTACAACGAGGTAAAGGCCTTCGAATCCGCCTACCGGACAGAGGATGGTCACATCAGGGATCCGGCACCCGGACTGTCGCAGTACCTGGACTTCGATTACGGCTTCATCAGCGCACTGAAAGGCGGCCAGCTGCTCCCGGCCGATGATCCGCGCCAGCCCCAGTGGCACGAACAGCGCACCCGGTATGAACAGCACCTTGATGCCGCCTTCATCCATCGCTACGCCTTGCGCCCGGCGCTGGTGACGCCCATCACTGCCGTCAGCCACATGTTCCTGCACGGCGACCTGTGGCATCTGCTCGGCAACATGGTGTTCCTGTTCATCGTCGGCTTCGTGGTGGAGACCATCCTCGGCCGGCGCTGGTACCTGGGGTTGTACCTGTTCGCCGGCCTGTGCGCCGCCGCTCTCGACATCGCCCTGCGGCCCGACGATCTCAACTACCACATCGGCGCCTCCGGCGCCGTGTCCGGCATCATGGGCGCCTATGCCGTGCTGTTCGGCCTGCGCCGCATCGCCTTCTTCTACAACGTGCTGTTCTGGTTCGATCGCATCACCGCGCCGGCCATCATCATGCTGCCGCTGTGGCTGGCCAACGAACTGCTGCAACAACTGCTCAACAGCCACAGCAACGTCAACTACCTGGCCCACATCGGCGGCCTCATCGGCGGCGCCCTGTTCACCTGGGCGGCAAAGCACTATGACCGTCAAATCGACATCGCCTACATCGACGCCCCGCAAAAAGAGGCCGCGCGCCGCGATCTGCTGGCGCAGGCACAGCGCCTGCTGGCCGAACTCAAGCCGCAACAGGCCAAGCCGATCCTGGCCAAGCTGCTGCGCGAGACGCCGGACGACATCGAACTGCTGACCCACCTCTACCACGCCAGCCGCTTCCAGCCCGACGGCGACGACTACCACCGCTACGCGCGCCAGCTGCTGGCGCTGCCCGCAACGCCGATGAGCGAGCGGCTGCGCCTGTTCGACGAATACAGCCGCCTGGCGCAACCGGGGCCGCGTTTCGAAACCGGCGAGGCCCTGGGGCTGGCGCGCCGCTTCCTCGCCGGCGACCGCATCAAGCCGGCGGAACAGCTGGTGCTCGGCGTGCTGCGCCGCGAACGGCAGCACGCGGAACTGCCCGCTTTGCTGTTGTTGCTGGCACGGCAGGGAGAGAAGGAACGCGCCACCGCCTATCTGCGCACCCTCGTCACCCACTTCCCGACGGCCAACGAAGCCCGCATTGCCCGCGCAATGCTGGAGTCGGCTTGAGGCAAGGTAAGTCAATGCATAGTGGATCGCTATTCTATGAGGCCGGAACACCGCTGCCCAGCAAACATGAATTCGTATATAAGGATGGCAGCATTCACAATATTTGAACGACAAACTCATTGAACAGCTTGTTATTCCATCTCACGATATATTGAATGAATTCCTTTCCACCCGTTGTCACAATTACTGCGTGGCAGGCCCTAACTTCTTCGCTTTCGTTATAGGCGCGCTCTGAGGGTTGTTCTAGCGATAGGAGTCTTGCTCCACCGAGTTCTGAGCTGACGATTTCAGCGATCACGCGTTTTGTTTCATCACTGTCGCAACCAGGTAATTCAGTTGTGGCTAGTTCCGCGAGGCCTGATGCCACCCACAGTGCGCCAGCGAACGCGAGCACTGCCGTCTTGCCAACTCGGCCTGATATTTCTACGGGGGTCTGTTTGGCTCGTTCGATAAGTGCGCGCCTTTTCATGAGGTATGCAGGGAAGCCAACAATCCAAAACAGCAGTGTCAATGTCGCCCATGCACCGGCCGAGATGTTGAACAAACTTTTGGCGCCAGGCACCTTACCGATTCCCGTACTGGTGGCATCCAGATACACCCATACCGCCGAAAGTGCGATTAAGCTCACCAATATCACATTCCACATACCTATCCCTCCAGACATTCAATAACTCCGAGTTTGACGCGAGTGATGGTCACGGACCACGATGCACCAGACTGGCTTTCCGCATTGTTGCGGCAGGTGCATAGATAACATCAGTACACGTCAGAATATGTCGCGGTGGATGTGGATCACGCCCTCGGACAAAGGAAGGCTCTGGTTCAGGTTGACTTCTAATAGCTGGTGCGGGATTCTTCTGAGCGGGGCGCGTCGGTGTCATTTAAGGGATATTGAATTGACTGCACGTGACACTGGCTCATGCGGAAAGGAGGATGTGATGGCCAATAAAATCGATTTACCCAGCAATTGGGTGTGTAACGGTTCCGAACTGAAGCCCAAGACCAACGCTTCGTCATCGAATACATGGATTCTTAGTGGCAAGGAGATCAAGCCAAAGATAGGGGCCACTTCATCGAATACCTGGCTGTGGGATGGGAGGGAATTGAAACCGAAGATTTCCGCAAATTCGTCCAATATATGGGTGGTGGATGGGGGTAAAGTAAAGCCCAAAGTGGGTGCCAATTCATCCAATACCTTTGATATTGGCAGGGAGCCGATTCTTGTAATCGCCGGAAAGATCGCTTTGCGTCTTTGGTAGGTTAGGCAAGCCAGACGCTATGGATTTCGTCATGCATATTCGTGAAATGTCCGCGGTGCCAATAGGGGATCAACTGGCAATTGTATTTTGTTAATAATTGTAAACGAGATGGGGTTGGGTGGTTATGAAGGTGGATACTGAGGCGCAGCGTGTTGTCATCGATCTTGTCAGTGGCTGCATAAGAGAAGTAATTGTCGAACTATTTGATAAGAAAAGCGAATTGGATAATTCGGGTGATAAGCATGACGATGTTATGAGGCAGATAGTCATGGCAAGGATTGATGTGTTAGGAAAAGTAGATGAGTATCTGCTTAAGCCCCTCAATGAGCACTACCTGTTTATTGAAAATGGTTCTGATGTTATTGAGCCGGGGATGCTTTTTTCAGCTCATGAGGAAATGATGGCAAAATTTAAGCGAAAAATTCTGCAAGGGTTGTGACAGGGATTGTTGGGCGGTGAAAATGGCGTAGTGATCCTGCCCCGGTTTCTCGGACACTCAGTTAAGCCACATGCCGCAGTTCAAATGCCTCGGGCGAGAGATAGCCCAGGCGCGAGTGCAGGCGTTTCCGATTGTAATAGACTTCGACGTATTCAAACACATGGTCTTTGGCGACTTGCCGGGTGATAAAGCGTTCGCCGTGAATAGCCTCGACCTTGAGGCTGTGGTTCCAGCTCTCCATGGCGGCATTGTCGTAGCAGTCGCCCTTCTTGCTCATGCTGCACACCAGGCCGTTTTCCAGCAGTAGACGCTGATAGTCGCCTGAGCAGTATTGGCTGCCGCGGTCGGAGTGGACGATGACGCCACGGGGCCGCTTGCGGCGCCACAGCGCCATCTGCAAGGCATCACAGACCAGCCTGGCCGTCATGCGCTCCGACATGGCCCATCCGACTACTAAACGTGAGTACAGGTCGAGCACCACTGCCAGGTAGAGCCAGCCCTCGTCGGTGGCGATGTAGGTAATGTCACTCACCCACTTCTGGTTCGGCGCCGTGGCGCTGAAGTCCTGCTCCAGCAGGTTGGGCGCTACCGGCAGGGAGTGGTTGGAGTGGGTCGTCGCCTTGTACTTGCGCGCCGCCTTGGCGCGCAGGCTGTTGGAGCTCATCAGATGTGCGACCCGGTTCTTCCCCACGCGCTGCCCTTCCTCCCGCAGATGCCGGGTGACACGCGGCGCGCCGACACGGCCCTTGTGCTCTTCGTGTATCCGCCGGATATCGTCCGTCAGGCGCTGATTGGCCTGCGCCCGCGCTGACGGCGGCCGGTTGCGCCAGTCGTAGTAGCCACTGCGCGACACATCCAGCACCCGGCACATCAGTGCAACCGCATGATTCTCCTCGTGGCGGCGAATCATGGCGTACCTCACTTCGACTGCTTGGCGAAGTACGCCGTCGCTTTTTTTAGGAAGGCGTTTTCCTCTTCCACCCGGGCCAGCTCCCGCTTCAGCCGGGCCAACTCGGCGTGCTGGAGCTTCTGCTCCTCGGTGGTCAGCCCCTCCAGCCGGCGCCGCTGCCGCCAGCTGTAGATCTGACTTTCCGCCAACCCCAAATCCCGCGCGGCTGCCGCTACACCATCCTTCTCGGCACGCTTGAGTGCCTGCTCTTTGAACTCGGCGCTGTACTGCTTGCGGGCCTTTTTCTCGTCTTGCTGCTTTGCTTTCATTTGTTCACCTCGGGTCAAGAGTTTATTCTCTTAACCGGGTGTCCGGGGAGTCGGGGCAGGATCACTTTCGGAATACCCCACCGACTTGGCAAGCAAGTTGCTCACGGCTCGAAAAAATATCGATAGATAGCTCATGCCGCGTGCCAGACCTCGACAGTCCGATACGTCGCCGTCGAATGGGGGTTGACGCGAGCCGCCCATGAACGGGATTCGAGTAATTCGGATATCGGACTTATTGACGAGCCAGTGTAATATGGACTCAGGACAGTCTGTCCAACATGTTGGCTTTGCTCAAGGCGTCGCGGACACGAACTGAAAGGTCACAAACTATTAGTACCAAGGACTCATTGGGATCGTTGGAAACAATAGACAACCAGGGGGCTTCCTCGCTATGCCAGTTTTTGAATTTTGGAGCGAACTCACGATCAGGAACGTCAGAATGCCAAGCCCACCACTCGCTGTTCTTTCCTATCATCTCGAGGTCTTTGTTCATTACCTCATAGATATCGTGCCATTTGGACGAGTCGAAAGTTACAGCCTCGGACTTGCGTCTAATTCCCCAGAAAAACCTTTGTAAACCGGCTCCATAAAACTCGAACCGCAGGTACAGATGTTGCTCGCGTTCCTTTACGAAGGTCACTCCGAATCCGACGCAAGCTTGCCACCCCGACGAAAGCCCGTCATCCCAAATAAGCCCAAAGCCATGGGTCTCTAGAGATTCTGACAGTCGGTTTTTGAAATCCAGCAAGAGACGCCGTTTTACATCATCAAAGCATCTAAATACCGAGAATGCGGCAGCGATATTTGTTGGCGATTCGGTAATTATGCTGGTTGTTTCATGTTGTGCCGACATATCCATTTCTCCGTTTATTTGTTCTGACACGAACGTTGTCAGCTCCTCAATAAATACCCTGACTACCGGCGCCTGAGATTTGCAGGAACACAAATTAAGCCAGGTTACAATGTCGCGATACGTTATCTGTAAAAAATTGCCACTTTGTGATAGATAGGTTCGTTCGTTTGGTGTGATGCTTTTTTCTGATGGCTCTGTATTTCCTATATAGATCAGGAGCCAGTTTTTTGTTCCAGATATTTCTTTTAAAAATTTTGCATAATCATGCAGTTGATTGGGCGGGTCGGCGGCCCAAGGCTTATTCTCGATGCCGACAATGCCGGTGCCCGGGATGTCCAAATATATATCGATACGCCTCTGGCCATTTGCCTGCTTTTCTGTGGTGACACGGCATTCCTTGGTATTTGTAATCCAATTCGCATCCGGGCGGAGTGTCTCGAAAAATGCGTCGATGAACGCGGAGCCTTGACCGTGTTTTCCGGCAGGGTCAAGCAGGCTGGCCATACACCATGACAAGCCCATCTCGTCGGTCCGGAGAAAATCAAAGATGCGGAACTCTGGGGCAAGGCGACTGGCAAACCGCCGTTTGGCTTCGCCCAGAACTCTGCTGTTGATGCTGATGGAAGAGAGAAGGTTTTTGACGTTTTCTGTCATATTAATCAATCGCTTTCGTAGTGTGACACTGTGTTTGTCAGCGTTTGCTTGATCTCGGTAAGCAGGTGTTTAGGGCCTCGAACCTTGATGTTTGGACCCTGCGACAATATCCACCACCGCAACTGCCACGAGTCTGCCACGGTGGCGGCAAGCAGGTGTTCGTCGCCATCCTGCACAAGCTTCTGATCTTCACTGAGCGGGGTTTCGCCCAGGATCCGCGCCAGCCAGTCGACGACGCGGGCTTTAAGCTTGATAGATTTGCCGTTGCCGAACTGAAACGCTCCCAATTGGATGTATTCATCGATGTTGAAGCCCTTGGGCGGCCTGATGCGGTCGGTCAGGCGCTCGGCGCGGCTGATGCGATGCAGTGCATAGATGCGTATGTCGTCGTACCCATAGGCCGTGGCGACGAGGTAGGTGATCGGGCCGCGCTGTACCATGGCGAGCGGATGGAGGACGCGGGTCTGGGGTTCATCGGCGTCCATGGACTGATAGTCCACTTCTAGCTGTATCTCGTTCAGCAGCGCACCCTGGACGGTTTCGAGTACCGCTTGATCAATCTTCGGTGGGAGCAGGGGCAGCGCCGGTGGAATGTTGCGCACCTTGTCGGCCCACTGCGCAAGCCCGGGATGCTGTTTCTGGCTGGCAAGCTTGTTGGCCGCCTGACGGAAGCGCGGCTCCACCGCCTTGAGCACGCTGGCCGGCAGTAGCGGCCGAATCGTTTCCTCGATCATGCGCAGGGACAGGGCTTCCGCCACGTTGACGCCCGGCACGTCAGACGAGGCGCCCTTGGCCCAATGCCAGCCAAACGGTTGACCCTTATCATTGCGTTCAATCGACGGAAATACCGCCACCAGGCTGTCCAGGTCGCGCTCAACTGTGCGCTTGGTCACCTTGTAGCCGAGTTCCGCCAACTCCTGAGTCAGTTCCGCCGCCGTCTTGCCCGGCCGGTGGCTGGGCAACAGCTTGAGCAGCTCCCATTGGCGGGTGAGGGTATTGCGGCTGCTGTCACTCGGCATGGTCTGTCCCTTGAAAGTGGCGTGCCACACGAACCATGGCCCAGGTATCCCGTTCACAATATTTCAGCAAGCCATCACGAAGCTGGGCCTTGCGCTCGGTGCTGGTTTCCGGCTGCAATATCTCGGCGAACGCGGATTGAGCCATGCCGCCGTCGGCAACTTCCAGATCGTCGTAGGCCAATTCTGGCGCGATGCTGGGGAGCACTGCCTTGATGGACCAGGAGCCCCGCATCTCGGGGTGGTAGTAATGCGTACGGGCGATGGGCAGCAGATCGACGATACGGTCGATGGCGGCCATCAGTGCCGGCGCTAGGTCGGGGTAGGTCTCGGCAAGCTCCCGCATACGGGTGCGCTCGAAAGGGGCGAAGTAGACGAAGATCGGACCTTCGGTGCCCAGTGCCGCAACCAGCGCCTCGGCAAAGGCGCGGCGCGGATCGCCGGTACCATCAGCAAGATATTCCAAGTGGGCAACGTCGCCCGTGGCATTCTCGACGTGACACGACCACTGGAAGGGGACCTGGGCATAGGGGCGGGTCCCCGCCCAAATGGGCACAACGAACTGGATGGTCTCGAAGTCGAGATAGTAGCGCGGCCAACCCATGCCCCGCAGGAGTGTCGCGGCCTCGGCATCCAGCACCGGGGTGTTGTCACGGGTCGCCTGCCAGACGCGGATGTGTTTGGGGCTGGACAGTCGGCCTTCCGGTATGGAACGAATATCCTCATAGCCCTCGGCCCGCAGTTCATCCGCCAGCTTGCCTGCATACGGAAGCACTTCGGGTGGGTAAATGTCCTCATCCCCTTCATCGGGCGAACAGAAACCGAAGAAGGGACAGTCGAAGGGATCGCTGCATTGGGTGCCTGGCGCCGTCTCCGGATCTGCGCCATCCAGGGTGGCGCGGGCCGCATCGATCCACGCGGGTACCTCGGGTTCCAGTGGCGCGATCTCGTCGGTGATATCCGTGTGGGCAAGCAGGCCCTCATAGCGGCCATCGCCCGGATAGATGAAGGAGGTATCGATGTGAGCGATTTCGACACGCGAGAGGGCAACACCAGCCTTGCGCGTTACCCAAGATTGCACCGCAGCGTCGGTGAGATGGTACGGCTTGACCTTGGTTGCGGATTTGACCTCGGCCATGCGCCACTCATTGCCATCCGGCAGCAGAAGATCGGCGCGTACCAGTACACCGTCGGCCTGGAAGGTGGCCTCGAACAGAGGGCGAGGCGGCTCCCGCAGCACGCGGGCGGTATCGGCCAGCGCCTGCTTGAGATCCTCTGCGTCGATGAGCACACCGCCCGGTTGGAGGTCGCGGGCAATATCGCCCACCTGATGGCCTGCTGCAAACCGTGCGGCGCTCCACGGGTCTTCCTCGGCCAGCTCCGGGCGATGAATCTGCAGCCATAGCCGCCGGGGGCATTGGCGGTGGGCGAGGATGCGTGATTTCGAGAGTCCGTGCATAACTGTCCTTGCCTGATCATTGCGTGAATGGGGCTGCAAGTCGTGCAGTCGCTTCTTGAACGGCTTGTGCTGTCCACTCACGCTTGCCTGTCGAAACAAGGCTGAAGGCCCTACGTCCGCTGCCGGCCCAATCTGGCCGAATAATAACACTTACGCCTAAGGCGGCAGATGGCGTCAGATATTGCGATAACGCCGCACAAGTCTGCTGGAACTCGTCCATGGACAAGTCTTGTGTGGCATGGAACCATGCCAGCACGGAACCTTGTCGTTCCATCGTCCATGTGGCCACGGCTTGTCTCATCGCACGATGGCAGTCGTCTTGCCACTCAATGGCGTGACACCGGGCGATAGGGCGACCTTGCGTCAAGTGGTCGCGTATCTCATCGGCAGTTATGACGGTCACGGCATCGTTCTGTTGGAACCACCCATCCAGCAGCAACGCGGCTGTATGTATTTCTGCGTCTGGATTATCTGCCTCGATGCGCAGCACACCGTGGAGGTGCTGCTCCATGGCTGAATCCAAGGGTCTGGCTGTGTACGAGCCATCGCGACCCAGCAATAGAACCGCGCGAAGTCCGATTCGCTGATACAGGCTGATATGTCTGGCCCAGTACCATGCCGCCCTCGGAACATTCGGGTCTGTGCTGTCGACAACGAGTATGGCGGCGGTGCAGCTGTCCAGTTGGGTATGAAGCCAGTCCTCTTCGAGTTGTGGACCGGATAGGCCGGGATCGCTGCAAGGGTCGCTGCCGGGCGATGTCATGCAGCCTGCATGCATTCGTGCCAGCGCATCGCTTGCCCTGCGCCCCAGTCCAATTACGAAGGGATGCCCGGAACTTATTCCATGGGTAGCGCCGGTTTTCCAGGCAAACGTCGCGTGACCACGCTCTGACAGGTTCGGGTCGTACAGGGCACGCAGCGATCGGGTATCGGCCTGCTGTTTCACGAAGGCGTTGGCCACCTCCCAGCGGGCGGCGGCCCCCAGCGCGATGCCCGTTCCGATAAGTTTCAAGGCTTGACGTCGTTGCATGGCAATCACCCTCAGTGGACAAAGCCAATGCTGCGGCGTCGACCGTCTTCCTTGACGGCGCATTCCTCACCCAGTGCATCGAGCAGCAGGTGGGCGGTCGCGAACGGGCGGAAGCGGTGCTGACGGGCCGCGGCCGCATAGTCACCTGGCGTCAGCACACCCAGACCGGCGAGCCGATGCCGCAGCCCCGGCTCGGGTTGGGGCAGGCCAAGCGCGGCGCATTGCCGCACGAACATCTCCCAGGCCTGCTCCGGCAGCAGGTAGTCAAATTTCAGCTTGAGGTCGAACCGGCGCAGAGCAGCCTGATCCATGTTGTTCATCAGGTTGGTCGAGGCGATGAAGATGCCGGGGAAGCTCTCCATCTGGGTCAGCATCTCGTTGACCTGAGTGACCTCCCAGGAGCGCTCGGCGTTGCGGCGATCCTGCAGAAAGCTGTCCATCTCATCGATGAGCAGCAAGGCCCCCTCGCTTTCGGCCTCGCGGAAGGCCTTGGCGATGTTCTCCTCGGTACCGCCCACCCACATGGACAGCAGGTCGGAGGCGCGCTTGACCAGCAGCGGCATTTCCAACCGGTCGGCCAGCCAGCGGCCAAAGGCCGTCTTGCCGGTGCCGGGCGGACCATACAGGCACACCCGGCCGCTCTTGTTGCGCGACAGCCCATCGGCGATGGCGTTCAGGTCGGCACTGGTATTGATGAATCGCGGGTCGTACCAGGACGGCAGCTGGTTGGGGTCGTTTTTCTTCAGCGGGGGATGGCCCTGGGTGGTGAGCGTATTGCCGATGAGACGTTCCAGCGCAGCTGGCACCTGCTCGTCCGTCAGCTCGCTGCGAATGCTGTTCACCACATGGGCGGCACGCTCCACCACGGCCGGCGCCAGGGCCTCGGCATGGGCGATGCGGGCGATGGCATCGCCCGGCAGCAGATCGGCGCACAGCTCGGTCATGATGCGCTCGCGCTGACGGCGCGGCGGCACCGGCAACTCGAACACCATATCGAAGCGGCGTACGAAGGCCGGCTCCAGCCCACGTATGGAGTTGGACAGCCACAGGGTCGGCACCGGGTTGTCTTCCAGCATGCGGTTCAGCCAGCCCTTGTTGGTTTCCGCGGTGCTGCGCTTGCCCCAGAAGGATTCACCGTCTCCGAAGATATCCTCCACCTCGTCGAACAGCAGCAGCGACTGGCGTGTGCCCAGGATGCTCTGGGCGGCGCGCAGGGCACGCAGGCGGTTGGTCCCGGTGATGGCATCACCATCGTTGTCTTCGCGTGCCACCTCGAACAGCTCGCAGCCGAAGGTCTGGGCCAGTACACGGGCAAACTGGGTCTTGCCGGTGCCGGGGCTGCCGTGGATGTAGATGTTTACACCCTTGTTGCGCTGGATGACGGCCTGGCGCAGATAGGGTACGACCACATCCAGATCGCGCTGAATGTGCTGGTAGTCGACCAGGCCCAGAGTCGGCGGGTTACACGGGGCAATCATCTCGCGCAGCAGGGTCAGGGGATCCTCGACGGAGCTTGCCATGCGGCCCGGCAGGCTCGTCGAGAGCAGATCGAGTTTTCCGGTAAGGGACATGCCGTTGCTGTGATCAACCTTGATGAGGCCGGACTGTGCCAGTCGCCCCCGCGAGGAGAGTGCCTCCTTTACCTGTTGCTCGGCCGAGCCCAGCAACACCGACAGGGCCATATACAGACGGGTGGTCGACATAGGCCCCGCAAGATCGAGCGCCACATCGAGCTGCGGTGCATTGTAGGCAATGACCACAAACTCCAGGATCCGGCGCGAGGTCTCATCCAGGTTAATCAAGTCCGCGAGACGTCTGGCGTTGTGGTGCAAAATCTCAGGGATCGTGGCATCGGCCAATTCACGCTCGGCCGTGGCGTGCTGCTTACGCAGCTCTGCAAGAATCCTGTTGCGGTCAAACTTGGGCGAGTCAGGATCAGTCCACTTTCCCAGACCGATGGTTTCGGCCAGGTTGTCGTCACGAAAACTCGAGCTACCGATGAACTCCTTGTGGCCCCCAAGCGGGACAAGCAGGCGCAGAATCCACAGGCGCACGATGTCGCCCTGCTCAATGGCGAATGATGGAGGGGAAGAGTGGTGTAGTGGGCGGCGCATGGTGGAGTCTCCCGGTGGTGTTTGAGAGACAGTATGCGTCGTGGTACGACAGAATACGTCGCACTTAGGGGCTGTTACGGCAGGTGCGGGTAGGTCGCCCGTGAAGAATATTATGGGAGAGGCCGATTAGTCGGGCGACATGGCCGCTCCACGCGCCGCCATCGCCCGGCATAGCCAGACCCACAAGTCACCTGATGAGCAAGTTCGGCGTTCTCTGCACCTCCGCGCCTCACATGGGTGGTGGAAGGTCCTTGTCGTCTTCGCGTTGGATTCTGCGTTTATGTTTTTGCCGTCAGGGTGGTGACGGTGGCGAGGTATTGCTTCACTTCGGCGGCGATGGGATGTTCGGCGTAGCGCTGCGCCAGCAGTTGCAGGATCGGCAGCGCCTTGTGTTCCTGGTTCAGTCCTTCGCTCAGGGCACGCGCCACCAGCAGATAGAGCCGGGGGATATCGGCGTGGCCGGGATGGCGTTTGTGAAAGCCGTTGCCGAGCGCCACCAATGATTTGTATTCGCCGATGTTGAACATGGTCTGCGCCAACGGATACACCTGATCGGGGCTGTCCAGTTTGAATTCCGGTTCGGCCTTGATGCAGTCACGCCACACCTGCACCGCCTTGGCACGATCCGAACCCTTCAGCAGCAGGCCGATGTATTCGGCGCCGTGGCCGGTGAGCCGCTTGACGTCGCCGGTCAGTGCCAGCAGGCGGTGAAAACGGTCGCGCAATGTTCGGTCGGCGCGGTTCTGCAACACGCGCGCGCGCAACATCGTTACTGCCTGCTCCAGCCTTCCCTCCTGGATCAGGGCCTCCACATCACCCAGCAGCGGGTGCTCCCGCGTCTGCGCCGGGTCGGTGGCGGCCAGAGCCTCCACGTCCACATCCACGGCCAAACCGAGACGATGATGGTACTGGAACAGCACGTAGCCCATCAGGGTGAACATCACCAGGGTGAAGTAGCCGTTGAGCAACACCGCCACCGGGATGATGATGGCAAACACCTTGTCCATGAAGGCCTCGGTTATGCGCTCCGCCTCCCCCGCATCGATCTCGTCCTCCTCCATCCCCTGCAACGCCAGCATGTCACCCCCCAGTCGCTCGGTGAGCAGGTCGAGGATGACGTTGGGGCCGCTGGAGAGTATGCCGAGCAGAAAGAACAGCGCCAGGTAGGGCACGCCAATGCGGGCGATCATGCCGAACAATACCGAGGGATTGATCGCGGCACCGATGTTGCGCTCCACCGCCAGCGCCATGATGCTGGCCGGCAGACACAGCATGACCACCATGTAATACACCATGGCCGCGACCGGACCGAGCATGGCACCGACGACTGCCAGCGGCAGGAACAACACCATGAAGACCACGAACTGCTTGAGTGCCAGATCGAGACCATCACCGCTCAAGGACTGCAGTACTGCCGGCGCCTGTTCGTGGCCACGCGCGCGATGGGTAAGCAGGGTATAGGCGTATTTGTAGAACAGCAGCAACAGCACCAGTTGCATCAGCAGGGCCGAAAACGAACGGTAACCCACCAGTGCGCTCAGTGCGGTAATGACCAGCAACAGCACCAGCGGCTGAGCCTGAAACGGCAGGGCGAAGAAAGCGGGCAGACGGTTCCAGAACGGCGGCACCAGATCATCGGTACCCACCTCCAGCGCCGGCTCGCGACACAGGGGACAGGCGGGCGGACCCTCCGGGTTCTCCTTGGACAGGCAGGAAGAACAGAAATTGATGCGGCAGCGCTCGCAGGCCCAGCGCGCCGTGCGCTGGGGGTGATACTTGCACATTACCCTGGCCATGCTTCCGCACTTCCTTTCGCTGCGCTGGATACGGCAAACCAGATACAAGCGGATGTGCGCGCTACGCGCACGCTGGTCCGAATGGCAAACAAATACGAGCGCAACGAGTTCCTTCCCTTGTCTCTTTTCTCTGCGCTCAGGCCGGGCCGCACATCAATAGCGGTGCTTGCCGCCGAGCGGGATCTTTTCGCTCTCGTCAACCTCCAGCGACAGTCCGTCCAGGCCGGAAGCAAGATCTTCGGGGGTTTCGATTTCCCCCAGCTTGATCATCAGTCGCACCTCATTGGCCGAGTCGGCATTGCGCAACGCCTCTTCCATGGTGATGTGGCCATCGCGGTACAACTCATACAGCGCCTGATCGAAGGTACGCATGCCGGCCTGGGCGCCCTTCTTCATCTGCTCCTTGAGCATGTGCACCTCGCCCTTCAGGATCAGATCGGCCATGAACGGGGTGTTGATCATTACCTCTACCGCCACACGGCGGCCCTGACCGTCGGCGCGCGGGATCAGGCGCTGCGCCACCACCGCCTTGAGGTTGAGCGACAGATCCATCAGCAACTGCTGACGCCGATCTTCCGGGAAGAAGTTGATGATGCGATCCATGGCCTGGTTGGCGTTGTTGGCGTGCAGGGTGGCCAGGCAGAGGTGGCCGGTTTCGGCGAAGGCAATGGCGTGTTCCATCGTCTCGCGGTGGCGGATTTCACCGATCAGGATCACGTCGGGCGCCTGGCGCAGGGTGTTGACCAGGGCGTCCTCGAAGGTGTCGGTGTCGATGCCCACCTCGCGCTGGGTGACGATGCAGCCGGCATGCTGGTGCACGTATTCGATGGGGTCTTCCACGGTGATGATGTGGCCGTGGCTGTTCTTGTTGCGGTAATCCACCATCGCCGCCAGCGAGGTGGACTTGCCGGAGCCGGTGCCGCCGACGAACAGCACGATACCGCGCTTGGTCTGGGCCAGCTCTTCCAGAATCGGGGGCAGGCTGAGGTCGGCGAAGGAGGGGATCTTGGTTTCGATCTTGCGCAGCACCATGCCGACCTGGTTGCGCTGCTGGAACACGTTGACGCGGAAGCGGCCGATACCGGAACGGGACAGGGCGAAGTTGCACTCGCGCGTGCGCTCGAAGGTCTCGCGCTGATCCTCGTTCATGATGCCGTACACCACCTGCCTGGCCTGATCCGGCGTCAGGCTGGCCTTGGCCACCGGCGCGATCTGGCCATTGACCTTCATGCTGGGCGGAATGCCGGCGGTAATGAACAGGTCGGAGGCGTTCTTGTGCACCATCAATTTGAGCAGCTGATCGAATTCCATGCCGGAGTCCCCTGATTACTTGAATGCATCCTTGTTGGCGGCGCGCAGGCGCGCCTCCTGCTTGCTGACCGTGCCGCGCTGCACCAGCTCCACCAGATTCTGATCCAGCGTCTGCATGCCGTACTGCTGACCGGTCTGGATCGCCGAGTACATCTGCGCCACCTTGTCCTCGCGGATCAGGTTGCGGATGGCTGCAGTGCCGATCATGATTTCGTGTGCCGCGATACGACCGCCGCCCACTTTCTTCATCAACGTCTGCGAGATGACTGCGCGCAGCGACTCGGACAGCATGGAACGCACCATGTCCTTTTCCGCCGCCGGGAACACGTCGATGATACGGTCGATGGTCTTGGCCGCAGAACTGGTGTGCAGGGTGCCGAATACCAGGTGACCGGTTTCGGCCGCGGTCAGCGCCAGACGAATGGTTTCCAGGTCGCGCAACTCACCCACCAGGATGATGTCCGGGTCTTCACGCAGCGCCGAGCGCAGCGCCTCGTTGAAGCCGAGGGTGTCGCGATGTACCTCACGCTGGTTGATCAGGCACTTCTTCGACTCGTGCACGAATTCGATGGGGTCTTCGATGGTGAGGATGTGGCCGTACTCGACATTGTTCTTGTAGTCGATCATGCCCGCCAGGGTGGTGGACTTGCCCGAGCCGGTGGGGCCGGTGACCAGCACGATGCCGCGCGGGTTGTCGGAGATTTCCTTGAAGATGGGCGGGCAGTTCAGCTCTTCCAGGCTGAGAATCTTGGAAGGGATGGTACGGAATACCGCACCGGCGCCGCGGTTCTGGTTGAAGGCGTTGACGCGGAAGCGGGCCAGTCCCTTGATCTCGAACGAGAAGTCGGTCTCGAGGAATTCTTCGAAATCCTTGCGCTGCTTGTCGTTCATGATGTCGTAGACCATGCCATGCACGGTCTTGTGTTCCAGCGCCGGCACATTGATGCGGCGCACATCGCCATCGACGCGTATCATCGGCGGCAGACCGGCGGAGAGATGCAGGTCTGACGCGCCGTTCTTGACCCCGAAGGCGAGAAGTTCGGTAATATCCATATATTCCCCCACCAGAAGAATGTTGTTATTCGCCCGCTTGCAGTGTGGCCCGGGCGGCGGATGCAACTAAAGTATAACGCGCGCGCATGACGCACAACCTTGACAATCTTCACGCCCGGCTGGTCGCGGTGCGCGACGCCATCGCGGCGGCGGAACGAAACCACGGCCGCACCCCCGGCGCGGTCGCCCTGTTGGCGGTGAGCAAGACCCAGCCGGCGCAGGCCATACGGGCGGCAGCGGCGGACGGCCAGCGCCTTTTTGGCGAAAACTACCTGCAGGAGGCCTTGGCCAAGATGGCGGAATTGACCGATCTGGATCTGGAATGGCACTTCATCGGCCCGCTGCAGAGCAACAAGACGCGCCCCGTCGCCGAACACTTCGCCTGGGTACACGGCGTCGACCGGCTCAAGCTGGCCGAGCGCCTGTCCGCCCAGCGTCCGGCCGCACTGCCGCCACTCAATGTCTGCCTGCAGGTCAACATCAGTGCCGAGGACAGCAAGTCCGGCTGCCGCCTGGATGAACTGCCGGCGCTGGCCCGCGCCGTGGCAGCCTTGCCGGGCCTGCGCCTGCGCGGCCTGATGGCCATACCCGCCCCGGCCGAGGGGCTGGAACAGCAACGCCTTCCTTTCCACCGCCTGCGCCAGGCGCTGGAGGTGCTCAACGCAGACGGCATGGCGCTCGATACCCTGTCCATGGGCATGAGCGACGACCTGGAGGCGGCCATCGCCGAGGGTGCCACCCTGGTGCGGGTGGGCAGCGCGATCTTCGGCGCCCGGCAGGCGAAACCAGAAAATCTGTCGCGGAGCCGCAGAGGCGCAGAGTAATGCCCGGCTTTTCGCTGTGGCCACCACCCGGCGCGGTGGCGCGGATATGACTCAAGAGACTTGGCTTTGATATCTCTGCGTCTCTGCGTCTGGGAAATATGTTCCAGACATTTCCAACCGACTACATCCATGTAGTCGTCTGCGGCATAGTGGTTTCGACGGTATACTTTTGGCCCCTACGGCCCAGGCACGGATTCTTCGATTATGAACGACAGCAACATCGGATTCATCGGCGGCGGCAACATGGCGCGCAGCCTCATCGGCGGTCTGGTGGCCGACGGCGTGGCGCCGCAGCGGTTGTGGGTGGCGGAGCCCGATGCCGAGCGGCGTGCCGCCCTCGCGGCCCAGTTCGGGGTGCACATCACGGCCGACAACAGCGAGCTGGCGGCGACGGTGGATGCCCTGGTGCTGGCGGTCAAACCGCAGCAGATGAAGGCCGTGTGCGGCGAGATCGCCTCCACGGTGCAGTCCCGCAAACCGCTGCTCATTTCCATCGCCGCCGGCCTGCGCCTGGAGGCCCTGCAGCGCTGGCTCGGGGGCGAGCTGGCCCTGGTGCGCACCATGCCCAACACCCCGGCCCTGGTACAGAGCGGGGCCACCGCGCTGTATGCCACGCCGCAGGCCAGCAAGGCACAGTGCGAACTGGCCGAGGGCATCATGCGCGCCGTCGGATTGACCCTGTGGCTGGACGACGAGGCTCAGATGGATGCTGTTACCGCCCTCTCCGGCAGCGGACCCGCTTATTTCTTCCTGGTGATGGAGGCGATGCAGCAGGCCGGCGTCCAGCTCGGACTGACGGCGGAAAGTGCCCGCCTGCTCACCCTGCAGACCGCTTTCGGCGCCGCCAAGATGGCGCTGGAAAGCCGCGAGGACGCATCCACCCTGCGCCGCCAGGTCACCTCCCCCGGCGGTACCACCGAGCGTGCCGTCGGTATCCTGCAGCAGGGTGAACTGGAGGCATTGTTTGCCCGCGCCCTGAGCGGTGCCCGCGACCGCTCGCAGGAACTGGCCAGCCTGCTGGGAGATGCGCAATGAATTCCTACCTCTCCTCACCGCTGGCCTTTCTGATCTCGACCCTGTTCAGCCTCTACATCCTGGTGGTGATGCTGCGTTTTCTGCTGCAGCTGACCCGCGCCGATTTCTACAATCCGCTGTCGCAGTTCATCGTCAAAATCACCACCCCGGCTCTGCGTCCGCTGCGCCGCCTCATCCCCGGCTGGGGCGGGGTGGACGTGGCGGCCCTAGTGCTGATGTTGCTGCTGCAGATGCTGTCGGTATGGCTGGTATTCCTGCTGGCCGGCCGCGGCGCTGACCCGCTTGCGCTGCTGATCGTTTCCATCGCCCAACTGACGGATCTGGCCTTCAATGTCTTCATCTTCGCCATCCTGATCCAGGCGGTACTGAGCTGGATCACCCCCGGCACCTACAACCCGGTGACCAGCGTGCTGTTCAGCCTGACCGAGCCGGTGCTGCGCCCGCTGCGCCGCATCGTCCCGCCCATCAGCGGCTTCGACCTGACGCCGCTGGTGGCGATCCTCGGTCTGCAGGTACTGCGCATGCTGGTGATGCCGCTGTTCGGTCTGCTGGCCGGGAGCGGATCGCTGGCCCAGTAATGGCCGGCTGGTTCCGCTGGCAGGGGGCCGACCTGCTGCTCACCGTCCGCCTGCAGCCGCGTGCCAACCGTGACGAAATCGTCGGCCCCCACGGCGACAGCCTGAAGATCCGCATCACTGCCCCGCCGGTGGAGGGACAGGCCAACGCCCACCTGATCCGCTTTCTGGCCGGAGCCTTCGACGTCAGCCGCAGCCAGGTCAGTCTGGTCAGCGGCGATACTGCCCGCAGCAAGCAGCTGCGCATCCAGTCCCCCCGCCGCTTGCCCCCTGAAGCTATGATTCAACCTGCAATATGAGACACTACTCATTGTCATTGTTAAAATTTTCGATATATTGGTGCCATTACAACGATCTCCAGCGCCCGGGTCGGACATGCGACGGACCGAAGGGGCGGATAACAAGGACAGAAGGCGAATCATGGCGAACCAACGCTTCGACCGACAGATGCAGGCCTACGGCCAGTGGAAGACGGCACTCCTTGCCGGCATCGAGCGCTATCAGCGCTGGCTGGACGGCAACAAGATGGGGGATGCCGAAGACGAACTGCGCATCTACGAGGTACTGGAAGCACTGCGCGCCGATCGCCTGACCATCGCCTTCGTGGCCGAATTCGCCCGCGGCAAGACCGAGCTGATCAACGCCATCTTCTTCTCCGAATACGACCGCCGCCTGCTGCCCTCCGAGGCCGGCCGCACCACCATGTGCCCCACCGAACTGTTCTGGGACAGCAATACCGACAAGGCCTATGTGCGCCTGCTGCCCATCGAAACCCGCCTGTCCGATACCAGCATCGCCGAGTACAAGCTGGAACCGATCAACTGGACCCACATCGAACTGGATCTGTCCTCGCCCGACAACATGGCGGAAGCCTTCCAGGAGATTGTCAAGGTCAAGAAGGCGACGCTGGATGAGGCGCGCAAGCTGGGGCTGTACAGCGATGCCGAAGCCCATATGCACATGCAGAACGGCAAACTGCCGAGCCAGATCGACATCCCCCTGTGGCGCCACGCCCTGATCAGCTTCCCCCATCCGCTGCTCAAGCAGGGCCTAGTGATCCTCGATACCCCGGGCCTCAATGCCCTCGGTTCGGAACCGGAACTGACCCTCAACATGCTGCCCAACGCCCAGGCGGTGGTCTTCGTGCTGGCCGCCGACACCGGCGTCACCAAGTCCGACCTGGAGATGTGGCAGCACAACGTCAAGCCACTGCGCAGCGGCCACAAGAAGGGGCTGTTCGTGGTGCTGAACAAGGTCGATACCCTGTGGGACGAACTGAAGACGCCGGCCCATATCGAAAAGACCGTCAAGGATCAGTGCATGCGCGCCGCCCAGACCCTGGGCATCGATGCCGACCAGATCTATCCCGCCTCGGCGCAGAAAGGCCTGCTGGCCAAGATCCGCCACGACAAGGACTTGCTGGCACGCAGCAACATCCTGGCGCTGGAAAACATCCTCGCCGGCGAGGTGCTGCCCTACAAGCAGAGCCTGGTGCGTGAACACATCCTCGCCAGCATCGGCGCCATGGTCAAGGAATCGCACGACATCCTCGCCACCCGCCTCGCCTCGGCACGCAAGCAGCTGGAAGAACTGAAAGGCCTGTCCGGCAAGAACAACGACGTCATCGAGCTGCTGATGAAGAAGACGCGCGACGAACAGGTGGCCTATTACAAGAATGTGGAAAGCTTCCAGGCCAACAAGCGCATCATCCAGGAACAGTCCAAGAGGCTGGGCGACACCATCAACCTCGCCGCCCTGGATCAGCTGGTGGCGGAAACCCGCAAGTCCATGTCGGACAGCTGGACCACCCACGGCCTCAAGGCCGGCATGAAGACCTTCTTCGACGGTATCAGCGCGCGCCTGTCCGAGGTCTCCGAATTCGCCGACCAGCTCAATCGCCTGGTGATCACCATCTACCGCACCTTCCATCAGGAACACGGTATCGCCGAGATCAAGCCGGCACTGTACTCGCTCACCAAATACAAACAGGAATTCCAGCAGCTGTATCAGGAGGCGGAGGCCTTCCGCAGCAGCCCGGTGACGACCATGACCGAGCAGCATTACGTCATCAAGAAATTCTTCATCTCCCTGGTCAGCCATGCCCGCAACATCTTCTTCAAGGCACAGCGCGATGCCGAAGGCTGGAGCAAGGCGGCAATGTCGCCCCTGGTCAAACAGATCAAGGAACACAAGGAGACCATGGAGCAGCGCCTGGAAAACCTGCGCAAGATCAACGAATCCCGTGACACCCTGCAGTCACGTATCGAGGAGCTGGAAAAGTCCAGCGCGGCCCTGATGAAACAGTACGCCGAGGTACGCAGCATCCTCAACACCATCAACCAGCCACTGGAAGCGATCGAGGAACCGGCGGCCAAGGCCGGCTGATCCCTGACGCAACCGGGAAATCTCACCGCCGAGGCGCAGAGGACACAAAGCTGTTCAATGCGCCAGTGGATCTCATCCAGTTCATGCAAGCCGGACATGGCGTAGCGATGTCCGGCGATTCCCCGATATCGCTGTACCTTATGGGCCTAAGGCTGCCGGATGAAACCCAACCATGTTGTTTCTCTGCGTCCTCTGCGCCTCGGCGGTAAAAACTAGTGCAGTTTGCTGGTCAGATCATCGCCGCCTCATACAGCATATAGATACCGAAACCCATCACCACCACACCGGCACTGCGACGCACCCACAACAGGCGCAGCCAGGCCGCCAGCTTGCCGGCCACCAGGCCCATGGTCAGCAGGTTGGGCAGGGTGCCGACACCAAAGGCGAGCATGAGCAGGGCACCGTCCAGCGGACTGCCGGAGGAGATCGACCAGATCAGGGTGCTGTAGACCAGACCACAGGGCAGCCAGCCCCATACCAGGCCGAGGGCCAGCGCCTGCAACGGTGAACGCACGGGAATGAAGCGGCGCCCAATGGGTTCGACAAAGCGCCAGACCAGATGACCCACACGCTCGACCTTGGCGAGGCCAAACCACCAGCCCCCCAGATACAGTCCCATCGCCACCAGAAAGATGCCGGCCAGCATCAGCATGCCGACGCGTATTTCGTGCAGCGCGCCCATGTTGGCGGCAATCAGGCCGACGCCCCCCATCAGGGCCCCGGCGAAGGCGTAGCTGATCAAGCGTCCGCCGTTGTAACCGAACAGATAGGGCAAGAACTGCGTGGGCCGGCCGCGCACCGCTTCGGGCAGACCGAAAGACAGGGCACCGACAATGCCGCCGCACATGCCGACGCAATGCACGCCGCCGAACAGCCCGACGAAAAAGGCGGCGATATAGGAAATTTCAGCATGCATGGGCAGACATCCGGCAGCAGGTAAGTGAGGCGTGTATCATAGCCCCTTCGCCGTTTTCACCCAAACATCATGTCGTCAGAAAACAAACCTACACTGCTGAAATCCAAGATGTTCTGGGTAGGTGTGTTGTACTTCGCCGAAGGCTTTCCGCTCGGCGTGTTTTTCGACGTGTTTCCGGTGCACTTTCGCCAGCAGGGGGTGAATCTCTCCGAGATCGGTTTTCTCAGCCTGCTCGGTCTGGCCTGGACCCTGAAATTCCTCTGGGCACCGGCGGTGGATCACTATCGCCATCACCGTCGCTGGATGGTGCTGGTGGATCTGGGCATGGGTACCGTGATGCTCGCCATGGCCATCGATGCCGGTTTCGGCCCCTGGACCTGGATCGCCATCGGCCTGTTCACCCTGCTCTCCGCCACCAACGACATCGCCATCGACGGCTACACCATCGAGCTGCTGGACAAGCGTGAGCTCGGCCTGGCCAACGGCCTGCGCATCGGCTTCTACCGCGTCGGCATGCTGGCGGCCGGTTTCGTGCTGATCCTGAGCGATTACATCGGCTGGACCGGTACCTATTTCACCGCGGCACTGCTGTTCGTGCTGATCGCCCTGGCCTGCCGACAGGCGCCGGCCGAGCGGCATGTGGAGCGGGTGCACGGCCTCAGTCTGCGTGCCGAACTGCGCGGCCTGCTGGCCCATCCCCTGCCCTTCGCCAGCGTACTGCTATTCCTCCTCGGCACCCTCTGGCTCATCAACCGTACCACGCGCTGGTCCGAAAGCCTTGAGCAGTTCTGGCTCTACGCCTTCGGCGCAGCGGGCCTGGCACTGCTGATCAGCGTGCTGCGCCACCACCACAACGGTAACGGCGGCGCCCGCACACTGACCGAGGGGCCGATGTTCGGCACCCTGCTGGCCATGTTGGCGCGCCCCTACATGCTACCCATCATCGGTTTCATCCTGATCTTCAAGCTGGGCGATGCCGCCATGGGCTTCATGGTCAAGCCGTTCTGGGTCGATGCGGGTTTTTCCGCCAGCCAGATCGGCCTGGTGTCGGTCAACCTGGGCCTGATCCTGTCCATTGCCGGCGGCCTTGCCGGCGGCTGGTTCACCGACCGTGTCGGCATCTTCCGTGCCCTGTGGGTGCTGGGGCTGTTTCAGGCCTTTTCCAACCTGGGTTATGCCTGGGCCGCCACGGTCATGCCGCTCGGCACCAGCAACGAGCTAATCCCGTTTTCCCATCAACTGCTGATGTATACCGCCAGCGGCCTGGAATCATTTACCGGCGGCCTCGGCACGGCCGCCTTTCTCGCCTTCCTCATGGCCATCGTCGACAAGCGGCACTCCGCCACCGAATACGCCCTGCTGTCCTCGGTGTTCGCCCTGAGCCGCTCCGTGGCCGGCTGGGCCGGCGGCTTCGGTGCCGAGACCATGGGCTATGCCGACTATTTCCTGCTCACCTTCTTCCTCGGCTTTCCCGCCTTCCTGTTGCTGCCCTGGGTATACCGCATGCTGTCGCCGGTCAGCGGCAAAAATTGCGATAAGGCAACTTGACCTCCATTTAGCCGTTATTCGCCGCTTTTTTCTGGCGTTCACACCAGTACTGACTAGACTTCCGATCGAACCTCACTGAGGAATCCGTCATGCCCATCCTGACCGGACGCGATCACTGTCTGCGCAATCCCGCCCACGCCCTGCGAACCTACGGCGCCGGCGTCTTTCTCAGCGCCCTGCTCAAGCAGAAGACCAGCCTGCTGCAAGTGCTGTCCGAGCATTTTTCGGCGCATGGCTTCCCCATGCCGGGCGAGCTGGGGCGTGCCTACCGTCTGGCGGCATTGCTGGAGCGCCGCATGGCGTGGTTCTACGCCGCACTCGCCGAACGCTTCGCCTTCGAACCGGAGGCCGCGGCCCTGTTCCAGGAATTGAGCGAGGAAGAGGAGGAACACGGTCGCCTGATGCAGCTCTGCCGCTATACCGTAATGCTGAATCCCTCCATCCACTTCGTGCCCCGCCTGCACGACGCGGACGTCAAGGCCTTGCTGCGGCGCCTGCGCTGCTTGCGCAGCGAGATACATACACTCTCGCTGGATCAGGCCTTGCGCCTGACCGAGGAACTGGAGTGCAGCGAGATCAACATCATCTTCGACAAGCTGCTGTTGCAGGCCATGGGTGCGGCCACCGAACCTTTTGCCGACGCACTGCAGCGTGCGGGAGATCACGCCACCTCGGTACCGGTGCGTATCGACCGCCTGCGGCAGCAAGTGGCCGCCTGACAGGTTTCACTACGCCCCTGGGGGCGTCCCATGAAGGCTCTCCGGCCTTCCAGCCCCCGCACCGCCGGCCGGCGGTGCGGGGGCTGACCTTTTTTGGGGCCTACGGTTTTCAGGTTAGAACGGATAGTCGTAGTCGATGGTGAGCGGCGCGTGATCGGAAAAACGCTGCGCCTTGTAGATATCGGCAGCACGTACCTTGGCGCACAGACCCGGCGTGATCACCTGATAGTCGATGCGCCAACCCACGTTCCTGGCCCAGGCCTGGCCACGATTCGACCACCAGGTATATTGCTCGGCACGCGGGTCAACCGCACGGAAGGCGTCGACAAAATCCCAGGGGCCGAATACCTGATCGAGCCAGGCGCGCTCCTCGGGCAGGCAGCCGGAGTTCTTCTGGTTGCCCTTCCAGTTCCTGATGTCGATCTCCTTGTGCACGATGTTGAGATCGCCACAGATGACCCACTCGCGCCCCGCCTCGCGCATCTGCTGCAGGCGCGCGCCGAAACGCTGCAGAAAACTGAATTTCACCTGCTGCCGCTCATCGCCTGAAGAGCCCGAAGGCAGATAAAGGGACACGACGCTGAGCGGGCCGAAATCGGCCTGGATATAACGGCCCTCGGCATCCATGTCCTCAAACCCGGCGCCCAGCGCGGTGATCACCCGATCCGGTTTACGCCGGCTATAGATGGCAACGCCGCTGTACCCCTTCTTCTCCGCATCGACAAAATATGCGTGGTAACCCTGCGGATAGTGCAGCACCACATCAAGCTGATGCTCCTGCGCCTTGGTCTCCTGCACACAGACCACATCGGGCTGCTGTGCCAGCATCCATTCAAAGAAGCCCTTGCTGCTGGCAGAGCGGATGCCGTTCAGGTTGGCGGTGATGATGCGCATGTGATCTCTCTGTCAAATGAAATTGCACCGCGTCCTTTGCGCTTCAGCGGTGTAGTTCTGCTGTCATCCCGCCGGCGGGAAAACATCCCGGTAGCTGGCGTAGACGGCGCCAAAGGTCACCGGCAGCAACACCAGCAGGCCGAGGCCGAAGGGGATCACCGCGATTGCCGCCAGTACGATGTAGACGACACCGAACAGCAGCAGCGGCAGGATATTGGCCAGACAGGCGGCAAAACTGCTCTTCATGGCAGCCACCGGCTGTGCGGCGGCAAACATGACCAGTGGCACGGCATAGAAAAATGCCATGGCAAGCAACAGCCCGATAACCGACATCAGCAATAGCGCCAGCAACATGCCCACGCCCAGCCCCGCCGTCATCATGTCGTGACCGCCCTCGCCCATCATCCCCGCCATACCCATGCCGCCACCGATGAGCACCAGCGTGATGAGCATGAACAGAATATTCACTCCCAGCATCACCGCTCCAAGCACCAGCACCGAATTGCGCGTGCCGGTTTCCTTGAAGGCGATGAACAGATGGTTGATATCCATTTCGCGCTGCTCGGACAGCTCGCGTGCTGAATACAGTACGCCACCGAACAGGCCGGGCATGATCAGCGCGAACAGGAGAGAACCCAGTACCGGCACCAGATTGAGTATGACCGCGATCACGAACAGCAGGATCATGAACACGATCCACATGCCGGGATTGCGCTTGAATATCTCCCAGCCGCCGCCGTACCAGGCCAGCCCCTTGCCGAAATCCACGCTCTGCGTCTGCATAACTGCCTCCATGTGATGTTGGTTGCGACTGCGGCGAAGCATAGCAACCGGGCCGGACAAAAACAGCCCGCGTTGGCGCGAAAGTCTTGGCTGAGGTTAGAATACGGCCCCCAGTCCCTTCGGTGAACGTCATGCAGGATTACAAGCGCGAATTCATTCAGTTTGCCATCGACAACCAGGTGCTGCGCTTCGGCCAGTTCACCCTCAAGTCGGGCCGCATCAGCCCCTATTTCTTCAACGCCGGCCTGTTCAACACCGGCGTCCAGCTGGCCCGTCTCGGCCGCTATTACGCCGCGGCGATCCAGGATTCCGCCATCGCCTTCGACACCCTGTTCGGCCCCGCCTACAAGGGCATCCCGCTGGCCAGCGCCGCCGCCATCGCCCTGGCCGAACACCATGACCGCAACGTGCCCTGGTGCTTCAATCGCAAGGAGGCCAAGGATCACGGCGAGGGCGGCAGCATTGTCGGTGCGCCGCTCCAGGGCCGCATCCTGATCATCGACGACGTGATCACCGCCGGCACCGCCATTCGTGAATCCATGGAGATCATCCAGGCTGCCGGTGCCCAGGCCGCCGGCGTGGTCATCGCACTGGATCGCCAGGAGCGCGGCAAGGGTGAGCTGTCGGCCATCCAGGAGGTAGAACAGAATTTCGGCATGCAGGTGGTGAGTATCATCACCCTGGCGGATCTGATGCAGTATCTGGAGGGTGACGCCGCACTCGGCCAGCACCTGGAGGCCGTACGCGCCTATCGCAACGAATACGGCGTCAAGTAACTCGTGGTGGAATGCAGGCCCGGCTGCGGCGCCTGCTGCATCGCCCCCTCCATCTCCTCGCCCATTCCCGGCATGCCCGATGGCAAACCGGCCGGGGTACGCTGCATACAGCTCGATGCCGACAACCGCTGCCGCCTGTTCCGCTCGCCGCTGCGGCCGGCGGTGTGCGGCGGTTTTCCGCCCCGTCCCGACACCTGCGGTGCCAGCAACGGGGCAGCACTGCATCTGCTGGCCGAACTGGAACGCGTTACGGCGCTGTAGCCCCCCCGAAAACACCGTTAGTCTCGCCAAGACGCCAAGCGCGCCAAGAAAAACACCGTATTCAGGTCCAAGGCCAGCGAACATTCGCCCAGAGGACTGGGCTCCTACGAACCCGTAACACTGTAATGCATCACGTGTTAGGTCTTGTTTTCTTGGCGCGCTTGGCGTCTTGGCGAGAGACCGTTCGCTGTTTCGGGGGAAACACCGCATGCTGCCCCTAACCCAGCAACAGCTTCAGTCCCACCAGCACCGTCACCACCTCGAATACCCGCTTGATCCAGCGATTGCCCTTGGCGATGGCCAGGTGGGCGCCCAGATAACCGCCCAGCAGCGAGCCGAGCAGCAAGGCCGGCAACCAGTCCCAGCGCACCTCGCCCAGGGTACCCAGCACCAGCGCACCGGCACCGTTCCAGAACACGCCCACCAGCACCAGCGTGTAGGCCACGGCACGCTGGTAGTCGAGGCCGAACCAGCGCACCAGCCACAGGGTCACGAACAGGCCGGTGCCGGAGGTAAGCGAGCCGTTGAGCACGCCGATGGCGAACAGGCCGAGACCGCCCAGCCACAGCGCACGGCCACTGCGATGACACGGCGCATACTCCTGCCCCAGTTCACGCTTCAGTGCCGAGTACAGCCCCAGGCCGATGGTGAGCAGGCCCAGGGCCACCTGGGCGCCGCGATCCGGTACGTGCAGGATCACGCTGGCACCCAGCACCACGCCAGGCAAACCACACGCCAGGATGAACAGCACGAAGCGGCGCTCCAGATGGGAACTGCGCAGGTGGCGTACCGTGGCACCGACACCGAGGGCGACGCTGGCAATCTTGTGGGTGGCCAGGGCAATGGCGAAGGGGAGGCCGAGAAAGATCAGCACCGGCAGCTGCAACAGGCCCGCTCCACCGCCGGCAAAGGCAGAAAAGGCATTGGCAACCAGGGAGATAATAAACAGCAGCAGGTGTTGCGACGGATCCACGACGGAGTTCAAATGACGCGCTAGGGGAGTGACAGTATACTGTAAGCCTTGCTGTCTGCGGCTATCAGGAGAATTACCGCCATGCGTTTTCTTTCTATCCTACCGGCACTGCTTGTCGCCCTGGGCCTGGCGCTGCCGGGCAGCGCCTTTGCCGCCATCAAATGCTGGACCAACAAGGAAGGGGTTCGTGAATGTGGCAATATCGTGCCACCGGAATACGCGCAAAAGGAAACCCGCACCGTCAATGAGCGCGGCATAACCATAGAGGTAAAGGAGCGCGCCAAGACACCGGAAGAGCTGGAGCAGGAACGGGCCGCGCGGGAGACCGAGGAGCGACGTCTCGCCGAAGAACAAAAACGCCAGCAGGATCAGGCCAGCTATGACCGCATGCTGCTGTCCACCTTCACCGTCGAGCAGGATCTGCTCGATTCCCGCGACCGCGCCACCGGTGCCGTCGACGCCTCCATCGAAGTCACCCTTGCCGTTATCGCCTCCCTCAACCGCAAGCTGGACGACTACAAGAAACGGGCCGCCGCACTGGAGCGCGGCGGCAGCCCGCTACCTGCCGAACTCAAGGAAGACATGGCTGCGCTGGAAAAACAGATCCAGGACAAGGAGGAGTACATCGACAGCAAGAAGCAGGAAAAGGAATTGCTGCTGGAAAAATATGCGGCCGATCTGCAACGCTATCGTCAGCTCAAGAGTGTGCGGCCGCGCTGAAGACCGAGAAAAATGGAGCCGGGGGCTGGGGCATGAAGCCCACCGCCGTCATGACGGCGGCGTGACGCATGCTTCACGCGTAGCTCTGACGGGCCACTCAGAACAACCCGCGTGACAGCAGCGGCCACTGCTGCTCCCACAGCTCCAGCGGCGAGCGCTTGAAGCCGCTGCGCACGAACTGCGCCATGCGGCCGTGGGCGGCCGCCACCAGCAGGCCCGCCATGGCCGCCGCCGGTGCTCCGGCAGGCAAACGCCCCGCCAGCTCACCCTCACGCAGCACCTGCTTGAACTGGGTTTCGATACGGTCATAGAACTGGCCGACACGCACGCGCAGGCGTTCGGTTTCACCCACCAGGGCATCGCCCACCAGGATGCGGGTGATGCCGGGATTGCGCGCCGAAAAGCCGAGCAATACCGCCATGATCTTTTCGCAACGGGCCACCACATCCTTTTCATCGGTCAGGATGCGATTGATCAAACCAAATACCGTGTCTTCCAGAAATTCGATCAGCCCTTCGAACATCTTGGCCTTGCTGGGAAAGTGGCGATACAGCGCCGCCTCCGACACACCGACGGCGCGCGCCAGACTGGCGGTGGTGATGCGCTCGCCGGGGCTGGTTTCCAGCTCGTGGGCCAGGGCTTCCAGGATCTGCTGGCGACGCGACGGTTTGTCGTTGCTCATCATCCGTTCCTGATCAGGGTGCCGACACCGGCATCGGTGAATATCTCCAGCAGCAGTGCATGCTCCACGCGGCCGTCGATGATGTGGCTGGACTTGACGCCGTTCTTCACCGCCTCCAGCGCCATGTCGATCTTCGGGATCATGCCGCCGCTGATGGTGCCGTCGGCGATCAGTTCATCGACGCGGGTGGCGGTGAGGCCGGTCAGCAGCTTGCCGTCCTTGTCCAGCACGCCGGTGGTGTTGGTGAGCAGGATCAGTTTTTCCGCCTTCAGGGTTTCGGCCAGCTTGCCCGCCACCAGGTCGGCGTTGATGTTGTAGGACTGGCCGTCCTCGCCCACACCCACCGGGGCAATCACCGGAATGAAATCCTCGGTATCGAGCAGCGCCACCAGGGCCGGATCGATCGACGTTACCTCGCCGACGAGGCCGAGATCGATCAGTTCGTCCTGCTTGTCGCGGCTTTTCATCAGCAGCTTCTTCGCCTTGATCAGGCCGCCATCCTTGCCGGTGAGGCCGACGGCACGGCCGCCGTGCTGGTTGATCAGGTTGACGATGTCCTTGTTCACCAGGCCGCCCAGCACCATCTCCACCACGTCCATGGTCTCGCGATCGGTGACGCGCATGCCCTGGATGAACTCGCCCTGCTTGCCGATGCGCTTGAGCAGGTCATTGATCTGCGGGCCGCCGCCATGCACCACCACCGGGTTCATGCCCACCAGCTTCATCAGCACCACGTCCTGGGCGAAGCCGTGCTTGAGGCGCTCCTCGGTCATGGCATTGCCGCCGTACTTGATGACGATGGTCTTGCCGGCGAAACGGCGGATATAGGGCAGGGCTTCGGCGAGAACACGCGCGTTGTTCATCGCGGCAGTGATGTCCAGGGTCATGGGGGCAAGGCTCGAATCAGGGGTTGAAAGGGTCATCGTCGTATGTATCCCGCCTGCGCATGGCAGGCGGGAAGATTAACTCTTGTCATTCTTTTCCTGGTCGGTGCCCGGTGGTCCCAGCTCTTCCACCCGCATCGACTCCTGGGACATGAACAGCAGCGACGAGGGCATGTCCTCGCCCTCGGGCGGTTCGTCGACAATGATGCCGCTGTCCTGCTGCATCGCGGCGGCCTTGGCGGCATCCGGGCGCACCTGCTTGGGTTGAACCTGTTGCAGATGCTCCGCCAGCGCCGTCAATACATCCAGCGACTCGGCCAGGCGCACCTCAAAATTGTGCTGGCGCCGGCCGCTCCACATCTCCACTGCCTGCTTCACCACCGCCACCAGATCACCGCGCACGATGCGCCCCGCCACCGTGGTGAACAGGACAAAGGCCACCACCAGTGTCACCAGCCCCACACCGAATACGGTCAGAAAGGCCGTCTGCTGCACGGTGCTCAGGGCAGCAAGGCGAGCCGGCGCCCAGTAGATCAGACTCCAGGCGGTTCCCGTTATGGCAACCGAATAGGTGGCAGGCATACCCTGCAGGCCGGCATCACCGGCGGCACCCAGCATCAGGTGTTTTCCGTTCGCGCCCCCCTGTCGCAGCTCCACATAGCCGCCGTCCGCCGGTAGCAGAGGCCGCAACCAGTCCCGCAACACCGCCACATCCAGGGTCACCAGCAGGCTGCCGACCATACCCTCGGGACCCGCCACCGGACGCAGCATGTCGATGTGCTGCACCTGGGTGCCATACAGGTGGGCCTCCACCAGCGGAACCTGTCCGCTCTCCGCGATCCGTGCCAGCTCCAGGCAGGCATAACTCAGCGGCGGCACCGACGTCTCATCCACCCGTTCGTCACCGAGCGCGATAAAGCGTATCCGCAACACCGAGGGAAACAGTTCGCGCAGGCGGCTGACATGCTCATCCAGCGTCGCCTGATCACCTGCCGCCATGGCCGCCACCACCGCCGGGGCACGTCCCGTGGCCGCGATGACATCGGTATACCCCTGCAGCCGTCCCGCCAGATGATCCGCCATGCGATCGGCCTGGCCATGGGTCAACGCATCGCGTCGCTCCTGACCCAGCAGTGCAAACTGCAGGTAGGTCAGGGCGGCCACCACGATCAGCACCACCAGGGCAACCACCAGCAGGGGCATCACCATCACGCGAACATTCAATCCGCGGGTGGGCTTTTTCTGCTCCGGCTCGGCGCCGGGAAACGGCGCGGGCTCGGCGGCGGGCTTTTTGCGAAATTTATCGAACAGTGATGTCACGGCGCTTAACTTCCCTGGTAGAACCGACTAATTGTGGCCGGTATGACCAAAACCGCCACTGCCGCGGACGCTCGCCTCGAACTCATCCACCACCTCGAAGGCGGCCTGGACCACAGGGATGAACACCATTTGCGCAATGCGCTCGCCGGCATTGATGGTAAAGGAATCGCTGGAGCGGTTCCAACAGGAGACGAAAATCTGCCCCTGATAGTCGCTGTCGATGAGGCCCACCAGATTGCCCAGCACGATGCCCTTCTTGTGGCCCAGGCCGGAGCGGGGCAGCAGCACCGCCGCCAGCCCCGGGTCGCCGATGTGAATCGCGATGCCGGTGGGAACCAGGTGGGATTCACCGGGTTTCACCTCCAGCGGTGCCTCGACACAGGCGCGCAGATCGAGGCCGGCGGAGCCGTCGGTGGCATAAGCGGGGAGGGGAAACTCGCTGCCGATGCGCGGATCAAGGATTTTTAGTTCGATTTTTCGCATATTCGTCGCTTATCCCTTCGATTTCTTGCCACTGGCAGCATAACGCCCAGCCACCAGGGCGACCAATTGCCGCGCCAAATCGCTCTTGGGCGCCTCGTCCAGGCTTGTGCCGCCATCCGCCCAGAACACCTGCAAGGCATTGCTCTCGGCCTCGAAGCCGCGCCCGGCGCCGACCCAGTTGGCGGCGATCATGTCCAGCCCCTTCTGTGCCAGTTTGCCGCGGGCGTAGCGCTCCAGCTCATCGGTCTCGGCGGCAAAACCCACCGTGAACACTGCCGGCCGCGCCGCACTGATAGTAGCCAGAATATCCGGGTTACGTGTCAGCTCAAGGGCTATCGCCGCCCGTTCCTTCTTGATCTTGGCATGTTCCGCTGTAGCCGGGCGGTAATCGGCCACCGCTGCCGCGGCCACCAACAGCTCAAACTGCTCCTGCTCCACCGCCGCCAGCATCTCGGCGGCGCTCTCCACATCGACACGGCGCACCCCCGGCGGGGTGGGCAAGGCCACCGGCCCGGCCACCAGCACCACCTCGGCCCCGGCCGCGGCCAGGGCGGCGGCCACGGCGAAACCCATCTTGCCGGAACTACGGTTGCCGATGAAACGTACCGGGTCGATGGCCTCGCGCGTCGGCCCGGCGGTCACCAGGGCACGTACGCCGCTCAAGGGGCCGGAGGCAAACAGCTCGCCCGCCAGGCGCGCCAGCTCGGCCGGTTCCAGCATCCGGCCCGGCCCCACCTCGCCACAGGCCTGTTCGCCGCAGCCGGGGCCGAACAAACGTATACCGCGGGCGGTGAGACGCCGTACATTCTCCTGGGTCGCCGGCGCCTGCCACATCTGCTGGTTCATGGCCGGGGCCAGGGCAATGGGCGCGGCGCTAGCCAGGCACAGGGTGGCGAGCAGGTCGTCGGCGCGGCCGACAGCGAGACGGGCCAGAAAATCCGCGCTGGCCGGGGCCACCAGCACCAGCTCGGCCCAGCGCGCCAGCTCGATGTGATCCATGCCGGCCTCGGCGACGGCATCGAACAGCTCGCTGCGCACCGCGTGGCCGGACAGGGCCTGAAAGGTCAGGGGGGTGACGAACTCGGTGGCGCCGCGGGTCATCACCACCCGCACCTCGGCCCCGGCACGGCGCAGCAGCCGCACCAGCTCGGCCGCCTTGTAGGCGGCGATGCCACCGGTCACGCCGAGAAGTATGTGTCTGTTCACTAACCCGTTCATGGCCGAGAAGTATAAAGAAGAAAGGTACAAGGGGCGAGGGAATGAAGTCCGCAAATGAACGCGAATGGACGCAAATTGGGCAGCCGATCAAAGCCGAGAGACTGCCCCACCGCCTCACCTTACCTGGTGAGCGTCGCCCTCTGTAATACGCTGAATATTCGCGTCTATTTGCGTTCATTCGCGGACTAATTGAGTTTTTAGCTTATATCGGCGCGCGCACAGCGCATTCCACCCCTTGTATCCCGCCCCTCGTATCCCGTACCTTCTTGGCTTCACAAAGGAGGTGAACCATGGCCATCAGGGACTGGCCCGCGGCGGAACGGCCACGGGAAAAATTGCTGCAGCGGGGCGCCGATGCCCTGTCCGACGCCGAACTGCTGGCGATCTTCCTGCGCACCGGTGTGGTGGGCATGAGCGCGGTGGATCTGGCGCGGCACCTTATCAGCGACTTCGGCGGTCTGCGCCCGCTGCTCGAGGCCGACTGCAAGAACTTCTGTCGTCACAAGGGGCTGGGCGAGGCCAAGTACGTGCAGCTGCAGGCCACCCTGGAGCTGGCACGACGCCACCTGCTGGCCACCCTGCAGCGGGGCGATGCCCTCACCTCGCCGGACGACACCCGCCGTTTTCTCGCCGCCCGCCTGCGCGGCTATGCGCATGAGGTGTTTGCCGCCCTGTTCCTCGACAACCGCCACCGCGTCATCGCCTTCGAGGAGCTGTTCAGTGGTACCATCGACGGCGCCTCGGTGCATCCGCGCGAGGTGGTCAAGCGCGCCCTGGCCCACAACGCCGCCGCCCTGATCCTGGCCCACAACCACCCTTCCGGGGTGGCGGAGCCGAGCCGGGCCGACGAGTCCATCACCCGCCGCCTGCGCGAGGCGCTGGGGCTGGTGGAGATCCGGGTGCTGGATCACCTCATCATAGGTGATGGCGAAATCGTCTCCCTGGCGGAACGGGGTTTGATCTGAGGAACAGTATCTGGTATAAAACGCGGCTCCTCGCCGGGAGGCGGGAAGAATTTCCGTTCGGAGGCAAGAATCATGTCCAGAGTATGCAAGGTCACGGGCAAGGGCCCGATGTCCGGTAACAACGTATCGCACGCGAACAACAAGACGCGCCGTCGCTTCCTGCCCAACCTGCAGAGCCACCGCTTCTGGGTTGAGAGCGAAAACCGTTTTGTCCGCCTGCGTGTTTCCACCAAGGCCATGCGCACCATCGACAAGAAGGGCATCGATGCCGTTCTGGCCGAGCTGCGCGCCAATGGCGAGAAGGTCTAAGGGGAACAACCATGGCCAAAGGCGCACGCGACAAGATCAAGCTGGTGTCCACCGCTGACACCGGTCACTTCTACACCACCACCAAGAACAAGCGCACCATGCCCGAGAAGATGGAGATCAAGAAGTTCGATCCCGTCGTCCGCAAGCATGTTGTGTACAAGGAAGCGAAGATCAAGTAACGCTTCCTCGCCTCCGAATAGCAAAAATCCCGGCTCAAGCCGGGATTTTTGTTTCCGGGCCGGGCGCCTTCGTCAGCCGGTTGTCGAACGCCAGGCGCCGATACGCCGCGCAAACTCCTGCAAGGCCGTCACCCCCGAGGCCTCCGCCTCGCGCCGCCACTGCTCCAGGGCCGCCAGCGCCTGGGCCTGACTGCCCGCCGCCCCCTGCCATATCTCCTGCAGGCGCTCGCGGAAACGGTAGACCGTCGCCAGTACCTCACTGCGGGCCAGCACCTGTTGCAGACGCTGACGCGCGCCGCTGTCGTCAAGCGATGCCTCCCGCAGCAGCAGCGGACGGGCCTGGCACAGCAACGGGTCGCTGCCGGTACGCCGCAGCTCGGCACGATAGGCCGCCCGGATAACCTGATGACTGTAACGCGCCAGCACCTGCATGCGGTGCATGGCGAGGGTGTGCAGCGTATCCAGGCCGGGGCTGACCGCCGCGCGCAACAGCCGCACCGGCGGTGGGGCGATCTTCTTTACCTGCGCCAACCCGACCCGCTCCAGGGCGCGGATATAGAGCCAGCCGATATCGAATTCCCACGGCAGGCTGGACAGTCTGGCCGAGCCGGGGAAGGCATGGTGATTGTTGTGCAGTTCCTCGCCGCCGATGAGGATGCCCCAGGGCACAATGTTGCTGGACGCATCGGGGCTGGCGTAGGTGCGGTAGCCGAAATAATGGCCGATGCCGTTGATGACGCCGGCGGCGAACACTGGCACCCAAATCATCTGCAGCGCCCATACCGTGATGCCGATGGGGCCCAGCAGCAACACGTCCAGCCCCAGCATCAACACGATACCGAGATAGGGATGGCGGCTGTACAGACCGCGCTCCAGCACATCGTCCGGCGTACCCTTGCCATAGGTGGCCAGCGTGGCGTCGTTGTCGGCCTCGCGCCGGTACAATTCGGCCCCCTCCAGCAACACCTTCCTCAGGCTGAGTACCTGCGGGCTGTGCGGGTCATCGGCGGTTTCGCACCTGGCGTGGTGCTTGCGGTGTACCGCCACCCACTGCCGCGTCACCATGCCGGTGGTAAGCCAGAGCCAGAAACGGAAGAAATGGCTTGCCGCCGGGTGCAGCGTCAGCGCACGGTGCGCCTGATGGCGGTGCAGGAAGATGGTGACGGCGGCGATGGTGACATGGGTCAGTAACAGCGTATAGGCAACAACACCGAACACACCCAGGTTCAGCAGACCATGATTCATGGCGGGGAAAACCTCACGGAGATCAGGGACGGCGGTACGTCGCCCACACCTGTTGGAACACACGTCAGGTGAAACGTTTCAAGAGTAGACGCCCTTGTCGCACAACGCCATCTGGCCTTTAAAAGACCTGTTTACTGCCAATCCGCGTTATTTGTACACGTTTGCGGAAAGTGGGTATAGTGAACGCCCCCCTGCCCGCATGACGACGGCGCCGGTGTGGTCAGGCAGCAGCAATACGGACGATCGGGCAGCATGGATGATATCTACGTCGGGCGCCAGCCCATCTACAACCGCAAACTGGACGTCATCGGCTACGAGCTGCTCTATCGCAGCGGCCAGGACAATCAGGCGCAATTCCTCGATGGCGATCAGGCCACCGGCGAGGTAATCCTCAATACCTTTCTCGAGCTCGGCCTGGAAAACATTACCGGCCGTTATCCCGCCTTCATCAACATCAGCCGCAGCTTTCTGGTGGGCGACAAACCCCTGCCGTTTTCCCACAAGCGGGTGGTACTGGAGGTGCTGGAAGACATCGAGCCTGATGCGGCACTGATCGACGGCCTGCGTCGGCTGGTGCAGAGCGGCTACATCATCGCCCTGGATGACTTCGTCTACCGCCCCGAACTGGAACCGTTGCTGGAGCTGGCCCACATCGTCAAATTCGATGTGCTCGGCATTGATCCGGCGGTACTGGCCAGCCGGGTGCAGGCACTGAAACACCGCAAGGTGCGTCTGCTGGCGGAAAAGGTCGAAAGCCATGAGGAGTTCGAACACTGCAAGCGGCTCGGCTTCGATTATTTCCAGGGCTATTTCTTCAGTAAACCCAACATCGTGCGCGGCCGCAGCCGCCCGGTAAACCGGCTGGTAATGATGAATCTGCTGGCCGAACTGCAGCGCCCCAGTACCGACATCAATGCGCTGGAAAAGCTGGTGGCGCAGGACGCCGCCCTCACTTACCGCCTGTTGCGCTATGTCAACTCGCCCTGCGTGGCCATCCGGCGCAAGGTGGAGTCGCTGCGCCGTGCCCTGATCATCATCGGCGCCAGCACCATCAAGAACTGGATCACCCTGATCCTGTTCACCCGCCTCGACGACAAGCCGCGTGAACTGATGGTGACCGCGCTGGTGCGGGCACGCATGTGCGAACTGCTGGGCGCTGCCCACCGTCACGACGGCCTGGATCGCTTCTTCACCGTCGGCCTGCTTTCGGCCATGGATGCGCTGATGGATCAGCCGATGGAGGAGCTGCTCGATGAACTGCCACTGGTGGAAGAGGTGAAGACCGCGCTGCGTTCACGCGACGGGCAGCTGGGCCAGGTACTGGAACAGGTGTTGCTCTACGAATGGGGGGCCTGGGATCGCCTGTGCCAGAGTCTCGACAGCGCCACCTATCGTCAGTCTTACTTCGATGCCGTGCGCTGGGCCGGAGACAGCCTTTCCGCCCTGATCGACCCCAAGGCGGAAACCCCGGCGGCGGTGCAGGCCCGGCCGCGGGCCAGCTAGCCCCGCTCACCGCGCCAGTCCAGCACCAGATTGCCGGCGGCATCGACACGGCAACGCCAACCCGGCGCCAGCCAGGTAGTGGAAACCTGCTCGGTCACCAGCGCCGGGCCGTCGATGACCTGGCCCGCCGCCAGTGACTCCCGCTCCCACACCGCCGCCTCCCGCCCGATGCCGGGCAAGACGACATGCCCCACCGGCCCGGCCGGCACCTGCGGCGCCGGCGCCAGTTGCAAGGCCAGGGCTGGCGCCTCCAGCCCCAGCCGGATGTTTACCAGCTCCACCGGCAATGCCAGACGATGGCCAAAACGGGCCTGATGGGTGCGGTGGAATGCCTCGCCGACATCGGCGCCGTCGCTCCACGGAATGTTCAGGGTATAGGACTGGCCGCGGTAGCGCAGGTCGAGGCTGCGCCGTGCCTGCAAGGTTTCCACCGCCACACCCTCGGCGGCGAGCGCCTGCCCGCCCTCGGCCATCAGCTCGGCGAAATGCCGCTCCAGCGCCGCTGCATCGATATCCGCCAGCAGGCCGCTGACCGTGCGTGACAGCTGGCGCCCGCGCGGCGCGACCAGCATGCCCAGCGCCGAGAGCACGCCGGCATGCACCGGCACCAGGGCCTGGCGCATGCCCAGGCTCTCGGCCAGGGCGCAGACGTGCAGACCGCCGGCACCGCCGAAGGACACCAGGGTCAGCGTGCGCGGATCGACGCCGCGCTGTACCGACATCACGCGCAAAGCCCGCGCCATGTGTTCGTTGGCCAGGCGCACGATGCCGGCGGCAGCCTCTTCCATGCCGAGGCCGAGCTGCCCGCCCAGCCGCGCCACCGCCGCCCGTGCCGCCTCCGCATCGAGCCGCATGGCCCCGCCGAGAAAGGCCTGCGGCAACAGCCGGCCCAGCACCAGATTGGCATCGGTGACCGTGGCCGTGGTACCGCCGCGGCCATAGCAGGCCGGGCCGGGGTCGGCCCCCGCCGACTGCGGCCCCACCTGCAGCAGACCGCCGCCGTCCACCCAGGCCAGCGAACCGCCGCCGGCGCCGATGGTATGCATGTCGACCTGCGCCACCGCCACCGGCCAGGGGCCGATGCGCCCCTCGTTGGTGAGGCGCAGCCCGCCGTCGATGAGGGCCACGTCGGTGGAGGTGCCGCCCATGTCGAAGGTGAGCAGGTGCTGCCGCCCCGCCTGCTGTGCCACGAAGCGGGCGCCCACCAGTCCGCCGGCCGGGCCCGACAGCAGCATGCGTACCGCCTGGCGCCCGGCCTGGGCGGCGTCCACCGTCTCGCCGGAGCTTTGCATCACCGCCAGCCGCGCCCGCGGCAGCGATTCCTTCAGGCGCAGCAGATAGCCCTCCACCAGCGGCCCCACCCAGGCATTGAGCCAGGTGGCGATGCCGCGCTCGTATTCGCCGATTTCCGGCAGCACGGCGCAGGAGCGGGAGATGAACAGATCGGCGGGCAGCGCCTGCTCGATGGCGCGCTCGAAGCGATCGTCGCGCCAGGAATAGAGCAGGTTGATGGCCACGGCGCGCGGCGCCAGCCGCTCGATGGTACGGCGCAGGGCGGCGAGGGCATCATCGTCGAGGGGCTCGACCACGCTGCCGTCCGCCGCCAGACGGCCGCCGGTTTCAATACACAACTCCGCTGGAACCGGCGGCTGCTTCGCCGCGGGCTGCAGGTTGTAGAGTTCGTCGCGTGCCTGACGGCCGAGGGTGAGCAGGTCTTTCATGCCATGGTTGCCGATGTACACCGTGCGCACGCCCTTGCCCTCCAGGGCGGCGTTGGTGGCGACGGTGGAGCCGTGCACCAGATGCAGCACGTGCAGGCGATCTGTCAGGCCCAGCTCGGCGATGCCTTGCAGGATGGCGCGCTCGGGGGCGTCCGGCGTGGACAACACCTTGTGGATGCGCAATGCGCCATCCTCATAGAGCACGAAGTCGGTAAAGGTACCGCCGGTGTCGACGCCGAGGAACAGCATGGTCAGGGAGGATCCGTACAGGGACACGCCGCCTATTGTACGGTGCCGGAAGGGAAAACCTCACATACCGTCAAACCTGCGGCTCAGATCACCACCACGCGGTTGCGGCCTTCCTCCTTGGCCTGATACAGCGCATCGTCGGCGCGGCGGATCAGGGTGCGGACATCATCGCGGGCCGCGGCCTGGGTCAGACCCAGACTGATGGTGAGACGGATACGCTGCTCGTCACACTCTATCAGCTCATGTTCCACACCGGCACATATGCGCTCGGCCACCCTGGTGGCAATGGCCAGCGGGGTATCCTCCAGTACGATGATGAATTCCTCACCACCGAAGCGGCCGACGATATCGAATTCGCGCAACAGCAGTTGCAGCTTGGTGGCGATGCACTGCAGCACCTTGTCGCCGGCCAGATGACCGTAGGTGTCGTTGATCTGCTTGAAATGATCCACGTCGGCCATGATCAGGCACAGCTCGGCGCCACGGCTACCGACCGTGGCCAGCGCCGACTCCAGCTCGTGCAGCACCGTCTCGCGGTTGGCCAGGCCGGTGAGGGCATCGCGCCCCACCTTGTCACGCAGGTGGCGATGCTCGTGCTGCAGGCTGTCCACCGACTCGCGCAGCGCCGCCACCCGGGCCGAGTGATAGGTTTCCACGGCCAGGTTCATATCCAGCGAGGTGATCTTGAGGATGAAGGCACGCAAGGCCGCATAACCGGCGTGATCGTGCTGCAACTCTTCCGGTATCGCCTCGATCAGCAGCTGTTGCAGATGGCGGTAAGAGGCCTGGTACAGGCTGAGCGGGATATTGCGCAGGGCATGGATCTCGCCGACGCGCAGACGGTCGGCAAAATAGACTTCGCCCTCGAACTCCTGCCCCAGACTGAGCAGGTAACCCTGCTGGGTACGCTTGAGGCGCTCCAGGTTTTCCCGATTGCCGATGGCGCGCATGATCTCGGGGAAGCGCTGCTGGAAATCATAAAAGCGCTCCACCAGCGCCGTGGCCTGCGGCATGATCACCGCCTGGTGCAGGCGCTGCGCCTGGATACGGTCGGCAGCACCCAGCTCCAGCAGATCCAGCCGGTTCTGGCGTGCAACGGCATCAAAGCCGTAACGGGCACAGATGTCCGCCGCTCCCTCGGCGGTGTGTGCAGTTTCTTGTTTCATGGCGTATGGTGCTGTGAACTTACGGCCCGTTTATAGTGTCTTTGGCAGCGTAGCATCAACTGCCTGTTTGGTCGGACGCGAATAACCGCGCGGAATGATAAACTAATGCCGCGCCCGTGTTAAGTGATCCAGATATAAATCAATAAATCGAGCCCAGTCATGGATACGGACACCCTGATCGACGTACAGCACCTCACCCGCTATTACAGTACCCACCGCGCCGTGCACGATCTCAGCTTCCAGGTTCGCCGCGGCGAGGTGCTGGGCTTTCTCGGTCCCAACGGCGCCGGCAAGTCCACCACCATGCAGATGATCACCGGCAACCTGGCCCCCAGTGAGGGGCGGGTGCTGATCAACGGCATCGACCTGCTCGACGAGCCGCTGCGTGCCAAGGCGGCGCTGGGCTATCTGCCGGAGCAGCCGCCGCTGTACCGCGAGCTGACGGTGGATGAATACCTTACCTATTGCGCACGCCTCAACCGCATCCCCGGTGCACGCGTGCGTGCGGCGGTGGAGACGGCGCGCGAACGCTGCGGCCTGAGCGACGTGGGCCGCCGCCTCATCGGCAATCTGTCCAAGGGCTACCAGCAGCGCGTCGGCATTGCGCAGGCCATCATCCACGCCCCGGCGGTGGTGATCCTCGACGAGCCCACCGTGGGCCTCGACCCGATCCAGATCCGCGAGATCCGCAGCCTGATTCGCGAGCTGTCGGCGGAACACAGCGTGATCCTCTCCACCCACATCCTGCCCGAGGTCCAGGCCACCTGCGACCGCGTGCAGATCATCAACCAGGGCGAGCTGGTGCTCACCGATACCATCGACGGCCTGACCCGGCGCATGCAGCGTTCTTCCCTGCATGTGACGCTGCGCTTCCCGCCCGCACTCGCCAGGCTGCAGGCCATCGACGGCGTGCAGGAGGTGGAGCCGCTGGAGGAAGGCAGCTACCGGCTGCACCATGTGCCGGAGGTGAATCCTGCCGAGGCCGTGGCCGTCGCTGCGGTACATCACGGCTGGGGCCTGCTGGCGCTGACGCCGGAACACGCCTCGCTGGAAGACATCTTCGTGCAGCTCACCCGCAGTGAACCGGTGGAGGAGGCAGCATGATGATCGGCCATATCGCCGCACGTGAGTTGCGCACCCTGTTCCTCTCGCCGCTGGCCTGGAGCATCCTGGCGGTGGTGGAGTTCATCCTTGCCTGGCTGTTCCTGTCACAGCTCGATCAGTACGTGCGCCTGCAGGCGCAGATCGCACTGATGCAGTCGCCGCCCGGACTCGCCGAGGTAATCGTGGCGCCGCTGTTCGGCAGTGCCGGCATCGTCATGCTGCTGGTGGTGCCGCTGGTCACCATGCGCCTGGTGAGCGACGAACGCCGCAGCCGCACCCTGCCGCTGCTGTTCTCCGCACCGGTATCAATGACCGAGATCATCCTCGGCAAGTATCTCGGCGTGATGGCCTTTCTTTCCCTCATGCTCGGTCTCATCGCGCTGATGCCGCTGTCGCTGCTGCTCGCCGGCAGTCTCGACCTGGGCCAGTTCGCCAGCGGCCTGCTCGGCCTGTTCCTGATGCTGGCCGCCTTCGCCGCGCTGGGCCTGTACATCTCCACGCTCACGGCGCAGCCGACGGTAGCGGCGGTGGCCAGTTTCGGTGCCCTGCTGCTGCTGTGGGTGATCAACCTGGCAGGCAACGCGGTGGACGATTCCGGCTCGCGCGGCATCTTCGCCTGGCTGTCGCTGCAGCAGCACTACGAAGCCCTGCTGCGCGGCATCTTCAACAGCAGCGACCTGGCGTACTACCTGCTGTTCATCGCCGTGTTCCTGGTCTTCGCCGTGCGGCGCCTCGACGCCGACCGGTTGCAACACTGATATCAACCTGTCCGCGAATGAACGCAAATACCCGCGAATGCCGGCTGTCTTGGAAAGGGTGCGGTTTCACCCGTGGAGTAGTATTTTCTCAACCCATGAAACGTCCTATTAAGTTGCGTTTATTGGCGTTCATTTGCGGACTCAACGATCTTTAACCATCATGGAAGCAAACAAGAAGAACCGCCGCATCCTGCGCCTGCAAGGCGCCACCTTCGCCGTGCTGTTTCTCGCCGGCATCGGCCTGCTCGCCTGGCTCAGTACGCGCTACCACTTCCAGTCCGACTGGACCGCCGCCGGCCGCCACACCCTGGCGCCGGCCAGCGTCGCCCTGCTGGCGGAGCTGAAGGAACCGCTCCAGATCACCGCCTTTGCCCGCCAGAGCGAACTGGTGGCGACGCGGCGCCAGATCGGCGACCTGGTGGGCCGCTATCAGCGCCACAAGTCCGATCTGCAGTTGCGTTTCGTCGACCCGGACATGGAGCCGGAACGGGTGCGCGCCGAAGGCATCAGCTTCGACGGCGAAATGATTGTCGAATACCAGGGCCGCAAACTGCACGTACAGCAGATCGATGAACAGACGCTCACCAACACGCTGCACAAGCTGGCCCGCGCCGGCGAGCGCAAGGTGGTGTTTCTGGAGGGTCATGGCGAACGCAACCCGGAAGGTGCCGCCAATCACGATTACGGCGCCTTCGGCGAGCAGCTGCGCAACAAGGGCTTTCATCTCGTCCACCTCAACCTGAGCGCAACGCCGGCCGTGCCCGCAGATGCCGCGCTGCTGGTGATCGCCAGCCCGCAGGTGGATCTGTTCCCCGGCGAGGTGCGGCTGATTCAGAACTACGTGGAACAGGGCGGCAACCTGCTGTGGCTGGCGGAGCCGGACGGACGGCGCCAACTCGATCCCCTGGCGGCGCAACTGGGCCTGTCGTTCCATCCCGGTACGGTGGTCGATCCCACTACGCAACTTCTCGGTATCGACAACGCGGCCTTCTCGGTGGTGGTGGACTATCCGCCCCATGCGGTCACCCGCGACCTCGCCAGCGTCACGCTGTTTCCCTATGCCGCCGCCCTCGATGCGGACCAGGTGGACGCGCCGTGGCAGGGCACGCCACTGCTGCGCACCGTGCCGCGCAGCTGGGCGGAGACCGGCGCGTTGCAGGGTGCCATCAGTTATGACGCCGGCAGTGACATCCCCGGCCCGCTCACCCTGGGCATCGCCCTGGAACGGGCGCGGCCGACGGAGGGCGATGCGGAAGAGGATCGTCACGACGGCCCGCAGCAGCGCGTGGTGGTGATCGGCGACGGCGACTTCCTCGCCAACAGCTACCTCGGCAACGGCGCCAACCTGGAACTGGGCGAACGCCTGCTCAACTGGCTCAGCCATGACGATGCGCTGATGCATGTTCCGCCCAGGGCCGCGACCGACACGCGCCTGGAACTGACGCCGCTGCTCTCCGGCATCATTGGCATCAGCTTCCTGATCATCATCCCCGGCGGCCTGGTGATCGCCGGCGTGGTGATCTGGCTCAAGCGCCGCAAGCGGTGAGGCGGACGGGGTTAAACGCAAAGCGCGCCAAGAATTGCAAAACCTCAACGCAGAGGCACAGAGACGCAGAGAACACCGGGAAGGACAAATACCGAAGTCCTCTGCGAGCTCCGCGCCTCTGCATCTCTGCGTTGGATTTTTGGGATTGAAATGAGGTGGCACGTGAACAAGCGCAATCTGCTCAATCTGGTGTTGTTGCTGGCAGTGGTCGGGCTCGGCCTGCTGGCGTGGCTGGAGCCAGGGCGCAGCCCGGAGCCGCCGGCAGTGAAGATCACGATGCTCGATCCGGGCAGCGTCGAGCGCATCCGCATCGAGCGGCCCGCAGATGTGGTGGAGATGCTGCGCCGCGATGGCCGCTGGCAACTGACGGCGCCGCTCGTTGCGCCCGCCAACAGCGTCCGTACCGATGCCATCGTCAGCATCGCCGCCATCGAAAGCCTCAACCAGCAGAACATCGCCGGTCTCGACCTCACCACCTACGGCCTGGCCGAACCGAAGGCACGACTATGGCTCAACGACACGCTCATCGAGTTCGGCGGCGCCGCGCCGCTGGACAACCGCCGCTATGTGCGCGTGGGCGACACCCTGCACCTGATCCCCGATCTGCGCTACTACCAACTCATCGGCCACTGGAACGGCTACGTCAGCCTGCGCCTGCTGGAAGAAGGCACACAGCTGGATCGTATCGAGCTGCCGGCCCTCACGCTGGTGAATCATGAGGGCAGCTGGCGGCCGGAACCGATCCCCGAACACTGGTCCGCCGACGCCGCCACCGCGCTGGCACAGCACTGGCTCAATGCCCAGGCCATGGCGGTACGCGAACAGAAGGGCGAACTGGCGGGCGAGGCGGTGCGGCTGCATGTGCGCGGCCAGGAACAGCCGCTGCGTTTCATCATTGCCGCGTACGAACCGGAGCTGGTGTTGCAGCACCTGGACCTCGGCCTGGCCTACCATCTCGTGGCCGGGCGCGGCGCGGATTTGCTGCAATTGCCGGCGCCCACGGATATCGACGTGCAAACTGACTAAAGCTCCGTGGGAGCCTGATTCATCGGGCGATGACCAGCGCCGCTATCGCCCGATAAATCGGGCTCCTACGACACCTGAACATCACAGCCCATGCCCGAACTCCCCGAAGTCGAAACCACCCGCCGCGGTATTGCGCCGCACCTCACCGGCCATACCGTCGCCGATGTGATCGTGCGCCATCCGCAGCTGCGCTGGCCGGTGCCGCGCGGTCTCGCCGGCAAGCTGCGCGGCTGTATCATCCAGGCGGTCGAACGCCGCGCCAAATACCTGCTGCTACGCTTCGGGCACGGCACGCTGATCCTGCATCTGGGCATGTCCGGCAGCCTGCGGCTGATCGATGCGGGCGCGCCCGCCGCCAAGCATGAACACTTCGATTTGGTGCTCGACACCGGCCGCGCGCTGCGCCTCACCGATCCGCGCCGCTTCGGCGCCGTGCTGTGGACCCGCAACGACCCGGCACAACACGAACTGCTGCGCGACCTCGGCCCCGAGCCACTGGGCGACAACTTCGATGCCGATTATCTTTATCTCGCATCACGCAAACGCACAACCGCCATCAAGCTGTTCATCATGGACAGCAAGGTAGTGGTCGGCGTGGGTAACATCTACGCCAGCGAGGCGCTGTTTCGCGCCGGCATCCATCCCGGTCGTGCCGCCGGTTCACTGTCGCACGAGCGCTGTGCACGTCTGGTGGCCGCTATCCGGCAGGTGTTGCATGAGGCGATCCGGCAGGGCGGCACCACGCTGCGCGACTTCACCGGCGGCGACGGCAAGCCGGGCTATTTTGCGCAGGAGTTGCGCGTCTATGGCCGTGCCGGCGAGCCATGTACCGCCTGTGGTGCTACCATCAAACAGATGCGCCAGGGCCAGCGTTCCACCTATTACTGCCCGCGCTGCCAACGTTGATGCGCTGTTCGCCCACGGAGTGGGCTCCTACCGAGAGTGTGGCGGCGATGTAGGAGCCCACTCCGTGGGCGAACAGGTGTTGCTTGACGTCATATCCATTCATCGACATATAGCACCGGCATGAACGACCTCCATCCCAGCAATTCCGTCGTCTGGTACCAGCTCACCCCCGAGCAGGCTGTAGCGCAGCTCGGCAGCGACGCGGTGCATGGTCTTGGCGCGGAAGAGGCTGCGGCGCGACTGGCGCACTACGGCCCCAACCGCCTCGCCGAGAAATCGCGGCCCGGCCCCTTCGCCCTGTTTCTTGCCCAGTTCCGCAATTTTCTGATCGTGGTGTTGTTCGGCGCTGCACTGCTTGCCGCTGCGGTCGGCGAGTTGCTGGATGCGGCAGTGATCCTTGTCGTGCTGCTGCTCAATGCCCTGCTGGGCTTCTATCAGGAGTATCGCGCCGAACAGACCCTGGACGCGCTGCGCAAGATGCTGTCGCGCCGCGCAACCGTGCGCCGCGGTGGACATGTGACCGAGATCGATGCCGAACAACTGGTGCCCGGCGACGTGGTGCTGCTGGAGGCGGGCGATCAGGTTCCGGCAGACGGCCGCGTGTTGCAGGCGCACAGCGTAGAGATAGGCGAAGCGGCGCTGACCGGCGAGTCATTGCCGGCAGGAAAGTCCGTCGCAGCGCTGACACAGCACGATGTGCCGCTGGCCGAGCGCAGCAACATGGCCTACATGAACACGGTGGTGACGCGCGGCCGTATCGAGCTGCTGGTGACCGCCACCGGCATGGACACCGAGATGGGCAGGCTCACCGGCCTGCTGGCAGCGGCAGAGGAACATCCGACGCCGTTGCAGGTGCAGCTCGATCAGGTGGGCAAGCGCCTCGCTGCCATCGCCGGTGGCGTAGTGATGCTGATCTTCATTCTGGGCCTGCTGCGCGATCAGCCGCTGGTACAGAGCATTCTCACCGCCATTGCCCTGGCGGTCGCTGCTATCCCGGAAGGCCTGCCTGCGGTGGTGACGGTGACACTGGCGGTGGGCATGCACCGCATGGCGAAGAAGCGCGCCATCGTCAAGCGACTGGCCGCGGTGGAAACGCTGGGTTGCACCACAGTGATCTGTTCCGATAAGACCGGCACGCTCACCCTCAATCAGATGCAGGCGCGCGCACTGTATTTCCGCGGCCGCCGGATTGCGCTGGATACGCAGGATGACGGCGGCGACCTGGACGCGCTGCTGGTGCCGGCGGCGCTGTGCAACGACAGCCGCCTGGAACATGGTCGCGTCATCGGCGACCCCACCGAAGGTGCACTGATCACCCTCGCCAGCGAACAGGGCATCGACATCGATCATCTGCTGCGGCACTTTCCCCGTCTGGCCGAAGTGCCGTTCGATTCGGCGCACAAGTTCATGGCCACCTTTCATCTGGAAGGTGATCAGGTCGCCGTGTGGATCAAGGGTGCACCGGATGTATTGCTCGAATACTGCACTGAGGCGCTGACGGCGGATGGCGTGGAAACCATCGATTCGGCACAGCGCGCCGCGCTGGCTCAGGAAAATGAATTCATGGCCGGCGAGGCGATGCGCGTGCTGGCCGTCGCCGAGAGACGTATCCCCGCCGCGCACTTTGATGCCGACGGCGACCTGAAGGCCTGCATCCGGGAGCTGACCTTCATCGGCCTGATCGGCATCATCGATCCGCCGCGACCGGAGGCGCGCGAAGCGATCCGTCTGTGTACCTCGGCCGGCATCGAGGTCAAGATGATCACCGGCGATCACCGCGCCACGGCGCGTGCCGTGGCGCGTGAACTGGGACTCATGGGCGAGGTGCTGACCGGCGCGGAGCTCGATCAGTTGCAGGGCGACGCACTGATCAAGGCCATCCGCCATGCCTCGGTGTTCGCACGCGTCGCGCCGGAACACAAGGTACTGATCGTGCGAACCCTGAAAGGGGAGGGCGAGGTTGTGGCGATGACGGGTGACGGCATCAACGACGCACCCGCCATAAAGCATGCCGACATCGGCGTCGCCATGGGTCTCACCGGCACCGAGGTGACCAAAGAGGCGGCCGACATGGTGCTCACCGACGACAACTTCGCCACCCTGGTCGGTGCGGTGCAGGAAGGGCGCACCATTTATGACAACATCGTCAAGTTCGTACGCTTCCAGCTCTCCACCAACATCGGTGCCATCCTCACCGTATTCAGCGCACCGCTGGCCGGATTGCCGGTGCCGTTCACCCCGATCCAGATCCTGTTCATCAACATCATCATGGATGGCCCGCCGGCGATGACCCTCGGCCTGGAGCCGGCGCGGCCCGGCCTGATGGAAGAGGCACCGCGCCCGCGTGAGGCTCGCATCCTCACCCTGGGCCGCCTCGGCCGCCTGCTGGCCTACGGCATCACCATGACCGCAGGTACCCTGGGCGTGATCTACTTTGCCCTGCAACACTATCCGCAGGCCTATGCGCTCACTCTGGGTTTCACCACCTTTGTGTTCTACCAGCTGTTCAACGTGTTCAATGCCCGCGCCGAATACGGCAGCGCCTTCAACGGCAACTTCTTCCGCAACGGCAAATTGTGGCTGGCACTGACGGGGGTAGTTCTGATGCAGGTGCTGGTGGTTCACTGGACACCGCTGCAACAGGTGTTCCGCACCACCGGACTTGCGCCGGAGCACTGGCTGCTTGCCGTTGCGATCGCCTCCTCGATCCTTCTGCTGGACGAGGCACGCAAGCTGCTGCGCCGGCTGTTGGCCTAGTTCCCTGTGGGGCGGCCCTCTTCGTCGCTTATGGCTCGCGCCAGCGGTAAGGCTCCAGCGCTACCAGGCTCACGCCACCGAGACTGTCGCTGGCGGGGTCATAGCGGCCATTACCGTTGATATCTTCGTAACGCAGCTGGAGCTGGAAGCGAATGCGCGGTGGGCCGGGAAGCTCGGTATCCAGGTAATCGCCGTGTTCGACGCGGTAGATGAGGAGGCCTTCCACCGGCTCGTAATACCAGCGCCGCGGGATCATTTGCTCCGGCGCCAGGGGGCCATCCAGGCGCTGGTAATTGGCGGGTGCGGGATCGAGATACTCCATGGGGTTGGCACGATCCATGGCGGCAACGGCCTGCAGACCGCCGCGCAGTACGCGCTCCATCACCTGGATGCCAATGGCGCTTTGCAGGACGCCCACGGTGTGAATCACGGAAGTCTGCTCCGCCACAATGCGCAGCTCCCAGATGCGGCGCGACGCAATGACGATGAAGATCAGGATCAGAAGGGTGATGATTGCCAGCTGACCGATGCGGTGCTGGGTATGCTCGTGTTGCAGTGGCCGGGGTGATGGATGTGTGGTCATGAGTATTTGTGGGAGCCCGATTCATCGGGCGAATACGGCTTCGATAAGGCGCGGCGGGCACGGCCCGCCCTATCCAACCATTCGGAACCGTTGCCTGCGGCGGAATGTACCAAAGCTCACCGCCGTGCCAGCTGGGTGAGGTCCCACATGGGCAGGAATACGCCGAGGGCGAGGATCAGCACCATGATGCCGATGGCGATGATCAGGATCGGCTCGATGGCTGAACTGAGGTTCTTCAGATCGTAGTCCACCTCGCGCTCGTAGAATCCGGCAACTTCTTCCATCATGTCGTCGACCGCGCCGGTCTCTTCGCCCACCGACATCATCTGCAGCACCAGCGGGGTGAACATGGCGCTGGCGGCGGCGGTGCGGGTGAGGCTGTCGCCACGTTCAATGCCGTTGCGCATGTTGCGGATGCGTTCGCCGACAAAGTCGTTGTCCACCGCCTGGGCCACCACACTGAGCGCCTGGATCAGCGGTACACCGGCGCGGGTGGACATGGCAAAGGAGCGTGCAAAGCGCGACAGCGTGGCGCGCAGGATGATGCTGCCGACGATGGGCAGACGCAGCTTGAGCTTGTCCCAGCGGTATTTGCCGGCCTCGGTCTTGACATAATAGCGGGTGCCGATAACGGCAAGAACAAAACCAACCAGCATGTATTGCCACCAGTTGACGAAGAACTCCGAGGTGCCGATGAGCAGGCGCGTCTGCCAGGGCAGCTCCAGATTCATGCCACGGAATACTCCGGCGAAGGCGGGGATCACAAAGACATTGATGACACCGATGGCAATGCCGATGGCGATCAGCACAAAAGCCGGATAGCGCAGCGCTGCCTTTACCCGATTACGGGTATCGCGCTCCAGCTCCAGGTACTGCGACAGCTGCAGAAAGGCGGTATCGAGCTGGCCGGTGTTTTCGCCCACACGCACCATGCTGATCATCAGCGGCGTGAAGATGGCCGGGTAGCGGCTCAGGGCGATGGATAGTTCGCGCCCACTTTCCAGTTCTGCCCGGACCTGATGCAGCGCTTCGGACAGCACCAGGTTGCGCGATGTTTCCGCCAGGCCGGTGATGGCGCGAATGATCGGGACGCCGGCCTTGGCCAGGGTGTACATCTGGCGGCAGAACAGGATCAGATCATCCAGCGACGGATTGCTGGCGCCGAGCCGGCGCTTGAACTCTTCAAACAGATTGCGCTGTTCCTTGACTTCACGAATGTCGATGGGCGTGATGCCGCTGTTGAACAGCTGGCTGGCGACGGCATCGGCCGAGCCGGCTTCCACCTGCCCGGTCACCATATCGCCGCGGCCGTTGCGCGCCTTGTAGTGGAACTGCGGCATCAGCCATGAGCTCCTGCGCTGGCGACCTGCTCAAGCAGTTCGTCCTCGCCGGCAACCCGCAGCACCTCTTCCAGCGTGGTAATGCCGGCAACGGCATAGTCCAGTGTATTGAGGGCGAGGGGGCGAAAGCTGGCGCTGCCCCTGACGGCGTGACCGAAAGCGGCGGCATCGTTACGGCGCAGGGCGTCGGCCATGGGTTGATCGAGTTCCAGCAGTTCGAACACGCCGATGCGGCCGTGATAGCCGCTGTTGTTGCAGTGCGGACAGCCGCTGCCGCGCTGGAATTTCAGGCCATCGGCCTGCGTTCCGAGCAGGTTGCGCAGCCAGGCCTGCTCCTGTGCCTCCGGTGTGTAAGGCGCGGTGCAACTGTCGCAGATGCGGCGCACCAGGCGCTGGGCGATGATGGCCTGCAACGCAGTGGCGACCATGTAGCCGGGGATACCCATATCGATAAGACGGATGGCCGTGCTGATGGCGTCGTTGGTATGCAGGGTCGACAGCACCAGATGACCGGTGATGGAGGCGCGCAGACCGATTTCGGCGGTTTCCTGGTCGCGCATTTCACCCACCAGAATGATGTCCGGATCCTGGCGCAGCGCCGTGCGCAGCACGCTGGCGAAACTGAGGCCGATCTTGGTGTTGACCTGTACCTGGTTGATGCGTGGCAGGCGATACTCAACCGGATCTTCCACGGTAATGATCTTCTTCTCTGCCGAGTTGATTTCCGACAGTGCCGCGTACAGCGTAGTGGTCTTGCCGCTACCGGTAGGGCCGGTGACCAGCACCATGCCGTGCGGGCGGTGGATGTTGCGGCGGAAGCGCTGCAGGATATCGGCGGGCATGCCCACCAGATCCAGATCCAGTATGCCGCCCGATTGATCGAGCAGACGCATGACCACCGACTCACCGTATTGAATCGGCATGGTGGCAACGCGCACATCGATATTGCGATCCTTGACACGGATGTTGAAACGACCATCCTGCGGCATGCGTTTTTCGGAGATATCGAGACCCGACATCAGCTTGAGGCGCGATACCAGGGCAGTGGCGATGCGTTTCTCTTTCATCACCTGTTCATGCAACACACCGTCGATGCGCTGGCGAATGCGCAATACCGATTCATCCGGTTCGATATGAATATCGGAGGCGCCGATCTGCACCGCATCCTCGAAGATGGATTGCAGCAGTTTGACCACCGGCGCTTCGGTGACATCGCTGCTTTGTGCCAGTGTCGCCAGATCGAAATCCGTTTCGGACAATTCATCCGACAGTTCTTCTGCCAGGGTGGTGATTTCATCGGTACGGCGGTAGACCTGATCGATGGTGCGCAACAGCTCGGCTTCACGCACCACCGCCTCGCGGATCGGACGCTTGAGGATGCGCGCCAGTTCGTCATAGGCGAAGATGTCGGTGGGATCGGCCATGCCGACCAGTACATTTTCCTGGGCGGCGTCGAGCACGATGACCCGGTAGCGTCGTGCCAGCGTCTCGGGGATAAGGCGTACGGTATCCGGCTTGTACTTGTAGTGCTTGAGATCGATGAAGGGGATTTGCAGCTGGCGCGAGAGAAACTCCAGCAGCTGATCCTCGGCAAGATAACCGATGGCGATCAACGTGCGGCCCAGCTTGAGGCCGCTCTTCTTCTGCTCGGCCAGGGCATTCTGCAACTGTGTTTCCGAGATTACCTTGTGCTCGACCAGCAGATCGCCGATGCGGATCTTCTTTTTCGGAATCATCATCTCTGTCCCGTCATCATTCCAGCGCCTTCAGCCGGGTGCGCACATGTTCCTGCAGCTGCGGCGGCAACGCCCCGGCGGCAGCCTGCTGATAGGCCTTGATCGCATCCTCGCGCCGCCCGGCCTGTTCCAGGGAGATGGCCATCCCGGCCCACCAGCCGGCCTGCTGCGGCTGGAGTGCAAGGGCGCGGCCATAACTCTCGATGCTGTCGTCATAGCGTAGTTCGCGCTGGTACAGCGCGCCGAGGAAGGCGAGGTAATCGGGCCGTGTGGTGGCGGCGTGGAGCGACTGCTCCAGTACGGTGACGGCGGCACCGGCCTGCCCCTGTTCGACACGCAGTCGCGCCAGCAACAGGGCCAGGGTCGGATTCCGTGCGAACAGACGGCGCCCCTGCTCCAGCACCTCGTCAGCCTCGATCAGGCGGCCGGCACCAAGCAGCATGGCCGCCAGGGTTTCGCGTGCCAGCAGGTGCTCGCTGTCGAGCCGCAATGTGGTGCGGAAAGCGGACTCGGCCGCGGCATGATTGCCGCTGCGCAGCGCATGGATGCCCTGCTGATATGCATGTTCAGCCTGTTGCCGGGGCGACGGTGGTCGCACGGTTTTTTCCATGGTTATCGGCCCTGGCGCCGGCTCGGATCGTGCCATGCTCCGGGGTTCGGGTTTCAGCGTGATCTTCGGCGGCGGGGTGCCGGTTTCGATGCTTGCAGGTTCGGGCGGCGGCGCAACGGCAGGCGACGGCGGTGCCATCCCGGCAACTTCGGCGACGGGTTCGTTCACGACCGCGGCGGCCATCACCGGCGGTGCTGCCGGTACGGCAGCCGCGGTAGCAGCGACAGGTTGTTGCGGTGTGCTGTAACGCTGCCAGACCAGCCAGGCAATCGTGGCGGACAGCACCAGCAGCAAGGTGGCAAGAACCATGATCAGGCTGCGCCGCACTCCGCTGGTGGGTGCGCGACCTCCCATGCCCTGCATCATGCCGACGGGCAGACGCTGTTCAGTGGCGCGACGCGCCTCCAGATCGCGCAGCATGTCATTAATCAGGCTCATGGCTGACCCTGCTCCGCAAACCAGGGCTGTCCCAGCCACCAGGCCAGGACAGCAAGGGTGACTATGGCGATCAGTGCCATGGCCATGAGCAAGCGCTGTTTCCGCACGCCTTCATTCGTGTGTACATCCTCCGTATCATGCGCCGCCATTTCCACATGCTGTCTGGCGACATCCCTCACGCCCTGGCCGTAGCCCGCCATCAGCGCCTTGTGCGAAAGGATGTTGACCAGCCGCGGTATGCCGCGGCTGAAACGGTGCAGCGCGTCAAGGGCATCGGGGGCGAAGCGTACGTTGCCCTGGGCTCCCGCCACCAGCAGGCGATGGGCCACATAGGCCTCCATGCCTTGCCGATCGATGGGCGGCAGACGGTAGGAAAAGGTGATGCGCTGGCGCAGCTGGCGGTTGGCGCGCTCACCAAGACGCTCATCCAGTTCAGGCTGGCCGAACAGCACTACCTGCAGCAGCTTGCGCTTTTCTGTTTCCAGATTGGTCAGCAGACGCAGCGCCTCCAGGGTTTCGCCCGGCATGGCCTGGGCCTCGTCGATGAGCAGCACCACCTGCTTGCCTTCGGCATGCAGTTGAATCAGGCGCCGCGTAACCTCTTTTACCGCACGGTGCTGACCCACATTGCGGGCCAGTTCCAGCCCCAGTTCCTCGGCCAGTGCCAGACCGAGGGCCGGCGGGGTGAGATAGGGATTGGGAATGTAGGCGGTGTAAAAGGTGTTGCGATCCAGAGAATTGAGCAGCTTGCGGCACAGCAGTGTCTTGCCGGTGCCTACTTCGCCGGTAACCTTGATGAACCCCTCACCGCCGCCCAGCGCCACCATCAGCGTATCGAGGGCATCGCGATAGTGGCCGTGACCGAAGAAGAACTGTGTATCCGGCGTCAGGCTGAAGGGATGCTCGCGCAGGCCGAAATGTTCCAGGTACATCGCGCGCCCTCACCCGTTCGTATCGTGCGGGAATGGCTTTATTGCCGGCTCAGCGTGCGGACGCACCGAACGACACGCATGACTTTCCTTTGCGCCCTTCGCACCTTTGCGTCTTTGCGCTGGATGTTTGATCACGGCTGCTGATCGAACTGGCGGAAACCGGCCGAGGAGCGGCGCAGCTCGCGCGCCCACTGTTCATTGCCTTCCACCACGGTGGGCTTGAGCAGGATCACCAGTTCATTCTTGCTGGTGGCCTGGCGGGTATGGCGGAACAGCGCGCCCAGCAGCGGGATGTCGCCCAGCAACGGCACCGAGGCCTGTTCGTCGCGGGTCTTGTTCTGCATCAGGCCGCCGATCACGACAATCTGGCCATTCTGCGCGCGGATCACGCTGTCGGATTCGCGCACGGTGCTGGAGGCCAGCGGCATGCGCAGGGTGGTGGTCGTCACCGTCACGTCCTTGATCTGCTCGCGCACCTCGCTCACCGACGGGCGCACGTGCAGGATGATGTCGCCCTCCTCGCTGATCTGCGGTGTAACGTCCAGGGTGACGCCGGAGAAGAACGGCGTCAGCTCGACGCTGACGTTGGGCGTGGCGGTGGTGGTCGTGGTAGTGGTGCTGGTATTGACGTCGGTGACGAAGAATTCATCCGCACCGACCTTGATCACCGCCTTCTGGTTATTCAGCGTGGAGATGCGCGGGCTGGACAGTACCTGCACGTTGCCCTGGCTCTTCAGCAACTCGATGAAGGCGGTGAAGTTGTTGCCGGTGAAGGCGGCGGCGAAGACGCCGCCAAAGGCGGTGGTGGCCGCCCCGCTGGTGATGGTGCCGGCCGGCGGTGTCATGTTCATGGCTGAACCGCTGATGCCGCTGACCCCGCTGCCGCCGAAGATGCTGCCGCCGCCGATCTGGCCCAGCACCAGGGTGTCGTTCTTGCCCTGGGTGAGAGAGGACCAGTTGATGCCGGCCTGGAAGCCGTCGGACAGTTCGACCTCAAGGATGCGCGCCTCCAGGATCACCTGACGCTGGGTGACGTTCTGCGTGGTATCCAGATAACGCTTCACTTCACGCAGTTCGGACGGCATGGCGCGCACCACCACGATACCGGATTGGGCGCTGACCGACACCGAACGTCCGGGCTCGCTGCCGACGATCATGCGCAGGGTATTTTCCAGTCCCGGCCAGAAGTTGGACAGGGAGTCGGTGGTGATCATGCTGGTTTCAGAGGTACTGGTGGTGCTGCTGGTGGTGCCGTCGCTGCTGGTGCCGCCAGTGCGCGATATCTGCGTGGCGCCGGCGCTGATCTTGCTGCTGCCGGTGCGCTTGATGTCGAGATAATTGACGTGGAAGATGCGTGTCTGCAACACATTGGGCAGTACCTGGAAATTGTCGCCGCGGCGCTCGAAGTCATAGCCGTAGGTGTCGCGTACCATTTCCATCACTTCGGGCAGGGTGACATTCTTCATGTCCAGGCTGATGCTGCCGCTAACGTCGGGATGCACCATCATGTTGTAAGAGGTGCCTTCGACCAGGCTGAGAAAGAAATCGCGTGCCGTGGCACGGCGCACCTTGACGTCGAAGCGCGGCTCGACCGCCGTCAGATCTGCGCCGGGGATATTGAGCTGAATGGTCGGCAACAGGGCATCGCTGACTGCGGCGGTTGGCGTGGCCTGTTGTGTCTTCGGGGTGGCAGCAACGCCTTCGTCGCGCAGCGCGGCGTGAATTTCATTGAGCGTGCTGCGCTGCGGCACACCCTGGCTGGCGCAACCGGCCAACAACAGTGCCAGTGCAAAGAACGGCAGACGGGTCATGGGCTTCAATCCTGTTGTCATGTGCATCACTCGGCAGGTACAGGTTTTTTGACGGCAACGGGCAGCAGTTGCAAGGTGAGCTGGCGCCCCTGGTGGTGCAGACGCACCTGTGCCGGCAGGATTTCAACTACCCGTGCGCCGCTAATGGTATCGCCCACGCTGACGTGACGACCGTTAATGATGGCGCTGCGGCGTTCGCGGGCAATCAGGGTGGAGCTGAGCACAAACCGGGTATCGGCGGCGGGGCTGCCGGTGCTCGCCGTGCCACCCGGCGGGCGCATCGGATCCTCCAGCGCCATCACGCCTTGTGCCATCATGCCCAGCAGCAGGGCTGTTATCAGCCATCTATACACCGATCCAGCCCTCGTTCAGGCTCAGGGTATGCACCACGATGGTAATCCGTGCCGCCGGGTATTTATCCATGGTGATCTCCAGCTCATCCCAGTACAGCGTCCAGGGCAGGGACTGCAGCTCGCGCACATAGGCCAGCGCATTCATGTAACTGCCTTCGAATTCCAGGCGCACGCCATGGCGCCAGATGCCGGCATTTACCGGAACCTCACCTGTGGCCGCCTCGATCAGCGGGCGGGCTGCCAGGCTTTCGATGCGCACCAGCCTGAGGCCGGACTGGCGCAGGATGACCTCTTCCAGTACCCGCGTCATCTGCTGTGGCGCAATCAATCCCTGCACGGCGCCGGCGATCTGGCTGTCCAGTGCGGCGATCTGGCCGGCGAACTGTTGTTGCAGGCGCTGGTTGTCAGCATCAGGGTCAACGCTCTGGCGGCGCAGAATCACCTGCGTCTGTTCGTCAAAGGCGGCGATCTCCTTTTGCAGGCCACCGATGCGCTCCAGCGCACGTTTCTGCTGCGCCTCCAGCGGGGCAAACAGCGCTACCTGGGCCAGCATGTAAAGCACCGCCACGAGGGCAAGAAACAGCATGCCGCGCTCGCGCAGGGAAAGCGTGTCGATACGCTGGCGCAGCTGTTCGATACGTTCCTTCATTTCTTGTCCGCCTTTTCGGTCAGCAGCACGAAATCCACCTGCTGCGGCGCCTTCTCTGCCCGACTCAGGCTGAACTGGCGAAACTCCACGCCACTGAACGCGGGCTCGGCAGAAAGGCGTTGCAGGTATTGCGGCACCTGTTCCGGGTTGAGTGCGCTGCCGTGCAGCTCCATGGCGCTGCCGCCGCGGCGCAGGCCGATACGGGTAAGCCACAGCTGTGGCAGCCGTTGCCGTGCCAGGCCTTCCAGATGGGCAGAATAGCCGCTGGTATTGCCGCTGCTGCGATCAGCCAGATGCGCCACCACCTGCTGCTTGCTGCGCAGTTCCGTGCGCAGCTGGGCCACCGCCTGTTCCAGCGCCATGCTCTTGCTGCGTTCCGGCATGGCGCGCGCCAGTTCGGTTACCCGTTTGGCGGCATCGTCACGCTGGCGCTGGAACTGCGCCACCTGTGACTCCAGATTGCGCGTCTGCCAGGCGGCATAGCCAAAGAACACCACCATGCCCAGGGCCACCATGGCGGCACCCTGCAACATGGTCTTGGCGGAGAATATTTTCTCCTGTTTGCGAAACAGCGGCTGGTAGAGATTGATCTGCTGCATCACAGCGCCCTCTCTTCCACGCGTAGCGCTGCACCGATGGCGGGCAGGCAACGGCCCTGCAATTCATCGCTCAGGGTCTGTTCGCAGTCCAGTACGGTATTGAGATCGAGCATGCGTACCGGCAGCCCCAGGTTGCTGCCCAGATAGCCGAGCAAGCCGGGGATGGGCTGGGTCAGGGGTGCCAGCACCAGCCCGCTCACCGGCGGCATGCCGAAGTGACTTTCAAAGTAATCCAGGGAGCGCTGTATTTCGAGCACGATGGAATCGAACAGGCGGCTCAAGCCCTGCCCGAGCTCGTCATCGGCGACATCGAGGGTAAATTCACCCTCTTCATGTGACGTTCCTGTTGCCGGCAACTCGGCGGCGAGCTGATCGGTGCCGAACTCCAGGTTGCGGGCCAGAAACAGGCTGCCCTGACGGGTGAGGGTGAGCAGGCCGCCGCGTGGCGTGAGGTGGAGCAGGGCAAGCCCGCTCCTGTCCTCCGGCAACAGGGCCGCAATATTGCGCTGGGCCAGTTCGGCAATATCGATGACGCCCAGATTCACATGGGAATGCTCAAGCAGGTTGATGTGCTCCTGCACGGTGGCGATGCGTGCCACCACCACATACATCATCTTGGTGCGGCCGCGCTGGCCCTCGACATCGAACACGTCGATGACGGCATCATCGACATGGAAGTTGATGAGATCCTTGATGCGCCAGCGTACCGCGGCCTTCAGTTCGGTGGCATCGACCTCGGGTGCCTCCACCAGCTGCAGGCTGGAGTGATCGGCATCCATCAGGCTGGTGCAGTCGGCGGCATCCAGGTGATATTTTCCCGCCACAGCGACCAGCACGCTGTGGCGCTCGGTCGCGGTCGGGGCAGGGTGAAATTCGCACAGGGAGAGATGCGGGGGCGCATCCGACCCGCCCCGGCTGATGCGGGCGATACCGATTCCTTCGCTATGGATGCTGATCCCTGTCAGACCGCTGACGCTCTTCTTTCTTTTTAGTAGCGAAAACAGGGGCTTATCTCCTCGGCTGTACAAACTCACGATCCCGGAGTGTGACACGTCTCACATTGTCACGACGATAATACAGGTTCTTGCTAAGAATCAACTATAGCAAACAATTATAACCCACTGAAAAACCTGGCTAGTTTTGTACTCATTTGTTCGTGCAGCAGCTGTTGCGCGCTGCCGGTGAGTTCAACGTCAGGCTGCCGGTGAGCTGGGACACCCCGGTCAGGCCGTGCCGCTTGAGGTAGGCGGCGATGCCGGCGTTGATCTTGGAGCACACCAGCGGGTCGTAGAACAGGGCAGTGCCGATCCCCACGGCGGTGGCGCCGGCGATGATGAACTCCAGGGCATCCTCGGCGCTGGTGATGCCGCCCTGGCCGATGATCGGGATGCCGTGGTCGCGGCAGACCTGGTAGACCTGGTGGGTGCGCAGCAGAGCCACCGGCTTGATGGCCGGGCCGGACAGGCCGCCCTGGTTGTTGCCCAGGATCGGGGTGCGGCTCTCGATGTCGATGGCCATGCCCATCAGGGTGTTGATCACCGCGAAGGCATCGGTGCCGGCCTCGATGCAGCCGCGGGCATTGCCGGCGATGTCGGTCTGGTTGGGCGACAGCTTGGTGATGAGCGGCTTGCTGGTGGCCTTGCGCACCACCTCCACCACCCGGGCGGACATCGCCGGGTCGTTGCCGAAGGCCACGCCGCCGGCCTTGACGTTGGGGCAGGAGATGTTGATCTCGATGGCGTCGATGGGCGAGTCGTCGAAGATGCGCGCCACCTCGGCATACTCCTCCACGGTGGAGCCGGAGATGTTGGCGATGAAACGGGTTTCCTCGAAGTCCAGCGTCGGCAGGATCCTGTCCACCACGTGGCGCGCGCCGGGATTCTGCAGGCCGATGGCGTTGAGCATGCCTTGCGGGGTTTCATACACCCGGTGCGGCGCATTGCCCAGGCGCGGCTCCAGCGTGGTGCCCTTGAGGCACACCGCCCCCACCTCGCGGTTGGAGTAGCCCTTGACCCGGGTGTATTCCTCGCCGAAGCCGACGCAGCCGGACAGCAGCACCAGGGGCGAGGCGAAATTCATGCCGCAGAAGTCCACGGCGAGGAGTTGTTTGTCTTGGGTATGCATGAGAGCTCAGATACAAGAGGAAAGTTAAAAGATACAAGGGAAGAATCGGGAGGAACAGGGGTTTTTCTTGTATCTTGTAACTTTCCTCTTGTATCTGCCGCTATGTTCCACATCGTCCTGTTCCAGCCGGAGATCCCGCCCAACACCGGCAACGTCATCCGCCTGTGCGCCAATACCGGCGCACAGCTGCATCTGATCAAGCCGTTGGGCTTCGAGCTGGACGACCGGCGCCTGCGCCGGGCCGGGCTGGATTACCACGAATACGCCACCCTGAAGGTGCACGACCGCTATGAGGATTTCCTGTGCGAGGTGCGGCCGGCGCGGGTGTTCGCCTGTACCACGCGGGGCAGGCAAGATTACAGCGCGGTAGCCTATCGTGACGGCGATGTGCTGCTGTTCGGCAGTGAAAGCCGCGGCCTGCCGCAGGAACTCATCGACAGCCTGCCGCCGGAACAGCGCCTGCGCATCCCCATGTGTCCGGGCAACCGCAGCCTCAACCTGTCCAATGCGGTAGCGGTGATTCTGTACGAGGCGTGGCGGCAGAATGGGTATGAAGGGGCTAAATAGGTGTTCCGAATTTGTAACCAGGCATAGGGCGCCCCATGGGCGCCGTGCTGCGGCGGGCACGGCCCGCCCTATGACACACCGAAGATAAGGTGGATACCAATTCGGAACACTTATTTAGGGGCTAGGAATGTACTCGCTACGCGCTCGTGTTTGTTTTAATACTGTGTGCGCGCAGCGCACTCCTTCCCTAGCCCCTAGCCCCTAGCCCCTAGCCCCTAGCCCCTAGCCCCTAGCCCCT
>DYFR01000008.1 GCA_020725115.1 Thiohalomonas denitrificans
TTACCCGCGCTCCCAAATCATGCGAAAATCACCCACACGAATCCGCGTTGAGCCTCTTGAATATCTCGCTCTGATTCGGCTCTTCGATGTCATTTTCCAGCGCCATCAGGCCTTCCTTGCGCGCCTTGGCGAACAGGTCGTACATCAGTGCCAGCAGATCCAGGTAGGACTGCTTGCTGTACTTGGCCCCCTTGACCAGGGTAGGCAGCCCCTTGAGTACGGCCTTGATCACCTGCGGCGGATTGGCGACCACAAAGGCACCAAGGGCACCACCGCCGATGATGATGAGCTCGGGTGGATGGTACAGGGCGAGCAGCTGGCCGCCCGACATCATGAAACCACCGAACACGCAGATGACCACAATCAGGATGCCGACGATCAGCTTCATCCGTTGTCTGTCCTTAAACTAATTACTTTCATGAGTGACTTCGGGGTTATCGGCAGAAGCTCCCAACCCTTTATCCGGCATGGTTCGGGGTGGGGTACGGCCGCATCCCCTCATGGGATACGTTGGAGTGCGAAGTGTACCAGTCCCGTGTGCCGAAAACACCCCGCGACAGTGCTATAAACCCGCCGCCATGTACCGTAATAACGCCTTGCATCCGCTACGATGCAGAAGGCACACTTCTGCCATGGAACGGTACTAAGGAACCGGAATGCATAACACCCTGAACGCCTGGGCCGACAAGCTCCAGCATGCCGTATTGCCAGCCCTGCCGCAGACGGTGGCGGAGATGGTGCGGCTTGGCAGCGATGACAATGTGAACATGTGGAGTCTGGCCCGGGTGGTGGAAAAAGACCCGGGGTTGTGCATTGCCCTGCTGCGTCGGGTCAATGCCGGCGGCCAAAAACGCCTGCGCACCGAAGTCACCACGGTGGAGCATGCCATGATGATGCTGGGCTTGACCCAGTTGCGCACCCTGCCCAAGGCCATCCCGCTCATCCAGCAGGCGGGCGACCCCACCGGCCGCGAACGGGCGCTGCGTCTGATGGCGCAAGGTTATCACGCCGCCTGGCAGGCACGAGAGCTGGCACGGCTGCGCAAGGACATGGAGCCTGATGAGGTCTTCCTGCCGGCGCTGCTGCATCATTTGGGAGAAATACTGTTGTGGCTGTATGCCCCGGCCAAGATGCTCCAGCTGGAGGAACTCATCACACGGCAACAGATGGAGCCGGAGGAGGCCCAGTACGTGGTGTTCGGTTTCGGTCTCGATCACCTGACCCTGACGCTGGCACGACTCTGGGGCCTGCCCACACTGATGCAGGACAGCCTCAAGTCGGAAAGCGCGCAGCAGCTGCGCATCTACGGCATCATGCTGGCGGTACAGCTGGCACGCGTGGTGGAACAGGGGTGGTATCGCGCCGCCAGTACCACGGTACTGGAGCAGATCGCCCACCATCTGGGGCACGACCTCGACATTACCACCACCCACGTCCACCGCTATGCGGTGGCGGCAGCAAACCACTCCGAGTGTTTTCCCGCCCTGCCCGCGGCTGCACGGCTGCTACACCCCTCCCAGCCGGAGGCCGCCCCCGGCTGGAAGCCTGAACCGGCTGGCGAGACACCGGGACAGCAGCCGTCACCGGAACCTGCTACGGCCTTCTGTCTGGCGCCGCAGTTACGCATCCTGCGTCAATCACTGCAGGAACTGCAGGCGGGCAATCTCACCCTGCAAAAGGTACTGTCGCTCACCATGGACGGCATGCACGACGGTATCGGCCTCAACCGTGTGGTATTCGCCCTGCTCACGCAGGAGCGTCACCAGTTGCGGGCGCGCGCCATCGCCGGCGCCGACAATGATCCGGCTTTCAAGCGCTTTCTCATCGAACTGAACGGAGCCCACCTGTTCACGCGATTGATGGAAAAACCGCAGGCACTGTGGATCAACGACACCAACCGCATCAAATTCTGGCCACTGGTGCCCAAGCCATTCCAGCGCATCATTCGCTGCAACAGCTTTCTGGTGTTATCAGTATTTGTGAAAGGTCGTCCAGTGGGACTGTTTTATGCAGATCGTCACAGTGCAGATTGCGCACTGGACAGCCACGCCTATCACCGCTTCAAACAGCTCGGTTTGCTGGCGGCAAAGGCCCTGGAGGCCGGTGCGGGGGAGAAGGAATAGGATTCAAAATTCAAAATTCAAAATTCAAAATTCAAAATTCAAAATTCTGCAAAAGCATGCCGCGAACTCGATCAAGTCTGAATCTTAAATTTTGAATCCGCGCCTGATTTAAACTTCCCGACGCCCGTGAAAGGCATGCGACAGGGTGCCGCCATCCACGTACTCCAGTTCCCCCCCCAGCGGTACGCCATGGGCGATGCGCGTGGCGCGGATGCCACGGCCATGCACCATCTCGCTGATGTAATGGGCGGTGGCCTCGCCCTCCACGGTGGGATTAGTGGCCAGGATAACTTCCCGCACCTCACCACCATCAAGGCGCGCCGCCAGCCGATCCAGGCCAATGTCTTCCGGGCCGATGCCGTCCAGCGGCGACAGATGGCCCAGCAATACGAAATACAGTCCCTGGTAACCGGTGGACTGTTCCAGCGCCTGCACGTCGCTGGGTGACTCCACCACACACAGCAGGGATCGATCACGACGCGAACTGCTGCATATCGTGCAAACTTCCACCTCGGTCAGGGTGCGGCAGTCGCGACAATGTCCGACCCTCTCCACCGCCTCCACCAGCGCCTCGGCCAGACGACGCGCGCCGTCCCGGTTGCGCTCCAGCAGATGATAGGCCATGCGTTGCGCTGACTTCGGGCCGATACCCGGCAGACAGCGTAACGCCTCGATGAGGCTGCCGATCAGGGGGCTGTGCGACATGTACGGGAGCTCATTTCAGTTAACGCGGGGTGGATGAAGGCAGAGAAAAGATACAAGAGGAAAGATACAGGGGAAGGAACTCGCTGCGCTCGCACTGTTTGAAACACAAATCACCGTGCGCGCAGCGTACTCCTCCCCTTGCATCCTGTATCTTTACTCCTGCTATCGGCTTTCAGAACGGCAGCTTCATGCCGCCCGGCAGATTCATTCCCGCCGTCAGACCGGACATGCGCTCCTGGCTGGTCTTCTCGATCTGGCGCACGGCATCGTTTACCGCCGCGGCAATCAGATCCTCCAGCATCTCCTTGTCGTCCTGCATCAGGCTGGGGTCGATACTGACCCGCTTCACATCGTGACGACCGTTCATCACCACGGCCACCATGCCGCCCCCGGACTGCCCGCTCACTTCCATATTGGCCAGTTCTTCCTGCGCACGCTGCATGTCAGCCTGCATCTTCTGCGCCTGGCGCATGAGATTGCCCAAACCACCTTTCATCGTTTCACCATCCTCACAGCTTGGTTGTCAGAAAATTTTTCCCTGCCCGGCCGCCACAAGCGGCAACACAAAGAGCGGTTTACACACCTGCACGATGCACCTGGCGACGGTGAGCCAACAGATAACCGTCTCAGTCCACCGGCTGGATGGAGCCGGGTTCAATGCGTCCATCAAATCGATCCAGGATGGACTGCACGTTGGAGTCATTCTCGATGGAGGCCTGTGCCTCGTTCTGCCGTTCCTGGCCACGGCGCTGCTGTGCTGCCATCGGTGTCTCGCCACCGCTGCTGCCCAGTTGAATGCTAAGCCGCAGGGGCCGCCCCAGGTGCTCGGACAACGCCTTGCCCAAGGCCTCCTCCCACTTCTTGTTGTGCAAGGCCCGCTGGCTTGGCTCCAGCGCCAGCTCGACGATGTCATCATGGTGGCGCAACAGCGAACAGTTGAGTGCCAGTTGGCGTGCCAGCCCCCCCAGAGGCAGGGTGGCCGCCAGCTCGGCCCAGTTGAGTCCTGCCGCATCCTGGCTGACCGGCGGTACCGCAGCAACCGTGGCGGCCGGTGGAGATGGCTCGGCCACGATGCTGGCCGGCGACGGTACAACGGGCGCCGCTCGTGTCCCGGATGCGGCTGTGCTAGCCGCAGGTGTCACCCTGGGTGCCGCCTGTACCACGCCGCCGGCCGGATGAAACGCCAGCATGCGCAACAGGACCATTTCAAAGCCGCCGCGCGGGTCGGGTGCCAGCGGCAGGTCGCGCCGGCCGCTGATACCAATCTGATAAAAGAGCTGCACGTCCTCCGGCGTCATCAAACGGGACAATTCGGCCAGCGCCTCGTGTCCATCCATTTCCTCGCCAAGTGCGCCCGGCACGGCCTGCGCCAGGGCAATGCGGGTCAGCGCGCTGTTCAACTCGTTCAGCACCCCGCCATAGTCCGGCGCCAGTTCGGCCAGCGTTGCCGCCTCCGCCAGCAGCGCCGCAGCATCGCCCGCCGCCAGCGCACGCAACAGCGCCACCACCCGTGTGCGGTCGATGGTACCGAGCATGGCGCGCACGCCGGCGGCATCGAGTTCGCCACCGCCATGGGCAATGGCCTGATCAAGCAGACTTAGCGCATCGCGCATGCTGCCATCGGCGGCACGGGCGATTTCGCTCACCGCCGCTGCCTCGGCAGAAATACCCTCGCTACCGAGAATGGTGGTCAGGTGGTCGCGGATCTGCCCCATCGACAAACGCTTCAGATTGAATTGCAGACAGCGCGAGAGGATCGTGACCGGCAGCTTCTGTGGATCAGTGGTCGCCAGCAGAAACTTGATATGCGGCGGCGGCTCCTCCAGCGTCTTCAACAGGGCATTGAAACTGTGATTGGAGAGCATGTGCACCTCGTCGATGAGGTACACCTTGTAGCGTCCGCGGCTGGGGGCGTACTGCACGTTGTCGAGGATCTCGCGCGTATCCTCCACCTTGGTACGTGAGGCGGCATCCACCTCGATCATGTCGACGAAACGTCCTTCATCGATCTCGCGGCAGGCGCTGCACACGCCGCAGGGACGCGAGGAAACCCCCTGCTCGCAATTGAGTGACTTGGCCAGAATGCGGGCGATGGTGGTCTTGCCCACACCGCGGGTACCGGTGAACAGAAAGGCGTGGTGCAGGCGATCATGATCCAGCGCGTTGATCAGGGCGCGCAGCACGTGCTCCTGCCCCACCATATCGGGGAAGGAACGGGGACGCCATTTGCGGGCCAGAACCTGATAACTCACGGGCAAGCAGCTCTCTGCTGGGGGCGCGGCCGAACAACGGCCGACGGAAAAAGCAGTATACCCGATCAGGTGACGACGAAAGAAAGCAGAGGGAAATGATAAAGGGTGGCGTCCCGTACCAGCCACACCCCGGCGCCCGAGTCCACTGTTGCGGCTGCTCCCTTCCGGGCCTGACCGGGTTCACAGCTTGTCGTCGCGAGGGGACCGGCACGGTCCGCCATTGAACACTGGGTGGAAAACCGCGCCACAGGGGGCGCATGCGGAAAAACTGGTAATGGAAAGTGGCGGAGAGGAAGGGATTCGAACCCTTGATACGCTATTAACGTATACACACTTTCCAGGCGTGCTCCTTCAACCGCTCGGACACCTCTCCAGAAAGCGCGCAAGGTTAAACCAGATCGGCAGGCGGCGCAATACGAAGATGCCGTCAGAAACGGTAGTTCAGGTAAAAACCGAGGGTATCCTGCTGGCTCTTGGGCTGGTGGACGCTGTACAGGGAACCGCCACCGGTCACCAGCTCACTGTCCGACTGCCGGAAACGGTAGCTGTCGTAGTAACCGCCCAGGTTCCAGCGCGGGTTCAGGCGATAGCTGACCGAGGCATACAGGCTGTAGTCGGGCTTGGGCTTGAGGGTGGGGTCGCTATCGAAACCGAGGCGCGTCAGTCCTACGGTTTCACTGGTATAGAACGGAAGTTTCACCCCACCCTGCACCGACCAGCCGTGATTGCCACTGTACGTGGCGCCAAGCCGGCCATAGCCCACATCGTAGCGCTCGTCATAACCATACACATTGCCCTTGTCGCGCAATGAACGCAGCCAGGAATCGTAGCCAAAAGAAAAGGTGATACCCCAGGCATGGGGCCCGGCTGTGGAGGTGAGGAAATGGTGGGTGAAATCCAGCTCCGCCATCCAGCCCAGGTAATCGGTATCCGTGGTATGCGGAGTGCCCGACTGGGTCTGGCCGTCATAGGCCACCCGCCCCAGGTAGAGGCGGCTGCGCAGACCGTAGACCCAGTTCGCCGCCGGTGTCGACTCCGCCTCCAGACCGGCGAAATGGCGCAGTCCGGTCTCCTCCAGCAGCTTGCTGTCGCCTGCATATTCGCGCCAGGAAAAATATTCGCTGCCAAAGGTCACCATCAACTGCTCGGCCTGGGCCGGCAACAGGGCAGACAACAGCAGTAATCCGGCAGGGAAGCGATGCATCACCGACTCAGCACTCATGCGATGCGGAATACCGCAACAGACCTATAAAATGGAACTTGCAGGCGGGAAAAACAAGGAAGTGCCGCACACTCCTGACCTAATGGCGGCAGGAACTTTTTTCCGCCAGCGGCAGACCAACGGGTAGCCATGTGAGGTGAGGAATACCATCCCGCCACATACCTAATCAATTGATTGCAATAAGCTTTAGCACCCTTCGGGCACGACGCTGGATACACGGGAAATTGGCGGAGAGGGAGGGATTCGAACCCTCGTGGGACGGTAAAGCCCCAACTCGATTTCGAGTCGAGCCCGTTATGACCGCTTCGGTACCCCTCCGGAAGGGGGCTAAAGATACACTTCCCGCCGGATAACGACAACCGGCGGGTGCTATATTTGCACCCAACGCAAAGACGGAACTGCTGCATGTCCCGACAACGACGCCACTACACCGCCGCCCTGGGCGGACTGCTCATGCTCCAGCTCATTGGCGGCTGCTCCCAGCCGCGCAATGAACTGGAGCAGGTGCTGGCTGCAGGCGAACTGGTGGTGGTGACCCGCAATACCGCCACCACCTACTACGAGGGCCCAGACGGCCCGACCGGGATGGAGTACGACCTGGCCAGCGGCTTTGCCAATGAACTGGGCGTCAAGCTGCGGCTGGTGGTGGCGAATAATGTGGCCGAGGTGTTGCGCCAGCTGGCCGAGGGCAAGGCTCAGTTTGCCGCTGCCGGCCTGACTGTCACCGAACCACGCCAGCACTGGCTCCGCTTTACCCCCGCCTACCAGGAGGTTACCCAGCAACTGGTGTACCGGCGCGGCACCCCGCGGCCAGCATCGATCGGACGGATGGAAGGACATCTGGAGGTACTTGCAGCCAGCAGCCATGCCGAGCACCTGAGCCGACTCAAGGGCGACTACTCCCATCTGGCCTGGACCGAAAACAGTGAATTGAATAGTGAGGAGCTGCTATCGCTGTTGTATGAAGGGGTCATCGACTACACCGTGGCCGACTCCCACGAAATTGCCATCAACCAGCGTTTCCTGCCGGAACTGCGCATTGCCTTTGACCTGACCGAGCCGGAGTTCCTGGCCTGGGCCTTTCCGCGTTTCCGTGACGACAGCCTGTATCTGGCGGCGACCGAATACTTCGAGCGCATGCGCAGCAACGGCCAGCTCGCCCAACTGGTGGAAAAGCACTACGGCCATGTCAGTGACTTCGATTATGTGGGCACCCGCACTTTCCTGCGCCACATCGAACAACGGCTACCACAGTTCCGTCCCCAGTTCGAGACGGCCGCCACCGATAACAGCCTGGACTGGCGCCTGCTCGCCGCCATGGCCTACCAGGAGTCGCACTGGAACCCGCGGGCGGTCTCACCCACAGGCGTGCGCGGCATCATGATGCTGACCCAGAACACCGCCCGCGACCTCGGCGTGGAACGGCGCACCGACCCCAGCCAGAGCATCGAGGGCGGCTCGCGCTACTTCAAGACGTTGCTGGAGCGCCTGCCCGAGCGTATCGAGGGGCGTGACCGCTACTGGCTGGCCCTTGCCGCCTACAACATCGGCTACGGCCACCTGGAAGACGCCCGCATCATCACCCAGCAACGCGGCGGCAATCCGGACAAATGGATGGATGTGAAGGAGAATCTGCCACTGCTGCATAAACGCAAGTGGTACAGCCAGACCCGCTACGGTTATGCACGGGGCAACGAGGCCGTGCGTTACGTGGAAAACATCCGCAGTTATTACGACATTCTGGCCTGGAACATTGATCGCAACGAGCCAAAACCGCCACCGCCAGCAACCCTGCCGGCCGCCTTCATGTTCGCCAATCCGGCACTCTAAATAGGGAAGGCGCCTACTTGCGCCGCGCCTGGAAGAATTCACGCAGCAACGTGCTGCATTCCTCCGCCAGCACGCCGCCACACACATCCGCCTGATGATTGAGTTGTGACGCCTGCAACAGATTGAACACGCTACCCGCCGCACCAGCGCGCGGATCGGCAGCGCCAAATACCACCCGCCGTATCCGGGCGTGCACCATGGCACCGGCACACATGGCGCAGGGTTCCAGCGTGACATAGAGCGTCGTATCAAGCAGACGGTAGTTGCCGCTGTTAACCGCCGCAGCGCGCAAGGCCTGAATCTCGGCATGGGCGGTCGGATCGTGTGCAGCGATGGGACGGTTCCAGCCCTCGCCAATAATAACACCGCCCTTGACCACCACAGCACCGACCGGCACCTCACCCTCTGCCGCAGCACGACGGGCCAGTTCAAGGGCACGCTCCATCCATGCACTATCCGTGGCTTCGCTCATCGTTCCGTATCTGCAATATCTCGATCGCGCATGCCCAACAAATAAAGAATGGCATCGAGACCGAGGGTGGCAATGGAGTGTTGTGCCTGACTTTTCACAATCGGTTTTGCATGGAAGGCAATACCGAGTCCGGCGATGGACAACATCGGCAGATCATTGGCACCGTCGCCCACGGCAATGACCTGTTGCAGCGAAATCCCCTCCTTCGCCGCCAGTTCACGCAATAGCCGGGCCTTCACCTGACCGTCGACAATCTCACCCTTTACCGTGCCGGTGAGCTTGCCGTCGCGAAAGTCGAGCTGGTTGGCATGGACATAATCAATATCCAGCTTGTGTTGCAGATGCTGTGCGAAATAGGTGAAGCCACCGGACAGGATTGCCACCTTGTAACCGAAACGTTTGAGAGTGCTGATCAGATGCTCGGCGCCCTCGGTGATGGGCAGCTGCTCAGCGATACCCTGCAACACCGATTCATCCATGCCACGCAGCAGGGCAAGGCGGCGGCGGAAACTTTCGGCGAAATCAAGCTCACCGCGCATTGCTGCCTCAGTGATGGCAGCAACCTGTTCACCGACACCGGCCACCTTGGCCAGTTCATCGATCACCTCGGCCTGGATCAGGGTCGAATCCATATCGAAGCAGACCAGACGACGGCTGCGCCGGTAGATATCGTCCTCCTGAATGGCAATATCCAGCTCGAGATCCTGCGAGACCTGCAGGAAAGCCGTATGCAAGGAGGCCAGATCCGGTGCGGCGCCGCGTACCGACAGCTCGACGCAGGCGATGCGCTTCTGCTCGGGATGTTGCAGGGAGATGCGGCCAGACAGGCGCGTGATGTTATCGATGTTGAGGCGATTGTCGGCCACGACTGCCGCGACCTTGGCCAGATGGCGCGCGCTGATCTTGCGGCCCAGCAAGGTAATGATATGGCGCGGCTGCCCCTGAGCCGCCACCCAATGTTCATACTCGGCGGCATCAATGGGCGAAAAACGGATGGTGAGATCAAGACGATGGGCGGCAAACAACAGGTCGCGAAACACGGCACAACCGGCGGTTTCCTGCGGCATCTCCACCAGCATACCGAGCGCCAGGGTGTCGTGAATCACGGACTGGCCGATATCCAGCACGTTGATCTCATAGTGCGCCAATACCTCGGTCAGGGATGCGGTGATCCCCGGCTGATCACGGCCGGATACGGTTATCAGGATGACTTCATGCATTCTGGTGAAAGGGCCAGGGGCTGTCTCCCCATCCCGCTCATTCCCACTCGATGGTGGCGGGCGGTTTGCTGGAAACGTCGTAAACGACACGCGAAATCCCCTTCACCTCGTTGATGATACGACGCGACACCGTCTCCAGGAATTCGTAGGGCAGATGCGCCCAGCGTGCCGTCATGAAATCGATGGTTTCCACCGCCCGCAGTGCCACCACGTACTCGTAGCGGCGACCATCACCGGTGACACCTACGGACTTCACCGGCAGAAACACGGTAAAGGCCTGCGAGGTCTTGTCGTAGAGGTCGGCCTTGCGCAGTTCCTCGATGAAGATGTGATCGGCCAGGCGCAGGATGTCGGCATATTCCTTCTTCACCTCACCCAGTATCCGCACACCGAGGCCGGGACCGGGGAAGGGATGGCGATAAACCATCTCAGAGGGCAGGCCCAGCTCGACGCCGATCTTGCGTACCTCATCCTTGAACAGTTCGCGCAGCGGCTCCAGCAGCTTGAGCTTCATGTGCTCGGGCAGGCCGCCGACGTTGTGGTGCGACTTGATCAGGTGGGCCTTGCCGCTCTTGGCACCGGCCGACTCGATGACATCGGGATAGATGGTGCCTTGCGCCAGCCACTTGGCATTCTTCAGTTTGGCGGCCTCCTCCTCGAACACCTCGACGAACATATTGCCGATGATCTTGCGCTTCTTTTCCGGGTCGGTCACACCAGCCAGGGCGCTCAGGAAACGCTGCTCGGCATCGACGCGGATGACGCGTACCCCCATATGCTCGGCAAAGGTGGCCATCACCTGGTCGCCCTCACGGTAGCGCAGCAGGCCGTTGTCGACAAAAACGCAGGTCAGCTGATCGCCGATGGCCTTGTGCAGCAAGGCCGCCACTACCGAAGAGTCAACACCACCGGACAGTCCCAGCAGTACCTCATCGGAACCGATCCGCTCACGGATGGAGCGGATGGCATCATCAATAATCTGATCCGGCGTCCACAGCGCAGCACATCCACAGATATCGTGCACGAAGCGGTTGATGATACGCATACCCTGACGGGTGTGGGTAACCTCGGGATGGAACTGCACGCCGTAAAAGGCTCGTGCCTCGTCGGCCATGCCGGCGATGGGACAGGAATCGGTGCTGGCCATCAGGACAAAACCGGGCGGCAGGGTATGGACCTGGTCGCCATGGCTCATCCATACGTCCAGCAAGCCGTAACCCTCGGCGCTGGTGTGATCCTCAATCTCCTTCAGCAAGCGGGTATGGCCACGGGCGCGGACCTGGGCATAACCATATTCATGGTGATCCGCCGCTTCCACCGCGCCGCCCAGCTGCTGGGCCATGGTCTGCATGCCGTAACAGATGCCCAGCACCGGCACCCCCAGCTCGAACACCGCCTGCGGTGCACGCGGCGTACCTTCCAGGGTCACCGTCTCGGGGCCGCCGGAAAGAATGATGCCGCGGGGGTCGAATTCCCGGATATCCGCCTCGGTCATGTCGCAGGAGTGGAGTTCGCAATACACTCCGGCCTCGCGCACGCGACGGGCGATGAGCTGGCTGTACTGGGAACCGAAATCAAGGATCAGGATGCGGTCGGCGTGGATATTAATGGACATGGCAGATGGCTGGCTCAGCGGGTGAAAGAGATATTTACCGGGGTGCAGATCATCCGTGATCTGGACGCCCCGTTCAAGTCGGAGACTTCTTCGCTCCCAACACCAAGTCATCCAGTGGCATCGGTTTCTCGATGATGTAGCCTTGGCCGAAATCCACCCCAATCTTGCGCAACTTGTCCAGCGCCACATCATTCTCGATGAATTCGGCAATGGTGCGCTTGCCCAGGGCATGGGCCATCTCGTGGATTGACTTGACCACCGAGTAATCAAAAATATTGGTGCTGATGTTACGAATAAACTGTCCGTCTATCTTCAGATAGTCGACCGGCATCGATTTCAGATACGAATAGGAGGCATGACCGGAACCAAAATCGTCCAGCGCCAGCTGACACCCTGCCTGACGCAGACGTTTCATGTAATAAACCGCCCGCTCAATATTACTGATTGCAGCTGTTTCGGTGATTTCAAAGCAAATCTGATGGCTGGGTACCTCAGCATTCTCCAGACGCAGAACCAGCTCGTCCATGAATGCCTCGTCATCAATGGAGTGACCGGAGAGATTGACTGAAATGGAATTGATGGCGCTGAGTTTGCCACGGTTGGCACGCAACCATTCGAACACCTTGTCCACCACCCAACGGTCTATATCCAGTATGCGGTTATAGATTTCCGCCGACAGCACGAACTGATCCAGCGACACCAGCTCTCCCTGCTCATTATGTATATGCAGCAGGATTTCATAACGCGGTAGTTCATGGGCAAACTTGAGTGAAGATATCTTCTGGCATTTGAGCTGGATCAGCCCGGCATCGAACAGCTTGTTGATCCGCCCGACCCACTCCATCACGCCCTGGCGCTTGATGATGATCTCGCTTTCCGGATCATAGAACTGTACACGACCGCGTCCCGCCTCCTTGGCGGCGAAACAGGCCGAATCCACTGCCGCGAGCAGGGTACGCACCGAGTCCCGTCGCGGATCGATGGAGGCAACGCCGAAGCTTGCATCGACGACGAACTCCTGATTCTCGCAGCGGAAATGATAGTCATTGATGGCGCGACGGATATCCTGGGATCGCTTGATGCCCTGTTCGCGATTACAACCTTCCAGCAACACACCAAATTCATCGCCACCCAGTCGGGCGACCACGGTATCCGGCCCCAGTCGCTGCCGCAACATATCAGCCAGATGTCCCAGCAACTCATCGCCCGCCTCGTGGCCGCAGGTGACATTGATGACATTGAAGCGATCAAGATCGAAATAACACAAGATATTGTCGCTGCCTTCCTTCTTGGCGCGCACCAGCAACTCATCCAGCGCACTCTCAAAGCCGCGCCGGTTCATCAGGCTGGTCAATGCGTCATGGTTGGTCTGTTCGATCAACCGGTCATGGATCGATTGCAACATGGTATAGGTGGCACGATCCATCAGTGGCCGATCCCAGCCTTCCAGGATCAGCAAGCGCCCCTTGGCCATGGAGGCTGCCATCTCTTCAGGCCGGATATCGAGTCCCTTGTTGCCTTCACGATCGACGAATACGTAACGGCCCCACTTGCGATCAGACCAGACCAGCTTCTGCTGTTGCAGATCCTCCTGATCGCTCTTGTAGGAAACCAGCTCACCATCGCCCAGTGCCTCGGCTCGCTTCAGCCAGCGAGTCCATTCCACTTTGGACAGTTCCACCGGCTTCAGCACCAGCTTCTCCTGTTCCCAGGACTGCAGCATCAGTTGTGCAATCAACCCCTTCTTTATCCGTTCGACTTTGGCCGGATCAAGCTTGGCCTGTTCGAGATCGGAGATCAGCTCGGATACCAGTACCAGGCTGCGGGTATCGTCCTTGCTGAGACGCTCCAGTACCTTGCTGACCTCTTCCACCAGCTTATGGTTGGGCCAGTCGGATTTGATGCCCTTCAGCGGCTTGCCCTGCAGACGCATCAGCAGCTGTTCCATGGTGGCGCGTGAGCTGCGATAGCCGTCACCCGCCATACCATCACGTTGACAATGGCGCCATAGCAGGTTCTTCCAGCCGGCATCGAGCAACTCAAGTATTACCCGTGGAATCATCCGACCTTCCGCCAGGTCGAACAGCCGGTCGATGTCCTCCAGCATGTCCAGCGTCATTTGCCGATGATTGGGTTCCGCCTTGCACTTGGCGATTACCTCGTCCACCTTGCTGCGGTATTCTTCCGACTGCTCACCATACAGCTGGTTAAGTGAGTTGACCGCATCGTCCAGCACCTTCGGATCACCGCCGGACTCCTCGCTCAGGTTCTGCAGCGCAGACTCAACCTTGGCGACCAGTTGCTGGCGCAATTCGGTTTTTTCCGGCGGCAGCATCTGGAACAGCTGGTCGAGGGTGTTGAACAGGTGATGCACCGGATGCGAACGATCCTGCAGCACCTGCTCGTTGTTGAGTGCCATCTTGATGAATGGCAGCTCAATACTTTCGAACCAGCCCTTCAGATGTGCATCGGCAATCTGGTCGGTCTGAATTGACGACAGCAGGCTTTCCGTAACTTCCAGCGTATCGTGGGTTTCCAGCGGCAGCTGCTTGGACGTGTCACCGCCGGCCTGCTCGACCATGATTTCAGACAGCCGCGAAGCCAGGCTCGAACCCTGCTGGCGCAGACTGCGGATACTAAGGCCCTGCTGCTGCAGATGGGCCAAACCACTGTTCAGTTCCTGCGGGGAAAAATGCACCACCGGGCCGTGCGCCCCGGCCGCCCCTGCGGCAACATCGGTTCCCTCCTGACCGATGCCGGCACGACGAGCGGTCGGCTGGGACTGTATGGCGGCGCGTTCCAGTTGCAACAACTCGTTAGCTGCAGCATAGGGCGACTGCTCCGCATAACCACGGCTACCTGCACTGCCGGGCTGCCCCGGAGCCAGCGACCCAGTACTGCCAGGTGCGGCTCCGCCGGCAGCAGCTGGAGCATAACCACCCTGCTGTGTTGCAGGTGCGGCTCCGCCGGCAGCGGCTGGAGCATAACCACCCTGCTGTGCTGCAGGTGCGGCTCCGCCGGCAGCGGCTGGAGCATAACCATCCTGCTGCGCGCCCCCTCCGCCAGCCTGCTGCTGCACAGCCCCGCCACCCTGCGGCATGGCGCCACCAGCGGTTGTCGGAGCATACCCTCCCCCCTGCTGCACGGGGCCTGTGGTCGCCGCGCCGCCGCCCTGGGCATAACCGGCCGACGTTCCTGCACCAGTGCCAGCAGGGGCATATCCACCGACGGGCGCCGGGCCTGTCCCATCGTATCCACCCGCCAGATCAGGGTGTGCGGCCTCACCTTCGGGCAGATCCGAACCTGGAGGGGGTGGCGCCGGCCGGCGCGCGGCCGTTTTTTTAAGCAGGTGAAAATCCTTCTTCAATTCAGGCAGGACACCCTGTTCCTTGAGGTGGCCGCTAATCTGCTCGTAAAAACGGCCGGTCTGGCCCAGCGTGAAATCCTCAAAGGCCTTGAAGACGTGAGGCTTCATTTCCTCTTCAAGGCCCAGCGCATCAAAACATTCCTGAAACCGCTGCGCCAGCATGACGGAACCAATCGGATTGTTCTGGCGGTTGATCGGGCGGTTCAGCACCAGCCCCAGGCGCTGCTCCAGGGCAAACAGCACTTCTTCGTTATGGGTGTCGAGCTTGGTGACAAGCGCCGTCGCAGTCAGCCAATTCTGGAACTCATCCTCGGCCACCAGCGACAACTCGGTCGAATCCTCCAGCGAGGCCTGCTGCTTGAGCGGCTTACCCTTCTGGTCGAACTCGTCCATGATGGCGCCGACATAACACCTCATCAGCTCCTGCTGACCACTGCGCAGTTTCTGCTGCGCTTCGATGATCCCGCGCCAGTTGCGTTTCGACAGCTCATCCGCCTTGTCGAGATTGCCGGCCCCCTGCAGGATGAATTCCTCCACCAGCCGCTCCAGAAACACCTTGGTTTTGTCACGACAGGCGGTAATCAGTGCCGCATAGCGGGCATCGGGCGGTGCCGCACGGGAGGGGGTTGCTGCCGCGCCATGTTGCACGCGGCTCATCAGGAACTGAAATGCCGCACCATCGACCTGGTTGAAGCTGACGCCGACACCAATGTCGATCACCCGTACCACCTGCCCCTGCAGAACGAAACCCTGCGCTGCAGCCCCTCCCGCAGGAAACCGCACCTCGATGTAATCACCGCTGTTCCAGCGTACAGTGTGGGCAGCCTGGGGATAGAAGGTGACGAGCATTCCGCCCTGGCAGAAATCCTCCACTACACAATTGATGTTCTCCCCGCGGGGGGATATGGCGAGGGCATCCAGCCTCACCGGAAAACGGGGATGGGCGCGCTTGTTGGCAACTGACGTCATGTCACGGCGACTCCTGGGAGATTTTGAGAGATTATACCGAAAAAAGATCAGATACCACGTTCTGCCGCATACCTCACACAACTGCCGCGCCGTTACGACAAACCGCTCGATGATATAATTTCCACCCCCACCGCCCAGTCAGCCGCCATGAGTAGCGAACGCCGCAAAGACACGCTTTATGCCATCCCCCAGGAACCCCTGGCCGACTTCGCCTTCGACGAACGGGTGGCAGCGGTGTTTCCGGACATGATTCGCCGTTCCGTCCCCGGTTACGGCACCCTCTGCGGTCAACTCGGCCTCATCGCGGGGGAGCATGCCCAGGCCAACAGCCAGCTGTATGACCTGGGCTGCTCACTCGGCGCCGCCACCCTGGCCATGCGCCGTCGTGTCAGCCAGCCCGGCTGCCGCATCATCGCCATCGACAGCTCCGCTGCCATGGTGGAACGCTGCCGTGAAACCATTGAGGCCGACAATGCCCCTACCCCGGTGGAGGTGGTGTGTGCCGATATCCGCGACACCACCATCGAGCGTGCCTCGGTCGTGGTGATGAACTTCACCCTGCAGTTCATCGAACCGGCACAGCGTCTGTCGCTGCTGCGCGGCATCCATCACGGCCTGTTGCCAGGTGGTGTCTTGCTGCTGGCGGAGAAACTGTGTTTTACCGATAGCACCGAGCAAGCCCTGCTGGAACGGCTGCACCTTGCCTTCAAGCGCGCCAACGGCTACTCCGAACTGGAGATCAGCCAGAAACGCTCGGCGCTGGAGAGGGTGCTGATTCCAGATACGCTGGAACAGCATCGTACACGCCTGCAGGAGGCGGGATTTGCTCAGGTTCATCCCTGGTTCCAGTCCTTCAACTTTGCCGCCCTCATCGCCTGCAAATGATTGCTTACGAGCGCCTCTGGCAGGCACTGGCGACAACACCGCTCGCCAACTGGCATGCCTTGCTGCAGCAGCGTCTCGCCGAGGCGCTGGATCCCGCCAGCCATGGTGATCTGCCGCAGTGGTACCAAATCCTGGCGGCGCTGCCGCCCCTCACCCCGACCTCCATCGACCTGAACAGCGATTGCCTGCAAATCGGCTCCGCCAGCGATATCGATGCCGCAAGCCGTGACCGGCTGACAACCCTGTTGCAACAGCTGCATCCCTGGCGCAAGGGGCCGTTCTGCCTGTTTGGCATCCACCTCGACACGGAATGGCGCTCCGACTGGAAATGGAACCGCATCAGGGAGCATATCGACCTGCGCGGCAAGACGGTACTGGACGTGGGTTGTGGTAACGGTTATTACGGCTGGCGCATGCTCGGTGCGGGAGCGCAACTCGTGCTGGGTGTCGATCCGACGCTACGCTATGTCATGCAATACGCCATGATGCGCCACTATCTCGACAGCATGGACAACTACGTGCTGCCTCTCCGGTTCGAGGAATTGCCGGAGCACGGTGCCGCCTTCGATGTGGCCTTTTCCATGGGCGTGATCTACCACCGCCGCGATCCGCTGGAACACCTGCGGCGCCTGCATGGCCAGCTCAGATCGGGGGGGCAACTGCTACTGGAGGGTCTGGTGATCGCAGGAGAAGACGATGCGGTGTTACACCCGGCCGGCCGCTACGCCAAAATGAAAAACGTCCACGCCATTCCCACCGTGACATTACTGCAGCGCTGGCTGCAGGACGCGGGCTATGAGGAAATCCGGACACTGGATGTTTCGGTAACCACACGGCAGGAGCAGCGCCGTACGGGCTGGATGCGGTTCGAGTCCCTGGCCGATTTCCTCGACCAGAACGATCCGGGACTGACCGTTGAAGGTTACCCCGCCCCGGTCAGGGCGAGTATTCATGCCCGCAAGGGCTGATGGGCAACCGGCTAAACGGCGGCAAAAGACGGCAGGTGCGAGGCATCCCAGTCATCCGCTGCCTGATCCTCTGCCAGAAGTTCATTGAGGCAGCCGTCATCTGCGTCGTCAGTGTGGGAGGGATGGCTCGAATGGTCTGGCTTGGGGTGGTTATCGTGCCGGTTCATGTTATCTCCTGTTGCACTGCGGAGATCCATTCACTGAGGTCGGATACGCCATTCCCTTCTTGGCATATTGTCGGAGGGAAGGCATGTTCCCGCCCGGTAACCTTATCCACATAAGGTGATAATGTCCACAATATTACTGTGACTACCATCGCAGTACGGTACATATGCGACGCCCAAAACAAGAGGGCCACCCGATGGGTGGCCCTCTTGTTTTGCAGAACAACGACCGATCAGACGCGGTAGTTAGGCGCTTCCTTGGTGATCTGCACGTCGTGGACGTGGCTTTCGTGGATACCGGCGCTGGTGATGCGCACAAACTCCGGCCTGGTACGCATTTCGTCGATGGTCTTGCAGCCGGTATAGCCCATGGAAGAGCGCAGCCCACCCATCAACTGGTGGATCACCGGAGGCAGCGGCCCCTTGAACGGCACGCGGCCCTCGATACCTTCCGGCACCAGTTTGTCGGCCTCGTTACCTTCCTGGAAGTAGCGATCGGAGGAACCCTGCGAGGAGGCCATGGCGCCCAGCGAACCCATGCCGCGGTAGGACTTGTAGGAACGGCCCTGAAACAGCTCAACCTCACCCGGTGCCTCCTCGGTGCCGGCAAACATGCCGCCCAACATCACCGAGTAGGCCCCGGCGACGATGGCCTTGGACAGGTCACCGGAGTAGCGGATGCCGCCGTCGGCGATGAGGGGCACACCGGTACCGGCCAGTGCTTCAGCCACATTGGCCACGGCCGTGATCTGCGGTACGCCGACACCGGCCACGATGCGGGTCGTGCAGATGGAACCAGGGCCGATGCCCACCTTGACGCCATCGGCACCGGCCTCAACCAGGGCCAGGGCCGCGGCGGCGGTGGCGATATTGCCACCAATCACCTGCAGGTCGGGGAAATTCTGCTTGGCCCAGCGTACCCGATCCAGCACGCCCTGGGAGTGGCCATGGGCGGTGTCGACCACGATCACGTCAACACCCGCCTCGACCAGTGCGGCGATACGCTCGTCGGTACCGGCGCCCACACCGACGGCAGCGCCGACACGCAGGCGGCCCTGCTCATCCTTGCAGGCGTTGGGCTTGTCGGTAGCCTTCTGGATGTCCTTGACGGTAACCATGCCCTTGAGACAGAAAGCGTCGTCCACCACCAGTATTTTCTCGATGCGGTGCTCGTGCAGCAGACGTTTGACCTCCTCCTTGTCCGCCCCTTCCTTCACGGTCACCAGTTTGGCCTTGGGGGTCATGATGGTGGAGACAGGGGCGTCGTAGCGGGTCTCGAAGCGCAGATCACGATGGGTGACGATACCCACCAGGCCGCTGCCATCGACCACCGGCACGCCGGAGATGCCATAGGCGCGGGTCAGTTCCAGCACCTCACGGATGCTGGCCGTCGGGGCAACGGTAATGGGATCCTTGATCACGCCGCTTTCGAACTTCTTGACCTTGCGCACCTCGGTGGCCTGCTGCTCGGCGGTCATGTTCTTGTGGATGATGCCGATACCGCCTTCCTGGGCCATGGCGATGGCCAGGCGGGCCTCGGTCACGGTATCCATTGCGGCGGAAACCAGAGGCAGGTTCAGGGTGATGCCGCGGGTCAGCCGGGTCTTGAGATCCACTTCCTTGGGCAGGACGGTGGAATGGGCCGGGACCAGCAAAACGTCGTCGAAGGTAAGGGCTTCCTGAACAATGCGCATAGACGATCCGCCTTGGAGATATGTCGGTGAGATAAACGGGAAATTATACGTTTCTGACCTGCTCCGGTAAACAGGCCGTTACCCGCTGGCATGGTGTGGAATAATAGCTCGGCTTGTCGTCACCTACCTTAAGTCCCAACCAACACAAGCCCATCTGGAGGAGAAAACATGCGCAAGACCATCCTGGCCCTGGCCGCCACCACACTGCTCGGCGCCGGCTGTGCCACCCAGACCGCCAGCAAGCCCGCTGATGCCGATCAGGCCGCCGCCGCCATTGCTGCAGCCGATGTCAGCCGCAGCCAGGCCGCCTCCGTCGGTTACGAATGGCGCGATACGGCCAAAATGATCGATGAGGCCAAGAAGGCAGTGGAGGAAAAAGATTACGACAAGGCAGTCAAGCTGGCCCGTCAGGCCGAGCGCCAGGGCAAGAATGCTGCCGCACAGCAACAGCAGCAGATTGAAGCGGTCAAAACCAAGTAATTGATATCCCTGGGAAAAGGCCGTATTGCGGCCTTTTCCTCATTTGGTGGCCAGCCAGTTCAAGACCCCTCGCCCGGCCACCAGACCGCTGGCAAAACAGGCGGTCAGCAGATAGCCACCCGTCGGTGCCTCCCAGTCCAGCATTTCCCCCGCACAGAACACGCCGGGCAGCTCATGCAGCATCAGGCGCTCATCCACGGCCTCAAACAGCACCCCCCCTGCGCTGCTGATGGCCTCGTCCAGCGGACGCGGTGCAATCAGGGGTATCGGCAAGGCCTTGAGCACTGCGGCCAGACGCGCTGGGCTGAGCAAATCCTCTGCAACGGTGAACTCGTGCAGCAAGCCGGCCTTTACTCCCTCGATGCCGGCATACCGGCGCAGATGTTTCGCCAGACTGTCGCGCCCCCGTGGCCGGGACAGATCTGCAGCCAGACGCGTCAACTCGCGCCCCGGCACCAGATCCAGCTGCAGGAGCGCCCGCCCTTCCATGGCAATGGCATCGCGCAGCGATGCCGACAGCGCGTAGATCACGCCGCCCTCGACCCCGTGCGCCGTCACCATCAACTCCCCCTGCCGGTGCTGGCCGGCAAAGCTCGCCACCACCGGCTTCACCGGCTCGCCGGCGAAACGGGAACGGAAGTACTCGCTCCAGCGCACATCGAATCCGCAATTGGACGGACGTAATGGCGCGACCCTGACGCCGCGCTGCATCAGCAGCGGCACCCAGGCACCGTCCGAACCCAGCCGCGCCCAGCTGCCGCCTCCCAAAGCCAGCACCACGGCATCCGCCCGTACCTGCAGTTCACCCGCCGGTGTGGCAAAACGCAGCGCCCCCGACTCGTCCCAGCCCAGCCAGCGGTGGCGCACATGCAGGTGCACGCCGGCGGTGCGCAGCCGGTGCAGCCAGGCGCGCAGCAACGGTGCCGCCTTCATTTCGACAGGAAATACGCGGCCCGAGGTGCCGACAAAGGTGTCAATGCCCAGCCCATGTATCCACTGGCGCAGGGCCTCCGGGCCAAAGGCGGCGAGCAGTGGCTCAATGCGTTCGCGGCGCACGCCATAACGGGTCACAAAGCGCTCAACCGGCTCGGAGTGGGTGATATTCATGCCGCCCCTCCCCGCCATCAGAAACTTTCGCCCCAGCGACGGCATGGCATCGTACACATCGACCCGCACCCCGCTGGCCACCAATGCTTCCGCCGCCATCAGCCCGGCCGGGCCACCGCCGACGACGGCAACTGCGTGGGGTGATATGCGTGCTGATGGCATCTACAAGTCCGGATTTATGTGCGCGGAAATATGCAAACGGCGGCCAGTGTACCCCATGCCACAGAGACCTTCGCGCTGCCCTGACCCCGTTGACAAGCTACCGGCGCTCCGGGTAAAGTGCGCGCCTTCGCTTCACCTGCCCAGGTGGTGAAATTGGTAGACACGCTAGCTTCAGGTGCTAGTGGGGGAAACTCCGTGGAGGTTCGAGTCCTCTCCTGGGCACCAACACAAAAAAAGGGCTTCCCGGCGGGAAGCCCTTTTTTGTTTCCGGCGTGCGGCGCAAGGGAGGGGCGTTGTCCGCCCCTCCCCCTTCACATCGTCCTTATGCGAACGGATGCCGCAGCACGATGGTCTCGTTGCGATCCGGACCGGTGGAGATGATATCGATGGGTACGCCGGTGACTTCCTCGATACGCTTGAGGTAGTTGCGCGCCGCCTGCGGCAGCTTGTCATACTCCTTGACGCCCACGGTCGAATCCTTCCAGCCCGGCATTTCCTCGTACACCGGCTTGCAGGCGCTGAATGCCTCGGCACCCACCGGCGGGGTGTTGCGCTGCTCGCCGTTGCACTCATAGCCGACACACAGGCGCAGGCTGTCCAGCCCGTCCAGTACGTCCAGCTTGGTGATGCACAGGCCGGTGACCGAATTGATCTGGTTGGAACGGCGCAGGGCAACGGCATCGAACCAGCCGCAGCGGCGCGGACGGCCGGTGGTAGAACCGAACTCATGGCCGCGCTCGGCCATATAGGCGCCGATGGAATCCATCAGCTCCTTGCCGTCATACAACTCGGTGGGGAAAGGGCCGGCGCCGACGCGGGTGGTATAGGCCTTGGTGATGCCCAGTACGTAGTCGAAATAACGCGGCCCCACGCCGCTGCCGGTGGCGGCGCCACCGGCGGTGGTGTTGGACGAGGTGACGAAAGGATAGGTGCCATGGTCAATATCCAGCAGTGCACCCTGCGCACCCTCGAACATCACATTCTCGCCACGCTCGCGATACTGGTGCAGCATCTCGGTGACATCCGCCACCAGCGGACGCAGCTCGTCGGCCATGGCCATACTTTCGTCGAGCACCTTCTGGAAGTCGACCGGGTCAGCCTTGAAATAGTGCTGCAGGCAGAAGTTGTGGTAGTCCAGCACCTCGCCCAGCTTGGCGGCGAAGCGCTCGCGGTGGAACAGGTCACCCAGGCGCAGGCCGCGACGGGACACCTTGTCCTCGTAGGCCGGGCCGATGCCGCGACCGGTGGTGCCGATGGCGGCCTTGCCGCGGGCGCGTTCGCGGGCCTGATCGAGGGCCACATGGTAGGGCAGGATCAGCGGGCAGGCCTCGCTGATGCGCAGGCGCTCGCGCGCCGGGACACCATTTTCCTCCAGCATGCGCAGCTCTTCCAGCAGCGCCGAGGGTGACAGCACCACACCGTTGCCGATCAGGCACATCACACCCTCGCGCAACACACCGGACGGGATCAGGTGCAGCACGGTCTTCTTGCCGTCAATGACCAGCGTATGGCCGGCGTTGTGACCGCCCTGAAAACGCGCTACCGCACTGGCGCGATCGGTGAGCAGGTCGACCACCTTGCCCTTGCCTTCATCACCCCACTGGGTACCAATGATTACGACGTTCTTGCCCATTATTACCCCTAGTCCCGCCCGTGCGTCTTCAACCCAGCGCCGCGGGTGTTGTCATAGTTTGATAGTCGGGAAACTCGAAAACGCGACGAAATCAGTCGAGTACAACCACCTGCCAGCTGCCGTCACGCAACGCCAGCTGGCGGTCACACCCCATCGCCACCGCATCGCCCTGTTGCCCCGGCAGGGCGCAGACCACCCGTTCACCACGCGCCCGCAGCTCATCTACCTGCCGCGTCAGCGCCGGGTCGCCGGCACAGGGCGCAAAGATACCACGAACCTTGGGCAGGTTGGCAGTCGACAGGGCCAGCAGGGTCTTGAGATCGGCGGAAAAACCGGTGGCCGGGCGGGCATGGCCGAAGACCCGGCCAATATCGTCATAACGCCCGCCCTGGGCCAGTGCCTGACCGCTCCCTGGCGCATAGGCGGCAAACACCACTCCGGTGTGATAGTGGTAACCGCGCAGCTCGGCCAGATCGAAGTGCAGCGGCACCTGCGGCAATACATTGCGTACGACGGCCGCGATGGCCTCCAGATTGTCCAGCGCCGCATGCACCTCGGCACTGGCCCGCCGGAATACCGTGCGCGCCGTCGCCAGCGCCTCCTCGCCACCGTTGAGAACAGCCAGTTGCCGCAGCATCTGACGAACCTCATCGGCCAGTTCCAGACGGGCCAACAGGACATCGATATCGGGACGCGACTTGCGCTGCAGGGCATCGAACAACTGTGCCTCCTGTGCCGGAGCGAGTCCTGCCTGACGCGCCAGACCACGGAAAATGCCGACATGCCCCAGGTCAAGATAGAGCTGTTCGAGACCGGCACCCTGCAGCGTGGCCAGCATCAGACGCAGCACCTCCACATCGCTTTCGATGCCACCGTGACCGTACAGCTCGGCCCCCACCTGCAAGGGACTGCGGCTGCCACCGTGCCCTTCCGGACGGGTGCGCAGCACCGTACCCAGGTAGCAAAGTCGGGTTGGGGTCACACGTTTGAGGTGATGGGCATCGATACGCGCCACTTGCGGTGTCATGTCGGCCCGCACCCCCATCATGCGTCCGCTCAGCTGGTCGGTAAGCTTGAAGGTTTGCAGATCCAGATCGTTGCCGGTGCCGATCAGCAGCGATTCCAGATACTCGATGAAAGGCGGCAGCACCAGCTCATAGCCCCAGGTACTGAACAGATCGAGCAGACGACGGCGCAACAACTCCAGACGCCACGCCCTGTCGGGCAAAACCTCTTCGATGCCTTCCGGCAGTAACCAGCGTTCGTTTTCCATCAGTGTTTCAACCAGTAAACCAGGATCGCGCCGGCGACCATCAGAACCAGCCCTGCCGTACGGATGGCACGGTCATCCAACTGAACCAGGCTCAACATAGCCTTGCGGTAGTTACGGGGCGACAGCGCGGGCAACACCCCTTCCAGCACCAGCAACAGGGCCAGCGCCACCCACAAATCAGACCACATTGTCGCCTCTCAAAAAAAACGGGTGGCTTGCGCCACCCGGAGTGTAATTGTTGCTGTTACTTGCGCGTGCCTGCGGCGTTGCCGAAGTACTGGAAGAACTCTGCGCTCGGATCCAGCACCAGCATGTCCTGCTGCTTGTTGAACACGTTGCGGTAGGCATCCAGGCTGCGGTACAGGGAGTAGAACTCGGCGTTGCGGCTGAAGGCCTTGGCGTAGATTTCCGCGGCTCGACCGTCACCCTCACCACGTGTCCGCTCGGCATCGCGATAGGCCTCGGCGAGGGTAACCGTGCGCTGGCGATCGGCATCGGCACGAATACGTTCCGCCGCCTCGGCACCACGCGAACGCAGATCCTTGGCCACGCGGGAGCGCTCCGCTTCCATACGCTGATATACCGAGCTGGATACTTCCGCCGGCAACTCGATACGCATGATACGCACATCCACCACCTCGATACCGAACTGCTTGGCCTGTTCGCTTATCTGGTTGGTAATGATGTTCATGATCTCGGAACGTTCGCCGGAGATGGTCTCCTGCATGGAACGCTTGCCGAACTCGCTGCGCAGGCCATCCTTGATGATCTGGGCCAAGCGCAGGGCAGCCTGGCGCTCATCACCGCGCATGGTCACGTAATAGGTGGAAACATCACTGATGCGCCACTTGATGAAGGAGTCGACAATGACGTTCTTCTTCTCCTGGGTCAGGTAACGCTCGGAGTCAACTTCCAGCGTCATGACGCGCTTGTCGAAGAAACGCACGTTATTGACAAAGGGCAGCTTGAAATACAGACCCGGCGTGTAGTCGGCACGCACGAACTCACCCAGCCTGAACTTGATCGCCAACTCGCGCTCGTTCACCACGAAGATCGACATGGAACCGATCCAGAGTACCGCCAGCAAGGCGGCGAGAGATACCATTCCGCGAGACATTATCTCACCTCCCGTTGACGTACATTGTCACGCAGGCGGGCATCCGTGCGCTGCTGCAGCGTCGGCACCTGCGGCGTTGTAGCAGATGAATCGCCCGCCCCAAGGGAGGTAAGCGGCAAATCGCGCTGCATCAGCTTGTCCAGCGGCAGATAGAGCAAATTGTTGCCGCCCTTGGTATCCACCATAACCTTGCTGCTCTGGCTCAACACCGACTCCATCGACTCCAGATACAGACGCTTGCGGGTAACCGCCGGTGCCTTCTCGTACTGGGCCAGAACGCTGAGGAAGCGGGCTGTTTCACCTTCGGCCTGGGCAATCACCTGGTCACGGTAGGCATTCGCTTCCTCGATCAAACGCGCCGCTGCACCACGCGCACGGGGCAGGACATCATTGGCATAGGCTTCGGCCTCATTCTTCAGGCGCTGCTCGTCCTCACGTGCCTTGACCGCATCAGCGAAGGCACCCTGCACCTGTTCCGGCGCCTGGGCATCCTGCATGTTGAGATTCACGACGGTAAGGCCGGCTCGATAGCGATCGAGAATGACCTGTACCAGTGTCTTGATACGCTCCACCACGTCACTGCGGCCATCGGTAATGACGAAGTCCATCTCGCTCTGGCCGATCACCTCGCGAATGGCGCTTTCAGTCGCCTCGCGCAGGGTCTGATCCGGGTCGCGTACGTTGAACAGATAGTCACGCGCATCCTTCACCTGGTATTGCACCGTGAATTTGACGTCGATGATGTTCTCGTCCTGAGTCAGCATCAGCGCCTCATCGGCACGGCGGCCCAGTTCGATGGATCGCACGCTGGAGATGTCCACCGTCTCCACGGTCTGAATGAAACGTGGATACCAGTTGAGACCCGGCATGGTGCTTTCCTTATAGGAACCAAACTGCATCACCACGCCACGCTGGCCTTCGTCAACAATGTAGATACCGGACAACGCCCACAGCAACAGAGCCAGTAACAGCACCATGCCGGCAGAACCCGCGGAGGCGCCCCCGCCGCCGCTCTTGCCCTTGCCCTGTCCGAACAGGCCGCCGAATTTGTCCTGCAGTTTGCGCACCACCTCATCGAGGTCGGGCGGTCCCTGCTCGTTGTTGCGGCCGCCCCAGGGGTCCTTGCCCCCGGAATTACCCGGTTCGTTCCAAGCCATAGATATCTGTACCTATCGTTTTCGTGAAATTAGCCACACCGAATCAAGAGGCAAAGTTTAGCCTTCAGCCCGCAAGCTCGGCAACAGCGATGCAAAATCCTGTTGTTTACGCAATAGCGCGAGATTATGCGCCTTGATCTCTACATCTAGCAGCCACGTACCATTTTCTTCCACCTGTTCTTGCCGCACCGCGTCGATGGCATACAGCGCGGCACGCAGACGACCCGCACTGGGCGGCAGCAGCAGACGGCTCTGCAACAGCTCTTCATGAAAGAAGTCGGCAACAGCCTGTATCAAAAGTTCCATACCGGCGCCAGTCATGGCCGACAGGTGCACACGCAACGGCCGTCCATCACTGTCCCGTTCCAGCTGCGGCTGTACCTGTTCCTGCAGATCAATTTTGTTGTACACCTCGATCTGCGGTATCTCACCGGCACCAATCTCCGCCAGTACCGCCTGTACCTGCCCGATTTTCGCCTGACGCTCCGGATCGGAGGCATCGATGATGTGCAGCAACAAATCGGCCTCACGCGTCTCCTGCAGTGTGGCGCGAAACGCTGCCACCAAATCATGGGGCAGGTGGCGAATAAACCCGACCGTATCGGCCAGCACGATCCGCTTGCCGCCCGGCAAATCCACCCGGCGCAGGGTCGGGTCGAGGGTGGCGAACAACTGATCGGCGGCATACACCTGCGCCGTGGTCAGCCGGTTGAACAGCGTGGACTTGCCGGCGTTGGTATAACCGACCAGTGATACCGTAGGCAGCTCGGCACGTCTGCGGGCACGACGCCCCTGCTCGCGCTGGCGATCGACCTTTTCCAGCCGCTTCTGCAGCTGACGGATGCGATCAGAGAGCAGGCGGCGGTCGGTCTCCAGCTGCGTTTCACCGGGACCGCGCAGGCCGATACCGCCCTTCTGCCGCTCCAGGTGGGTCCAGCCACGCACCAGCCGTGTGGAAAGGTGGCGCAGCTGCGCCAGCTCAACCTGCAGTTTGCCTTCATGGGAACGGGCGCGCTGGGCAAAGATATCAAGGATCAATCCGGTGCGATCCAGTACGCGGCACTGCAGAACCCGCTCCAGATTGCGTTCCTGCGCCGGTGACAGGGCATGATTGAACAGCACCAGCTCGGCCTCATGCGCCTGCACCGCAGCCAGAATCTCTTCCGCCTTGCCGCTGCCGACAAACAGCTTGGCATCCGGGCTCTTGCGTGTGCCCGTAACCACGGCCACTGGCACGGCCCCGGCAGACACCGCCAGCTCCTCTATTTCCTGCAGGTCTTCCTGATTGCCTTCCTGTGGCAACTCCAGATGAACCAGTACCGCACGCTCACCGCTCTTTGGCCGTTCAAACACGTGCATTGCTCCACTTCATTGCGTCAAACAACATCGCAAAAGGCAGGGGCGAGCCGGCCAGAAGCATGGGATCGCAGCCGGGGCGCGGAGGTAGCATATCCATCAGTGTCATAATAATGCCCATATCTCCGGCTATCTTTCATCATCACACTGGATATCGCCGGGAACGGGCCGCCCTCAGCGCATTCTGCGCCTTGGCAGTAAAGTCGTGTATACCCCTCTCAGATATGGTTACCCGGTTCAGTGGCGGCGGGAATGGGCATATCGTCCGGCCCCAGATTCAATTTGACGTTGCGCGCGGGCACAACAGTGGAAATGGCGTGCTTGTAGACCATCTGGCTGACTGAATTCTTCAGCAGCACAACAAACTGATCAAAGGATTCGATCTGGCCTTGCAACTTGATTCCATTCACCAGGTAGATCGAGACAGGGATACGCTCCTTGCGCAGGGCGTTCAGATACGGATCCTGCAGGGCTTGCCCTTTGCTCATGGTATTTCTCCTTTATTGTTATCCGCAAAATGCGGTCTAATCGGCCAAAATCGGCCCAGTATCCAATTGTTTAAATGAGACTTCCCTGATCGGCTCTCAGTGTAGCATAGGGCCGGAAACTCAGTTAATGGCGTTCTGCCCCAGCAATTTCAATACCTTGTCCAGTACCTCTGCGTCGGCACTGTCGAACCAGTCGCTGTCCTGTTCGCTGCGCAGCCAGGTGAACTGGCGCTTGGCCAGCTGACGGGTGGCGCTGATGCCCTGCTCCACCATCGCCGCATAGTCCACCTCCCCGGCCAGATAGTGCCATACCTGGCGATACCCGACGCAGCGGATGGCCGGCTTGTCCGGCCCCAGATCGCCGCGGCGGTACAGTCCCTCCACCTCTGCCACCAGCCCCTGCTCCAGCATGCCGTGGAACCGTCTGCTGATACGCTCATGCAGCAAACTCCGTTCGGCGGGTGCCAGCGCCAGCGCCAGCACCCGATAGGGCAGTGCGTCAACCCCGCCGCACTGCTGCACACTCAACGGTCGCCCGGTCAGTTCGTACACCTCCAGCGCCCGCTGCAGGCGCTGCGGATCGTTGGGATGGATGCGAGCCGCGGCCACCGGATCCACCTCCCGCAGGCGGCGGTGGAGTGCCTCCCAGCCCTGTTCCGCTGCCGCCTGCTCAAGACGGGCGCGCACAACGGGATCGGCTGCGGGCAGTTCCGACAGGCCGCGGCGTAATGCGCGAAAATACAGTCCGGTACCGCCGACCAGCAAAGGAATACGCCCGGCGGCCGTGATCTCCGCCATTTCACGCAAGGCATCGGCGCGGAAACGGGCGGCGGAATAGGCCTCGGCCGGATCCAGGATATCGATCAGCCGGTGCGGTGCCCGCGCCAGCAGCGCCGCGTCCGGCTTGGCGGTGCCGATATCCATGCCGCGATAGACCAGGGCCGAATCGACACTGACGATTTCGCACGGCAAACGTTCCACCAGCGCGACCGCCAGATCGGTCTTGCCGGATGCGGTCGGCCCCATCAGCAGGATGGCTGGAGGCAGGGAGTTTCGGTGTCTGGTCATGGGGCAGACTAATCCAGGGGCTTTACGCTAGCGTGCGGCACTGGCCAGCAGACGGGCAAGATCATCCGGCAGCAGCAACGTTGATACGCCGACGGCAGCATCGGCGACAGCCATCAGACTGTCCCATTCGCTGCGCTCGGGCAGCGGCCCGATGCCGCTGGCAATCAGCGCATCCACCAGTGCCTCGGTATCGGCACCCAGCAGCAGGTTGTCCAGTGCCGTACGCACCAGCATGTCCGGCGCCAGATGACGCAATGGCGCCGGCACCTGGCGCACCACCAGTTGCTGCGGTCCCAACGCCTCCACCTCAAAACCAAGGCGGGTGAGCAACGCATCACCGCGCTGCACAGCCCCTCCCATCTCCCTTGTCAGGTGAAGAGTCACCGGCAGCAGCAGCGGCTGCGACCGCACATAGCCTTCAGTGGCCAGTGCAGTACGCATGGCCTGGGCCGCCCGCAGGGCATGGGCGGCCGGCAGGTCTACCAGACGCAGGCCACGCTGGCCTTCATCCACCAGCAAGTAGCGCCCGGCCACCACACCAAGCTGACGGGAGGCAATACGTACCGTATGAGCCCCCTCCGCCACAGGCAGATAGTCCGCCGTTGTTTCCCGCACCGTCAGCGTGGCGGAGGGCAGTGCTACCGTCTCATCCACCGCCCGGCGCAGTGCCCGATAGAGAAAGTCGTGTACCTGCCGTGACTCACGAAAGCGCACCTCGTGCTTGGTTGGATGTACATTCACATCCACCTGGGCAGGATCCATTTCCAGATAAAGTACATAGGCAGGATGACGGCCGGGGTAAAGCGCATCGCCATAGGCCTGGCGCACTGCATGGGTCACCACACGATCACGGATAACGCGGCCGTTGATATAAAAATACTGCAGATCCGCCTGGGCACGTGCCGCCTCCGGCCGCAGCAGCCAACCCCACAAACGCAATCCCGGCAGGGCAAACTCCACCATGACGGCCTGCTGCACAAAGGGGCGACCACAAACCGCCGCCAGCCGCTGCTCACGCTGCGGCCCGTCACATGCCGGCCGCACCATCAGCACCTGGCGCTGGTTGTGATGCAGAGTCAGGGCGACATCGAAACGGCTCAGAGCAGCACGCCGCACCACTTCGGCCAAATGATCGAATTCGGTACGCTCGGCACGCAGAAATTTACGCCGTGCCGGCATGTTGTAAAACAGATCGCGTACCTCAACGGTAGTGCCGCACGGGTGGGCACAGGGTATCGACACACCCTGCGCGTCGATGCTGCTGCCGTGCTCATCTGCCGCGTTGCGGCTGCTCAGGGTCAGACGCGAGACCGAGGCAATACTGGCCAGCGCTTCACCGCGGAAACCCAGGCTCAACACCTGCATCAGTTCGTCCTGGCTGTATATCTTGCTGGTGGCATGGCGCGCCAGGGCCAGCGACAGGTCGCCTGCGGCAATGCCGCAGCCATTGTCGCGTACACGGATCAATCCCACCCCACCCTGTTCCACCTCCACCGCAATGGCCGTTGCGCCGGCATCGAGACTATTCTCCAGCAATTCCTTGACCACGGAAGCGGGCCGCTCCACCACCTCACCGGCGGCGATCTGGTTGGCAAGCAGGGAATCGAGTGCGCGAATGCGCCGGGGTGCGAAAGTCATGGCGCGCAGATTACCCCGAACAGGGGCGGATGTGTACCTGAGCCAAGCAAACGGCATTCGCCGCAGAGACGCAGAGGACTGCACACTTATTTAACTCTGTGGCTCCGCGTCTCTGCGGCGAATGGTTTATATGCCGTGGCGTTCTTTGCGCCTTTGCGGTGAATGCGGGTTAGCTGCCAGTCGCGGCCGGGATACTGAGCACATCACCGACACGCAGCTGATCACCCTTGATGGCATTGCTGGTACGCAATTGCTCCAGGCTCACCTGATACTGACGGGCGATTCCGGACAACGTGTCGCCACGGCCGATCACGTGCTGTTGCCCACGCGACTCCTGGCGCATGGCCAGCAGGGTGCCAGGTGGCGGATTCTGGTGGAAATAGGCACGCGTGCCCTCCATGATGCTGCGCGCCAGGGCATATTGGTGATTGGGATCTCGCAGCTTGCGTTCTTCCTGTGGATTGGAAATAAAGGCAGTCTCGACCAGGATCGAAGGGATATTCGGTGACTTCAGCACACGAAAACCCGCCTGCTCCACCCGTGTCCGATGCAACTTCGCTACCTGCCCCATACCGGACAACACACGACTCGCCACATCGGTGCTCGCCTCCATGGTACCGGTCAGTGACAGATCCAGCAGCACCGACGCCAGCAGGTCGTCCTTGTCGTCCAGGCTCACGCCGCCAATGATATCGGAGGCATTTTCCTTGTCTGCCAGCAGACGGGCATGCTCACTGGTCGCACCGCGATGCGACAGGGTGTAGACCGAGGCACCGTGGGCACGCGGATCACCAAAGGCATCGGCATGGATGGAAATGAACAGGTCGGCACGGTGTTCGCGCGCCATTTCCACGCGCCGCCGCAACGGAATGAAATAATCGCCATCACGGATCATTACCGCGCGCATACCCGGCTCACGCGCCACCAGCTCACGCAGGCGCTGCGCCACGGCCAGGGTCACATCTTTCTCGCGAGTCCCGCGCGGACCAATGGCACCGGGATCCTCGCCGCCATGGCCGGGGTCGATGGCAATGATGATTTCACGAGGCGCATTGCGTACGGCCGGCGCCGCCGGAGCGGGGGGCGCGGCTGCGGCTGGCGTAGCGGTGCGTGCATCGAACAGATCAATCACCAGGCGGTGGCCATATTCATTATTGGGACGCAGCACAAAACTCTTGGGCCGCACACTGCCCTTCAAATCCAGCACCACACGCAGATCGCCGTTATTGCGCGGCGCCGAACGAATATCGCGAATCAGGCTGGGCGTCAGGTCAAGACCGACAAAAGGCTTGTCGAGACGGGTGTTCTTCAGATCAATGACCAGACGATCGGGATTTTTCAGCAGAAACAGACTGTGTTCGATATCGTCGGTCACATCGAACACCAGACGGGTGTTGTCGGGCGCGGGCCACATACGCATGCCGCGAATATTTACTGCATCGGCACAGGCCGCTGTCGTCAGCAGCAGCAGCAACAGCAGGGTACAGGCTTTTTGTATCATTCCACGCCCCCTTGGCAACCCGAGCCAACATCAAACATACATTCTTTTCATATAGATACAGACCATTCCTTCGATCATTTCTCATGATATGGGGGTAAGTTAATACCGAACAAGATAAAAATCAACCTTCAGCCACCCGGCTGCGGAGACAATCCAGCATCGCGATACCACGTGCCGTCACTGCGGCCAGCCGGGCCAGACGCCCCCCCGCCCGGTAATCGAGGGTCAATTCCAGATCCGCTGCCGGCAGCACGCCCCGACCCTGCTCCGGCCACTCCACCAGGCATTGCGCCGCCGCGTCCAGATAATCGCGGATACCGAGAAACTCCAGCTCCTCGGGGTGACCCAGGCGATAGAGATCGAAGTGATAGACGGTAGCGCCAGCCAGTTCATAAGGTTCGACCAGGGTGTAGGTAGGACTCTTCACCGCACCGCGGTGGCCCCGCCGATGCAGATAGCCGCGCACCAGGGTAGTCTTGCCGGCGCCGAGATTGCCGTGCAGAAACACCAGCAGACCACCGTCACCGGCGCAGACGGCAAGATCAGCACCCAGCGCCTCGGTGGCAGCGCTGTCGGCCAGCATCAGCTCCAGCTCGGTCATGCTCATCACCGTGGCGGATTGGCCAGCCGCCGCAGGTGAGGAAACAGATCGGAGGCCAGCAGCCCGCGTTCTCCCCCCGCCTGCGCTGCCGCATCGGCTGCAGCCGCGTGCAGACAGACACCGGCTGCAGCGGCCTCGCGCGGGGCAAGCCCCTGGGCAATCAACCCGGCAATGACACCGCTGAGCACATCACCCATGCCGCCACTGGCCATCCCCGGATTACCGCCGTCACACAATGCCGGCATGGCATCTCCTCCCAGCACCAGGGTGCCCGGCCCCTTCAGCACCACGACACCACCGAAACTGGCCTGCAGGCCGGCAGCAGCGGCAAAGCGGTTTTGTTGCACCTGCGCCGCCGTCTCACCGAGCAGGCGCCCCGCCTCTCCGGGGTGGGGCGTCAGCACCCAGTCCTCACGCCGCACCGGATCGAGCGCGAGCAGATTGAGGGCATCGGCATCGACCACCAATGGCTGGCGCACCTGCAACACCCGTCCCAACAGTCGCTGCCCCCATGCCGTCTGGCCCAGGCCAGGACCGACAACGATCACCGTGGCACGGCGCAGCAAGGGTTCCAGTTCCGCCACCGACTCCACACCATGGCACATCAGCTCGGGGCGCATGGCGGTGATGACCGCGGCATGGGCCATCCGCGTCGCCACACTCACCAGCCCGGCACCAACCCGCAGCACCGCCTCCGCCGCCAGCCGCACGGCACCGGATAATCCACAGTCCCCCCCCACCACCAGCACATGCCCGAAGTCACCCTTGTGGGCATCGCGTGCGCGCGGCGCCAGATAGGGCATGAATTGCGCCAGCGCCAGCCGTCGTGCCGCCACCGGCACCCGCTGATACACCCCGGCCGGGACAGCCAGGTCATCGAAATGGAGTTCGCCGCACAGGGCCGGGCCTGCACCGGTGAGCAGGCCCTGTTTCAGACCGATGAAACTCAGGGTAACCGTGGCACGCACCGCGCAACCCAGGGGCGCACCACTGTCTGCATCAAGACCGGATGGAATATCCAGTGCCAGTACCGGCCGACCACAGCCGTTGATCGCCTCGACTGCCCGGCGCCACTCATCGCGTACTTCACCGCTGAGACCGGTTCCGAGCAGGGCATCGACCACCAGCTCGCTGCGGCGCAACGCCGCCACATCCAGCGGGCAGGCAGTCAGGCCCGTTGCCTGTGCCGCAGCCAGGGCATCACCGCGCAGACGCGCCGCCTCACCTACCTGATACAGTGTCACCTCCAGCCTGGCCTCCCTGGCCAACCGTGCCAGGACAAAGCCATCACCACCGTTGTTGCCGACGCCACACACCACAGCAATGCGTCGTATCTCCGGCCAGCGCCGCCGCAGCAAGGCAAAGGCGGCTGCGCCGGCGCGCTCCATCAACCCGGCAGAGGAAATGCCGCAGGTCTCGACAGTGAGGCGGTCCAGTTCACGCACCTGGGCGGCGCGGTAAAGATCGTGGGGTAATGTCTGCATGGCGGTATCATACCGGCATGCACGAACGGCAGAACAGAGACACCTGCAACTACATCGTACTGGCGCAACAGATACGCCAGTGGGGCGAGGCGCTGGGTTTCCAGCAGCTCGGCATCAGTCATGTCGATCTGGCCGCTGCCGAGGCCACGCTGCACGATTGGCTCGCCGCCGGCTATCACGGCGAGATGGCGTATATGGCGCAACACGGCAGCAAGCGCAGCCGGCCACAGGAGCTGGTTCCGGGCACACTCAGCATCATCTCGGCGCGGATGGATTACCTGCCGCCGGCCGCCGAGCCGTGGGGCATACTGCAGGACGGCCAGTTGGGATATATCGCGCGCTACGCCCTGGGCCGCGACTATCACAAGCTGATCCGCACACGTCTGCAAAGGCTGGCGGCACGCATCCAGGAAAACATCGGCCCCTACGGCTACCGGGTATTCAGCGACAGCGCCCCGGTACTGGAAAAACCCATTGCCGCCCAGGCCGGCCTGGGCTGGGTGGGAAAACACAGCAACCTGCTGACTCGCAGCAACGGCTCGTGGTTCTTTCTCGGCGAAATCTACACCGACCTGCCTCTGCCCGCCGACACGGCGGTAAGCGCCCACTGCGGCCGCTGTACTGCCTGCATCGATATCTGCCCGACCCGCGCCATCATCGCCCCCTATACAGTGGATGCGCGCCTGTGTATCTCCTACCTCACCATCGAACTGCACGGCACCATCCCTGAACCACTGCGCCCCCTGATGGGCAACCGCATCTACGGCTGCGATGACTGTCAGCTGATCTGCCCGTGGAACCGCTACGCGCGCACCACCCGGGAGACTGATTTCCTGCCGCGCCATGGCCTCGACGCACCGCGCCTGATCGACCTGTTCGCCTGGGACGAGGAGATATTCCTGCAACGCACCGAAGGCAACCCGTTACGTCGCCTCGGTCATGAACGCTGGCTGCGCAATATTGCTGTTGCACTGGGCAACGCCCCCACCGACGGCACCGTCACGACGGCGTTACGCGCACGCAGTGACCATCCCTCTGCCCTGGTACGGGAACACGTAGCCTGGGCCCTGCGCCGACATGCATGAGAAAAGACGTGATCTCCGTGGCGAAATAATCCCGCTTTCAGATATACACTACGTCCCCCGCCACACCGGAAAGGAATCATGGCCCGCATACTTGCCGTCGGCATCGCCACACTGGACATCATCAACCTGGTCGAAGACTACCCGGCCGAAGACGCTGAAATACGTGCCGTCGAACAGGAAATGCGCCGCGGCGGCAATGCCACCAACACCCTGGTGGTACTGGGCCAGCTGGGCCATCGCTGCAGCTGGGCCGGCACCCTGGCGGACGAGCCGGATGCACGGGTCATCCGCGCCGATCTGGCCCGCCATGCTATCGACATCGGCGCGGTGGAACTGCTGCCCCACGGCAAGGTACCGACCTCCTATATCACCCTGAGCCAGCGCACCGGCTCCCGCACCATCGTTCACTACCGCGACCTGCCCGAATACAGCTTCGAACATTTCCGTGCCATCGATCTCTCTGGCTTTGACTGGGTTCATTTCGAGGGACGCAACGTGGAAGTGACACAACGCATGCTGGAAAGACTGAAACAGTTACACCCCGATCTGCCCTGCTCGCTGGAGATCGAAAAACCGCGCCCCGGCATCGAGCGCCTGTTTCCCGGCCCCGACCTGCTGATCTTCTCGCGTGTCTACGCCCGCACCCACGGCTTCCAGCGGGCGGAAGGTCTGTTCGAAAAGGTGCGCTCCAGCGCGCCGCGTGCGCAACTGGTGTGCGGCTGGGGCGAAGGCGGCGCCTATGCGCGTGACCGCGACAACCGCAGCTACCACACCCCCGCCTTCCCGCCGCTGCGCCTGGTCGACACACTCGCCGCCGGCGACGTGTTCAACGCCGGTATCATTCACGGTCTGGTACGCAAACGCCCTCTGGAGCTGACACTGATTGAAGCGGCGCGCCTGGCCGGTCGCAAATGTGGCCAGCACGGCATCGAAGGACTGACGGGATAACGCCCCACACACTGCCGCCAAGCGTAAAAAACCACCATCCAGTGCAGAGATGCGGGGGAATCAGATAGGTAGGCTCCGCGTTCGCAGCGCCTCGGCGGTGGAATTTGCTGTATGCGGCAGGTACGGCTTGCAGTCGTCAGAGGAAGCAGGCGATCTCGGAGTAGGCGCGCACCTGATTGCGGCCGTTGTGCTTGCCAAAGTAGAGGGCCTGATCCGCTTCGCTGATAAGACGCTCGAGTATCGCCTGGGTATCTCCCTGGTCATGATCCAGCAGGCAGGCGATACCGATACTGATGGAGGTCTTGATGCAATGCCCCTCAACCTCGAAGTTGGCTGATTTCACAGCGAAGCGCACCCGTTCCGCCAGCTGCTTGGCGCCTTCCAGATCGGTGTCGGGCAAGGCAATGATGAACTCCTCGCCACCAAAGCGTGCCAGTACATCGACCTCGCGAATCTGCTGACGAAACAGTTCGGCGCAGCGGCACAGCACTTCGTCACCCAGACGATGGCCGTGCACATCATTGATACGTTTGAAGTGATCGATATCGAGCAGCAGCATGCAGAAGCCTTTCCTGTAGCGCAGGCTGCGCGCCAGCGCCGAACGGGATTCCGGAAAGAAAAAGCGGCGGTTATGCAGGCCGGTAAGCTCATCGATCACCGACAGCTCGGCATAACGACGCTTGAGCGCCTCGGCATCGGCCAGGGTCTGCTCCAGTTGCCGGGTACGTTCGCGCACCAGATGCTCCATGCTGTTGAGCAGGCGGTTGTTGACCAGCATCTGGCCGAGGAAATTGGCAAAAATCACTAACGAGCGCTCGTGCGTATCGGAGAAAAATCCCGTGTGAGGATGGGACACATTGAGCACACCGAGTATCTCTCCGCTGGCCTTGATCGGCAGACTGATGAGTGAACCGATGGCCATGGCACTGGGGCTGATGCCACGACAGTTGCGTTCGAAACGCGGATCCTGCTCACAGTTGCTGCTGTGCTGCAGGACGCCGGTCTGCGCAGCAAGGCCGACCAGCCCCTCGCCCACCTCGAAGCTGGCAAACGCAGGCACATGTTCATGTTTCGAGCCATGCTGCAGACCTATCATGTGTACCCAGTCCAGGCCCGCCTCGTTCACCAGCTTGCCATCCTTGAGCAGATAGACCGAACAGCGCTCCAGATCCTGGTTCTGCATCAAGACATCCAGTGCACTGCCCAGTAGCTGGGCATCACCCTGGCCATACACACGTAACGAGGAAAGCCCGCGCAAGGCGGAAAGGGAATCGATAAGCTTGAGGAAGCTGTCGTTGAGTTCGCGAAACGAATCAATGAATGGTGCGGTATCCATGAGTACCCTGTATCAATGCCCTGCCAGCATCATGGCCAGATGGGCAATTTCTTCGCGCTTGCCGAGCATCTCGTCCAGCACCGCCTCGGCCTCCGAAGCGGGGATACCCAACGCGACCAACACGCCGAGGTCGATATCAGCCTCGTCCCTCGCAAGACGTGCAGCCCACTGTGCGCAAAATCCAATCAAGCGCACCAGTGGCTGATGCTCGCCATGGTAATCAACATCACGATGGTACTCGATTGCCGCGACAACAAAACCCGGCAGATGCCACTTGCGTCCGAGCCAGGCCCCTACCTGCAGATGATTGGCCCCCAGCAGCGTGTTCTCTATTGCGACCAGACTCTGCCCCGGCGTTTCATCAAACAGACCGAAGGCCTCCGTCATCTGCTCCGGATACAGGTGCACCAATGCCAGCAGGCCGAGATTATGCAGCAGACCGGCCAGATAGGCATTTCCCACCTGCGGACGTGGCTCGACAGTGACCAGACGCGCCAGCCGCTGTGCCAGCGCTGCGGCCACCATGGCACCTGTCCAGTATTCGTCGACGCGGAATGCAGGGCAGTGTGAGGTACGAAAGGGTCCCGCCAGTACCATGCTGAAGGCCAGATTGCGGGCGATATTGAGGCCGAGCACCTTGAAGATGGCTTCCTCGGCACTGGATACCCGCTCCGGGTAACCGAAATACGCCGAATTGGCCAGGCCGATGATGCGCGCCAGCAGTGCAGGATCTTTCTCGATGGTGCCTGCAATGCGATGTACATCGAGATCGCTATTGCCAAACACCGCCAGCAGTTCCTGGGCAATCAGCGACATCGGCGGAAGCGTATTCAGCTTCTGAATCTCAAGCCGGGTCTCGATTACCGTGTTACCGACATGCACGTTCCTTGCTCCTGGGTTGCTGCTCCGGCCAGCGACTGGCCACGCCTATGGACAAGGGCACAGTATATTGAAAAAGGGAGCCTTGTGGAGTCTGATTTGCCGGACAATCGACCCCCATCACTCTGCCGGCGGAGTGTGGAGCAGCCGCACCAAGCCGGTGTCGGAAAAATGATGCGGCGGAGATGCCCTCGCAAGAGGTATGTCCGGCGGGGAACCCGCCTGAGAAACAGACCTCAGGCCTTGTCGTCAAACAGGCTGCCGACGGCCTCATCGATGGCGCGCAGGGCACTGGCGCTGGCCTCGACCTGCAACCGGTTCACCTTGCTCTCAACCAGCGGCTGTACGGGTGAGGCCTCACCGCGCATCTGTTCGGCGCTGGCGATCTGGGCCGAATTGCGATCCAGTCCATCCATGCCGCGACGGATGCCCTGCAGGGCGCTGGTGAAGGCAGATGTAATGTTCATAACCGGATATCCTGCATGAAGTCCCGCCTTAACTATCGTCCAATGCAACTGATTTTCAAGGGTTCCAGAGGCGACGCAGGCGCTCCCGGTGAATTTGCAGCCACTGCAGGGCGATGATCGGGCTGGCGGAATCGATACGCCCAGAGTGTAACAAGGCCATGGCGTCATCGAAACCGATCGTGCTGACCCGTATATCCTCACCCTCACCGGCCAGGCCGTGGAGACCACCGATCCCTGCCGCATCGACCCGCCCGCAGTAAAGGCTGATGCGCTCCGAAGTGCCGCCCGGACTGACCAGATACTCACAGACGGGCTCCAGCGCAAGCAGGGTGCAACCGGCCTCCTCCTGCGCTTCGCGTCGTACTACCCCGGCCGCGGTCTCACCTTCCTCGATAATACCGGCAACGATCTCCAGCAGCCAGGGGCCGCCGGGGGCGTTCAATGCACCGACACGAAACTGTTCCAGCAACACCACGCAGTCCAGGAGTGGATCATAAGGCAATACCGCCGCCGCATGGCCGCGTTCGAATAGTTCACGACTCAGTAGCGGACTCATGTCACCGTTGTACAGGCGATGACGCAAACGGTAATGCTCCATGCGGAAAAATCCCTGGTAGCACACCTGCCGTTCGACAATCTCGACCGTGGGCTCCACTGGCCCGCCCCACACCTCATCTTTGTCCACCGGCCAAGCCCCCCGCCTTCTGCCTCATGGTACGATGGCGCCACCGACAACGATACCGCAGATTTCATGCCTGCCGACCACGTCCACCCACAGCTTACCGCCGTGATCCTTGCCGGCGGTCAGGCACGCCGCATGAATGGCGTCGACAAGGCCCTGCTGCCGCTGGCAGGCCGCCCCCTGCTGGCCCATGTCATCGCCGCACTGCGCCCGCAGGTGGATGCCATCCTGCTCAACAGCAACCGGCCCGCCGCACAGTACGCCCAATTCGGCATCCCCGTCATCGCCGATACCTTGCCCGAACAGCCAGGGCCACTCGCCGGCCTGCTCAGCGCCCTGCAATCCTGCGACAGCGAACTGGTTCTTACCGTCCCCTGCGACACCCCCTGCCTGCCGGCAGGACTGGTGCTGCGCATGCAGGCGGCACTGGATGAAAATGATGCCGATGTATGCAGCATCAGCGATGGCGAACATCTGCATGCCGCCATCATGCTGGTACGGCGCAGGGTAGTCCCGGCCCTGCAGGCCTATCTCGTCGCCGGCGGCCGCAAGGTACAGGACTGGTTGCGCAGCCAGCATCTTGCCGTAGCGGATTTTTCCGACCAGCCGCAAGCCTTCAGCAACATCAACACACCGCAGCAGCTGCAACAGCTTGAACAGAGGCTCGCCCGACATGATCACTGACCATTCTCCCCCTCTGCTCGCCTTTGTTGCCGCCAGCGGCACGGGCAAAACGACTTTGCTTGAGCAACTCATACCTCTGCTGCGCGCACAGGGCCAGCGCCTCGCCGTGATCAAGCATACCCACCACGACTTCGACATCGATCAGCCCGGCAAGGATAGCTACCGCATGCGCGCCGCCGGGGCGCAACAGGTGATGGTAGCCTCACGCCGACGCTGGGCGCTGCTGACCGAACACAATGACCAGCGGCCAGAGCCGGAACTGGCCGAGCTGGTACAGGCACTGGATCGCTCTGTGCTGGATCTGATACTGGTGGAGGGATTCAAGCATGAAGCGGTGCCCAAGATTGAGTTGCACCGTCCGCTGCTGGGTAAACCGCCACTGTTTCCCGCCGACCCGCACGTGATCGCTGTGGCCTGCGACGCGCCACCGGCCATCCCCACTACCCTGCCGCTGCTCGATCTGAACAGCCCGGCAGAAATCGCCGCATTTGTACTGCGCACCATCACCCGGCGATAATTTTCGTACCCGTACCCACGTCAAAAGGCGGCAACAGCAATGACCCTGGACAAAAACTCGACGCCCCGCACCACCCTGCTCAGTGTCGAACAGGCACTGGACTATATTCGCGCCACCCTGCACCCCGTCCCCGGCTTCGAACAACGCGCACTGCGCGATACCCTCGGCCGTGTGCTCGCCGCCGATGTGTGCTCCCCCATCGATGTACCGCCCGATGCCAATTCCGCCATGGACGGCTATGCCCTGCGCGCCGCCGATCTGCCCCAGAGTGGCGAAGCGCCCCTGCAACTGGTGGGAACAGCTCTTGCCGGCCACCCGTTCAGCGGCAACGTCGGGAACGGCCAGTGCGTGCGCATCATGACCGGCGCCAAACTTCCGGCCGGCGCCGATGCTGTCGTCATGCAGGAAGATGTGCGCCGTGAAGGTGACGTGATCTATGCCGGCACCGGTCACCGACAGGGTGAAAATGTCCGTTGGCCCGGAGAAGACATCGCCACCGGGCAAACCGTTCTGGCACAGGGCCGGCAAATCACCCCTGCCGATCTCGGTCTGCTCGCGTCACTCGGGATCAACGAGGTGAAGGTGATGCGCCGACTGCGGGTCGCCTTTTTCTCCACTGGCGACGAGCTGCGTTCGCTGGGCGAAACACTGGAGGAAGGGCATATCTATGACAGCAACCGCTACACGCTGCATGGCATGCTGAGCCGCCTTGGCGTCGAGATCATCGATATGGGGGTGATTCGAGACCGGCGCGAAGACATTGCCGCCGCCTTCCGTCAGGGTGCGGCCGTGGCCGATGTACTGCTTACCTCGGGCGGCGTTTCCGTCGGTGATGCCGACTACGTCAAGGAAACCCTGGATACGCTGGGCAAGGTGAACTTCTGGAAGATTGCCATGAAACCAGGTAAACCCCTGGCCTTCGGCCTGCTCGGCGACACGGTATTTTTTGGCCTGCCGGGCAATCCTGTGTCCTCCATGGCCACGTTCTATCAAATCGTCCAGCCGGCACTGCATCAATTGATGGGGCGGCAGGAGCAACCTTCGTTACGGCTGCATATACCTTGCGTGACACCGCTGAAGAAATCGCCGGGACGTGCCGATTACCAGCGCGGTATTATGGACTACGATGCCAATGGCCAGCTGACGGTACGCAGCACCGGGCCGCAGGGTTCGCATGTACTGAGTTCGATGAGTCAGGCCAACTGCTTCATTGTCCTGCCGGCGGAAAGCGGGAATGTGGAGGCGGGCACTGTAGTAGAAGTACAGCCCTTTGCCGGCCTGATTTGACCGGGCGAGGGAACTGCAAAGAAGAAGGCCACCGTCCGGGGACGGTGGCCTCATTCATCAGGCGGCGGACTTGACGGCGCGTTTTTTGCGTGCCGGCTTGCGCTTGGCCTTCTTGGCTGCAACCTTGGCGTGCTTCTTGTCATAGGCAGCTACAGCCTTGGCAATGACGGCTTGGCGGCCTTCGTAGGCCTTTTCCTCATCCATCACGACCTTCAGGCGTGCCTTGGCCTCAGCAACAGCGGCACGCAGCTTGGCGCGCATGGCCTTCTCCATCTGGTCTGCCTTTTTCTTCTGGGCAACCAGACGCGCCTTCACGGCCTTGGCCTGTGCATTCATCTTTTTCACGGTAGCCCGCACAGCCTTCTTGCTGACAGCGGTCTTGGTGGTAGAACGGCGCACTGCTTTCTTCGGCGCTGCGGCCTTGGCAGTAACAGCCTTCTTGGCGCGAACGGATTTTTTGGCAACTGCACGTCTTGCAACTTTCGGCATGGCAACTCTTCTCCTTGTTTAGTAGAGACACATGTCGAAAAACATTATAAACATAAACGCCAATGTAACAAGCAAACTTGCAATATTTTTTCAAGCACAAAATGATGTGCCTCACCTCCATCCCCTCCTCCACACACACATCATGGTGCACAGGATTCCCACATGGGCTTGTACAACGGATGATCCGCCCACTATATATTCGTATGCGCTGCACCAACGCGCCCCCGAATGACAGACTTCGATATCTACGTCAGAGTCACAACAGGGAACACTCATCATGGCCGACAACGAAGCACTCGAAGCGGAAATTCTGCCCCAGAACGGCGCAAATACCACGTCTTCGGAACTGGCAATCAGTACCGGCGTACTGCCCACCACACTGCATCTGCTGCCGCTGACGGATCGCCCATTCTTCCCGGCACAGACCTTTCCCGTGCTGATGGACGAGCAGCCCTGGCTCGAGACCATCGAGCGCATCGGCGATCATCCCCACCATATGGCCGGCCTGGTGCTGACCCGTAGCGGTGCCCCCGAGCATCTCAAAGTGGAGGATTTCTACCGCATCGGCAGCATCGTGCGCGTTCACAACCCCACCCGCTCCGGTGGACAAATTCAATTCATCGCCGAAGGTATCCAGCGCTTTCGCATCGTCAAATGGCTGTCGCACAAGCCGCCATTCATGGTGCGGGTGGAATATCCGGCGGAAAAACCGCTCAAGGCGGACGCCAAGGTCAAGGCCTACGCCATGGCCATCATCAATACCCTGAAGGAACTGATCCCGCTCAACCCGCTGTATAGCGAGGAACTGAAATACTTCCTCAGCCGCTTTAGCCCGAACGAGCCCTCGCCCCTGGCCGATTTCGCCGCTGCACTGACTACGGCCAAACGGGAGGAGCTGCAGCAGGTGCTGGAACTCTTCCCTGTGCTGCCGCGGATGGAAAAGGTGCTGGTACTCCTCAAAAAGGAACTGGATGTGGCCCGCCTGCAATCCCAGATACGGGAAAGGGTGGATGAGCGCATGAGCGAGCAGCAGCGCAAGTTCTTTCTGCGCGAACAGCTCAAGGAGATCCAGAAGGAACTGGGCCTGGAGAAGGATGATCGAACCGCGGATATAGAACGATTTCGCGCCCGGCTGGCCAGGCTTGTCCTGCCCGAGGCAGCACAAAAACGGGTGGATGACGAGCTGCAGAAATTGTCCATCCTGGAGCTGGGCTCGCCGGAATACACTGTGACGCGCAATTATCTGGACTGGGCCAGCACCCTGCCCTGGGGTATCCACTCCACCGATCGGCTGGAGCTGAAACGCGCCCGTCGCATTCTCGATCAGGATCACGACGGGCTGGAGGATGTTAAGCAGCGCATCATCGAATTCCTCGCCGTCGGTGCACTCAAAGGTGAAGTGGCGGGCTCGATTCTGCTGCTGGTCGGCCCACCCGGCGTGGGCAAGACGTCCATCGGCCGCTCGATTGCCAACACTCTGGGGCGCAGGTTCTACCGTTTCTCTCTCGGCGGCATGCGTGACGAGGCGGAGATTAAAGGCCATCGCCGCACCTATATCGGCGCCATGCCAGGCAAGTTCATCCAGGCCATCAAGGAGACAGAAACCGCCAATCCGGTGATCATGCTCGACGAGATCGACAAGATCGGTGCCTCCTACCAGGGTGACCCCGCCTCCGCCCTGCTGGAAGTGCTGGATCCCGAGCAGAACCATGACTTCCTCGATCACTATCTGGATCTGCGCTTCGATCTGTCCAAGGTACTGTTCGTCTGCACCGCCAACCAGCTCGATACCATCCCCGGCCCGCTGCTGGATCGCATGGAGGTGATCCGCCTGTCCGGCTACATCACCGAGGAGAAACTGGCCATTGCCAAGCACCACCTGTGGCCGAAACAACTGGAAAAGGCCGGCCTGAAGCCCAGCCAGCTGAAGATATCCGACAGCGCGCTATGCAAGGTGATCGAGGGTTACGCCCGCGAAGCGGGCGTGCGCAATCTGGAAAAGCAGCTGGGCCGGATCGTGCGCAAGGCCGTGGTGCGCATCGTCGGCGGCGAAAAAGGCCCCATCCGTATCGGCCCCAGAGGTATTGAGGAGTTACTGGGCAAGCCCATATTCCAGCGCGAGAAACCGATCAGCGGAGTCGGCGTGATCACCGGACTGGCCTGGACTGCCATGGGTGGCGCGACCCTGAGCATCGAGGCCACCCTGGTGCACAGCAAAAACCGTGGCTTCAAGCTCACCGGCAAGCTGGGCGAGGTAATGCGCGAGTCGGCCGAGATCGCCTACAGCTATATCTCCTCCCACCTCAAGCAGTACGAGGGCGACCCCGCCTTCTTCGACGAGGCCTTCGTCCATCTGCATGTGCCGGAAGGCGCCACGCCCAAGGACGGCCCCAGCGCCGGAGTCACCATGGCCACCGCACTGCTCTCACTGGCGCGCAAGGAGCGCATCCGGCGTCCCCTGGCCATGACCGGCGAACTGACCCTCACCGGCCAGGTACTGCCGGTGGGCGGCATACGGGAAAAAGTGATCGCCGCACGGCGCATTGGTGTAATGGAGCTGATTCTGCCGGAGACAAACCGCGGCGACTTCGAGGAACTCCCCGCTCACATCCGCAAGGGCGTCACCATCCACTTCGCGCGCCACTATCGTGACGTGGCGACAGTGGTATTCGGGGTCAGCTAAGAAAGGAAAACATAAATCCGACGCAGAGGCGCAGAGAACGCAGAGATTTGTAATGTGTTCCCTCTGCGCCTCCGCGCCTCTGCGTTGAGTGTTGGAAGTTCCTGGCGCTCTTTGCGCCTTTGCGTAGAAGGCTTGTTATGCCTGGTCCAGGCACAGCTCCCGCGCCACAATGCCGGTCAGGGCGGCGATGTGATCGGGGCGGTCGTTGAGGGCGGGGATGTAATGAAAGGACTCGCCGCCGGCATGCAAAAACACCTCGCGGTTCTCTTCGGCGATCTCTTCCAGGGTTTCCAGACAGTCGGCGGAGAAGCCGGGGCAGATCACCTGCACATGCCGGATGCCCTGTGCCGGCATGTGCGCCAGCACCTCGTCGGTATAGGGCTGCAGCCAGGGTTCGCGGCCGAAGCGCGACTGAAAACTGACTTGCCACTCATCCGCGGCAAGACCCAACCGTTCCGCGGCGAGACGTGCGGTGGTGAGGCACTGCTGATAATAGGGGTCACCCTCGCTGCGATAGCGCTCGGGTGTGCCGTGGAAGGAAAACAGCAGTTGCTGCACCGGCCCGCGCCCCTGCTGCGCCTCACGCACCGACGTCACCAGGGCGTCAATATAGGCCGCATCGGCATGATAATCGGCCACAAAACGCAGTGCGGGCACATCGCGCGTGGCGCGCAACGCCCCGGCCACCGCATCAAGAGTGGATGCGGTGGTGGAACAGGAGTTCTGCGGATAGAGCGGCAACACCAGCACCCGTTGCACACCGGCAGCACGCAACTCACCCAGCGCAGCAGCGATCGACGGATTGCCGTAACGCATGCCGAGTACTACCCGGGTGCGTCCCGGCCAATGGGCATCCAGCTGCTGTTGCAGCAATGCGTGCTGACGCCGCGCAATCACCAGCAATGGTGAGCCTGCCTCGGTCCATACCTTGCGGTACAGTCGCGCCGAGCGTGCCGGCCGGGTGCGCAGGATGACGCCGTGCAGGATCAGCCACCACAACGGCCGCGGCACATCCACCACACGCCGATCCCAAAGGAATTCAGCCAGATAGCGACGCAAGGCCGGGGCGACAGGGGCATCGGGCGTGCCCAGGTTGGTCAGCAGCACACCGGTGATGGTTTGTTCCGTCTGCGAGGAGGGTATGGGGGTAGTCATGACGAGTCGGTTCGCTCCATGGTCAGCGGTGAGTATACCCGGCGTCGACCGTACAGCCGCAACAGACCGGGCCGCCACTCACAACGGCATCTTCGTATTGTTATCCTGGGTACAATATTTCCGGCTGATTTATTGACACTTTAGAATATAGGAACATACTAAATATTAAGGGTAATAAAACCCGACACCACGCACTAACACCATAAAAATTATTAGGGGAGACATCATGTTCAAGATCATAGGCGGCACCATCGCGGGCGTTATTCTCACCGCAGCCCTTACCTTTTTCATGGCAGGCAGTCTCATGTTCAACGAGCATGAGAGTCCGTTCGGCGTCGAGGAAACGGCAGCGCGCATCCAGGCCAATATCCAGGCTCTTTCCGACCGCGGCTGGTCCCTGTCGGCCCTGCGCGATCCCTCCAAGGCAGTAGCGGAGGATGGCACCAACGTCCTCCCGGTACTGCTGGTAGAGACCTGCAGCACCAAATACTCGGCACCATTATTGAAGGACGACGAAACCCGCATCCTCTCCATCCTGATGCCCTGCACCATCGCCATTTACAAGAAGGATGACGGCAAGACCTATATCGGCACCATGAACTCGGGGCTGATGGGCAAGCTGTTCGGCGCCAAGGTCGCCTCCATCATGGAAGAGATCGCCAAGGATCAGGCCCAGTTCATCGTCATGGATCCCACCAAGCCCGCCCCTCCGCTGATCAAGGGCGGCCCTGGCGGCAGCGGCAGTTCCGGCGGCGGTTCCACCAGCGGCTGCTGATAGTGCGCGGCAGAAATGCATGCCAGCGTTTATATCAGTAACGACAGCGGAGAAAGAACGATGAAAACGACCAGATTCCATTGGGGGCTGCTGCTCCTCGTCGGAGGCCTGTGCCTGTCGACCACGGGATATGCAGCACTGCAACCCACAGATACACCTGCGACGATCGGCAAGGAGAGCGCCAGAAAAGCCCCCTCCACCGCCGATCACACCAAGTTCAAGGAACTGCAACGCAGTTTCAAGGACGGGCCCGCAGTTACCGAGGCCTGCCTGCAATGTCACACCGAGGCGGCCAAACAGGTGCACAGCACCAAACACTGGACCTGGGAATACCTGAATCCTGCCACTACACAGAAACTGGGCAAGAAGAATGTGATCAACAACTTCTGCACCTCGGTCTCCTCCAACCAGACCTTCTGCTCTGCCTGTCACGTGGGCTACGGCTGGAGCGATGACAGCTTCGACTTCAGCAAGGAATCGAGTGTCGACTGTCTGGTTTGCCACGACACCACCGGAAAATACAAGAAGATCCCCGGCCTGTCCGGCCATCCCAACTACGATCGCATCGAGCTCCCGCCCCTCTCCGGCAAGTTTCGTGAGGCGACCGATCTGCAGGCCATCGCCCGCAATGTCGGCAAGACCAGCCGTGAAACCTGTGGTACCTGCCACTTCTACGGTGGCGGCGGCGATGCGGTAAAGCACGGTGATCTGGACAGCTCGCTGAAGACTCCCAAGCGCTACCTCGATGTACACATGGATGCGGATGGACTGAACTTCAGCTGCGGCGAATGTCATCTCAGTGACGCACATCAAGTCGCCGGCAGCCGCTACGCGCCCACTGCCTCCGACAAGGACGGGATACTGATGCGCGGCAAGGATCACGGCCGCAATCCGGCCACCTGCCAGTCCTGTCACGGCAGCACGCCGCATCCGGCGCAGCACGCCAAGCTTAACGACCATACCGACAAGGTGGCGTGCCAGACCTGCCACATTCCGGAATATGCCCGCGGTGCCCCATCCACCAAGATGACCTGGGACTGGTCCACCGCCGGACGCCTGGATGAAAATGGCAAGCGTCTGCAGATCATGAACAGCGCCGGCATGGTCGCCTATGACAGCAAGAAGGGTGACTTCACCTACGATCGCTACGTCATCCCCGAATATGTCTGGTTCAACGGCAACATCAAGTACACCCTGTTCGGCGACAAGGTGGACGGCAGCGAAATGGTAAAGATCAACGAATTCATGGGCGGCCCGGACGACCCTGACTCGCTGATCTGGCCGGTCAAGGTATTCCGCGGCAAACAGCCCTACGACGTCGAGCACCAGACACTGGCGGTATTTCATACCGCGGACAAGGGCGACAAGGACGAAGCCGCCTTCTGGAGCAACTATGACTGGGAGAAGGCCCTCGAAGCCGGCATGGCCACGACGGGAGTGCCCTACAGCGGCAAGCATGACTTCGTCGCCACCGAGATGAGCTGGCCCATCACCCACATGGTGGCACCGAAGGGCGATGCCCTGAGCTGCGAGCAGTGTCACAAGGAGAACGGACGCCTGAAGGACGTCAAGGGTATCTACATGCCGGGAGCCAACAACACACCGCTGCTCGACACACTCGGATTTGGCATCGCACTGCTGACCCTGATCGGTGTCCTGATCCACGGCGGCATCCGCGTCTACTCTGCCCGGAAGGAGGGCTAGTCCCATGGAAAGAATCTATATTTTCAAGCGGTTTGAACGCTTCTGGCACTGGTCCCAGGCCCTGCTCATCATCTTCATGATGGCTACCGGCTTCGAGATCCATGGCAGCTACCGTATCTTCGGCTTCGAAGATGCCGTCAGCTATCACACCACCGCCGCCTGGCTGCTGATCGGCCTGTGGGTATTCGCCATTTTCTGGCACTTCACCACCGGCGAATGGAAGCAGTACATCCCGACCATGGAAAAAGTCGATGCCATGATGAAGTATTACATCACCGGCATCTTCACCCATGCACCGCATCCATTCCGCCAGACCACGCTGCGCAAGCACAATCCGTTGCAGCGTCTGGCCTATCTGTTCGTGCTGCTGCTCATCAACCCGCTCATCTGGATCAGTGGCTGGCTCTATCTGTTCTACAACGATTGGGCCATGGTCGGGCTGGAAAACCTGCCGCTGCAATGGGTTGCCTATGCCCATGTGGCGGGTGCCTTCATGATGCTGATCTTCTTTATCGCCCACGTCTATCTGGCTACCGCCGGCCACACCGCCACCTCACACATCAAGGCGATGGTCACCGGCTGGGAAGAGGTGGACTGAACCGGTGACCGCTGCCGCGCAACACGGCAGCTGCATGGGTGGGACACCAATGAAGTGTCCCACCCGTTACCTGTTTCTGACCCTGCTGCTTGTCCTCTCCAGCACCAGCCATGCACTCGACATGGCTGACGCCGAGGCCATTCCCCACGTTGACCGTCAGGCCCGCAACAGCTTCGCCCAGTACCTCTACGCCGAACCCCACAAGGCCTATGCCATCGCACCAGGCGGTGCCTGGGCGTGGTCGGCCGATGAGGACAGCGAAGAGGCAGCAACATCCACTGCCATCGAACGCTGCCAGGCCAACACCCAGCAACGCTGTGTCAGCTACGCCGTCAACAACCGTCTGACCTTTGATCGACAACAATGGCCGCGCCTGTGGCGACCGTATCTCGATCCGGAAGCTGCACGCAAAACCGTGATGGGCACGCAACGTGGACAGCGTTTTCCCAATCTGAATTTTCAGGATCGCCATGGCCAGGCCATCAGCCTCGACGGCAGGGGCAAGGTCACCGTGCTTCATTTCTGGGGTTCCTGGTGTCCACCCTGCATGCGCGAATTTCCACTACTCAGGGATTTTCATCGGCAACTGCAGGAGACCCTCGCGGGTGACGCGGAGCTGATCCTGCTGCAGGTGCGCGAGCCCTTCAGCGCCTCGCTCGGCTGGGCCACGCAACAGCAGTATCACGACATGCCGCTCTACGATTCGGGCGTCAAGGGCCCGGATGATGAAACGCTGCGACTGGTGGGTGGCGGCAATTTGTCTGATCGCCAGATCGCGCGGGTCTTCCCCACCACCATCGTTCTGGACCGCAACGGCATCGTGCTGTTCACCCACCACGGCCCCATCGACAACTGGAATGACTACCTGCCCTTCCTGAGCGATGCCGCGCAGCATGCTCGATCCGGCAGCAGCGGCACGCAGACACACTCACCCCGCTAGCGGCCTGCCGCGCAGCACGGCAAACTGCTGCAGGATGGGTGTCACCACCGGCTCGATCTTCTTGCGCATCACCGTGCCGACGGCATCGCTATGGGCAAAGATAGGCGTGATGATGGCCTCGTCGATATGGGCCAGGAATACCATGGCGCGAATCTCCGCAGCCAGTTGCGGTGCCGCCTGCAACAGCTGACACAGTGAACCGCTGGCCACACTGCACAAGGAGGCGACACTGGTGTCAATGGCCGCGATCTCGCGCAGGCTGGGCGCCGCTGGCCGCGCCGCCTTGAAGTAATTGCCGATAGCATTGACCAGTGCAGTCACCACATCCTGATCGGCCGGCTTTTGCAGCACATCGGCGCCTACCTCCAGAAAGGTCTGGCCGGGACTGTCCAGCAACCGGAGCAACAGGGCCGCATAGGGATTGTCTGCCGCCAGCGGCGCCAGGAGCGGACGATAGTGTTCCAGATCGGTTCGGGCGGCCACCATATCGGGCAGGTCATCAGGCTGGGCAGCCAGAAAGCCGACACGGTAGGTCTTGCGGGTGCGACCGCTGTCCCACAGCTTTTTACGCACCGCAGCGCTGATCAGTCCCGGCTGCAATACCAGCCGTACCGTATCCAGCATGTCCTGATGCTCACTCTCAAAGGGCAGATGCTCCACCAGAAATTCCGCCAGCACCGGCCCCATGGCACCATCCACCACCACCTGATTCTCCAGCATGCGCCGTGCATTCTCCGCATAGGGCGCTACCCACCAGGCGCGGCGTGCCAGTTCGTCGGTGAGCTGGCGTGAACGGCTTGCCGCCACCACCGCCTCCGGCTCACCGAGCATCAGCAGCTTGTCCAGATCCTCGTTGTTGATCTGGCCCATGCGCGTCCAGCGGCGCAGAAACACCGGATAACCGCCGGGTGAACCGAGCACCTGCCCCGACAGCAACTCGCGGACGCGCTGTAGATACTGTTCGGCCCGACCGGTGGGATTGAGCGTCACCTTCATTTCGCGATCGCCCTTGAGGCCGTACACGGTCATATTGTTTTCATCGATGCGGATCGCCTCGGCATTGGCGATCAACACATTCAGGCGCAGGCTGTCTTCGGCGGATAATTCCATAAACAAGCTTCGAGTTCCGGGTTTCGAGTTTCGAACCCCGGGCCGCAACCCGAAACTCGAAACTCGAAACTGAATCAGTTAAGTTGTATCCGTTGTCCCCAGGGCACCTTGCCCTTGCCCTTCACCAGCCAGATCACCGGAAAGGTGGGTTCCTGCGCGGGAAAAGCACCGTCAGCATCGGTAAAGTAGACCAGCAGGTCGGGGCGACGCCCTTCGCGTTCCAGCCAGTCGAACACCGGCAGGAAGGAAGTGCCGCCACCGCCGGTGAACGCCCGCGGCAGCTTGAACTCCTCCCACGACTCGTAACTCCACGGCCCGTCATCGGCCAGTTGCGCATCACAGGCATGCAGGGTGACGCGGGCGCGTACCTGGCCCTTGATGGCGTCGATCTCGGCGAGGAATTCGCCCATCTCCTTGTCGCTGACGGAGCCGCTGGTGTCCAGCGCCACCACGATGTCGATCTCCGAGGAGCGCAGACTGGGGAAGATCGCATCCCCCTCGCGCCGCGACGGGCGCGAGTAGTTGTAGTCGTCACGCGCGGTAGCGGTCATGTATTTGGCCAGCAGCATGCGCCAGGGCAGCTGCGGCTGCAGCAAATGGTCGATCAATCGCGCCAGCGCCCCGCCCAGCTTGCCGGCCTGCAGAGCCTGCTGCGCCGCACCGGCCATGCGCTGGCGCCACTGCACCGACAGGCGTTCGCGTTCCTCGTGTGACAGTGGTTCCGGCCTGGGTGCGCCGCCCTGGCCATCTTCCTGCCTGGGCTGCGGCTTGCCGCTGCCACCCTTGTCATCCCTGTCCTCGTGTGTGGCCTTGCCGCCGCCCCCTTCACCTTTATCACCGCCGCTGCCGGCCTTGCCGCCCTGGTCGCCGCTGTCCTGGTCGTAGACATGATCGTCGTGCGGCTGCATCGAATCCGCCTCGTCCAGGCAGGGATAGATCTCCTCTGCCGTCATGCCCTTGTACTCGTCCAGCAGCAGCGCATCCTGCACCGGCGTCAGCCCCTCCTCCACCAGTAGCGGATTGATGGCCAGGTCGCAGGCGACGTCCCAACGATGACGGTCACGGTGCTGACGGCGGGCGAAATGGGAAAGTGCGCAGTGCAGGGCCTCATGGGCCAGGGCGAACTGGGTCTGGTCGAGGGTCAACGCGTCCATGTAGTCGGCGTTGTAATAAAAGGTGCGCGCGTCGGTGGCCGTGGTCTTGCACCAGCGCGGATCGGCGGCCACCAGCGGCAGGCGCAGCACCAGCGCGCCGAGGAACGGCTTGTCCAGGATCAGCCTGGTGCGCGCGGCACTGAGTTTGGTTTCAAGATCGTTCAAGAAGAAAACCCAACGCGGAGGCGCAGAGGCGCAGAGAACACAGAGACGGTCAAAGATTTGTTTAACTCTGAGCCCTCTGCGCCTCTGCGCCTCTGCGGCAGGTGTTCCATCCTAGTCGTACAGCATCACGTCGGCCACGGCCTGCGCCCAGGGGGCGAACTCGGGCACGCTGAAGATTTCCTGGCCGATGGCGCGGTGCATGTCGGACACCAGCATCACGCCCATTTCACGCTGGCTGAAACGCCCGGCGAATTCCAGGATCGGGCCGTACACCTCGGCCCCCTTCTTCTCGGCCTTGGCGCGCAGCGCACGCGCCACCAGGGCGGAGGCAACGGCATATTGCAGGTCGATCTCGCGCGGCACCGGCACCGGCTCGCGGCGCAGAATGGCATCGAGGTCGGGCAGCTTGTCCAGATTGCGCACGAAGGCGGCGGCCTCGATACCGGCGGCGGGGCCGACGCAGGCCTGCAGGGTTTCCACCAGCAGCTGGTGCGCCTCGCCGAATTTGTGCAGGGCGCGGTGGGCAAACTCCCAGGAACGCGGCGAGGGAAAGGCGATGGGATTGTGTGACGGATCGAAATCGAACAGCAGTTCGGGGCGGAAGCGCAGGAAGGCGATGACACGCTCATCGATGCCGTTGCGGTAGGCCCACAGCACCCAGTCGTCGAGATGGGTTTCCACTTCGAAGTGGGCAAAGCGGTTGGCCAGCGGCGCCGGCATGGCATAGGTGACGCCGCGATCACCCTGGCGGTTGCCGGCGGCGAAGATGGCCCAGCCGTCGGGCACGCGGTATTCGCCCAGGCGGCGATCCAGGATCAGCTGATAGGCGGCGGCAGACACCGACGGCGGCGCCGAGGTGATTTCGTCGAGAAACAGGATGCCGGCGGTGCCATGGCGCTTTGTGGCGGGCAGCATGGCGGGCACCGCCCACTCGACCTGGCCTTCGCTGCGGAACGGAATACCGCGCAGGTCGCTCGGCTCCATCTGCGACAGGCGGATGTCGATCACCTGCACCCCGTGGTGCGCGGCCACCTGGGCCACCATCTGCGACTTGCCCACGCCCGGCGGTCCCCACAGCATCACCGGCGTATGGTGCCCGTCACGCGTGCTGGAAAATTCCCGCTCAAGAACCTCGATGATATGTGCCGGACGCATCAAAACTCCCCGTTACATAGGACAGCGCAATAGCTTACTGCATTTGTCGGATTCACAGAACAGGGGATGGGGCCGGAGGCCCCAAGTTCCAAGTCGCAAGTTTCAAGTGGCAAGACAACAGACCGAAACTCGAAACTCGAAACTCGAAACTCGAAACTCGAAACTCGAAACTCGAAACTCGCGAAACCTAGCCCTCTTGCTGCTGTTCCGCCACCTGCTTGTGCACCTCGGCCATATCCAGTTCCTTGGCGCGTTGCAGCAGATCCTTCAGCTGCGAGCCCTGCAGTGCACCGGCCTCGGAATAGATGATCACCTGCTCGCGGAAGATCATCAGCGTGGGGATCGAGCGGATCTGGAACAGGCCGGCCAGTTCCTGCTCCTCTTCGGTGTTCACCTTGGCAAACACGATGTCGGGGTGATTTTCCGATTCTGCCTCGAATACTGGACCGAAGCCCTGACAGGGCCCGCACCACGGTGCCCAGAAATCGATGATGATGAAAGAATTGCTGTTGATGATTTGGTCGAAATTATCTTTGGTCATGTGCACGGCGGCCATGGCAGTTCTCCGGTTCACTTAAATGAGAGGTAAGGTCTGTGACAGACAGGCAATGCGCCATGACGAACGACAGACGGAAAATGGCAGTGTATTAGCCTACACTAATGTGTCCGCGAGTAGAACCGGGCTTATGCACCGCGCCCGGTAAAACGAATGATTTGACGGCGCCCGCGCTTGTCCGGTCGCCGTGCCGGCAAGACGCCTGCGGCCGCAGCCAGGCGGCGCTCTTCCGCCAGAGACTCGCGCCGTTGACGGCTTTCCTCGCCTTCCTGATACAGCTGTTGTGCCGCGGCCGCCGGGCCACGCTGCTCCGACAACGCCACAACGTGGATCACAAACTCCACGCCGCTCTTGCGGATCACCAGTTCGTCACCGCACTGCACACCACGCGCCGGTTTGACCCGCATCCCGTCGAGATGCACGTGACCACCATTAATCGCCTCCACGGCCAGGGCACGGGTTTTATAGAAACGCGCCGCCCACAGCCACTTGTCCAGACGCACCGCCGCCTTGTCCGTAGCGTCACTCATCCCCGTTGCGGCCCTCGCTGATTTCGAGGTAATACTCCATGGTGATCAGGGTGTGCTCGCGGCTGCCGCAGGCCGGACAGTGCAGCAACATCATCAGGCCGAGCGCCTCCTCATCCTCGTAGGATTCACCCTCGACGCGGTGATACTCCAGCACCCCCTCATAACCGCAGTCGATGCATATCCCCCACGCGCGCAACGCTTTGCTCATCAGTACCAACCCTGTTGTCATGGACTATACAAGTGTAACGGAATCCCGCGCCAGGCCCCAGTCAGCATGGATGCCGCCTCAGCCTCATGCTAAAGTGTCCACCCCACATTGCCGATAGATTCAGCATTGGCAACATGCCAAAACCATATAACAACAAGGTGATATATGAACCTGCTGCAAAACTTCACCATCAAGACCCGCCTCGTCGTCCTGGTCACCCTCGCCGCCGTGCTGATGATCGCCATCGGCCTGATGGGCCTGAACGGTATGCGACAAGCAAACGAATCGCTCAACACGGTCTATAACGACCGCCTGGTGCCCACCGGGCAGATCAGCCGCATCCTGGAAATGATGCAGGACAACCGCACCCAGTTGCTGCTGTCCCTGCAGCACGACCCGGCCGGCGCATTCGCCACTATGCACGACCACCCCATCGACATGCATCTCAAGGTGGCCGAGGAGAATATCGACAAGATTGGCGCGGAGTGGAAGGAATTCATGGCCAGTTACCTGACCGAGGAGGAGAAGAAGCTGGCCGAGCACTTCGCCGCCACGCGCGGTGTGTTCGTCAACGAAGGGTTGAGGCCGGTCATCGCCTCCCTCAAGGCAGGGCGTTTTCACGAGGCCAATACCACCTTGCTGACCCGCGCCAACCCCACCTTCTACACCGCCAATACAGCGGCGGAAAAGCTGTTGCAGCTGCAACTGGATGTGGCGCAGGAGGAATATGCGAAAGCCGAAGCGGAATACAACCTGATCCGCAACGCCGCCATTACGCTCATCCTGGTTGCCATCGGCCTGAGCACCTTGCTGGCCTGGGCCACCATCGGCGGCATCGGCCGCGCCGTGACCGAACTGGAACGTGCCAGCGGCCAGATGGCGGAAGGCAATCTGACCACCCGCGCCGACTATCAGGCCAAGGATGAACTGGGCCGCGTCGCCTCCGCCTTCAACCGCATGGGTGAGCGCTTCCACGACATGGTGCAGCAGCTCTCCGGCGCCACCGGCCAACTGGCGGCGGCGGCGGAGGAAACCTCTGCCGTCACCGAACAGACCAGTACCGGTATCCGTGAACAGCAATCGGAGACCGAGCAGGTCGCCACCGCCATGAATGAAATGACGGCAACCGTGCAGGAAGTGGCGCACAGCGCCTCACGTGCGGCAGAAGCGGCGCACAAGGCGGATGAGGAAGCCGCAGGCGGCAAACAGGTGGTGAACCGTACCATCGATGTCATCGACTCCCTGGCCAGTGAAGTGGAAAAGGCGGCCGGCGTCATCCATCAACTGGAGCAGGACAGCGACAAGATCGGTACCGTGCTGGATGTGATTCGCGGCATCGCCGAACAGACCAACCTGCTGGCACTCAACGCCGCCATCGAGGCTGCGCGCGCCGGTGAACAGGGCCGTGGCTTTGCCGTGGTGGCCGACGAGGTGCGCACCCTGGCCTCGCGCACCCAGCAGTCCACTGCCGAGATTCAGGGCATGATCGAAAAGCTCCAGACCGGCGCCGCCAACGCGGTAAAGGTGATGGAGACCAGCCGCAACCAGGCCCGGGCCGGTGTGGAGCAGGTAGCCCAGGCCGGTGCCGCCCTGGACTCCATTACCCGTGCCGTGGCCACCATCAACGACCTGAATGCGCAGATCGCCTCTGCTGCCGAAGAACAGAGTTCGGTTGCCGAGGAGATCAACCGCAACATCGTCAACATCAGCCAGGTGGCGGAACAGACCAACCAGGGGGCACAGCAAACCGCCTCCGCCAGCGAGGAGCTGGCCCGTCTGGCCGAGCAGTTGCAGGGACTGGTCGGCCAGTTCCGCATCTGATTCGTTCTTGTGTCCAATAAAAACGCCGCCTTTTCAGGCGGCGTTTTTTATTGTCCCCATAATGACCGGCAGTTAATCCGGTTCGTCACGCAACTGAATCATCTCATGCCGCCGTGCATCCTGCGCCAGCTCCACTGCCTGCCACGGCACCATGCATCAGTCGGCTTTCGATGAAGCGGTGCAGCTGCGCCTGATGATGTTGGGACGAAACACGACAGGCTGCTAGCGCAGCTCCAGCAGCAACTGGTTGAGGCGCTGCACAAAGGCTGCCGGATCGTCGAGCTGACCACCCTCGGCCAGCATCGCCTGGTCAAACAGAATGCTGACCCAGTCGCCGAAGCGCTCACCTTCACCCTCCGCCTTGAGTCGCAATACCAGCGGGTGCTCCGGGTTCAGCTCCAGGATCGGCTTGCTGCCGCCGGTGGGCTGCCCGACCGACTTGAGAATGCGCTCCAGATTGGCACTCATGTCATGTTCGCCCGCCACCAGACAGGCAGGGGAGCTGGTCAGGCGGTGAGTGATGCGCACCTCCTTGACCTTGTCGACCAGCGTTGCCTGTACCTTGTCGAGCAGCGGTTTGAAATCTTCGGCCACCTGCTCCTGCACCTTTTTCTCTTCCTCATCCTCCAGTTTGCCGAGATCCAGTTCACCCTTGGCAACCGACTTGAGCGGCTTGCCGTCGAACTCGGTGAGGCTGGAGGCCAGCCACTCGTCGACACGCTCGGCCAGCAGCAGTACCTCGATGCCCTTCTTGCGGAAGATCTCCAGATGCGGACTGTTCTTCGCCGCAGCGAAGGAATCGGCGGTGATGTAGTAAATGGCCTCCTGCCCCTCCTTCATGCGACCGATGTAATCGGCCAGCGCCACCGTCTGCTCGGTGCTGTCGGTGTGGGTGGAGGAAAAACGCAGCAGCCTGGCGATCTGTTCGCGGTTGGCGAAATCCTCGGCCGGGCCTTCCTTCAGCACCTTGCCGAACTGGTCCCAGAACGCCTGATACCTGGCGGCATCATTTTTGGCCAGGTCCTCCAGCATGCCCAGTACCTTCTTCACCGAACCGCCGCGCATGGCATCGATGACCTTGTTGTGCTGCAGAATCTCGCGCGAGACATTGAGCGGCAGGTCGTTGGAGTCGATGACGCCGCGCACGAAGCGCAGATAGGCGGGCATCAACTGATCGGCGTCGTCCATGATGAACACACGGCGCACGTACAGCTTGATGCCATGGCGGCGCTCACGATCCCACAGGTCGAAGGGCGCGCGCTGCGGCACGTACAGCAGCGAGGTGTATTCCAGTTTGCCCTCGACGCGATTGTGGCTCCACAGCAGCGGATCCTCGAAATCATGGGCCACGTGCTTGTAGAACTCCTTGTATTCATCCTCCTCGATTTCACTCTTGGGGCGCGCCCACAGCGCCGAGGCCTTGTTGACGGTTTCGTCTTCCGCGGCCTGCTCCTCCTCGCCGTGGCGCTCCTTCTCCATCAGGATGGGCAGGGTAATGTGATCGGAATACTTGCGGATGATGGAGCGCAGGCGCCAGCCGTCGAGGAACTCGTCCTCGCCCTCGCGCAGGTGCAGGGTCACCTCGGTGCCGCGACCAGCCTTCGCCACCGTTTCCAGAGTGTAGTCGCCGGTGCCGCCCGACTCCCAGCGCACGCCGTGCTCGGCGCCGAGGCCGGCGCGGCGGGTGGTGAGGCTGACCTTGTCGGCGATGATGAAGGCGGAATAGAAGCCGACGCCGAACTGGCCAATGAGGTGGGCGTCCCGCGCCTGATCGCCGGTGAGCGATTCGAAGAACTGGCGCGTGCCCGACTTGGCGATGGTGCCGATGTTGTCGATCACCTCCTGGCGCGACATGCCGATGCCGTTGTCGCTCAGGGTGATGGTACGCGCCTCCTTGTCGAAGCTGACGCGGATCTTCAGCTCGTTGTCGCCCTCCCACAGGGCATCATCGGACAGCGCCTCGAAGCGCAGCTTGTCGCAGGCATCGGAGGCATTGGAAACGAGTTCACGCAGGAAAATTTCCTTGTTGGAATATAAGGAATGAATCATCAGCTGCAACAGCTGCTTCACCTCGGCCTGAAAGCCCAGGGTTTCCTTATGTGCTTCTATGGTCATGTTCCAACTCCTGAAAATGTGGGGTTTAACGATACAGCAACAGAAAGTGGGGATATTATGAAAGAGTTTCAAGCCTCACCTGGCCACAGTGAGCACGGGGCACACCGAGAAATGATCATTGCCTGCCCTGAATGCCCTGTGTCCTCTGCACCCTCTGTGGCAAAATCCCTTTTTCAAGAATAATCAGGGAACCATCATGACCGTCCGCACCATCCCCACCCGCCCCTTCGACGACCAGCGCCCCGGCACCTCCGGCCTGCGCAAGCGGGTCACCGTGTTCCAGCAGCCGGGCTATCTGGAAAACTTCGTCCAGGCGGTATTCGACTGTGTGCCCGACCTCAAGGGAGGTGCCCTGGTGCTGGGCGGTGACGGCCGCTTCTATAACAAGGAGGCCATCGAGGTGATCCTGCGCATGGCGGCGGCCAACGGCGTCAAGCGCTGCCTGGTGGGACGCAGCGGCCTGCTCTCCACCCCGGCCGCCTCGGCGGTGATCCGCAGGCACGGCGCCAATGGCGGCCTGATCCTCTCCGCCAGCCACAACCCGGGCGGCCCCGAGGGCGACTTCGGCATCAAGTACAACATAGCCAACGGCGGCCCGGCTCCGGAAAAGCTCACCGAGGCCATCTACGCCCGCACCCGGGACATTGACCGTTACCTGACCCAGGATACCCGCGACATCCCCCTGGATATCATCGGCCACTATGACATCGGTGCCATGGCGGTGGAGGTCATCGACCCGGTGGCCGATTACGCCGAACTGATGGAGACGCTGTTCGACTTCGACGCCATCCGCGCCCTGTTCGCCTCCGGCTTTCGCATGTGCTTCGATGCCATGAGCGCCGTCACCGGCCCCTATGCGCGCGAGATCATCGAGGGCCGCCTCGGCGCACCCAGGGGGACGGTGATCAACGGCGAGGCCCTGCCCGACTTCGGCGGCGGCCACCCCGACCCCAACCTCACCTATGCCGAACAGCTGGTGGCGGAGATGTTCGGCGACAATGCCCCCGACTTCGGCGCCGCCTCCGACGGCGACGGTGATCGCAACATGATCCTGGGGCGCAACTTCTTCGTCACCCCGTCCGATTCCCTGGCGGTGCTCGCCGCCAACGCCACCCTGGTGAAGGGTTACAAACAGGGGCTCGCCGGCATCGCCCGCTCCATGCCCACCTCCTGCGCCGCCGACCGGGTGGCGGAAAAGCTGGGCATCGAATATTTCGAAACACCCACCGGCTGGAAATTCTTCGGCAACCTGCTCGATGCCGGCCGCATCACCTTCTGCGGCGAGGAAAGCTTCGGCACCGGTTCCGACCACGTGCGCGAGAAGGACGGCCTGTGGGCGGTGCTGTGCTGGCTCAACGTGCTGGCCGTGCGCAAGGAACCGGTGGAGCAGCTGCTGCGCGAACACTGGGCGAAGTTCGGCCGCAACTACTACACCCGCCACGACTATGAAGAAGTGGATGCAGTGGACGCCAAGGGCCTGATGCAACACGTCATCGACCAGTTTCCCGCCCTGCCCGGCAAGACCCTCGCCGGCCGCACCGTGCGCCTGGCCGACGACTTCAGCTACACCGACCCCATCGACGGCAGCGTGAGCAAGAACCAGGGCCTGCGCATCGTCTTCGACGACGGCGCGCGCATCATCTTCCGCCTCTCCGGCACCGGCACCGTCGGCGCCACCCTGCGCGTCTACATCGAAAGCTATGAACCGGATCCTGCCAGGCACGATCAGGACCCGCAGATTGCCCTTGCCGACCTGATCAAGGCAGCGGCGCAACTCTGCGAGCTGGGCGAGCGCATTGGCCGCGATCGGCCGACGGTGATTACTTAAAAAGTCTTACTCTCGCCAAGTACGCCAAGAGCGCCAAGAGCGCCAAGAAAATCAAGCCTTGAGTGCCTTCTTGGTGAACTTGGCGCGCCTGGCGAGAGAACATTCTTTTGGATTCCTACAGGTCGCAGGTTCGTAAATGAAAAAGGCGGGTTACCCCGCCTTCTTCGTTTCCGGGTTTACGACTCCGCTACCACTGATAATCCGCCTCCTTCAGCTTGGCATGCGCCGCCGCCAGGCGCGCCACCGGGACGCGCGGCGAGGAACAGGACACGTAGTTGAGGCCGGCGTGGTGGCAGAAGCGGATGGTCTCGGGATGGCCGCCCTGCTCGCCGCAGATACCCACCTTGAGATCGGGCCGGCCCTTGCGGCCCCAGTCCACGGCGATCCAGATCAGGCGGCCGACGCCCTTCACGTCCAGCACCTCGAAGGGATTGTCGTCGAGGATATTCTTCTCTGCGTACATGGGCAGGAACTTGTTCTCGGCATCCTCGCGCGAGAACGAAAACGTCGCCTGGGTCAGGTCGTTGGTGCCGAAGGAGAAGAATTCCGCCGCCTCGGCCATGTGGCCGGCGCGCAGGCAGGCGCGCACCACCTCCATCATGGTGCCGAACTTGAGCGGCACGGTGACACCGTACTGCTTCTCCACCTGCGGCTTGATTTCGTCCAGATAGCCGCGCACGATCTCCAGCTCGCGCTTGGTGCAGACGTTGGGCACCATCACCTCCGGATGCACGGCGATGCCTTCCTTGACGCACTCCGCCGCCGCCTCGCACAGGGCGCGCAGCTGCATCCTGTAGATCTCGGGGTAGGTGATGCCGAGGCGCACGCCGCGATGGCCCAGCATGGGATTGACCTCCTGCAGCACGCGCACCTTTTTCAGCATGGTCTCGGTGCGGGCAATGGCCTCCTCCACCAGCGAACTGTCACCGAGGATGCCGAGGCCGCCCTCCAGGCCGGCGGATTTCTCCGGGTGCAACACGCGCAGGGTGGACACCAGCGACTCCACGCCGTGCACCGAACTGCGCAACTGACGCAGGTGGGTCAGCTCGTCGAGCAGGCGCTGTTCGGTGGGCAGGAATTCGTGGATCGGGGGATCGAGCAGGCGCACGGTCATCGGCCGCGGCGCCATCACGCTGAGCATTTCCTTGAAGTCGCCGCGCTGCATGGGCAACAGCTTGTCCAGGGCGCGCTGCCGTGCCTCGGTATCTTCGGCCAGGATCATCTCCACCACGATGGGCAGGCGCTCCTGGGCGTTGAACATGCGCTCGGTGCGGCACAGGCCGATGCCCATGGCGCCGAACTTCACCGCGCGTCGCGCGTCGTTGGGGGTGTCGGCATTGGCCATCACCTGCAGCTTCGCCACCTCGTCGGCCCAGCCCAGCAGCGTCGCCAGTTCGTCGCTGAACTCCGGCTCCACCGTCGGCACCTTGCCCAGATACACCGCGCCGCTGCCGCCGTCGATGGTGAGCACGTCGCCCTCGTGCAGCACATGCTCGCCCACCACCGCGGTGCGCGCCCGGCTGTCCACCTTGACGCCTTCGGCACCCACCACGCAGGGCTTGCCCATGCCGCGCGCCACCACTGCCGCGTGGGAGGTCTTGCCGCCGCGCGAGGTCAGTACGCCCTGGGCGGCGAAGAAGCCGTGGATGTCCTCCGGCTTGGTCTCCTCGCGCACCAGGATCACCTTCTCGCCCAGCTTGCCGCGCCGCTCGGCGGTGTCGGCGTCGAACACCACATGACCGCTGGAGGCACCGGGCGAGGCGCCGATGCCGCTGGTGAGGGCATCGCGCTTGTAGCCGGGGTCGAGGCGCGGAAACAGCAACTGTTCGAGCAGGGTCGGCTGGATGCGCAGCAGGGCCTGATTGCGATCGATGAGGCCTTCCCCAACCATCTCCACCGAGGTGCGCACCATGGCCTGCGCGTTCATCTTGCCGTTACGCGTCTGCAGGCAGTAGAGCACACCCTTTTCGATGGTGAACTCGAAGTCCTGGATTTCGTGGTAGTGCGCCTCCAGCTTGTTGCGCAGATCCACCAGCTGACGGAACATCTCCGGCATTTCCTTTTCCATATCCAGGATCGGCTTCGGCGTGCGGATGCCGGCCACCACGTCCTCGCCCTGGGCATTGACCAGGTACTCGCCGAACATCAGGTTCTCGCCGGTGCCGGGATTGCGGGTGAAGCCGACGCCGGTGGCGGAGTCGTCGCCCAGGTTGCCGAACACCATGGTCACCACGTTCACGGCAGTGCCGTTGGCCATCTCCGGGGTGATGTGGAACTCGCGCCGGTAATCCATCGCGCGCTTGCCCATCCAGGAGTTGAACACCGCCTTGATGGCCAGCTCCAGCTGTTCCATGGGATCGGTGGGAAATGGCTTGCCGGTCTGCTGCTGGACCACCTGCAGGAAACGCTCGCTGATCTCCTTCAGATCACCGGCCTTGAGACCCACGTCCACCGCCACGCCGGCGCGCTGCTTGACTGCCTCGAAGTGTTCGTCGAAGTGCTCGTCGGCCACGCCCAGCGCCACCTTGCCGAACAGCTGGATGAAACGGCGGTAGGAGTCGTAGCCGAAACGCTCGTTGTTGCTCTGCTTGATCACGCCCACCAGGGTCTGCGCATTGAGACCGAGGTTGAGGATGGTGTCCATCATGCCCGGCATGGACATGGCCGAACCGGAACGCACCGATACCAGCAGGGGATTGTCGGCGCCACCGAAGGTCTTGCCGGTGGCCTTTTCCAGCGCGGCGATCTGCGTGCGCACCTGGTCCATCACGCCGGGCGGCAGTTCACGCCTGGGATCGGCCAGGTAGGTCAGGCAGGCCTCGGTGCTGATGACGAAGCCGGGCGGCACGTTGAGACCAATCTGGGTCATCTCGCACAGGTTGGCGCCCTTGCCGCCGAGCAGATGCTTGTTCTTGCCGTCGCCCTCGCTGAAGGCATACACGTATTTCTGCGATCCCATCATCGACCCCTTGGTGTTTGTTATTGACCGTCCTGGTTACGGCAGCCGCAGCAGATAAGGTAGCCCCATAAACAGGGGGCGGCAATGGGGACTGAGGGGAGAAAACTGCCGTCAGAGGGCGGCGCGTGTCTGCATCGCGTCGTACTCGGCCTGGAAGAAAAACGCCTTCTCACCCAGGGCCGGATGCAGGTCATCCAGCCAGGTGGCCTGCGGGTCAAAACGGGCAAAGAACGGCCGCTGTACCCAGTCGGGATTGCGTCCCTGAATGAAGCGCAACACGAATACCTGCTCGCCGCCGATCTCTGCCACGCCCTGCACCTCCACCTTGCCGGGGCCGGCACTCATGGACGGGCCGCGCACGGTGCGTGCCACACCTGAGACCTGCTGGATGGCGGCACGGTAGATTTCCCAGGCACGCACCAGCGGCACCTCGAAATAGCGCCGTGCACCGGTGTCGCGCTCCACGAACATGTAATAGGGCACGATGCCGAGACTGACCTGGGTCTGCCACAGCCGCGCCCACACTTCCGCAGAGTCATTGATGTGCGCCACCAGCGGCGACTGACTGCGAATCACCACGCCGGTGTCACGCAGACGCCGCACCGCCTCACGGGCTATGGGCGTGTCCAGTTCGCGCCAGTGGTTGTAATGGGCCATCACCGCCACATGCTTGCCCTTGCGCACCAGCCGCTCCAGCAGGCGCAGCAGATCATCGGCGTCCTCGTCGAGCACAAAGCGCTGCGGCCAGAATGACAGCGCCTTGGTACCGATGCGCAGGGTCTGTATGTGTTCGAACTCCGGCTGCAGCAACGGCTCCAGATAGGCGGCCAGGTGCCGGGTCTTCATCACCATGGGGTCACCGCCGGTCAGCAACAGATCCGTCACCTCATGGTGTTGCTTGAGGTAGCGGTGCAGCAGTGTGGCCTCGTGGGAGGCGATACGCAGCTCCTTGTCGCCGATGAACTGCGCCCAGCGGAAGCAGAAGGTGCAATAGGCGTGGCAGGTCTGCCCCTGGCTGGGAAAGAACAGCACCGTCTCACGATACTTGTGCTGCATGCCCTCCAGGCGCTTGTCATCCAGGCGCGGCACATTGAGCAGGCGTTGCCCGGCCGGATGCGGATTGAGCTTCTGGCGGATTTCCTGGACCACGGCGCGGAGCTGCGCCGGATCGACCTGCGCATCGAGCAAGGCGGCCATGCGCTCGAAATCCTCCGGTGCCAGCATGCCCGGCTGGGGAAAGGTGAGCTGGAAGATGGGGTCGTCCGGAATGTTGTCCCAGTCAATCAGCTCCTCGACAATGTAGCGGTTGACGCGGAACGGCAGTACCTGTGCCACCGCGTGCATGCTACGGCGCAGCTCCGCCGGCAGGCGTTGCAGTTGCGGGATCTGCTCCAGCTGGCGCTCGGTATAGACCTGAAACTGCTCCACTGCGGTAAGGGGGTGGAGTGTACGGGCCCCCGGATTTCTGACTTGGCTCATCTGCTTACCTCGTATCTGCCGACAACAACTGCCGATAGAGTTCGCATAGGAAAACGGGAACGAAAACCATCCCGGGCAACCGGGGCGCTGGCGCGACGTTTCCTGTTTGCACTGCATGAATGCGCTGGGCGCGGGATCCGGCATGACCGGACAAGAATAGTGCAGCTATGTGACAATCTGTGTCCGCGGGTGGGTTCGGTACTGCAGTGCAGTACCCAGCGGCCGGGGTATTGTACCCGATCGTGACCGACGACCCAATCCTCCATGGTTTCGTCATGAATGCCGTCTTTTCACGGCAATTACCCGCACGATAACATTCGTTACTTGAAATTCATTTGAGCACGCCCAGATCTGCGGTACACGCATCATTACAACCTGGATCCCGAAACCACCATGTCCGACACCACTCTGCCCCTCCTGCTCGAACCTGAAGCGCTGGAGCCGCTGCTGGGGACGCCAAACCTGCTGCTGGTCGATCTGAGCCGGGCCGACATCCATGTGCAGTATCACATCCCCGGTGCCGTGCACCTGGAGTACAACCAGATCGTGCGCATGGCCCCGCCGGTGGGCGGCCTGTTGCCGGACGAGGCACAATTGAATGCAGTGCTCTCCGCCATCGGGCTAACGCCGGACAGCCACGTAGTGGCCTACGACGATGAGGGCGGCGGCAAGGCCTGCCGTCTGTTGTGGACACTGGAGGCACTGGGCCACACCCGCTATTCCCTGCTCGACGGTGGTCTGCACGCCTGGGCCAACGAGGGGCATGAGCTGACGCGTGAACCGACACAGCTGATCCCTTCCCGCTGCACCGTACAGTTCATAACCGGCGGCGTGGTCGCCGACACCGCCTACATCATGAACCACCTGGGCGACACCAGCCATGCCCTGCTCGATGCCCGCACGGCACTGGAATATCGTGGTCTGCAGCGTTATGCGGTCCGCGGCGGTCACATCCCCGGCGCCATCAACTTCGAATGGACCGAGGCCATGGATCAGGAACGCAACCTGCGCCTGAAACCGGCGGCAGTTCTGCGCCGGCAGCTGGAGGGGATGGGGATTACAAAGGACAAGACCGTGGTGGCCTACTGCCAGACCCACCACCGCTCCGCCCACACCTGGTTCATGCTCAAATGGCTGGGTTATCAGGCCAAGGGCTACGAAGGTTCCTGGTCCGACTGGGGCAACCGGGAAGACACGCCGGTGGAAAACTAGTTACAAGTTGCAAGTTACAAGTTGCAAGTTGCAAGTTACAAGTTGCAAGTTGCAAGCGGAGGAACTCACTGCGCTCGTACTTTTTGAATCAAAAACACCGTGCGCGCAGCGCACACATTCACTTGTAACTTGCCACTTGCAACTGCCTTCAAGCCGTCCTTATCACCCCGGTAACGATACCGAGGATCTGAACCTCTTCATTGCGCAGAAAGATGGGCTGCATATCGGGATTGGCCGGCTGCAGGCGGATACCGTCGCGCTCGACGTAGAATTTTTTCAGCGTCACCTGCTCACCATTGATCATTACCACCACCGACTGGCCGTTGGCTGCACTTTCGCGCTTTTCGATGATGACAATATCGCCGTCCTGGATGTTGTCCTCGATCATGGAATGCCCACGCACGCGCAGGGCATAGGTGTTCTTGCGCACCATATTGGCAGGAACCGCCACACGCTCCTGATTTTCATTCAGCTCCACCGGATTGCCCGCGCTGATGTATCCGAGCAGCGGTACCTCCACCATATCCATGACGGCCATCTCCACCGCCTCCAGTTCAGGCGACCACACCGGGTGTGCGTGTTTGGGAATCAGCAGGCTGACATTGGACATAGACGACACTCCTTGGGGTTCTTTCCCCGTAACTTACTTGCCCCGACCGGACAAAGCAACCCGACGATGACCGCGAGGCAAACTGATGCGATAATCAACCGCTCATGGAAAAACTGCGCATCTCCCTGCTGTTCATCATCATCGCGACGCTGAGCGCCGCGCTGTTCTGGCTCTGGTTCGACAGGGCACGCGAGGAAACCCCTGCTGCTGCGTCCGTGCCCCATGAACTGGCCGGCATCGTATTGTCCCAGCCCAAGGAGCTTCCCACATTCACCCTGCGAGACTTCGACGGCAATATCATCGCACCAGACTGGTTCAGGGGGCAGTGGACCTTCGTCTTCTTTGGCTACACCCACTGTCCCGATATCTGCCCGACCACCCTGTACACCCTGCAGCAGGTGCGCCGGCAACTGGGGCGAACCGCGGAAATCCAGGCCGATACCCGCTTTCTTTTCGTCACTCTGGATCCACAGCGGGACAGTCCGGACATCCTCAAGGGCTATGTGCAGCACTTTGATACGGCCTTTCTTGCCGCCAGCACCGATCACGCCACACTCGGCATGCTGACCGCGGCACTGAACATTGCCTATGCCATCGAGCACGAGCCCGGCAGCGACAACTATGTGGTCAACCACAGCGCAGCCATCCTGCTCATCGACGCGCAGGGTCGCTATCATGCCCGCTACACCCCGACACAAAGCGCCACCATAATCAGCAATACCTATCGCACCCTCCGCGACCTCCACCACCGCTAACGAGCCACTTTCATGGAACAGCCCACACCCGTCCCGCTGATGGATTACCTCAAGACCTGGCCGCAATACCTGTTGCCCGGCCATTTGCTGTCACGCCTGATGCAGGGACTGACCCGCATACGCTGGGCCCCCTTCCGCGTATCCTTTACCGACTGGTTCGTCACCCGCTTCCAGGTCGACATGGACGAGGCCCTGGAGCCGGATCCGCATGCCTATGAGCACTTCAATGCCTTCTTCACCCGCGCCCTGAAGCCGGAGGCCCGTACGGTGGTGGACGGGCCCTACGACATTGCCTGCCCGGTGGATGGCGCCGTCAGCCAGGCGGGGGCCATCGAGGACGGCCGCCTGCTCCAGGCCAAGGGCCATGACTTTGGTCTGCTGCAACTGCTCGGCGGCTCGGAAAAGCGCGCTGCCCCCTTCCAGGGCGGCAGCTTCGCCACCCTCTACCTGTCACCACGCGACTATCACCGCATCCATATGCCCCTGGACGGTACCCTGCGCGAGATGGTGCATATTCCGGGGCGCCTGTTCTCCGTCAACGCCGTCACCGCGCGCATGGTGCCGGGGCTGTTCGCCCGCAATGAACGGGTGGTGGCACTGTTCGACACTGCAGCCGGACCGATGGCCATGATCCTGGTCGGTGCCGTCTTCGTCGGCAGCATTGAAACCGTATGGAGCGGCGTGGTGACGCCCCCCGCCGGACGGGTTGTACGTCGGTGGCGTTACGACAACACGGATACCCCGGTACAGCTGACACGCGGCGAGGAGATGGGCCGCTTCAACATGGGTTCGACGGTCATCGTGCTGTTTGGGCCGCAGGCACTGGACTGGTCCGAGTCCATCAGGCCCGAGGCCGCAGTGCGCATGGGCCAGCGCCTGGGTACACGCCGCCTGGCCGGCACCCCGGAGACCCAGTAACGTACTGGGGATTGGCTATACTTCACGGCAAGCCCTGTAAGAAGGAGCCTGCACATGAAGCATGCCATCCCGGACAAACCCGTGCCCACCGAACCAGAACTCATTCGGTGCGAGATATGCCTGACCGAGATCCCGGGTTCAGTCGCCAGCAACGCAGAAGGCCCTGACTACGTGCATCATTTCTGTGGACTGGACTGTCTCGCCCGCTGGCGCGCCTGCACCAAAACCGCCACGCCATCGGCCTGCTGATGCGGCAGGATGTTGATTGCCGATGATATTTTGCCCTTGAGTTGATATGCTACCGCGTGGCATTAACACCACGTTCGTTCAACCCGAGGATGCTGCATGGCAGAGGGAAAAGGCCACATCGGATTCGCGCTGCCAGAACAGCACAAACCTGGCCGCGATGCCTTCAATACCAAACCACGGAAGGTCGAGGCCTGGATCGCCCAGTTGCCCATGGGCAACGTGGGTGAAACCGCTCGTCAGGTGTTTGGTGCGCTGCATGAAAGCAACCGGCTGCACATCTCCTGGAATGAGCGTTACCAGCTATTGGAGGCCTTGCGCGGGCCGGTCGCCTATATCGGTCAGGCACTGCACAAGCGCTTCACCGGCCTGACCTTCCCACTCCAGCCCAAAACCCAGCGCATTGCCAACCTGGCCACCGAGCTGTACAACGAAATGGCCCTGGGCTACGAAATCGCCATTGAGGACATGCTGTCGCGTCATTTCCTGTTCCGTGACCGACGCGCCCTCACCATCATGCTGCACCGTGCCCTGCGCTATCTCAATCGTGTGCTGCTGACTGCCTACCAGGTTTACTCGCCCTCGCCCAGAAATACCTGGGCCAACTTGCACAGCCTGTACCGCTATGCGGAAAGCCAGCGCCTGCATCAGTCTTCGGTTACCGACAAGGAGCAGGAAATCCTGCCCAAGACCAGCATTACCACAGCCTACAAGCAGGCCCTGCTGCTCGCTCTGGCCACCCCCTACCGTCTGCGCCAGGGCGAGGTGAGTGTAATTTACGCAGCGCTGGAAATATGGGCGCCGCTGGCCCAACTGAAGCCCTATGACGCCAGGGCCAATCAGGAGGCCCCCCTGTACGTCACACACCTCGGCAGCAACGAGGAACCCTGCCACCTCGCCTTCAACCACTTCCAGTGCGATGACCATCAGTGTCGCCTCATCGATCTTGAACGTCTCACCGTCACGGTGCAGGAAGAAGTGGAACTGGCCGCTGGCGGGACCATTACCGAACTGAAACACCGTCTCGGCAGCAGCCTGAGCACCGAACTGTTGCGCCGCCTCGGCATGACCTGGGGCGTGCCGCCCAAACGTGGCTTCTATCGCAGCAACAAGAGCAGCAAGGCCGAGGTAGTGGTCGGCCTCACCTCGGTTCATCGCGCCCTCGGTCTGGTCAGTGCCCTGCGCAGCATCACCACCATGAACAGCAGCACCGGGCCGGAAGGTCTGTTCTCCAAGACATCCACCTTCTCCAGTCGAGTGGTCAGTGCGGAAGGCGACGAAAAAGAAGATGTGTGGGATGTATTCAAGCCCAAACCCGCCAGCAAACCGGGACAACCGCAGCAAACCACCGCCAAAACACCGCCCCTGCTGATGCAGACATGGGAAATACGCGATGAGAGCGGCGGCGGTTTCCGTGTCGCCCGTACCGGTACCGACACGCTGGGCGTCCAGGTTGGCGATCTGATAGGTATCCGCCCGCTGACCGACACCCATGACGCCAACTGGGTTATCGGTGTCGTGCGCTGGATCCGTCACGGTAACGCGGACGAACTGGAAATGGGCATACAGAACATCGCCAGCCGCAGCCGCCCGGCAGCCGCGCGGGTGCAGCTGGCGAATGGCAAGCTGACGGAATATCAGCGCATCATCGGTCTGCCGGAGAGCAAGGAGCCAGCACAGTCGCAAAGCCTGCTCGCCCCTCCCATGCTGTTTAGCGTCGGCACCATGCTGCTGGTGCAGTTTGAGCACGCGGAACACCGCCTGATGCTCAGCCGTCAGCTGGAAAGTACCGGTTCATTCGCCCAGTTCACCTTTGAAGACCTGGGGCCAATCACTGACAAGACGGCAGCGAAAAGGCCGGATACGTCTCCCGGCAACCCGGCGGACTACTCCTCGCTGTGGACGGATCTGTAACCCACGCAGTGTCATGTCACCGACAGCGCAGCCAGCAGATGCATACCAATTAGAAGACAGGATTAACAGTGAAGACAGAGGAAATCCTTCGGCTCATAGTCATTGACGACTCATCCAATCATGCCGAAACGGTAAGCAGCATGTTGCGCAATGCCGGGCATGCGGTGCGTACCGAGCGCGCCGAGGATGACGAGGATCTGCGTGAACTGCTGGCACAGCAGGGCTGGGACATGGTGCTCACCAAGGTCAACATCCCCCCACTTCAGTGCCATCGATGCCGTACACATCATCACCCAGACCGAACTGGAGATCCCGCTCATCGTTCTGCTCGAAACTTTCGACGATACCGTCATCAGCGACATCCTCGACGCCGGTGCACGCGACGTGGTCAGTCTGGAACATCCGACCTGCATGGTGCATACCCTGATACGCGAGTTCAGCGATGTGCTGAAACGGCGCCGGCACCGCGAATGCGAAATCCGGCTGCAGGAAGCCAACCGGCGTGCCCAGTCGCTGGTGGACAGTTCCCGTGATGCCATCGCCTATGTGCATGAAGGCATGTACATCTATGCCAATGAGTCCTATCTGCAGATCTTCGGCTACTCCGCCCTGGAGGAAATCGAGGGCATGCCGCTGATGGACATGGTGTCCCCGGCTGACCACAGCAAGTTCAAGGAATTTCTGCGCGGTTACCTCAAGGGGCGTACTGCCGGTGACTCTCTCGACATCCACGGCCTGAAGACAGACAAAGAAGAGTTCAAGATCACCATGGACTTCTCGCCCGCCAGTTACGAGGGCGAATCCTGCATCCAGATCATCATTCGCGATCAGTCCCTGAGCAAGGAACTCGAGGCCAAACTCGATTCGCTGACCAAACATGATCTGCTCACGGGCGCCTATAACCGCCAGTATTTCATGGCCATGCTGCAGAATCTGGTCGGCCAGAGCGGCGTGCATGGCACCCTGCTGCATATCGCCCCCGACGACTTCAAGGCACTGCGCGAACGCCTCGGCATTGCCGGCAGCGATCTGGTACTGACTGACTTTGCCACGCTGCTGAAAAAACACCTGCCCGGTGAAAACGATATAGTGGCGCGCTTCGATGCTGAAGTGTTCACCCTGATCCTGCAGGGCGTGGAAGAGACTGAGGCAGAAGCGGTGGCGCAACACATCCTGCAGGCGGTGGAAGAAAACATCTTCGACGCCAATGGCCAGACCACCAGCCTTACCTGCAGCATTGGCATCGCCCTCTATCATGAAGACCTGCATGATGTGCATGAATTGCTCCAGCGTGGCGAAAAGGCCTACCGCAAGGCTGCTGCCGGCGGCAATCGCCACTATCTGTACAATCCACAGACGGAGGGCATGGCCGAGCGCGAACAGGCTTCACTGCGCGTAAAACAGCTGAAGACCGCGCTGCGCGACAACCGTTTCCAGCTGCTGTTTCAACCCATCGTCAGCCTGCACGGCGACCCGGTGGAAAACTATGAAGTACTGCTGCGCATGCTGGATGACGATGGCAAGCAGGTAATGCCGGGTGACTTCATGCCCGCGGCAGAACAGGCCGGGCTGATGGGCGGCATCGACCGCTGGGTGCTGGCACATACAGTCAAGGCGCTGGTGGAACGGCGCCGTGCCGGCCGTGATACCAACTTCTTCATCAAGACCTCGGGCGAATCACTGCGCGATGAAAAACTGCTGCCCTGGTTACGCGATCTGCTCAAGGCCGCCAAGGTGGAAGGCAACTACCTCACCCTGGAAATGAGTGAGGCCGTGGCCAGCAGCAACCTGAAGCTGATCAAACCGCTCATCGAAGGTCTGCATCAACTGCGCATCAAGGTCGGTCTCGATCACTTCGGCATGGCACCCAACTATGCCAATCTGCTGCGCCACGCCGATGTGGATTATCTCAAGATCGACGGCAACCTGATTCGTGGTCTTGCCCAGAGCAAGGAAAACCAGGCACGCGTCACCGAAATCACGGCCATGGCACAGGAATCGGGCAAGAAGACCATCGCGGAGTTCGTCGAGGACGCCAACACCCTGTCCACACTGTGGTCCTGCGGCATCGATTACATCCAGGGCTACTTCCTGCAGGAGCCGGGCACGGAAATGAATTACGATTTCAACGCCAGCTAGTCTGCCCTTGCCACACGGTCACCGCTGTCCGGTGGCGTAACCCGCACAATAAAAAAGGCCGGCATGGCGACATGCCGGCCTTTTCTGTTTTGTATCTGCTCAGACTGCCGTGCGGCTCTTCAGTGCGGCAATGCGCTCTTCCAGCGGCGGGTGCGACATGAACAGACGCTTGAGGCCGCTGCCCAGGCCACCGGAGATACCAAAAGCGGCCATCTGATCCGGCAACTGGCCGGCACCATGGTTCATCTGCAAGCGCTCCAGCGCAGCAATCATCTTGCGCGAACTGGCCAGACTGGCGCCGCCGGCATCGGCACGGAACTCGCGCCGACGCGAGAACCACATGACGATGATGCTGGCCAGGATGCCCAGCACCAGTTCGGCGATAATGGCGGTGATCCAGAAGGCGGGGCCGTGACCACGCTCCGTCTTGAACACCACGCGATCAACCAGATGCCCAATGACGCGCGACAGGAAGATCACGAAGGTGTTCACCACGCCCTGAATCAGCGCCAGCGTCACCATGTCGCCGTTGGCGACATGGCTCACCTCATGGGCCAGCACCGCCTCCGCCTCGTCCTGGCTCATCTTCTGCAACAGACCGGAGCTCACTGCCACCAGGGAACGATTGCGGGTCGGCCCGGTGGCAAAGGCATTGATCTCCGGCGCATCGTAAACGGCCACCTCGGGCATGGCGATGCCTGCCTGCTGTGCCTGACGCCGTACCGTGGCCACCAGCCACTGTTCGGTAGCGGTGCGCGGCTGTTCAATTACCTGTGCACCGGTCATGCGCTTGGCCGTCCACCTGGAAATGGCAAGGGAGATGAACGAGCCGCCAAAGCCGAACACGGCGGCGAACACCAGCAGGGCATTCAGGTTGAGGTCTACCCCTTCGGCATCGAGGATGCGCTCCACACCCAGCAGGCGCAGGGTGATACTGAGTACCACGATGATGGCCAGGTTGGTGACCAGGAACAGGAAAATGCGCTTCATGGTTGTTTACTCGCTCCTCAAATGTAATCAGATCAGGTTATTACCGCACTCTGCATGGGGGCATGGGCTTCCCGATTCAAGCCCTCCTCCACGGCGACGCTGCATAGACAAGCGTCGCCACTGACAGGTTCCTTGCAAACGCTCAATTATCACGTGCCGAAACATCAGTAAATTATTATATAATGCCGCATCCCCATCACACTTTTCATGGACAACTCACATGAATCAAACCCTGCAGTGCAATCTGTTCTGGGTGAAGCTGTTTCCCTTTCTGCGCTGGTGGCCCCGCGTCACCCGTGAAAGCACACAGGCCGACCTGCTGGCCGGCCTGACCGGCGCAATCATTGTACTGCCACAGGGCGTGGCCTTCGCCACCATCGCCGGACTGCCGCCGGAGTACGGCCTGTACGCCGCCATGATCCCGGCCATCATCGCTGCGCTGTGGGGCAGTTCCTGGCATCTGGTCTCGGGACCAACCACCGCCATCTCCATCGTGGTGTTCGCCTCGCTCAGTCCGCTGGCCGAGCCGGGCAGTGCCGACTTTGTCCGCCTCGCCATCACCCTCGCCTTTCTGGTGGGACTGATTCAGTTGGTAATGGCACTGGCCAAGATGGGAACCTTGGTCAATTTCATCTCCCACTCCGTGGTGGTGGGCTTTACCGCCGGTGCGGCCATCCTCATCGCTGCCAGCCAGATCAAGCATTTCTTTGCCCTGGAAATTGCACGCGGCAGCCATTTTTACGAAATCATTTACGCCTTCGCCCAGCAGCTTGATGACATCAACCCTTACGTCACCGCCGTCGGACTGGGCACCCTGGTGGGCGGTATTGTCGCGCGACGCTACATGCGCAAGATTTACATGATCGTCGCCATGCTGTTCGGCAGCCTGTTGGCCGTCGTCCTCAATCAGATATTTGGAGCCACCACCACCGGCATTCTCACCGTAGGCGCCCTGCCGACCCATCTGCCACCGCTGTCACTGCCCGATCTCTCGCTGGCCACCATCAAGCAGCTCGCCCCCAGCGCCCTCGCCGTCGCATTGCTGGCCATTACCGAGGCAGTCTCCATTGCGCGCTCCATCGGCAACAAGGCACAGCAACGTATTGAAGGCAATCAGGAATTCGTCGGCCAGGGACTGTCCAATATTGTGGGCAGCTTCTTCTCCGCCTACCCCTCCAGCGGTTCCTTCAATCGCAGCGGGGTCAACTTTGAGGCCGGTGCACGCACCCCGCTCGCCTCCGTGTTCGCCGCCGTGGCCCTGGCCATCATCGTGTTGCTGGTCGCACCGCTGGCCGCCTATCTGCCGGTGGCTGCCATGGCCGGCATCCTGTTCCTGGTGGCATGGGGGCTGATCGATTTCCACCATATTGCCCAGATCCTGCGCACCAGCCGCAATGAATCGGTAGTACTTGCCGCCACCTTCTTCGGCGCCCTGTTCCTGGAACTGGAATTTGCCATCCTGCTGGGCGTGATGCTGTCGCTGGTCTTCTACCTCAACCGCACCTCACGCCCTCGCATACTCAGCCGTGTGCCGGATCCCGGGCATGAAAAACGTGCCTTCACCACCGACAGTACCCTGCCCGAGTGCCCGCAGCTCAAGATCATGCGTATCGAAGGCTCGCTGTTTTTCGGCGCCGTCAACCATGTGGAGCAGGCGATGCACCATGTCGATGCCGTGAACCCGCAACAGAAACATCTGCTGCTGGTGGCCAAGGCGATTAATTTCGTCGATCTGGCCGGGGCCGAACTGCTGGCGCAGGAGGCAGAGCGCCGCCACAAGCTCGGCGGCGGCATGTATCTGTACGAGGTGAAGGACACCGTCTGCGGCATCCTGCACAAGGGCGGCTACATCAAGTCCATTGGTGATGAAAATATCTTCCACTCCAAAACCGAGGCATTAAGAACCATCGTCACCCAGCGGCTCGACCACGCCATCTGCCGTCAGTGTGACAAGCGTATCTTCCGCGAGTGTCAGCAGTACGCTCCCGAAGGCTGAATACCCAGGGGGCTGCCCCCCTCCGGAACAGGGGCTGCAGGCAGGGTGGGGCCTGTCATGACACATCCGGACGCCACGGCGGCCGTGTTATGATGTCGCCCCGACTGTCGAAACGTCAGACTTATGCGCTCAGGCAGCCCCACCCTCAGAACGGCACGACTCGCCACGACGCGGCTCATCCAGCAGATAACCGCCCTGCCCTCCCATGGCCTGCAGTTATGGCAGGGTCTGCAGCCGCAGCACTTTCCCATCGCCTACAAACTGGCCCTGATCATCACCCTTGTCATTTCTGTGGGCATGTCCCTGCTCGGAATGGTGGTGGTGGACAACCAGACCCGCCTGCTGCGCCAGCAGATGAACCAGTTCGGCCATGCCCTGATCAACCAGATGGCCGAAAATGCAAAGGAACCCCTGCTCGCCGGCGACGCACTGACCCTGCGTCTGGCTGTGGACGGCATGACCCGCCATGGTGGCGTACTCGGCGCCGTCATCTACTCCGACGAACTGCAACCGCTGGTTGAGGAGGGTCTGACGCCGCTACCCGCCCAGCTGGATCAGCTGTTGCAGCAGATCACCACCACGTCCGCCATCGCCAGCACCGAATGGGAGTCGCTGTCATCATCCCGAACCACCATGGTGATTGGCTTCTTCACTCCCATCGTGGTGCGTGAACTGACCATCGGCTATGTTCTGCTTACCTTCGATCACTCGCAATTGAGCCGCGCCCAGCGTGACACGCTGCATGCGGTCACTGCGGCCACCCTGTTGATGGTACTGCTCGGCGCCATCGCCGCCATCCTTCTCGGCAAACGCCTGTCGCGCCCCATCAACGATTTGATGGATGCCAGCCTGCAGGTATCGCGCGGCAACTACAGCTTCCGTTTCGCCGAACGGCGCAACGATGAAATCGGCACGCTGATGCAGGCATTCAACACCATGAGCGACGGACTGGTGCGCAAGGAACAGGTAGAACAGGTGTTCTCGCGCTATGTCTCGCCCAAGGTGGCAAAAGAGGTACTGAGCGATCTGGAGCAGGTACAGCTCGGCGGCCAGCATGTGGAGGCCAGCGTATTGTTTGCCGACATCGCCGGTTTCACGGCACTGTCGGAAAATCTGACGCCGCAACAGATCAGCACCCTGCTGAATGATTACTTCGGTGTCATTGATCAAGCCGCCATGGCCTATCAGGGGCATGTAGACAAATACATGGGTGACTGTGCGATGCTGGTGTTCGGCGTACCACAGTACGACCAGCACCATACCGTCAACGCGGTCTGCTGCGCGGTATTGATTCAGCGTCTGATCAGCGAGTTGAACCGGCAACGCCAGACGGCAGGACAGTTGCCGGTACATTTCCACATCAGCTGCAACTCCGGCATGATGCTGGCCGGCAACATGGGCTCGCATGACCGCATGGATTACACCGTGGTGGGCGATGCGGTAAACCTCGCATCACGCCTGTCCACTGTGGCGGAAGCGGAGCAGATCATCATCAGCAAGGTAATGCACGATCTGCCGGTACTGGCGGGACAGCTTGTCAGCCGTGAACATGACACCATCCGTCTGCGCGGCAAACAGATTCCCGTAGCAACCTACGAAGTCCTCGACCTGACAGAACCGCTGCGCAGTGAGCTGGAGCAGCACTACCACCACATTCTGCGCCAGCGGCGCAGCAGCAGTGTCCCGGCCTGATGCACCGCCTGCTGCCCCTTCTGTTGCTGCTGCTGTCGTTGAATGGCTGCACCTATCTTGTCACCGTCAGCGGCGACCTCGATGCATATCTTGATCGCTGGGTAGTACAGCAGGAGTATGGCAAGGCGCTGGCGGCACTAAGTCATATCAAACCGGAGCATCCGGACTATCCGCAGCTGATGCGCAAGCGTGAAGCCATCCTGCTCAAGGCCGAGCAGTACCAGAAGGAAACCGTGGCCCAGGCTGCAGAGCTGGTTCGGCAGGGGCAATGGGAGCAGGCCTTGAACCGCTACGATCAGGCGCTGTCACGTCTACCGGACAGCAGCATGCTGCAGAGCGGCCGTGCCCGTCTGGAACAGCAGCAGGCCGCGCGCCTGACCGAACTGGAACTGGAGCAGCTGATCGCACGCGGCGAAGGGCTGCTACAACTGTTGCCGGTATATGTCACCCGCGCCACCGTGGATCCACGCTCCTGGCGTGCGCAGCGCGAGCTGCGCGCAACTCGCGAGGAGGCGGAATTCATCGCTGCCGAACTGGCCCGGCTTGGACGCGCGGCACTGGAACGCAAGGAGATGGCGGCGGCACGGCGCAGCCTGCCGCTGGCCCTGCGACTCAATCCCACCAACGACATAAAACGGGCAAACCAGGAGCTGCTGCAACGCCTCGGCCCGCCGGCAGCGCCCACCCCGAAAGATAGCGTGAAGCCGACGCGCGAGGACGAAATACGGGAACTGCTGCAACGTTACGCACAGGCCTACAGTCACAAGGACTGGGCCGAGGCACAACGCCTGCTGGCCCTGCTCGAACTGCAATCATCACCACCGGAGGAGCTGCCACAGCTGCGCAGCGAACTCAATGCAGAAGTCGCCGAGGCGGTAAATCGCCATACCGAACACGGCATCGTCCTCTACAGCAATGGCAAGTATGAACAGGCCCTTGCCGCCTGGCGCAAGGCGCAACAACTCGCCCCTGACAACGAGCGCGTCAGGGCGCATATCGAGCGGGCGGAACGGGTACTGGAGAAACTGCGTAGCCTGCAGGAGAAGAAGGGCGGGGAATAAGGCAGACGCGCAATGCCTGCCGCCTGATCTACGCCCTGTCTTTATACTCGCTACACGGCGAGGCTTATGTCTTCTCCCCCGCCATCATCGCATCGACACGCTGGAAGCCTCGCGGCAGCTTGTTGCCGCGCCGGCCACGTTCGCCGTGGTAGTGCTCCAGGTCGGCGGCTTTGAACGTAATGTGGCGCTTGCCGGCAAACAGGGTAACTGCGCCGTCGGCAGGAATCACCGCCGTGGCCACCACATACTCTTCACGCAGCGATGCCCTGGCAGCGGGGATACCGATAATCTTGTTGCCCTTGCCGCGCGGCATCTGCGGCAGTTCGGCGAGCGGGAACACCAGCAGGCGGCCGTCATTGGTGACCGCAGCCACAAGGTCGGCATCGTACGCAGTAATTTTTTGCGGCGGCAACACCCTGGCGCCGCTCGGCAGGTTGAGTACCGCCTTGCCCGCCTTGTTGCGCGCCTGCAGATCGGACAGCCGGGCCACGAAGCCGTAGCCGGCATCCGACGCCAGCAACACCAGGTCACTGTCTTCACCCATCAGTACGCTCTCGAAGCTGGCCCCGGCGATGGGATTGATGCGGCCCGACAGCGGCTCGCCCTGACCACGCGCCGACGGCAGGGTATGTGCCGGCAAGGAATAACTGCGGCCCGTGGAGTCGAGGAAGGTAGCCAGCTGATTGCTCCGGCCCCGCGCCACATCCCTGAATGCATCACCGGCCTTGTAGCTGAGTCCCGTGGGATCAATATCGTGCCCCTTGGCGGCACGCACCCAGCCCTTCTCGGACAACACCACGGTAATCGGCTCCACGCCGACCAGCGCGGTTTCATCCAGGGCCTGTGCGGTGGCACGCTCCACCAGCGGTGAGCGGCGCGCATCGCCGTATGTTTCCGCATCGGCGATCAGTTCTTTCTTCACCAGTGTTTTCAGGCGCGCCTCGGAGGACAGGGTCTTCTCCAGTGCATCACGCTCCTGTGCCAGCTCATCCTGCTCACCGCGGATCTTCATTTCTTCCAGCTTGGCCAGGTGGCGCAACTTGAGTTCGAGGATCGCCTCGGCCTGTTCATCCGACAGGCCGAAACGCGCCATCAGTACCGGCTTCGGTTCTTCCTCGGTGCGGATAATATGGATTACCTCATCGATGTTGAGGAAGGCGATGAGCAGGCCATCGAGCAGGTGCAGCCGACGCTGCACCTTGTCGAGGCAGTGCTGCAGGCGGCGGCGCACGGTGCGGGTGCGGAACTCCAGCCATTCCACCAGCATCTCACGCAGATTCTTTACCCGTGGCCGGCCATCCAGCCCCAGCACATTCATGTTGACGCGATAGCTGCGCTCCAGATCGGTAGTGGCGAACAGATGGTTCATCAGCTCATCGACGTCGATGCGGTTGGAGCGCGGCACGATCACCAGCCGGGTGGGATTCTCGTGATCGGATTCATCGCGCAGATCTTCCACCATCGGCAGCTTTTTCTGCTGCATCTGCTGGGCAATCTGCTCCAGCACCTTGGCGCCAGACACCTGATGGGGCAGTGCGGTGATAATGATATCGTTGTCGTCGCGCTCCCATTTGGCACGCATGCGCACGCTGCCGTTACCGCTGTGGTAAATCTTCAGCAGATCGGCACGGGGCGTGATGATCTCCGCCTCGGTGGGATAATCGGGGCCATGCACATGCTCGCACAACTGCTCCACCGTCGCCTTCGGCTCGTCCAGCAGGCGCACACAGGCGCTGGCCACTTCGCGCAGATTGTGCGGCGGGATATCGGTGGCCATGCCGACAGCAATGCCGGTGGTACCGTTGAGCAGTACATGGGGCACCCGCGCCGGCAACACCGCAGGTTCATCCAGCGTACCGTCAAAGTTCGGCACCCAGTCCACGGTGCCCTGCTCCACTTCGGTCAGCAGCAGGTCGGAGAACTTCGCCAGCCGTGCCTCGGTATAACGCATCGCGGCGAAGGACTTCGGATCGTCCGGCGCGCCCCAGTTGCCCTGACCATCGACCAACGGATAGCGATAACTGAACGGCTGCGCCATCAGCACCATCGCCTCATAGCAGGCGGAATCGCCATGCGGGTGGAATTTGCCCAGGACATCACCGACGGTACGTGCGGATTTTTTGTACTTGGCACCCGCCTTCAGTCCCAGCTCGCTCATGGCGTAGATGATGCGCCGCTGTACCGGTTTGAGGCCGTCACCGATATTGGGCAGGGCGCGATCCATGATCACGTACATGGAATAGTCCAGGTACGCCTTCTCGGTAAAGGTCTTGAGCGGCAGACGCTCGACGCCTTCGTAATTCATTTCGGTGGTTTCAGCCATGACGTTTGCCCAGTGTTCCTATTGCGCCAGCTGCAGCAGGATGGCGGCGATACCCTCCTCCGCAGAACCCAGATAGGGGGCGATGGTGATCTGCACCTGCGGATGCTCGGCCTGCTTGGGCTGCACCTGCTCGGGAATGTCCGTCGCCACGTGGCGCCCCTGCGACAGGAAATAGGGCAGCACCACCACCTCGCGCGCGCCGCGTTCGACGCAGCACTGGATGGCGCCGGGAATGCTCGGTTCCACCAGTTCGAGGAAGGCGGCAGTCACGTCGGCATAACGTGTGCCGGCCAGGGACTTGAGGCGCGCGGCAATCATGCGCACCTCCTCGTTGGATGCCTCGCGGCGGCTGCCATGGGCAACCAGTACCAGATGTTTCATCGACTTCATACCTCCGCCAGATCGCCCTTCAGCTCCAGCCAGCTCTTGCGCTCGGAGGCGCGCTTCTTGGCCAGCAGCATGTCGAGCAGCTGATTGGTGTCGTCGCCCGGCTCAATGGTGAGCTGTACCAGGCGGCGGGTATCCGGTGCCAGGGTAGTTTCACGCAGTTGCAGCGGATTCATCTCGCCCAGGCCCTTGAAACGGGTGACGCTGACCTTGCCGCGCTTGCCTTCGGCGACAATGCGGTCAAGTACGCCCTGCCGCTCGGCATCGTCCAGCGCATAATAGGTATCCTTGCCGATGTCGATGCGGTACAGCGGCGGCATGGCGACGAAGACATGGCCACGCGCCACCAGCGGACGGAAGTGGCGTACAAACAGGGCGCACAGCAGCGTGGCGATGTGGGCGCCATCGGAATCCGCATCGGCCAGGATGCACACCTTGCCGTAACGCAGCCCATCGAGATTGTCCGAGCCGGGGTCGACACCGACGGCGACAGCGATGTCATGCACCTCCTGCGAACCCAGCACCTCGGCCGGATCCACTTCCCAGGTGTTAAGTATCTTGCCGCGCAGCGGCATGATGGCCTGGAAATCCTTGTCACGCGCCTGCTTGGCGGAGCCGCCGGCGGAGTCGCCCTCCACCAGAAACAGCTCACTGCGGGCGGGATCCTGCGTGGTGCAGTCAGCCAGTTTGCCCGGCAGTGCCGGCCCCTGCGTCACCTTCTTGCGCGTCACCTTCTTGCCGGCGCGCAGACGGCTCTGGGCACTGTTGATGGCCAGTTCGGCCAGACGCTCGCCGTAATCGGTGTGCTGATTCAGCCAGAGCGAGAAGGCATCCTTCACCACGCCGGAGACGAAGGGCGCACACTCGCGCGAGGTAAGACGCTCCTTGGTCTGGCCGGAAAACTGCGGATCGGCCAGCTTCACCGACAGGATGTAGCTCACCTTGTCCCACACATCCTCCGGCGCCAGCTTGACGCCGCGCGGCAACAAATTACGAAACTCGCAGAATTCCCGCATCGCCTCGGTGAGGCCGGTGCGCAGGCCGTTGACGTGGGTACCGCCCTGCGCCGTGGGAATCAGGTTGACGTAGCTCTCGGCCACCGGCTCGCCGCCCTCGGGCAGCCACACCACGGCCCAGTCCACCGCCTCGGTGTGACCCGCCAGACTGCCGATGAACGGGTCTTCCGGCAGCAACAGGTTGTCCTTCAGCTCGTCGAGCAGGTAGGCGCGCAGGCCATCCTCGTAATGCCACTCCTCGCGTTCATTGGCCGCCTCGTCAAAAAAACTGATGCGCAGGCCGGGACACAACACCGCCTTGGCACGCATCACATGTTTCAGACGCGGCACGGAAAATTTCGGTGTATCGAAGAATTGCGGGTCGGGCCAGAAGCGCACCGTGCTGCCGGTATTGCGCTTGCCCACTTCGCCCACCGCCTCCAGCGGCGACACCTTGTGGCCATCCTTGAAGGCGATGTTGTATTCCCGGCCATCGCGCCGCACCCACACCTCCAGGTGTTTCGACAGTGCATTGACCACCGAGACACCGACACCGTGCAGGCCGCCGGAGAACTGGTAGTTCTTGTTGGAGAACTTGCCGCCGGCGTGCAGCTTGGTGAGGATCACTTCGACGCCGGGCATCTTCTCCACCGGATGCATGTCCACCGGCATGCCGCGGCCGTCATCGGCCACAGACAGGGAACCGTCCTGGTGCAGGATCACATCGATGCTCCCGGCGTGGCCGGCGATGGCCTCATCCACGGAATTGTCGATGACCTCCTGCGCCAGGTGATTGGGGCGCGAGGTGTCGGTATACATGCCGGGGCGCTTGCGCACCGGCTCCAGACCGGAAAGCACCTCGATGGATTCGGCATTATAGGAACTGGATGACATAATTGGTTGATTTCTAATGGTTATTGTCATGAGATGCGGCCCGTCACGGCAGCGCCGCCGGGGCAAAGTGGAGGAATCTTAACGCAAAACGTCCCCTCGAATCAGTGCCATTCGATCGCTGGCGACATTAATTGTGCTGTCACGCCCCATGACGGCCGCAGTACCTGTGCGGCGCTCACCGGCCACCCTGTGCGAGTGATTCCCACACAGGGCTCGGGCATCAGGACTCGACGTGCAAGGCCTCTGCCCAGGCGACGACCTGCCCGAACGGCACCGCGACCAATGCCCCGAACAGTGCGTGGCCACCGAGCTTTGCGTGGCTCAGTTTCGGTGATGTAACCCCGCACAGAAAGCGCGCAATGGCCCGTGGCGAGTCGAGGGTCGCGGCCTTTTCCTCCAGCAGGGGGGCCAGTGCGGCGGCGAGGCCGGGCGGGATCGCTGCCCCGCCCCTTTCCGGTCTGGGCCGAGTCTGCTCCAGGCAGCCACCGCAGTGGCCGCAGGGAACCGCCAGCATCTCGCCAAAGTGGGCGGCCAGCATGGCGCTGTGGCACCCCTGCAGCCCGGCCAGATCGCTCACCTGGCGCAGGCGCTGCAGCTCACCCGCTTCCCGCTGGGCCATGCGCCCATGCAACGCGGTAGCGAGGGCATCGAGGTCATCCGGCATGCGTCGGCGCGTATAACGGTGACGCACGCCGGCGGCCTGCAACTCGAGCATCCCCTGCTCACCCAGCCAGTCGAGGGCGCGCACCACCCGTTCGCGCGGGCAATGCAGGGCTGCGGATGCCGCGTCGGCATCCAGGGTGAGCCAGGTGCGGCCCTTTTGCGCCTGGCGGAACAGCGCCCCCAGAAAGACCCGGCGCTCGCCCTCGAACCGCTCCAGGATCGCCTTCGAACTGAGCAAGGGCTTGAATCTGTACTGGCTGTAGAACGGTGTGCCGCCCTCGAGCAGGCCGTCCAGTTCCAGATAGGTGAGCAGGGTACGCAACACCAGCGGGCGGATGTCGTGGCGGGCGGCGATCTCGTGCAGCGACAGATCGAACTCGGCCTCGCGGCCGAACAGGTCGTGAAGCAGGCTGTGCAGGGCACCAGCATCCGGCGTGTCGCCAAAGATGAAATTCTCCAGCACATTGAGATCGTCCGGGCAGAACAGCAGATGGCAGACCGCGGCCTCGCCGTCGCGACCGGCGCGGCCGATCTCCTGGGCGTAGTTCTCCAGGCTCTTGGGCGGGTTGTAGTGGTAGACATAGCGGATGTTCGCCTTGTCCACGCCCATGCCGAAGGCGATGGTGGCCACCACCACGGCGCGGTCCGAGCCCATGAACCATTCCTGCACGCCCGCGCGCGCCTCGTCCTCCATGCCGGCGTGGTAGGCGCGGGCCGGCCAGCCGGCGGCGGCGAGGCGTTCGGCCAGGGCCTCCGCGGTCTTTTGCAGGGTGACGTAGACGATGGTGGGACCGGGCGGGCGGCCTTGCAGTGCAGCGAGCAGCGCGCCGTCGCGCTCCCCGGCGGTGACCGCCGTGCTGCGCAGTTCCAGATTGGGGCGGTAGAAGCCGGTGCGCACCGCGCACTCGGGGGCGATGGCGAACACCCGGCGGATGTCCTCCAGCACCGGCGGCGTGGCGGTGGCGGTGAGGGCCAGGATGCGTTCGGCGCCGATCTGCCGCGCAAAGCCGGCCAGCTTGAGATAGTCGGGGCGGAAGTTGTGGCCCCACTCGGAGATGCAGTGCGCCTCGTCCACCGCGAACAGCGATACCTGCACCCGGGCGATGGCCGCGCGGAAGCGTTCGTTGTTGAAGCGCTCCGGGGCGACGTAGAGCAGCCGCAGCTGGCCGCCGCGCAACTGCTCCATCACCGTGCGGTAGTCATCGGCGCCGAGGGTCGAATCGAGCCGCCGGGCGGCGATGCCGCGCGCAGTGAGGGCGTCGATTTGATCCTTCATCAGGGCGATGAGCGGTGAGACCACCAGGGTAACGCCGGGCAGCAGCAGCGCCGGCAATTGATAGCAAATCGACTTGCCGCCACCGGTGGGAAATACCGCCACCGCCGACTGGCCTGCCATGAGATGGCTGATCACCGCCTCCTGGCCGGGGCGGAAGTGCGCGTGACCGAAATGCTCCTTGAGACTGCCCAGAATCCGTTCCTGCATGGTTACACTCCTTGTAGTTCCACCGCACACATCCTAGCAGCATCACCCGGTTAATCGTAACGGTGTTTTCGCTGCCCCCCCGTGGAGTAACATAGCCGCCTCTCCGTCCGTTCAATGCATGACAGACCTGTAACGAGCAAGCCCGTGAGCATCAAGATTCATGACATGACCGCCGCGCTCCTGCGCGAGGATTGCGGTGACGGCGCCTACGAGCGCGGCAACGCATATTTCCACCAGGGGCGTGTCAACCTCATCAAGGTGAGCAGGCCGGACAACGCCAGCATCCGCCTGCTGAGCACGACCCGTGGCAGCGGCCAGCGGATCTACGATCAGGAGATCGAGATTTATCGTTCGCGCGACGGCCTCGGCATCGAGGGCTTCTGCAACTGCCCGGTGGGTTATAACTGCAAGCACGTGGTGGCCGCCTGTCTTGCCTACCGACAGCGCGAGGAACCCCAGCGTACCCGACCCGGCGATGCCACGGCGTTTACCCACTGGCTCGACCAGTTCCAGATGTCCGGACAGCCCGCGGCGCAGGATGATGACCCCCGGGTCGAGCATCTGCTCTACTCCCTGGCAGCACACGGGGACAGTGCCATGGAGGTCAGCTTCACCATTGCCCGGCGCAAGCGCGACGGCAGCTTTGGCAAGGGCCGCCGTGCCAACCTGTCGACCCTCACTGGCCACTACGGGGCGCCACGCTATTTGCAGCCGATCGATGAGGAGATCATCGCCCTGCTGAATGCCTGCAATCCCAATCAATGGGGCAACACCATACTGCGCGGTGCCGCCGGCAATCCCGCACTGATGCTGATGCTCGACAGCGGACGCGCCTTCTGGGGCGAGCAGCGCGAATGTCCGCTGCGGCAGGGCACCGCCCGCGACACGGCGCTGCGATGGGAGCCGGATGGCGACATGCTGCGGCTGGTGATCGGCGTGGCAGATCAGGCGCTGATCGTGCCCGTCACCCCGCCCCTCTATATCGATCCGGCACGTCACGAGGCGGGGACACTGGCGCTGCCCGAGGGGATCGACGCGGGACGGTTGCGAGCCATCGCCTCGGCCCCACCCGTCCCGCGCAAGGAGGCCGGGCGGCTCAGTCGCCTGCTGGCCTTGCAGCGCCCTGAATTGCCCACCCCCGAGCCGGTCGAGATCATCGATCTCGGTGTCGAGTCCCCCATCCCGCAACTTGTGCTGCACCTCGACGGCGGCGCGCCACTCCGATCCACGCTCACGCTGAGCTTTCGCTACGGCGATGTACCTGTTGATGCCACTGTCGCCGGTACGACGATCACCCTGGAGCGAGCCGGGAAGCTGCTGCGCATCCGGCGCGATGCGGCTGCCGAGGCTGGCGCCGGCGCACGCCTGCAGGCCGCGGGCCTGGAGCATGACGGTGCGCTGCCGGGTCATTTTACCCCGCAACAAAACGGCGAGACACGGCAGGCGGCCCTGGGCGCATGGTTCCATTTTCTCGGCACGGTCGTGCCCCGGCTGGAGGCCGAGGGCTGGCAGGTGGAACGGGCGCCGGAATCGACGCTCAGCCTCAGCCGCGGCGCCGACATCAGTGCCGAGGTGGAGGAGTCGGACAGCGACTGGTTCGGGCTGCGTTTCGATATCGAGATCGACGGCCGCAAGTTTCCGCTGCTGCCGCTGGTCAGCGAACTCATCGGCGATTACCGTCCCGACACCCTGCCGCCCACCCTGTATCTGCCCTACGCGGCGGGGCACTACGTGGAGGTGGCGCGTGAGCAGATCGAACCGATCCTGCAAAACATCATCGAGCTGTTCGACCGGCTGGGGACAACCAATGAACTGCGGCTGTCGCGCCTCGATGCGCCGCGCCTGCTGGAGCTGGGCGACATCAAGATCCGCGGTGCTGCATCTCTGCAACGCCTGGCGGAAAAGCTGCGCAACTTCAGCGGCATCAAGAGCGTCACGCCGCCCGCCACCTTCAAGGGCCAGCTGCGCGCCTACCAGCAGCAGGGACTGAACTGGCTGCAATTCCTGCGCGAGTATGAACTGGCCGGCATCCTCGCCGACGACATGGGCCTCGGCAAGACGGTGCAGACCCTGGCCCACCTGGCGGTGGAGAAGCGCGCCGGGCGGATGAAACATCCCTCGTTGATCATCGCGCCCACCAGCCTGATGGGTAACTGGCGGCGCGAAGCGGCACAGTTCACGCCCCATCTCAAGGTGCTGGTATTGCACGGCCCCGGGCGAGGCGAGCATTTCGGCACCCTCGATGACTACGACCTCATCCTCACCACCTACCCGCTGCTGCCGCGCGACCACGAGGTGCTGCTGGCGCAACCCTGTCACTACCTGATCCTCGACGAGGCGCAGCAGATCAAGAATCCCCGTTCCCAGGCGGCACACCTGGTGCGATCGATCAAGGCCAAGCACCGCCTCTGCCTTACCGGCACGCCGATGGAAAATCACCTGGGCGAGCTGTGGGCGCAGTTCGACTTCCTGCTGCCCGGGTTTCTCGGTGATCAGCCGGCCTTTGTCCGCAATTACCGTACGCCGATCGAAAAACACGGCGACCATGAGCGGCTGCGACGGCTGGCGCAGCGCACCGCCCCCTTCATGTTGCGCCGTACCAAGGACATCGTCGCCAGCGAGTTGCCGCCCAAGAGCGAACTGCTGCGCACCGTTCCCATCGAGGGCAGGCAGGCAACGCTGTACGAGAGCATCCGCCTGACGATGGAGAAAAAAGTGCGCGAGGCCATCGCCCGAAAGGGACTGGCACGCAGCCATATCACCATCCTCGACGCCCTGCTCAAACTGCGCCAGATCTGCTGCGATCCGCGGCTGCTGCCGGCGGGAACCGGGGGCAGTCACGGCGCACACTCGGCCAAGCTGGCGATGCTGATGGAATTGCTGCCGGAACTGCTCGAAGAGGGGCGGCGCATCCTGCTGTTCTCCCAGTTCACCTCCATGCTGGGCCTCATCGAAAACGAGCTGAACGCCCTCGACATCCCCTATGCCAAACTCACCGGCCAGACCCGCAGGCGCGACGAGGCCATCGACACCTTCCGCCGCGGCGAGGTAAACCTGTTTCTCATCAGCCTCAAGGCCGGCGGTGTCGGTCTCAACCTCACCGAGGCCGACACGGTGATCCATTACGATCCCTGGTGGAACCCGGCAGCGGAGTCGCAGGCCACCGACCGCGCCCACCGCATCGGCCAGGAAAAACCGGTGTTCGTCTACAAGCTGATCACCGAGGGCACGGTGGAGGAGAAGATCCTCGCCCTGCAGGCGAAGAAACAGCAGTTGGCCGACGGCGTCTACGGCAAGGGGAAAAAGGAGGGCGAAGTGCTGTTCGACGCCGCCACCCTCAGCGCCCTGCTGGCTGCCGATTGAGCGCAGCTGCAGGCACAGGGATTTCGTGCAGCATTCCGAGCACCCCCGTGGTGGGTAGCGACCTCAGGTCTTGAAGCGCCCCACCAGTCCCTGCAGCTGCTCGGCCAGTTGGGCCAGCTGGGTGCTGGAGGCGGCCAGCTGCTGCGTGCCCTCGGCGGTCTGTTCCGCCACCTGGGTGATGTTGGCAATGTTGCGGTTGATCTCCTCGGCCACCTGCTCCTGCTGGGCGGCGGCATCGGCGATGTGACGGTTCATGTCGGTGATGTTGTCCACCGAGCCCGCGATCTCCTCCAGGGCGGCACCGGCGCGGGCGGCCTGCTCCACGCTGGCATTGGCCTGCACCCGGCCCTTGGTCATCATCGCCACCGCATCGCTGGCACCCTTCTGCAGGGTCTCGATGATGGCCTTGATCTCGGCCGTGGACTGCTGCGTGCGCGAGGCCAGGGTACGCACCTCGTCCGCCACCACGGCAAAACCGCGTCCCTGCTCCCCGGCACGCGCCGCCTCGATGGCGGCATTGAGCGCCAGCAGGTTGGTCTGCTCGGCAATACCGCGGATCACATCCACCACCGAGCCGATGCTGTCGCTGTCGTCCTCCAGCTGATGGATCACCTCCGCCGCCTGCTCCACCGCGCGTGCCAGATTGTCGATGGAATCCACGGTCTGCGCCACCACCTGGCGTCCGCCGGCCGCCTGGGTATCGGCCCGGGTGGCCGAATCGGCGGCCAGGCCGGCGTTCTGCGCCATCTCCTGCGCCGTCGCTGCCATCTGGTTCATGGCGGCCGCCACCTGCTCCGTCTCCTGCTGCTGGCGCTGCACGCCACTATTGGCATTGGCGCTGATTCTCGACATCTGCTCGGCGGCGGCGGCCAGCTGCGCCGTCGAACCGGCCACCTGGCTGACGATGTCACGGATGGTGCCGACGAAACGGTTGAAGGCGGTACACAACTGGCCGATCTCGTCACGACCGTCAATGTGCAGCTGACAGGTGAGGTTACCGCCCCCCTCGGCGATATCATTCATGGTACTGACGGCAATTCTCAGCGGTGTACTGATCAGGTGGCTGATGATCCAGGCGCCGAACACCGCGAAGAACAGGCCGACGGCAAGCAGCAACAGCACCGTGGTGCGCGTCACGTCGATCTGTGCCAGCAGGGCATCACTACGCAGTTCCGTGCGTGTACGCAGCTCATGCACCAGACCGTCCAGCGTCTGCTTGATCTCGCCCAGCAATGGCCCCAGCTCGCTGCGCACCAGATGAGCATCGGTGCGCCACTGCTCGCCGGCGTGCAGGCTCTTCATTTGCGCGAAGTTGTTCAGGAACTGCGTGCGCAGGCCGACGAATTGCTCGAAGGCATCCTGCTGCTCGAAATTGAGCTGGCCCGAACGACTTTTCAGCCGCTCCATGAGCACGCCCACGTTTTCCTGGTGGAGCTGGATTTCATCCAGCGCGCTGTCGGCGCGGAAGGCAAGATAACCGCGGATGCCGTTCATCACGTTGGTCCAGGCATAACGCAGCTCGCCCAGCAGCAGCAGCAATTGCTTGCGTTGTCCGTTGGCGGCCTCATCCTCCTCCGCCATGATCATCTGCGACAGCAGCTGCAAAGCCTGCTGACTGAGCGGATTGATATTCATCCCGGCATATTGCATGGCAGGGAAGTTGGCCCCGTCATCCAGCGCCAGCTGGAGCATGCGCTCGCGGTAGCCGTCGAAGGTCTTCACCTTTTCCGCCACCGTGGCGACCATTGCATCCAGTTCGCGATCCTCACGCAGCAGTGGCTGCTGTTGCAGGCGCTGCACCAGCTCGCCCACCTGCTGGAGATTGCGCAGATAATCCTCACGCTGGCCCGGTTCCTTGCTGAGCAGGTAGAAAGCGAGCGATGCGCTGGTATGTTCGAGTCGGGTGGCAAGCTCCAGGGCGTCGAGGGCCATCGGCTGCACCCGCTGCACCACCTCGGCCATGTTGCCGCGAGTGGCGGTGAGGCTCACCACGGTGGTCAAGACCACCACCGCGAGGATCGCCACCAGCATGCCGAAGCCGGCCCAGAGTTTGGTACGGATGGAATAGCGTGACAGCAGGCGCTGGATGAACAGGAGCATGGTCACCTCTCTATATGACATCCCTGCACAGGAGGCGCCGACCATGGCTTGGTTATTGATTTTTGCCTGTTTGCAATTTTTTCACTGCAAGTACAGACAATTTATAGGCTGTATGGAGAAGGATGTCGATAGCGCGTGCTTTATTCCCGCCCGTCCCGGCATTGACAGGTCAGCACAGTTCCCGCCAGCCGAAACCCTGCTCCTGCTGCGCAATGCCGATCCATTCGACACTGCAATCAAGCGCCGTGGCCAGTGTCGAGCCGGCCAGTTGTGGGGTGTTGTTCTTGTCGCTGAGGTGGGCAGCAACGATATGCTGCAGGCGGGAGCAATCGATACGACGCAGCAATGCCCCTGCCTGTTCATTACTCAGGTGCCCATAGTCACCACCGACCCGCGCCTTGAGTGACGGCGGGTAGATGCCGTTGGCCAACAGGCTGCGGTCATGGTTGCACTCCAGCAACAATGCATCACATCCCGTCAGCTGCTGTTCGATATGCGGGGTAAGCGAGCCGGTGTCGGTCAGCACACCCAGCCGCTGCGCACCGTTACCAAAGGTGAACTGGACGGGCTCACGCGCATCATGCGGCACCGGGAATGGAGTCACCTCCAGATCGCCTGTGGCGAATGGCGTGTGACTGTTGAAGATGGCGGCAGTGGCGATGTCGTCGCGGCAGGCACTGTACGTTCCCGCACTGAGCCATACCGGGACATTATAGCGGCGCGCAAACAGGGCTACGCCGGCGATATGATCACCGTGCTCATGGGTCACCAGCACGGCGCTGACCTGGGCGGGATCGCGCCCTAACCGCGACAGGCGCCGTTCGGTTTCACGCAGGGAAAAACCGCAGTCGATGAGCAGCAGGGTGTCCCCCTGTTCGACCAGGGTAGCGTTACCGCGACTTCCACTGCCGAGGGAGGCAAAACGCATCGATCAAAAAAAGTTTCGAGTTTCGAATATCGAGTTTCGAAACTTCAAACTCGAAACTCGAAACTGTGATTTAACGCAGCTCCGTTTCCAGCTGCTGCAGTATCTTGCTCGCCGCAGGCGTCATGTCACGCTGGCCGGACTCATCCTGCACGGTGATGCGGGTGGTTTCGCCGCCGTCCTGCAGCAGGATACGGGCCGGGGCTGCCTTCGCCTCCGCCTCATCACTGCCGGAGAACAGACCGGAGAAGAAGCCCTTCTTCGATTTGCCGGCATCCGCGATCTGATCAACAGAGCGAATGTAGTAAAGGCCGGCAGAACGGTCGCGATCCTCCACCACCAGACCCAAGCGGTCGAGAGCGATGCCTACCCGACGCCAGGCGCGCGGGAAGGCCTCGCTCACCACCAGACTGTCAGCGCCGCTGCTGTCGGCCTCCAGCCGTGCACGCGCCGCGGGTGCCGCCACTACCGCGGCGGCCAGCTGTGTCTCGGCCTGGGCCTGCGGGGTACCGAGGAACACCATCAGACGGTTGAACATCTCGCTCACCAGCTCCGGATCGGAGGGGCGGTTTTGCCAGATGGTGTCGTAAGACTCCACGTTCTGGCCGCGCTGCACCTCTTCCACGCCGTAGTGGGTGAGATATATCTCGGTGCTCCCCGTGGTGCTGCCACGCTCGACGCGCAGGCGGAACTTGTCGCGTGTCGGTGCCGTATAGGCATTTTTGAATACCCGGCTGACCATGCTCTGAATCCAGTCGCCCGGCACATCGGCCTTGTTTTCCGCCCATTGGGTTTCCATGATGCCGAGCTGCGGCTCGTCGCGCCGCACCTCCAGTCCCTGCTGCTGCCAGAATTCGCGCAATCTGGCCCACAGCTGTTCCGGCGCGGCATCCACCTGCAGCCAGCGCATGGAACCGTCACGCAGCACACGGATATTGTCCTGCTGCGGCAACACCCGCACCGCGGCGGTGTCACCTCCCTGGGCAACGTGGGCAGAATAGCTCTGCGGCAGATCCATGTTGCCCTGCAATTCGGGCGCCGTCAGATCAGGGGGAACCTCCAGCGACGGCAGGGTCACCGCACGCTTGTATTCGGCCTTGCGGGACTGCTCGCTGGCACAGCCGAACAGCAGTAGACAGATGGTCGCGGCGATGGCCGCGCTGGCAATACCTTTACGCACTGGAATTCCTCGGTTGCTGACCCGCATCTAATCTGCGGATCAAAGCACGCCGGCCCGCTTCATGGCCTGGCGTACGGTGTCGTGGTGTTGGGCTGACAGCTCGGTCAGGGGCAGGCGGATTCCCGGCGGAATCAGCCCCATTTCGTGCAGCGCCCACTTCACCGGAATGGGATTGGCCTCAACGAACAGGTTCTTGTGCAGCAGTTCCAGCGGGGCATTGATGGCATGGGCAACCACCCGATCACCGGCCAGGGCGGCGGCACACATCGCGTGCATGGCATGCGGCGCCACGTTGGCGGTAACCGAGATATCGCCCCTGGCGCCCAGCAGGATCAGATCCAGGGCCGTGGCATCGTCACCGCTGTAGATGTCGATGCGATCGGCACAGCGGTCGATAAGTTCCTTGCCCCGCTCCAGGTTGCCGGTGGCATCCTTGATGCCGACGATATTGCCGATATCGGCCAGGCGCGCCACCGTGTCGTTATGCATATCAACCGCTGTACGGCCCGGCACGTTGTAGAGGATCTGCGGAATGGGGACGGCCTCGGCCACCGCCCTGAAGTGGCGGTACAGCCCCTCCTGGGTCGGCTTGACGTAGTACGGCGTCACCAGCAGGCAGGCATCGGCACCGGCCTCCATGGCACAGCGGGTCAGTTCGATGGCCTCGGTGGTGGAGTTGGAGCCGGTGCCGGCAATGACCGGAATGCGCCCGTCGGCCAGTTCCACCACACGCCGCACCAGAGCGCAGTGCTCGTCATAGTCGAGCGTGGAGGCCTCGCCGGTGGTACCGGCCGCCACGATGGCATCGGTACCGTTGGACACATGGAACTCGACCAGTCCGCGCAGGCTGTCGTCATCGACGCTGCCGTCCGCCTGCATCGGCGTGACCAGGGCCACCATACTGCCGTGAAACATGCTGTTCCCCCACGATGGACGCCGCTTCCCGGCGCCCGTCCGAAATCTGGTTGGGCAAGCCGGAAACCACCGACAACGCGTGGTTTCCGGGATTCAGAAATAACGGTGCATGGTACTTTCGCCACCCGCCAATGACAAGTGCGCCCCGCCCCCCCGGTCCGGACAGGGCCCGCCGTTCCACTACTCCGCAGTCAGGCCGGCTGGGGTACAATGCGCCATCGACCCCTTACCCGCGCAGAGGCCTCATGAACACCCAACCCACCCAGCAGCAGTATCTCGTCATCTCGGCCCTGGGCCAGGATCGACCGGGTATTGTCAATGACCTGGCCCTGCATATCACTGACGCCGGCTGCAACATCGTCGACAGCCGCATGAGCGTACTGGGCGGCGAGTTTGCCATCATGATGATGGTGGAAGGCCCCTGGAGTGCCGTCGCAAAACTGGAAACCCAGCTGCCGGGACTGCAAAAGAAGCTGGGCTTGACCATCATCTCCAAGCGCACCGAAGAACACGAACCGAAAAGCGGCGGCCGTCCATACATGGTCGAGGTAATCGCCATGGATCATCCCGGCATCGTCTACCAGCTGGCCAACTTCTTCTCCAGCCGCAACATCAACATCCAGGATCTGTACACCGACAGCTACCGCGCCGCCCACAGCGGCGCCCAGATGTTCTCCGCCAACATCACCGTGAGCCTGCCGGCCACCACCCAGGTGGCGCGTCTGCGCGAGGAGTTCCTCGACTTCTGCGATGCACTCAATCTGGACGCCGTCCTGGAACCGGTGAAGGGTTAGTCATCTCCACGTCATCTTTCCGCCATAGACTTGCCACCGAACCAGCAGGGAGCCCCATGAGCACAGTGACCCTCGGCCGCAAGGTACCCGCCTTCTCCCTGCCCGCCACCGGTGGCCAGACCCTTGGCCTGAAGGACTACACGGGCAAAAACCTGGTCATCTACTTCTATCCCAGGGACAGTACTCCCGGTTGCACCACCGAAGGCCAGGAATTTCGCGACCTGCATGCACAGTTCACCGCCCTCGACACGGTCATCCTCGGCGTATCGCGCGACAGCCTGAAATCCCACGACAACTTCAAGGCCAAACAGGGCTTCCCCTTCGAGCTGCTGTCCGACGCCGACGAAACCCTGTGCCGGCTGTTCGATGTGATCAGGGAAAAGAACATGTACGGCAAAAAGGTGATGGGCATCGAGCGCAGCACCTTCCTGATCGACGGCAAGGGCGTGTTGCGCGCCGAATGGCGCAAGGTAAAGGCCGCCGGCCACGCCGCCGAAGTCCTCGCCGCCGTAACAAACCTGTAATCTCCCACCTGCCACCCAACCCAACGAACCGTGCCCACGATGAAAAAAACCAGCGTACCCGGCAAGAAACTCTTCGTCCTCGACACCAACGTCCTGATGCATGACCCCACCGCCCTGTTCCGCTTCCAGGAACATGACATCTACCTGCCGATGGTGGTGCTGGAGGAGCTGGACAACAACAAGAAAGGCCATTCTGAAGTGGCGCGCAACGCACGCCAGACCAGCCGCTTCCTCGATGAACTGATGATCGGCGTGAGCAAGGACACCATTGGCCAGGGTTTGCCGCTGAACAGCGGCAGCATCATCAACGGCATCGCCGGACCAAGCGGTAACCTGTTTTTCCAGACCCAGGTGATGGAGGCCAACCTGCCCACCACCCTGCCGGGCAGCAAGTCCGACAACACTATCCTCGGTACCGCCCTTGCCCTGCGCGACGCGCGCAAGGACGTCACCGTCACTCTGGTGTCCAAGGACACCAACATGCGCATCAAGGCGGCGATCCTCGGCATCCACGCCGAGGACTACCGCAACGATCAGGTGCTGGACGACGTTGACCTGCTCTACAGCGGCATGACCGAGCTGGCAGCCGATTTCTGGGAAAAACACAGCAAGGCCATGGAGTCATGGCAGGAGCAGGGCCGCACCTATTACCGCATCAACGGCCCGGAGGCCTCCGCCTGGCACCCCAACCAATTGCTCTACCTCGACAGCGAAGCACCTTTCGAGGCGGTGGTGCGCGAATCGGGCGAAGACGGCAGCATCATCGAAACCGTGCGCGACTACCGCGGCAAGGGCCACAGCGTGTGGAGCATCAACGCACGCAATCGCGAGCAGAACTTCGCCCTCAACCTGCTGATGGATCCGGAGATCGACTTCGTCACCCTGGTCGGTCAGGCCGGCACCGGCAAGACCCTGCTCACCCTGGCCGCCGGCCTCGCCCAGACCCTGGATGAAAAACGCTACAACGAAATCGTCGTCACCCGCGTCACCGTGCCGGTGGGCGAGGACATCGGCTTCCTCCCCGGCACCGAGGAAGAAAAGATGACGCCGTGGATGGGCGCCCTGATGGACAATCTGGAGGTGCTGACCCAGTCCGAGCACAACAACGAGTGGGAGCGTGCAGCCACTCAGGAGCTGCTCAACAAGCGCATCAAGATCCGCTCGCTCAACTTCATGCGCGGCCGCACCTTCCTCAACAAGTATCTGATCATCGACGAGGCACAGAATCTCACCTCCAAGCAGATGAAGACCCTGATCACCCGCGCCGGCCCCGGTACCAAAGTAGTGTGTCTCGGCAATATCGCCCAGATCGACACGCCCTACCTCACCGAAACCAACTCCGGCCTCACCTACGTGGTGGATCGCTTCCAGAACTGGGAACACTCGGGCCACATCACTCTCACCCGCGGCGAACGCTCGCGGCTGGCCGATTACGCTTCGGAAGTGCTGTAGCGGAAACGGGCTCTGCGGGACAGGGATGTCCCGGCACAGCCCTCCCCTCATACCCCGAAAAAACGGCAAAACCAGACTTTCTGGTTTTGTGACTTGTATCGCAATGTCCTACTGCCCCAGTATGTAACTTGAATGTCATCGGCCCAGGTCATACTGCGCCGACATCAGGTAACAGCCTGCAACAACAATAAGCAACAAGCCAGGAGGGACAAGGGATGCACCAGAACACGCCGAGTTCAGCACAGAACCTGCAGCACACCTATCGCCAGAACAGGCAGGCCATCGAACAGCGCCTGCGCAATGAAATCGAACAATTCCGCAGCGAGCGGGACAAGCTGAACCCACGCAGCCCAGTCGAGGCGGAGCGCTGGAGCGCAGTCATCTATAACAAACTGCTGCAACGCCGCGAGCACCTGCTAAACATTCTTGCGACCGATACCTGCGCCAGCTGACCCCGCGTTCCAGTCATTTGGCGAAACCCTTTGCGTAGACCGGACAAAGCACAGCGATGTCCGGTAATGCTGCCCGATATTGGGTGCCTGCGATACAACAAGAGAAATCCTTGCGGCCCTTTGCGTTCTTTGCGTCTTTGCGTTGAACGTTTTTGTATCTAGGACGAAGACACTGGCGTCTCGTTGAGCGGCGGCCGCGGCCAGGCGCGAATGATGGCATTGACCAGGGTGGCAAGCGGGATGGCGAAGAATATCCCCCAGAATCCCCATACCCCACCGAATACCAGTACCGCGACGATGATCGCCACCGGGTGCAGGTTGACCACTTCAGAGAACAGCACCGGCACCAGCACGTTGCCATCCAGCGCCTGGATGATGGCGTAGGCGGCCATCAGCCAGGCGAACTCGGAACTCCAGCCCCACTGAAACCAGGCAATCAGTGCCACCGGCAGGGTAACCACCGCGGCACCGATGTAGGGCACCACCACCGACAGCCCCACCAGCACGCCGAGCAACACGGCATATTTCAGTTCCATCAGCGCGAAAGTCACCGAAGTGACCACGCCGACAATGAGAATCTCCCAGAACTTGCCGCGCACGTAGTTGCCGATCTGCACGTCCACCTCGCTCCACACCTGCTCCGACAGATGACGCTCGCGGGGCAGAAAGCCGCTGAACCAGCGCACCAGTGTTTCCTTGTCCTTGAGGAAAAAGAACACCAGCAAGGGCAGCAGGATCACATACACCAGGATGGTGATGATGCCGGGCAGCGAAGTCAGCGAATAGGTCAGAATGCGCTGGCCGAAGCCCAGGCTCTGGGCACGGATCACCTGCAGCAGCTCGGCCACCTGCTCCTCGGAGACGATCGGATAGTGCTGCGGCAGACGCAACAGGGCCTGCTGACCCTGATTGATGTAGGCCGGCAGTTCGCGTGCCAGCTCGACCGTCTGCGCCCACAGCAGCGGCGTTACCCCGAACAGCAGGAACAGCAGAAAGGTCATGAAGGCCAGAAAGACCAGAATCACCGCCGACAGCCGCGGCGCGCCACGGCGCACCATCACGCGCACCACCCCCTCCAGCAGGTAGGCGATGACGATACTGGCCAGCACCGGCGCCAGCATGTGACCGAAGATCAGCACCGCACCGAATCCGACCAGCAGCAGCACTGCCAGGATAATGGCCTGTGGGTCGGAAAAATAGCGCTGAAACCAGCGGCTGAACAGATTCATCCTGAAAACCTCAATTCAGTCCGCAAATGAACACAAATAGACGCGAATATTTGCGGCGTTACAACCAGGCGGCCTGAGTGTCCTGCAGGCGAACGGGATTACATCCCCTGGGCCTTGGCCTGCATTTGCGTCCATTCGCGTTCATTGGCGGACTCACAAAGGTTCATGCATCACCGAACTGCTTCTGGTAATGGCGCCGGAACAGTTCCTCCAGCTCGTCGATGACCTCGTTCGCCGGGCGCCCCTGCATCAGGTGCTCGGTCATCAGGCCGGAGGTTTCATGCAGCATCCTGGAGCGATCCAGCATGTGATAGCTGGCCGATAGCCGCTTGATGGCCGCTACCACCGACTCCTGCGCGGGCCGTTCGCTGGGCGTTGGTGTGATGTCGAGCGGCAGCGCGCTGCCGCTGCGCTCCAGCAGAAATTCCGCGAAGGCCAGCAGGGTCTCGCGCCCGGCAGCGGGAAGGCGATGATAGAGGGCGGTTAGCCGCGCGTCGTCCTGAGTCATCCTTGAACCCCCGTCATACCCGGACGGTGGGATGATCCTTGCAGTAGGCACGGGCGAAATCGAGCAGCTTTTCGATGGCACGCAGGCGGAATTTCTGCTTCTGGTGCACAAAGGAGAAGGGCCGCTCCATCGGCGGTTCGATCTTGATCGCGACCAGCGTATTGAGGGCCAGCTCCTTGGCGATGGTCGCACGGGAGATGATGGAGATACCCATGCCCGCCTCCACCGCCCCCTTCACCGCCTCCGGGCTGCCCAGCTCCATCACGATGTTGAGATTGCACGATTCGATACCGCCGGCGTTGAGATGCTCCAGCATCACCTCGCGCGTCCCCGACCCCTCCTCGCGGCAGATGTAGGGATAGTCCACGATGCGGCTCATCGGCACCGAACTCTCGTGCGCCAGCGCATGCCCCCTGGGCACGATCAGCACCATCTGATCCATGCGGCAGTTCTCCACCACCAGATTCTTGTTGCTCACCGGCGCCTCGACCACGCCCAGGTCGATGCTGTTGTTCTCCACCATGGAGACGATATGGTCGGTATTGGCCACCTGCAGACGGATGTTCACGTCCGGATACTTGGCCTTGAAGTCACCCAGCAGGGCCGGCAGCATGTATTCCGCGATGGTAGTGCTGGCGCCGATGAGCAGCACGCCGCTTACTTCGCCAGTCAACTCGCGCACCGAGTTTTCCATCTCGCCGTACAGGGTGAAGATGCGGTCGGCATACTGGTATACCCGCTCGCCGGCTACGGTAAGGCTGATTCGGTTATGGGTACGATCAAACAGGCGGGTATTGAAATGCTCCTCCAGCTGGCGCACCTGGAAGGTAACCGCCGGCTGGGTCATGTGCAGATGTTCCGCCGCCTTGGTGAAGCTGAGCAGGCGGGCCACCGTATGAAATACCTGTAAACGTCTGTCGGCCATGAGTTCCCCATGCCGTATTTCGGCAAAATCTGGCTAATGCGTGGATAAGCGGCAAGAATACTTTATCCGTGTGGTTCGAAACAACGTCAACCGTATATCCACAAAGGGAAAGGGGCGGTTCCACCGCCCCTTTCACCTGTCGCCGTGCCGTCTTAGACCGGCCCGTTGATGATGCTGTCCAGCCGCTTGCGCATGAAGGCGTAGTACATCACCGGAATCACCACCAGGGTCAGAATGGTGGAGACAAAGATACCGAAGATCAGTGATACGGCCAGGCCGCTGAATATCGGATCATCGATGATGAAGAACGCGCCCAGCATCGCCGCCAGCCCGGTGAGCACGATGGGCTTGGCGCGCACGGCACCGGAGCGGATCACCGCCTCCTCGAACTCCACACCTTCGCGTACCTGCTGGTTGATGAAGTCCACCAGCAGGATGGAGTTGCGCACGATGATGCCGGCCAGGGCGATCATGCCGATCATCGAGGTGGCGGTGAACTGCATGCCGAGCAGCGCGTGGCCCGGCATCACGCCGATGACGGTAAGCGGGATCGGCACCATGATGATCAGCGGCACCAGATAGGAGCGGAACTGCCCTACCACCAGCAGATAAATGAGCAGCAGGCCGACCGAATAGGCCAGCCCCATGTCGCGGAAGGTTTCGTAGGTCACCTGCCACTCGCCGTCCCATTTCAGGCTGTACTCGTAGGGACTCACCGGCGGGCTGATCAGGTACTGCTTGAGCCGCTCGCCGTTGCCCACGGCACGATCGGACAACTGGCCGAGGATATCGAACATGCCATACAGCGGGCTGTCCAGCTCACCGGCCATGTCGCCGTTGACGAACACCACCGGCAGCATGTCCTTGTGGTAAATGGCGTGTTCGCGCGTGCTGCGCTCCACCGTGACGATGTCGGACAGCGGCACCAGCGAGCCGCCCTGGCTGCGCACGCGCAGGTCGAGCAGCGAACCGATATCGGCCTTGGCCGCCACAGGATATTCCAGGCGGATCGGCACCGGGTACTTGAAATGCTCGCCGTGCAGATAGGAAGCATCCTCGCCGGACAGCGCCGTGCTCAGCGCAGCCACCACGCTCTGCTGCGCCACGCCGAGCAGGGCCGCCTTCTGCTGATCAACCCTGACGATCAGCTTGGGCTGGGCCGCCTCGACGCTGTCATCCACATCGATGATGTCGGGGGTAGCCTCGAACACGGCACGCACCTCCCTGGCGACACGGATCTGTCCTTCATAGTCGAGGCCGTAGATCTCCGCCACCAGCGGCGACATGACCGGTGGGCCGGGCGGCACTTCCACCACCTTCACGTTGGCATGGTGACGGCGGCCGATCGTCTGCAACGGCTCACGCACCGCCAGTGCAATCTCGTGACTCTTGCGCTTGCGCTCGCTGGCCGCCACCAGATTGACCTGGATGTCACCCACATTGGCACCCTGGCGCAGGTAGTACTGGCGCACCAGGCCGTTGAAGTTGATGGGGGCGGCGGTGCCGGCGTAGACCTGATAGTCACTCACCTCCGGCACGGTGGCCAGATAGCCGCCCAGCTCGGACAGGACCCGGGCGGTCTGCTCCACGCTGGTGCCCTCGGGCATGTCGAGCACCACCTGGAATTCCGATTTGTTGTCGAAGGGCAGCATCTTCAGCACCACCAGCTTGACGCCGGCCAGGCCCACCGAGATCACGATCAGCCCGAGGATCGCCAGGGTCAGCTTGCGCCGGCGCGGCGCGCCCTCGGCACCGCGCAGGAAACTGCCGACGCTGTTCTTGAACAGGCGGTAGAGCCAGTCTTCCTGATGCCCTTCGACGTGGGCCACGTGATGGTTCCGGAACATCACCTGCGACAGCCAGGGCGTGAAGATGAAGGCCACGCCGAGGGAGATCAGCATGCCGATGGAGGCATTGATGGGAATCGGACTCATGTACGGCCCCATCAGGCCGGTAACAAAGGCCATCGGCAGCAGTGCGGCAATGACGGTGAAGGTGGCCAGTATGGTCGGGCCGCCCACCTCGTCCACCGCCAGCGGGATCGCCTCCAGCAAGGACTTGTTGCCGATCTGCATGTGGCGATGGATGTTCTCCACCACCACGATGGCATCGTCCACCAGGATGCCGATGGAGAAGATCAGCGCGAACAGCGACACGCGGTTGAGGGTAAAGCCCCAGGCCCAGGAAGCGAACAGGGTCACCGCCAGGGTGATCACCACCGCCATGCCGACGATGAAGGCCTCGCGCCAGCCGAGGGCGAAGAACACCAGCGCCACCACCGAGGCGGTGGCGAAGATCAGCTTGGTAATCAGCTTCTGTGCCTTGTCGTTGGCGGTCTCGCCGTAATTGCGCGTCACCGTGGCATGCACCCCCTCCGGCACGAAGATGCCCTTGAGCTGCTCGAAACGATCGATGACCTGATCGGCAATCTGCACCGCGTTGGTGCCCGGCTGCTTGGCCACCGCCACCGTCACCGCCGGGTGCACGCCCTGGCTGGCGATGCCCTTGCTGGCCGCGGCCGGGCCGGTGCCGAACCAGGCGTACTGCTCCGGCTGATCCGGACCGCGCACCACACGCGCCACGTCCCTCAGGAACACGGGTGCACCATTCACCACACCCACGACCAGATCGGCCACCTCTTCCGCATTGGACAGGAAGGTGCCCGCCTGCACCAGGATCTCCTGGTTATCGCTCACCAGGACGCCGGCGGGCTGGGTCACGTTGGACAGTTGCAGGGCACGGCGCAGGTCATCCAGCGCCAGGCCGTAACCGGCCAGCCGTGCGGCGTCGAACTGCACATGCACCACCTGATCGGGGCCACCGATGGTGTAGATGTCGCGCGTGCCCTTGACCCGCTTCAGTTCGGTCTCCAGGGCATGGGCCACCTGTTGCAGCTCGTAGCCGCCCACGGCAGGGTCATCGCTCCACAGGGTGAGGGCGACGATGGGCACATCGTCGATGCCCTTGGGCTTGATCAGCGGCTGGCCCACGCCCAGGTTGTGCGGCAGCCAGTCCTGCTTGGAATACACCGCGTTGTACAGGCGCACGATGGCAGCGGTACGATCCTCGCCCACCTCGTACTGCACGGTAAGTACCGCCATGCCCGGCTGTGACACCGAGTACACATGCTTGACCCCCTCGATCTCGGAGAGGATCTGCTCCGCCGGTATGCTCACCAGGCTTTCCACTTCCTTGGCGGAGGCACCGGGATAGGCAATGAAGATATTGGCGAAGGTGACGTTGATCTGCGGCTCTTCCTCGCGCGGCGTGATCAGCACCGCAAACACCCCGAGCAGAAAGCCCACCAGGGCCAGCAGCGGGGTGATCTCGGTGGTGAGAAAACGCTGGGCGATAGTGCCCGAGATACCCAGCTTCATGCTCATGAGCCGCTGCCCCCGCGCAATTCCTTGAGGTAGATACCGGCGCGAATGGGATCCAGCGCCACACGCTCGCCGGCGGCCAGACCAGCCAGCACCTCCATGCTGCCGTCCGGCAGGAGACGACCGGCACGGATCTGGCGCAGGGCGACGCGATCATCCTCACCCACCACATACACCGCGGTCACCTCGGAGCGGTATACCACCGCCGCCGCCGGCACCAGCAGGCGCACTTCCTCGCCCACGGCGAAGGCCACCTTGGCGAACATGCCGGGATAAACACCATGCTGGCCAGGCGGCAGATCGACGCGCACCTTGAAGGTGTGCGACAGCGCATCGGCATAGGGGCTGATGGTCAGCTTGACGCCTTCAACCCCAGGCGCACCGTCCGGCACCAGCACCCGCGCCCGTGACAGGCTGCGCAGGGTCTCGATATGGGCCTGCGGCACGTCGGCCACGGCGCGCAGCCGCTCCAGTGACAGGCCCGTCATCAGCGCCTGTCCCGGATTGGCCACCTCACCCACCTCGATGTGGCGCTTCACCACAATGCCGCTGTAGGGCGCGCGCACCACGGTATGCTCGATCTGCTCCTGCGCCTGTTCCAGCCCGGCGCGGGCGGCCTTGAAAGCCGCCTCGGCACGGTCGAAGGTGGACTTGGCCACCAGCTGCTTTTCGTAGATGTCCTTGATGCGGTTGAACTCGGCCTCGGCCTCGCTGTAGCGGGCCTGGGCGGCCTTCAGCGCGGCGCGCTGCTCGGCGTCACGGAAACGGAGCAGCACGCTGCCCTTGGTGACGTAGTCGTCCACATCGAAGTTGACCTCCACCACCCGGCCGGAGGTCTGCGCCGACACCGTGGCGCGCTGCACCGCCTCGATCACCGCGTTCACCACCGCCTCGCGTACCACCGTATGCGCTTCCGCCGTGGCCACTTCGAAGGGCAGTTGCGACTCCGCCGCTGCCGAACCCAGCCCGGCCAGGGCGACAATGCCACCGATCAACAGACGCCTCATGCGCATACGCTTTCCTCCACAGAAAATCGTTATCAAACCGAAAGTTGGGTAACTATAGTGAATCCGGGTTACAAGCGCGAACACACCGTGCTGGCTCGGGCCGCATTGTATATTAGCGTTCTCTAATACACCAGGGCCGATATGGGGTGGCCGGGGAGAGTTTCAAGCGGGGGGTGGCATAGGGCGGGCCGTGCCCACCGCATCGCGACGCCCATGGGGCGCCCTATGCCTGATTTCGACCCGGAGACGCGTTAAAGCTTGAACTGGCTGACCAGACGGTTCAGTTCGTTGGCCACGCGCACCAGCTCCTCGCTGATCTGCGAGGTCTGTTTGGCCCCTTCCGAGGTCATGTCGGCCATGTGGCTGATGGTGGTGATGTTGCGGTTGATTTCATCCGCCACGGCACTCTGCTCCTCGGCGGCAGTGGCGATCTGGGTATTCATGTCGTTGATGGTGCCCACCTCGCCGGCAATCATGCCCAGACTTTCAGCCGCCTTTTCCACATGATCGGAGCCGGTCTGCGCCCGTGTCCGTGCCGCCTCCATCGCCCGCACCGCATTGCGCACACCATCCTGCAGCCGCTCGATCATGGTCTGGATTTCCTCGGTGGACTTCTGGGTGCGCGAGGCCAGGGTGCGCACCTCATCCGCCACCACGGCGAAGCCGCGGCCCTGCTCGCCGGCACGTGCCGCCTCGATGGCGGCATTCAGCGCCAGCAGATTGGTCTGCTCGGCGATGCCCTTGATCACATCCAGTACCATGCCGATATTGCTGCTATCGGTCTCCACCTTCTGAATCACATTGGCGGCGTTCTCGATCTCCCGGATAAGAACCTCGATCCCACCCAGCGCCTCGGTAGCCACATAGGCGCCGTTCTTGGCCTCGTCATCGGCCCCGCGCGAGGCGGCGGCGGTCTGGCTGGCATTGCGTGCCACCTCCTGCACCGTGGCAGTCATCTCATTCATCGCCGAGGCCACCATATCAGTCTCGCTGCGCTGATCCATCACCACCTTGAGCGTCTCCTCCGCCACATTGGAAACGCGATCCGACACCTCGTTGAGTTGACGGGTGGCACCGGCCACCGCCTCCAGGCTGCGGCGGAACTTCTCTATCATGTGATTGAAGGCGCGGCCCATGGCTCCGACCTCATCCTCGGCCTGAATCGTCACGCTACGGCTCAGATCCTCATCCTGCGCCATGGCCTCCATGGTGGAGCGCATGGCGTTGATACGGCTGATCACCACGCGGCGCACGGTATAGAACATCACCAGCAGGCCCACGAGCAGCAACAGGAGCTGAATGCCCGCGGAGATGAGGATATTGCGATCCACCTCCTGATCCAGTGCCTTGAGGGAATAGCTGATGCGCACCGCGCCCACCACGGCATTCTCCTCTACCGCATGGCACATCAGGCAGTTGGTGCCGCGATAGTCCTTCTCGGCGTGGATCGGATTGATCACGGTGAGCACGCGGCCGGTGCCGTTATCGCTCACATCGATGATGGCCTCGCCGGCCAGGGCACGGCGGTCAAAGTCATCCGCCGGCGCCTGATGATCGTAGCCGGGGCCGAAAATCTTGCTGATTTCCGCATCACGAATGATGCGCGCATCGATCACGCCGGGGCGGGACAGTATCTTGTTGCGCAGCACATCGCGCTGGCTCATGGTGCCGGTCAGCATCATGGTGTTGATGCTGTCGAAATAAGAGTCGGCCGCGTCCTTGGTCTGTTGCTCCACCACCTCCAGCACCAGCCTCTTTTCGGTAGCGGCGGCAAATATCAGCGAGGCGGACATGACGGCCGCAAAGACCAGCAACAGGGCCAGATTGATTTTTGCCTGAACGGACATTTGGCGGGGGGCGGGCAACTTGCTCATTGATTACCTCGAAGGCCACTGTGGCATGCGGCATGGTGCCGCTATTTATATATTGGTTTATTAGAAAGTCCTTACCTATAGTACCCGACATCCCCTGCCCCGGGCCCGGCTCCGCAACATCACCCAGCAGTCATTTATCCCGCTATCGGCAGGCTTCGGGCATTCTGAAGGGAGCACCCGCGCCATGCCACGTGCACTACGGCAGGGTCTATCATACCTGCGGCCGGCAGGTTACGCACTCAGCCGTTGATACGCCGACCGGCGGGGGCTATCGAGGGTATGCATTGTTCACCCCGCTCACGCGCCTGACGCATCTTTGCAGGCGAAATTGCCCGATGGCTATAATGCACCTCCATTCCTCTCCGGCTTCATACCTTCCACACGAGGCACCGCACTCTTCATGGCCCAATACGTAATGTCCATGCTCCGCGTGAGCAAAGTCGTTCCGCCCAAGCGGCAGATCATCAAGGACATCTCCCTGTCCTTCTTCCCCGGCGCCAAGATCGGCCTGCTCGGCCTGAACGGCTCGGGCAAGTCCACCGTGCTGCGCATCATGGCCGGCGCCGACAAGGAATTCGACGGCGAGGTGCAGTGGCAGTCCGGCGTACGCATCGGCTACCTGCCGCAGGAGCCGCAACTCGATGCGAGCAAGACGGTGAAGGAGGAAGTGGAGGCCGGCCTGGGCGAGATCGCCGAGGCGCGCAGCAAGCTGGAGGAAATCTACGCCGCCTACGCCGAGCCCGACGCCGACTTCGACAAGCTGGCCGAACAGCAGGGCAAGTACGAGGCCATCCTCGCCGCCGCCGGCAGCGACATCGAGCACCAGATGGAGATCGCCGCCGACGCCCTGCGCCTGCCGTCCTGGGACGCCACGATCGAACACCTGTCCGGCGGCGAGAAGCGCCGCGTGGCCCTGTGCAAGCTGCTCATGTCCAAGCCCGACATGCTGCTGCTGGACGAGCCCACCAACCATCTGGATGCCGAGTCGGTGGAATGGCTGGAGCAGTTCCTTACCCGCTTCCCCGGCACCGTGGTGGCCGTCACCCACGACCGCTACTTCCTCGACAACGCCGCCGAATGGATCCTGGAAC
>DYFR01000033.1 GCA_020725115.1 Thiohalomonas denitrificans
TTTCGAGTTTCGAGTTTCGAGTTTCGAGTTTCGAGTTTCGAGTTTCGACAAGATTGTGTCGTAGGTTTTTCTCGAAACTCGAAACTTTTTACATTGGCCGCATGTGCGGGAACAGCAGAACGTCGCGAATCGACGGCGCGTCGGTAAACAGCATGACCAGACGGTCGATGCCTATGCCTTCGCCGGCGGTGGGCGGCAGACCATGCTCCAGTGCGACGATATAGTCGGCATCGAAGTGCATGGCCTCATCATCTCCCGCATCCTTCTCCAGTACCTGCTTGCGGAAACGTTCGGCCTGATCTTCCGGGTCGTTAAGCTCGGAAAAACCATTGGCTATCTCACGCCCACCGATAAAGAACTCGAAGCGGTCGGTGACGGAGGGGTCGTCATCATTGAGACGCGCCAGTGGTGATATCTCGGTGGGATAGGCGGTAATGAAGGTCGGCTGCATCAGCTTGTGCTCCACCGTCTCTTCAAAAATCAGCGTCTGCACCTTGCCGAGGCCAAAGCCCGGCTTCACTTCCTGTCCGAGGCTCCGTGCAATTCTGCTCGCCTCCTCCAGGCTCTCCAGCTGTGCCGCGGTGATCTGCGGATTGTGGGCGAGGATCGACTCCTTCATGCTCATGCGCTTGAACGGGGAACCGAAATCGAATTCCTGGCCCTGATAGGTGATGGTGGTGGTGCCGAGAATATCCTGCGCCAATGAACGCAGCATCTCTTCGGTCATATCCATCAGGTCACGATAATCGGCATAGGCCTGGTAGAACTCGATCATGGTGAATTCCGGATTGTGCCGCGTCGACAGCCCTTCGTTGCGGAAGTTGCGGTTAATCTCGAAGACCCGTTCGAAGCCGCCCACCACCAGGCGCTTCAGATACAGCTCCGGCGCGATGCGCAGGTACAGATCCATGTCGAGGGCATTGTGATGGGTGACGAAGGGACGCGCACTGGCACCACCCGGGATCACATGCATCATCGGCGTTTCCACTTCGAGGAAACCGTGCGCCACCATGAACTCGCGGATCAGATGGATGATGTTGGAGCGGATGCGAAAGGTATCGCGCGACACATCGTTGGAGATGAGATCCAGATAGCGCTGACGGTAGCGCGTTTCCTGATCGCTCAGGCCCTGCCACTTTTCCGGCAACGGGCGCAGCGACTTGGTGAGCATGCGGATGCTGTCCACCCGTACCGACAACTCGCCCGCCTTGGTGCGGAACAAGATGCCTTCGGCGCCGACGATATCGCCGATGTCCCAGCGCTTGAAGTCATCATAGGCATCGGCACCGATGGCATCGCGCTGCACAAACAGCTGGATCTGGCCGGCCATATCCTTGATCTGGGTAAAGGAAACCTTGCCCATGACACGTTTGAGCATCGTGCGGCCAGCCACACTGACACGCACCGGCGTGGCTTCCAGTGCCGCCTCATCCAGCGCGCCGTAGCGGGCATGCAGTTCGCCGGTCATTACATTGCGGCGGAAGTCGTTGGGGAACGGATTGCCGCGCTCGCGCATTGCCTGCAACTTGGCACGCCGCTCGGCAATCAGCTTGTTCTCGTCCGGGGTCTTCGATTCTTCGCTCATGACAGTTCCGCAAATTTTCACATCTACCGCCGAGGCGCCGAGGACACAGAGGTTACCGATGTCATCTCTCTGCGTTCTTTGCGTCTCGGCGGTGAATCAGTTTACAGCCCGGATTTCAGGCTGGCCTCGATGAAGTCGTCCAGGTCGCCGTCCAGCACGGCCTGGGTATTGCCGGTTTCCACGCCGGTGCGCAGATCCTTGATACGCGATTGATCCAGTACATAGGAACGGATCTGGCTGCCCCAACCGATGTCGGACTTGCTGTCTTCCAGCGCCTGTTTTTCCGCGTTGCGCTTTTGCAGCTCCATCTCGTAGAGCTTGGCGCGCAGCTGATTCATGGCGGTATCACGGTTCTGGTGTTGCGAGCGCTGGGTCTGGCAGGCGACGACGATGCCGCTGGGAATGTGGGTGATGCGCACCGCCGATTCGGTACGGTTGACGTGCTGGCCGCCGGCACCGGAGGCACGATACACATCTGTGCGCAGATCGGCCGGATTGATTTCGATATCGATGTTCTCGTCCACCTCGGGCGAGACGAACACCGAGGCAAAGGAGGTGTGGCGGCGGTTGCCGGAGTCGAACGGCGACTTGCGCACCAGGCGATGCACGCCGGTTTCGGTGCGCAGCCAGCCATAGGCATAGGGACCCTGGAAGTGGATGGTGGCGCTCTTGATACCGGCCACTTCACCTTCGGACACTTCCATCAGCTCGGTCTTGAAACCGCGGCGTTCACCCCAGCGCAGATACATGCGCAGCAACATGCTGGCCCAGTCCTGCGCCTCGGTGCCGCCGGAGCCGGACTGGACGTCCAGATAGGCGTTGTTGGGATCCATCTGGTTGGAGAACATGCGGCGAAACTCCAGCGCGCCGAGCTGGCTTTCCACCTGCTCCAGATCGGTGGCGACCTCCGCCAGCATCGACTCATCGCCCTCATCGCCAGCCATTTCCAGCAATTCGTCGGAATCCGCCAGAATCTTGTCCAGCCGGTCGATGGTATTGACGACCTCCTCCAGCTGGGCACGCTCACGTCCCAGGGCCTGGGCGCGCTCAGGGTCGTTCCAGACTTCCGGGTCCTCGAGTTCGCGGACAACCTCGATCAGACGTTCGCTCTTGACAGCGAAGTCAAAGATACCCCCTCAGGGCGTCGAGGCGCCCCTGCATCTCTTTGATGCTACGGGAAAGTGCGTTGAATTCCAGCATGATTCCAGGGTGACAAAACGAAAGCGGTGATGATACTACAGCCACCCCGGCAGGGTGAACACAAAATGGCCGGCGGCGGGCGCATCGTGCCGCCGACCGCCGAGGAAAAGATTCAGAGCCCCTGAAGGATTGTGCTGCAGCGCGCCATCAGTGCCTCGGCCTTTTTCTCGTCGATGAGCAGGCGCACCACCTTTTTGCAGCTGTTTACCACCTCTTGCAAACCTTCACGGCTGTCCGGGGCGGCCTCCAGCTTGCCGATAATCTTGTCGGCATCGGCGCCAAGCACCTCGCGGGCTATGGCAATCAGCGCCGCCTTGGTGGCGGGGATGTCCTGACCGGCTGCAACGATACAGCCGTCATCCCCGGAATCGGCACCCACACCGCCAATGGTAATGAAACCCTGCTCTGCCAGGGCACGCAGGCTGGCGCCCACATCGGGCAATACCGCACCCTTTTCCTCCACCAGCTGCTGTACCGAGGTTTTGCCGTCGATGAGAATCAGCACGTACCGCAGATTCCGATCCAAACCATGGCTGCGATTCTGGATCGCCTCCTCGCCCTTTCTCGTCTTCGCTACTATCGCGCTGCGATCCATGTTACTCGGTCAGCTCCTGGATGATGTGGTAAATCAGCTTTACCGTGATCAGCACATAGATGGCGCCGAAGAAGAAGATCAGTGCGGCGATGAAGCGCATCAGTTCCGCCGGCAGGGCACCAAAGAACGGTGTGGCCAGATAACCGACGCTGAACATCATTACCAGCATGACCAGAAAATTCCAGCGTTTGCCGATGACGCCACCAGGAATCTTGGCCTTCAGCGTGTAGACCTGGATCAGACAGAAGATCATTACCAGTATGGCCGCGAAACTGATGATGAGGGGGATATCGAGACTGAAGATGCTCTGCATGTTGTTCCCTACCTTTGTGGTGTTTTTGTGGTGTGGATCACGGCCTGTATTGACCGTTGTCGTTATGGCATAACGTCGCGAACATACCCCCCACGGCACTCATCGGTCAATAGTGGCTGTCCCCGTGCCCCATCAACGGAATTAATTGACCATGGCTTCCATGTATTCCACGACAAGCTGCACGGTCTTTCGGTCGCGGTACTCATTGACGTCCAGACGATACGCCAGGCGCACCCGGCCGCTGCCACCCTGCCACTGCGTCAGATCGGCATGGAAGGCGATGGCGTCCACCGTGGTGGTATCGCCGGCCCAACGCAGCAGCAGTTTTACGTGTTTTTCACCGACGATGCGCTGCTGCACAATGTCGAATACCCCATCAAACAATGGTTCGGGAAATCCCTGCCCCCAGGGGGTGAGGAAGCGCAGGGCCTCCGCCTGTTCCAGCACGGCCTCCTGCGCCGTCAGCTCGCCGTCACTGAGTAGTTCGTGCGCCGGTGGCTGAGCCCCCAGCTGGCGCTTCACCTCTACATCAAAGGCCTGACGAAACGGTTCCAGCGCCTCCTGCCGTAGCGTCAGTCCCGCCGCCATCGCATGACCACCGAATTTTTCCAGCAGGCCCGGATGCCGTGCCGCCACCGCATCCAGGGCATCGCGAATATGCAGGCCGGGTACCGATCGGGCCGATCCCTTTATTTCGCCGCCGCCGCTGTCGGTAAAGACGATGACCGGCCGGTGCAGACGATCCTTGATGCGCGAGGCGAGAATGCCCACCACGCCCTGATGCCATGCCGGATCATACAGACACAGACCCAGCGGCAGTTCGGCGCTCTCCTGCAGATGCATGCGGTGCAATTCGGCCAGCGCCTGCTCCTTCATTTCATCCTCCACACCGCGGCGCTCCTGGTTCAGCTGTTCCAGGGTCTGCGCCAGCGGTCGTGCCGTGGCCATACTCTCGCTCAGCAGGCAGCGGATACCGATGCTCATGTCATCCATGCGGCCGGCGGCATTGAGACGGGGACCAAGCGCAAAACCCAGATCCGCTGCGACCAGCCGTGCCGCCTGGCGGCCGGCCACCTCCAGCAGGGCGAGCAGGCCGGGCGAGAGATTGCCCGAGCGCATGCGCGCCAGGCCCTGCGCCACCAGGATACGGTTGACCTGATCCAGCGGCACCACATCGGCCACCGTGCCCAGCGCCACCAGATCCAGCAGCTGGGCCAGATTGGGTTCTGCAATACCCCGGCGCTCAAACCAGTTGTCATCACGCAGGCGACTGCGCAGGGCCAGCATGACGTAGAAGATCACGCCGACGCCGGCCAGCACCTTGGAGGGAAACGTGTCGCCCGGCTGATTGGGATTGACGATGGCATCGGCGGCGGGCAATTCCGCGGCCGGCAGGTGGTGATCGGTGACCAGCACCTTGATGCCGCGTGCCCGGGCGGCGGCGACACCGTCGAGACTGGAGATGCCGTTGTCCACGGTGACGATCAGATCCGGCGCGCGCCCGGCGGCGACGGCGACGATCTCCGGGGTGAGGCCGTAACCGTATTCGAAGCGGTTGGGCACCAGGAAATCCACCTGTTCCGCCCCCATCATGCGCAGGGCGCGCAGGGCCAGTGCGGTGCTGGTGGCGCCGTCGGCATCGAAGTCGCCGACGACCAGGATGCGCTGGCCCTGCTCCAGGGCGTGCGCCAGCAAACCGGTTGCGGCATCGATGCCGCGCAGCTGCGTGAACGGCGGCAGGCGGTCGAGCGTGTGCTGCAACTCGTCGAGGCGTGTAATGCCGCGGCTGGCACAGATACGTGCCGCCAGTGGCGGCAGTGCCTGTGCCAGCACGTGATACTGCTCCGGCACGGCACGACGGACGATGGGACGTTGTTTGCGGGTCATCGGGTACCGAGGTCTTCAGGCCAAGGCCGCCAGTGGTCGCCGCCGGCGCCACCAGCGCCGTGCCGTGCGTGGCTGCAGCTGAAAGCTGCGGGGCATCTGTGTCAAATGGAGATCGATCTGTTGCAGTTGGCCGTGCCGCAGCGCTTCCAGCAGCGGCGCGAACCAGGTCTGTTCCAGTTGTGCCAGTTCATCCCGGCGCGCGTCGAACAGCACAACACCACTGCCCTCGCCCTGCATCCAGCTCACCGCATCTGCTGGTGCCGCACAGGATATGCCGGCGCGGGCGGCCAGTCCGCGCAGCAGGCAATCATCGCCCTGCATGCGCTGCCAGGGAACCGAGACCTCCGGCATGACCGCCCCGCCCCACAACCACAGGCTGTTGATGGCGGGCAGGCCGGCAAGACTGCGCTGCGCATTCACCGCACTGGCATGAAACAGCATCTGGATTTCGTTGAGTGCCGCCACCAGGCGCAGGCCATCACTGCCCTGCGGCAGCAGCGGATGCACGTCGCAGCCCAGGGCATCATCCGGCGGTACGGCATGCAGCCGCCAGGCCTGCGGCAGACGCAGATACCAGCGCGTCGGCACAGGCACGTACAGCTGCCAGCCGTCATCGCGGTACAGGGCATTGAACTCAGCCGCCAATGCTGCGGCCTCTGCGGCCGTTACCGCCAGGGAATCGGCGCGCGCGGCGAGATAGACCTTGTCCTGATCGGCAACCAGATGCACCGGTTCGGCGCACAGCCAATAACCCGACTGGGCGGCCACACCATCGCCCAGCGCACACAGCGGACCCAGCGGCCAATCGCGCAGCGCTGCGGGCACGATGCCGCACAGTTGGAGTAATCGTTGCCGCCAGCCGACAGTCTGATCGCAGTGCCGATCGCCGCGTGTCAGTAGGGTTTCCAGCGCCGGCAGCCGTTGCTGCATGGAGGCCGGAGGGTGGGGAAGCAACAGCGTGAGAGAACGGCTCATGGCATCAGAGGAAAGTCACAAGCGCAGTTACTTGTCACTTGTAACTTTCCTCTTGAATCTGCCGTCAGGCCAGGTTGTCGAGGATCGCCTTCTTCACCGCATCGAGCCTGGCCTCGATGGTGATCATGGGCGAGGTGCTCTGCTTGATGGCGGTGTCGGGGTCCTTCAGGCCGTGGCCGGTGAGGGTACATACCACTTTGCTGCCTTCGGGGATCTTGCCGATCTTGATGTCACGCAGGGCACCGGCCAGCGAGGTGGCGGAGGCGGGTTCGCAGAACACGCCTTCCTTCTCCGCCAGCAGTTTCTGGGTAGCGAGGATTTCTGCATCGGTGCATTCATCGAACCAGCCCCTGGAATCCTTCTGCACCTGCCAGGCCTTGTCCCAGCTCTGCGGATGGCCGATGCGGATGGCGGTGGCAACGGTTTCCGGGCTGTCCACCATATGGCCGCGCATGAAGGGCGCGGCGCCGGCGGCCTGATAGCCCACCATGCGCGGCACATTGTTGACGATGCCGTGATCGCGGTATTCGGTGTAACCCATCCAGTGCGCGGTAATGTTGCCCGCATTGCCGACCGGGATGCAGTGGAAGTCCGGTGCGGCACCCAGCTCTTCCACGATCTCGAAGGCCGCAGTCTTCTGGCCCTGCAGGCGGTACGGATTGATGGAGTTGACGATGGTGACCGGTGCCTGTGCGGCCACATCCTTGACCAGCTGCATGCCGGCATCAAAGTTGCCCTTGATCTGGATAACCACGGCACCGTGAATCATCGCCTGCGCCAGCTTGCCGAGGGCGATCTTGCCTTCGGGGATCAGCACGAAACAGGTGATGCCGGCACGCGCCGCATAGGCGGCGGCGGCGGCGGAGGTGTTGCCGGTGGAGGCGCAGATGATGGCCTTGGAGCCCTCTTCCACCGCCTTGGTCACCGCCATGGTCATGCCGCGATCCTTGAACGAGCCGGTGGGATTGAGTCCCTCGTACTTGACATAGATATCGACATCCTTGCCCAGCAGGCTGGGAATGTTGTGCAGTCGAATCAGCGGCGTGTTGCCTTCGCCCAGGCTGATGATGCGGGTGTCGTCATGGACCGGCAGACGGTCGCGGTAACGGTCGATGAGACCGGTGTAACGGTTACGAAATATCATGGTGACCTCTATCTGCAATAATTCATTTCGGGAGGAACGCCGGTGCACAGACTGAATCCAGCCGAGGCAACCCGTGTCCCCTGCAACACATCCAGCTACTTAAGCGATTCCAGGCGCATGCGCATCACCGGGCCATTGATCGCCGCCAGTGCCTCGATGCGCTCTATCGCCTGATTCATCCTCTGTTCAATCACCCGGCGGGTCAGCAGAATCACCGATACGGTGCTGCCCTCTACCGAGGGCTCCTTCTGAATCACCGCCTCGATGCTGATGTCGAGATCACCCAGGATGCGGGTGACGTCGGCCAGCACGCCCGGTCTGTCCTGTGCCTGCAGCCGCAGGTAGTAGGCAGTTTCGATCTGCTCCACCGGCAGGATGGGAATATCCTGCAACGCGTTGGGCTGGAAGGCCAGGTGCGGCACACGATTATTGGGATCAGACGTCAGGGTGCGTACCACATCCACCAGATCGGCGACCACGGCCGAGGCGGTGGGCTCGGCACCGGCACCAGCCCCGTAATACAGCGTGGGCCCCACCGCATCGCCCTTCACCAGCACCGAATTCATCACTCCGTCGACATTGGCGATCAGGCGACGTGCAGGAATCAGGGTAGGATGCACACGCAACTCGATGCCTGCATCGGTGCGGCGGGCAACGCCCAGATGCTTGATGCGGTAACCCAGTTGTTCGGCGTAGCCCACATCCTCGCGCGTGATGCGGGTAATCCCCTCGGTGTACACCTTGTCGAACTGCAGCGGGATACCGAAGGCGATAGCGGCCAGGATGGTCAGCTTGTGTGCCGCATCAATGCCCTCCACGTCATAGGTCGGATCGGCCTCGGCATACCCCAGTTGCTGCGCTTCGGCCAGCACATCGGCGAAGTCACGACCCTTGTCGCGCATCTCGGTGAGAATGAAATTGCCGGTGCCATTGATGATGCCGGCCAGCCACTCGATACGGTTGGCGGCGAGACCTTCGCGAATGGCCTTGATGATGGGAATGCCGCCCGCCACCGCCGCCTCGAAGGCGACCATCACGCCCTTGGCCTGCGCCTGAGCGAATATCTGGTTGCCATGGCGAGCGATGAGTGCCTTGTTGGCGGTCACCACATGCTTGCCGTTGGCGATGGCACGCGCCACCATCTCGCGCGCCAGGCCGTCACCACCGATGAGCTCGACGATGACATCGATATCCGGATTGTCCACCACCTCACGCGGATCGGTGGTCAGGGTGATGCCGGTCGTGTCGCAAATGCGCGCCTTGCTGATGTCGCGGGCGGCGGCATGGGTAATGACAATGCCGCGTCCGGCGCGACGGGCGATCTCTTCGGCGTTGCGCTTCAGCACATTGACGGTACCGCCACCGACGGTGCCGAGTCCCAACAGTCCTACATTGACTGGTTTCATGATTCCATCATCCTGCTTGTCATTGTTCGTATGTCAGCCGATACCGCCGGCGTGACGCTTGCGATAGTGATCCAGGAAACGCGTGATACGTGTCAGCGCCTCGGTCATCTCATCCAGCCCGGGCAGGAATACTATGCGCAGGTGATCCGGCTGGGGCCAGTTGAAGCCGGTACCCTGTACCACCAGTACCTTTTCGTCCTCCAGCAATTCGAGGATGAACTGACGGTCATCGCGGATCGGATACATCTTCGGGTCGAGCCGCGGAAAGGCATACATCGCGCCCTGCGGCTTGACACAGGACACGCCGGGAATGGCATTCAGCGCCTCCCAGGTGTATTGGCGCTGGCGATACAGCCTTCCACCGGGAACGATCAGGTCATTGATGCTCTGATAACCGCCCAGTGCGGTCTGGATGGCATGCTGTGCAGGCACGTTGGAGCACAGTCGCATCGAGGCCAGCATGGTCAGGCCTTCGATGTAGTCACCGGCATGGCGCTTGTCACCGGACACCACCAGCCAACCGGCGCGGTAGCCAGCGGCGCGGTAATTCTTCGACAGACCGTTAAAGGTGACAAACAGTACGTCATCGGCCAGCGAGGCAATGGAGGTATGACTCATGCCGTCATACAGCACCTTGTCGTAGATTTCGTCGGCATAGACAATGAGCTGGTGCTGGCGAGCGATCTCCACCAGCTCCAGCAACAGTTCATCAGGGTATACGGCGCCGGTGGGATTGTTCGGATTGATGATGACGATGGCGCGGGTATTCGACGTGATCTTGGCACGGATATCATCCAGGTCGGGCAGCCAGCCGGCCTGCTCGTCACAGATGTAGTGGCGCGCCTTGCCACCACCCAGCGACACCGCCGCTGTCCACAATGGATAGTCCGGCGCCGGCACCAACACCTCGTCGCCGTCGTTGAGCAGCGCCTGCATCGCCATCACTATCAACTCGGATACGCCGTTGCCGACGTAGATGTCCTCCAGTTGCACGTTGGCGATCTTCTTCTCCTGCGTATAGTGCATGATCGCCTTGCGCGCGGAGAACAGGCCCTTCGATTCGGAATAGCCGGAGGCCTGGGGCAGGTTGTAGATGACGTCCTGGATGATCTCCTCGGGCGCCTCGAAGCCGAATGAGGCAGGGTTGCCGATGTTCAGCTTGATGATGCGGTGGCCCTCCTCCTCCATCTGGCGCGAACGCGCCATCACCGGACCGCGAATGTCATAGCAGACATTCGCCAGCTTGGAAGATTTGTTGACGGGACGTAGTAGTGGCACGGTCTTGTTCAGCTTCGTGGAGTTGGAGTTCACAGCAGGCCATCCTTGCGGAACATCTCGCGGATGCCGCGCACCGCCTGACGGGTACGGTGTTCATTTTCAATCAGACCGAAACGCACATGGTCGTCGCCATAGTCGCCGAAGCCGATGCCGGGCGATACCGCCACCCTGGCCTCTTCCAGCAGGCGCTTGGAAAATTCCAGCGAACCCAGATGACGGTACGGCTCGGGGATCGGTGCCCATACGAACATGGTGGCTCTGGGCGGCGTCACCTGCCAGCCGATGGCGTTGAGCCCTTCGCACAGCACGTCACGGCGCTTCTGGTACATGTCGCTGATCTCGCGCACACAGTCCTGCGGGCCTTCCAGTGCTGCAATGGCAGCCACCTGGATCGGCGTGAACATGCCGTAATCCAGATAGGACTTGATGCGCGCCAGGGCGCCGACCAGAGCCTTGTTGCCGACCATGAAGCCGACGCGCCAGCCGGGCATATTGTAACTCTTCGACAGGGTGAAAAATTCCACTGCCACGTCCTTCGCGCCGGATACCTGCATGATTGACGGCGCCACATAGCCGTCAAAGGCGATGTCGGCATAGGCCAGGTCATGGATCACCCAAATCTGGTGCTCACGGCAAATGGCCACCACCTTCTCGAAAAACTCCAGCTCCACGCACTGGGTGGTCGGGTTGCCCGGGAAGTTCAGCACCAGAAACTTCGGCTTGGGCCAGGAGGTCTTGATGGCCTTTTCCAGCTCGGCGAAGAAGTCCACGCCGTCATGGAGCGGCACGTGGCGGATATCGGCGCCGGCGATGACGAAGCCGTAGGGATGGATCGGATAGGCCGGATTCGGCACCAGGATGGCATCGCCGGGGCCGACGGTGGCCAATGCCAGATGGGCCAGACCTTCCTTGGAGCCGATGGTGACGATGGCCTCGCTGTCCGGATCCAGTTCGACGGCGAAACGGTTCCTGTACCAGGTGCAGATGGCCTTGCGCAGGCGCGGGATGCCCTTGGACACGGAATAGCGGTGGGTATCGTCGCGCTGTGCGGCCTCCACCAGCTTGTCGACGATATGCTGCGGCGTCGGCTGATCGGGATTGCCCATGCCGAAGTCGATGATATCCTCGCCGCGAGCGCGTGCCTTCTGCTTCAGATCGGTGACTATGGCGAAGACATAGGGCGGTAAACGCTTGATTCTCTGGAAGTCTTCTTGCAAAGCAGTGATTCCGCACACGGGTCGACGGCGGGGAAACCCCGGGTCAAATAAAGCTGCTAACATTACTGAGCCATTTTTCGGCTGTCAACGGAACAAATCCGCTAATTGCGCGCCACTGCTCAGGATTTTTGTGTATGAAATTCAGCCAGGACACCTTCGGCGGCGGCTACAGCATCCGCGCCTATAACGCCGGGACAGTAACCGTGCTTAGCGCAGGGGAATCGGGGGCGCCCCGGAGCGAGGTGCTCAAGCGCAGCTTCATCATCGCCCCGCAGCGCCTGCTGCGTGATTGGTCACCACGGCAGTATGCGCAGCTGTTGCCGGAACACTTCGCGGTGCTGCTGGAACTGGAGCCGGAGCTGGTATTGTTTGGCACCGGGGAGACCTTCCGCTACCCGCCCCCGACCCTGTTCGCCCCCCTCAGCCAGCGGGGTATCGGTGTGGAGGTGATGGATACCGGCGCCGCCTGCCGCACCTATAACGTGCTGGCAGGGGAAGGCCGCCAGGTGGTGGCGGCCATACTGCTGGAGAGCTGAACTCAGATGGTATCGCTGGAGAAGCCCTGGCTCTCCATGATCTTGCGCAAGCGTTTCAGTGCCTCGATCTGGATCTGACGTACCCGCTCGCGGGTGACGCCGATCTGCTGCCCCACATCTTCCAGGGTGGTGACATCATGGCCGTTCAGGCCGAAGCGCCGCTCCACCACCTCGCGCTGCTTGTCGGTCAGTTCATTCAGCCACTGTTCGATCTTGACGTGCATGTCGTTGTCCTGCAGCAACTCCACCGGATCGAGATTGTTTTCGTCCGGAATGGAATCGAGCACTGAACGGTCGGCATCACGCCCGATCGGCACATCCACCGAGGTGACGCGCTCATTCAGGCCAAGCATGCGCTTCACCTCGTCGATGGGCTTGTCGAGCATTTCGGCAATTTCTTCCGGACTGGGCTCATGATCCAGCGTCTGGGTGAGATGACGGGCGGCACGCAGATAGACGTTGATCTCCTTGACCACGTGGATCGGCAGGCGAATGGTGCGGGTCTGGTTCATGATGGCCCGCTCGATGGTCTGGCGGATCCACCAGGTGGCGTAGGTGGAGAAACGGAAGCCGCGCTCGGGGTCGAATTTTTCCACCGCGCGGATCAGGCCCAGGTTCCCCTCCTCGATCAGATCGAGCAGCGGCAGGCCACGGTGCAGATAACGACGGGCAATCTTCACCACCAGACGCAGATTGCTTTCGATCATGCGCTTGCGTCCCGCCTCGACCCCCTTCTGCGCCAGGCGGGCGTAATAGACTTCCTCTTCGGCGGTCAGCAGCGGGGAAAAACCGATTTCGCCCAGATAGAGCCGGGTAGCATCCAGCTCCAGCTCCGGCACGGCGATGGGGGTGTAATCGTCCAGTGACTCCTCTTCTTCCCTGCACTCTTCTTCGGTACCGGGAACAGGATCATCACCTTCCACCACCTCAAGCGTTTCGTCCCGTTCCTGCCCGGGATCAAAATCTTCTTCGCTATCCGTATTGGTGCCGTGTTTGCCCATAGCCCCATCCTTTATCTGTTCTGTTTAGGCAGATACCTCACGGGATCGACCGGTTTGCCTTCCTGGCGAATCTCGAAGTGCAGCAAGGCTCCATCTTTTGCGGTTTCGCCCATTTCGGCAATCATCTGCCCGGGCTTGACCTTCGTTCCTTCCTTCACCAGCAACCTGCGGTTGTGGCCGTAGGCACTCAGGAATACATCATCATGCTTGATGATCACCAGATTGCCGTATCCAACGAGTCCGCTGCCACTGTATACCACATCACCTCCGGCCGCCGCATACACCGGTTGCCCCGGTCGCCCCGCAATCGCAATCCCCTTTTTACTGGCGGCATTGTTGAAACCGCGCTTCAGATTACCGGAGGTCGGCCATTGCCAGCGTACAGGAGACTGATGCGGGCGCGCCGAGGGCTTTTCAAGCGGTACAGACTGTGTGGTTTTTTTGGCCGGAGCCGGAACCGGAGCAGCGGCCGGCGCTGCCGGGCGTGCGGCCGGTGCAGTGCCGATGGAGCGCTCCTCCACCCGTGCACCGCGCGAGGTGGGAACCACCAGCACGCGTTGGCCGACATAGATACGGTAGGGCGGATTGATGCGGTTCCACCCCGCCACTTCCCGGTAGTCATAACCGTAACGCCAGGCGATGGAGTACAGCGTGTCGCCGGGTCGTACGGTATGGTAAACCGCATAGTTTTTCTTGGCTGGAGGACGCAGCTCGCCACACCCCGCCAGCATCAGCAGCGCCAGCATCAGCAGCAGGAGTGCTGTCCTGCTAGCCATTGCTGACGATGATGTACCCGACCACGGCGGCCAGTATGACCAGCCAGCCGATACGGTCTATATACAGGCGCAGGGTCTGTTCCATACGCTCTCCACCCCACTTCATCAGACCGGCCACCAGGAAAAAGCGTCCGCCGCGCCCAATCAGCGAGGCCAGCACGAAGAGAGGAAAATTCATGGCAATGACGCCGGCAGAGAGGGTAAACAGCTTGTAGGGGATGGGTGAAAAGCCGGCGATAAAGATGGCCCAGAACCCCCACTCATCGAACCAGACGCTGACACGTTCGTAACGTTCCCAGTAACCCGCCTGGCGGATCAGCGGTTCCACCAGTTCGAAGGCATAGTGGCCGATGAGATAACCGGCCGCGCCGCCGGCCACCGAGGCCAGGGTGGTGAGCAGGGCAAAACGCCAGGCACGTTCCCGTTGTGCCAGCGCCATGGGCGCCAGCATCACATCGGGCGGGATGGGAAAGAACGAGGACTCGGCAAAACTGAGCGTAGCAAGATAACGTTCGGCATGTGGATGGGCGGACCAGCGCATCACGCGTGCATACAGGGCTGAAAACAACTTCATCGTAACCTCATGATCCGGGTTAACTGGCGCCGTGCAACATCGGCACAAAGCTGACCATTTCCAGGACTTCCTGTTTCAATTCACCATCAATACGGCTGATCTGCAGCAACTGCTGGCTGCCGCGCTCACCCACCGGGACGATCAGACGGCCACCCTCCGCCAGTTGCTCCAGCAACGCCGCCGGCACCTGGGTCGGCGCGGCCGCCACCAGGATGCCGTCATAGGGACCATGTTCGGCCCAGCCGGCATAGCCGTCGCCGTGGCGGATACGCACGTTGCGTATCTGCAGGCGTTGCAGGCGCTCGCGTGTACGGCGCACCAGATCGCCTATGCGTTCCACGCTGTACACCTCGTCCGCCAGTGCCGCCAGCACCGCACTCTGGTAACCGCAGCCGGTACCCACCTCCAGCACCTTGTGCAGCCGGCCTCCGGCCAGCAGCGCCTCGCTCATGCGTGCCACGGCATAGGGCTGGGAAATGGTCTGGCCGCTGCCGATGGGCAGGGCGGTGTCCTCATAGGCGCGGGTGGCCAGGGCCTCGTCGACAAACATGTGGCGCGGCAGGCTGCGCATCACCTCCAGCACACGCATGTCACGCACGCCCTGCTCCATCAGCCGCGTCACCATGCGTTCGCGGGTGCGCTGCGAGGTCATGCCGATACCGCTGGCCTCGCGTCTCATCGCGGGCAGCTCTGCAACCAGTCGGCCACATTGGCAATGGCGTTGTGCCGGGTGAGGTCTACCTGGATCGGCGTCACCGACACCCGGTTTTGACGCACGGCATGAAAATCCGTTCCGGGTCCGGCATCCTGTTCGGCGCCGGCAGGTCCGACCCAGTAGATGGGTCGACCGCGCGGATCCTGCGCACGAATCACCGCCTCGGACTTGTGGCGCTGCCCCAGGCGGGTGGCCTCCAGTCCCTGCAGCTGCTCCCAGGGCACATCGGGCACGTTGACGTTGAGGATGGTGTCCTTGGGCAGGGGGTTGGCCAGCAGCTGACGCACCAGGCATACGGCCACGCGGCCGGCGGTGGCAAAGTGCTGCGGCTTGTGGCTGGCCATGGAGATGGCAATGGCCGGCAGACCAAGGAAGCGTCCCTCCATCGCGGCGGCCACCGTACCGGAGTAGATCACGTCGTCGCCCATGTTGGAACCGGCGTTGATGCCGGAGACCACCATGTCCGGTTCAGTATCGAGCAGGCCGGTGATGGCCAGATGGACGCAGTCGGTGGGAGTGCCGTCGACACGGATCACGCCATCGTCCATGACCACGGCACGAATGGGGTTTTCCAGGGTAAGGGAGTTGCTGGCGCCGCTGCGGTCGCGTTCGGGCGCGACGACGGTAATGTCGGCGATGGCGCGCAGGTGCTCGGCCAGACAGCGGATACCCGGGGCCTGGTAACCGTCGTCGTTGCTGATGAGTATCTTCATTGTTGTGTAATGGGGGATCGGTCGAATCGGGCCCGCCTACTATACCCCAAGCCGGTGCCGGGGCGGCAGTTCCGTCTGGTAGACTGGACGGCATCATGCGCAAGAAACCCGCACCACTGAGCCACGAGGAGAGCAACCTGTTCCGCTCCGCCGTGGCCGACGTGCGTCCGCTGGAGTCGGATCGCCTGCCGCTGATGCCGCCACCGCCTCCACCAGTGCCGCAGAAACGGCAGCAGGATGAGCACCAGGTGTTGCAGGACATGCTGTCCGATCCGGAGTACCCGGAACTGCTGGAGACCGGCGAGGAACTGTTCTTCGCCCGCACCGGCCTGCAGCACAGCGTGCTGCGCAAATTGCGCCGCGGCCAGTACGCCATCGGCGCCGAACTGGATCTGCACGGCCTTACCGCCGCCGCCGCACGCGAGCAGCTGGCAGCCTTTCTCATCGCCTGCCGCCAGCGCGATCTGCGCTGCGTACGCATCATTCACGGCAAGGGTAATGGCTCGGCACAACGGCGCCCGGTGCTGAAGGGCAAGGTCAATCACTGGCTGCAGCAGCGCGACGAGGTGCTGGCCTTCTGCTCGGCGCGGCCGATGGATGGCGGAACCGGGGCCGTATATGTGCTGCTTAAGCGTACCCACCCGTAGCCCACTCCGTGGGCGAATGCTGCGCCTAACCAGGCACTGTTCGCCGAGAGGACTCGGCTCCTACGATTCGTTGCCCGACACCACCTCCCGCAGCACGGTAGTGGCGTAGGCTCCCGCCGGCAGATAGAAAGACAGCATCAGCGTCGCGGCAGCCTCATCCAGCACCCATTCCAGTTCCTGCACCTGCAAGCGCAACAGGCGCCGCTCCTGTTGCAGCCCTACCTGCTCCAGCCCGCGACACCAGGCTGCATGGTCGGCCAGAGCCGCTGCTTCCAGGGCCAGTACTGCGCCGCTGCTGAGCGGCCGGCCGCGGCCCCACAGCGGGCCGGTGAGGTGCAGTTCGCCGCGCGCGATGCGCCCGCAGATCGCCGGCGTGGGCTCATCACAGGTGACCAGGCTTTGCGTATTGCCCAGTTGCACTACCTCGCCTGCCAACGGCGTCTGCCAGTTGCCCGCCGCCACCCGCGCCGACAGCACCGTATTGAACAGCAGCGAGCGCGCCGCCGATATATACAGCCCGCGCTTGTGCCGATCGCGCACCTCGCTGCGCCCGGCGAGCAGGGCCTCCGCCTCGGCCAGGTTGCCGCCGTCGATGCCGAAACGCTGGGCGCCGAAGTAGTTGGGTACGCCCTGCTCTTTCAACAGGCGAATGCGTGCATCGAGCGCGGCAATGTCGCCCTCCAGTTGCCGCACCGTCAAGCGGAAACGGTTGCCGCGCAGCTCACCGCGTTGCAGCTTGCGGCGGTGACGTTGCACCTCAAGGATCTGCACACCCTCACAGGAAAATTTGTTCCAGTCGGGCTCGCTGCCGGCCAGATGCAGGCTGAACCACTGCGTAGTCACGGCGTGGCGATCCTTGAGTCCGGCAAAGCCCACATCCACCGGTCTGATCCCGGCGAAGGCCGCCAGCTCGCGCGCCAGCCATTCGGTGTTGGTCTCGCGCTTGCGCACGTGCAGCAGAACGTGATCGCCGCGCCCATCCGGCGCGTAGCCCAGATCCTCGTCGACGACAAAATCCTCCGGCGTGCTGCGCAGCACGCCGCGCACCGCCGGCTCGCCGTAGGCGTAGGCCCAGTGGGGCAATTGAGTAGTTGAGGTCGTCATGGTCGTAGGCCATTTACCGAAGGCGCAAACAGCGCCAAGAAGGTCAAACACCCAACGCAGAGGCGCAGAGCTTATGAAAGGTTTCCTCTGCGTTCTCCGCGTCTCTGCGTTGGATGTATCTTTTCGCGTGCGTTGCGGTGAAAGATTTGCAGTTACAGCGACTCCAGCAGCACCACCGCGTGGGCGGCGATACCCTCCTCGCGCCCGGCGAACCCGAGGTGCTCGGTGGTGGTGGCCTTGACGTTGACCTGGCCGACGTCAATCTCCAGGTCCTGCGCCAGATTGGCGCGCATGGCCTCGATGTGCGGCGCCATCTTCGGCGCCTGGGCGATGAGGGTCCCGTCGACGTTACCGACGCGCCAGCCGTGCCGGCGCAACAACGTCACCACATGACGCAGCAACTTGCGGCTGTCGATGCCCTTGAACTGCGCATCGCTGTCGGGGAAGTGGCGGCCGATGTCTCCCAGCGCCGCCGCACCCAGCAGCGCATCGCACAGGGCGTGAATCAACACGTCGCCGTCGGAGTGCGCCTTGAAGGCCTTGCCGTGGGGTATGCGGACGCCGCCGAGCACGAGGTGATCGCCGGCGGTAAAGGCATGGACATCGTAGCCGTGGCCGATGCGCAGGGTCATGGGGGTACGCTCGCTGACACAGGGGCGGCCATTGTAGCGCGCGGGCGCGGATGTCCAAAACTAAACCCTCGCGCCCGCGCGTTATCTGGTAGACTGCGCGCCTGCGGTGTTTTCCCCAGTCTGCGCACCGCTGCCTTCCCGGCTTACCCTAATCCGTCCGCCTATGACTGGCGCCGATACCGCGATGCGGTGGCGACAGGCCGATGTTTACCCTTTGGAGTTGCAATGTCCTTTACCACCCTCGGCCTGTCCGAAACGATCCTGCGTGCCGTCACCGAACGCGGCTATACCGAAGCCACACCGATCCAGATGCAGGCGATCCCCGCCGTGCTGTCCGGCGGCGACCTGCTGGCCGGCGCCCAGACCGGCACCGGCAAGACCGCCGGCTTCGTGCTGCCGATCCTGCAGCGCCTCACCGACACCCCGGCCAAGAGCCAGCCGCACGGCTTCCCGCCGGTGCGCGCCCTGATCCTCACCCCCACCCGCGAACTGGCGGCCCAGGTGGAGGAAAGCGTGCGCCACTACGGCAAGTACCAGAAGCTCACCTCGATGGTGATGTTCGGCGGCGTCGGCATCAACCCGCAGATCGACAAGCTGAAGAAGCGCGTCGACATCCTGGTCGCCACCCCGGGCCGTCTGCTCGACCACGTGCAGCAGCGCACCGTCGACCTGTCCCACGTGGAGATCCTGGTGCTGGACGAGGCCGACCGCATGCTCGACATGGGCTTCATCCGCGACATCAAGCGCATCCTCGCCCTGCTGCCCAAGCAGCGCCAGAACCTGCTGTTCTCCGCCACCTTCTCCGACGAGATCAAGGCCCTGGCCGACGGCCTGCTCGACAAGCCCGCGCTGATCGAAGTGGCGCGCCGCAACGCCACCGCCGACACCGTGGCGCAGAAGGTATACCTGGTCGACCGCGAGAAGAAGCGCGAACTGCTGGCCCATCTGATCAGCGAGCACAACTGGCGCCAGGTGCTGGTGTTCACCCGCACCAAGCACGGCGCCAACCGCCTGGCCGAGCAGTTGGACAAGGGCGGCATTTCCGCCCTCGCCATCCACGGCAACAAGAGCCAGTCGGCGCGCACCCACGCCCTGGCCGAGTTCAAGAAAGGCAGCCTGCAGGTGCTGGTCGCCACCGACATCGCCGCCCGCGGCATCGACATCAGCGAACTGCCCCACGTGGTCAACTTCGAACTGCCCAACGTATCGGAAGACTACGTGCACCGCATCGGCCGCACCGGCCGCGCCGGTTCCGAAGGCGAAGCGGTATCGCTGGTGTGCGTCGACGAGCATCAACTGCTGAAGGGCATCGAAAAACTGATCAAGCGTGAACTGCCCAAGGAGATCGTGCCCGGCTTCGAGCCCGATCTGAACGCCAAGCCCGAGCCAATCCAGAACGGCCGCGGCCCGCGCGCCGGCGGCGGTGGCCGCGGTGGCCAGCGTCCGGGCGGCAACCGTCCGGCGCAGAAGCCGGCGGGCCGCAGTAGTGGTCAGGGTGGCAACAGGCAGCCGCAGCACCGTTCGGGTGGTCGGCACCAGTAAGTAGCACGCAGCAGTTCCGCTCCCGCTCCACATTGTGGTGCGGGAGCACAACCGTCAGCGGACGAGAAAGAACTCCGCCAGCGCCAGATCCTCCGGCCGCGTCACCTTGATGTTGTCGGCACGCCCTTCCACCAGTTTCGGCCGCAGTCCCGCATGCTCCACCGCCGAGGCCTCGTCGGTGACGACGAAGCCATCGGCCAGGGCCTGCTCCAGTGCCTGCATCAGCAGACCGAGACGAAACATCTGCGGTGTCAGCGCATGCCACAGGCCGTTGCGATCTTCCGTGGCGCTGATGCGCCCTTCGCCGTCGGCACGCTTCATGGTGTCGCGTACCGGCACGGCGAGGATACCGCCGACTTCATCGCTTTCCAGTTCGGTACAGAGCTTGTCGATGTCGGTGCGGGTCAGGCACGGGCGTGCCGCATCGTGTACCAACACCCAGTCATCGGCATCGGCGTGCTGCGCCAGCAGATGCAGCGCATTGAGCACCGAGTGGCAGCGTTCCTGGCCGCCGGTGGCGACGTGCAGCGGCACGTCGGAGTCGATGTGTAGGCTTGCCCAGTAGGGATCGTCCGGCGACAGCGCCACAACGATCCCGCTGATGCCAGGATGGTGGGTAAAACAGGCCAGGGTGTGTTCGATGACGGTTCTGCCGCGCAGCGGCAGGTATTGTTTGGGGCGGTCGGCCTTCATACGGGCGCCGACGCCGGCGGCAGGGATGACGACCCAGTGACGTGGACTCATGGCCTGGGCTGCTCCGTTGCCGGGGGCGACTTGGGCTCGTCGATGACCTGGAAAAAGGTTTCGTCCTTCTTCACCATGCCGAGTTCGGTGCGGGCGCGTTCCTCGATGGCCTGCAGGCCCTGCTTGAGATCGATGACTTCCGCTTCCAGCGCGCGATTGCGTTCCAGCAAACGGGCGTTTTCCTGCTTCTGCTGCTCCAGTGATTCAGACAGCTGCCACATCTTGACCAGGCCGCCGTCGCTGAACCAGAGACGGTACTGCAATACCAGCAGGAGGGTGACGAGTATGGCGACGACGAGCCGCTTCATGATGGGAACCGGATTGCCCCCGCCGCCTGGCGGCGGCCGGGGCAATGGCGGTCGATGTTACCGGGTGAACGCCGCGCGTCCGGCATAACGCGCCTTGCTGCCCAGGGATTCGGCGATGCGCAGCAGACGGTTGTACTTGGCGACGCGGTCGGAGCGGGACATGGAGCCGGTCTTGATCTGGCCGGCACTGGTGGCCACCGCCAGGTCGGCGATGGTGGTGTCCTCGGTCTCGCCCGAGCGATGGGATATGACGGCGGTGTAACCGGCGTCCTGCGCCATCTTGATGGCGGCCAGGGTTTCGGTCAGGGTGCCGATCTGATTCACCTTGATCAGGATCGAGTTGGCGATGCCCTTGTCGATGCCCTCTTGCAGGATCTTGGTGTTGGTGACGAACAGGTCGTCGCCCACCAGCTGGATCTTCTTGCCCAGCTTTTCGGTGAGCAGCTTCCAGCCGTCCCAGTCGCTTTCGTCCAGGCCGTCCTCGATGGAGACGATGGGATACTTGTCGACCCAGGCCGCCAGGTAGTCGACGAACTCGGCGGAGCTCAGACTCTTGCCCTCGGAGGCCAGCACGTACTTGCCGTCCTTGTAGAACTCGGAGGCGGCGGCGTCGATGGCGATCATGATGTCTTCGCCCGCCTTGTAGCCGGCGGCAGCGATGGCCTCGATGATCACTTCCAGCGCGGCCTCATTGGACGGCAGGTCGGGGGCGAAACCGCCCTCGTCGCCCACGGCGGTGTTGAGGCCCTTGTCGTGCAGCACCTTCTTCAGCGCGTGGAACACTTCGGCGCCGTAGCGGATGGCGTCGGCCATGGTGGGCGCGCCCACCGGGACGATCATGAACTCCTGGATGTCCACGCTGTTGTCGGCGTGGGCGCCGCCGTTGATGATGTTCATCATCGGCGTCGGCAACAGCAGGTTCTTGTTCTCCAGCGCAGTGGCCAGGTTGCGGTACAGCGGCAGTTCCAGCGCATTGGCCACGGCCTTGGCGGCAGCCATGGACACGGCGAGGATGGCGTTGGCACCGAGGCGTGCCTTGTTGTGGGTGCCGTCCAGGTCGATCATCACCTGATCCAGCGCAGCCTGCTCCACCGCATCCATGCCGACCAGCTTCTGGCGGATCTCGCCGTGAATGTTGGCCACGGCATTCAGTACGCCCTTGCCGCCGTAGCGCTTCTTGTCGCCGTCACGCAACTCGATGGCCTCGCGCGAGCCGGTGGAGGCGCCGGACGGCACCGCCGCGCGGCCGATGTGGCCGGAGGCGAGGATCACGTCGGCCTCGACGGTGGGATTGCCGCGCGAATCGATGATTTCGCGGGCGCGGATGTCGGTGATTTGGGTCTTGAACTCAGCCATGGGTGCTCCAGTTTATCGCTTAGTCTTTTAAAAATCGGTTCACCGCAAGAAACGTCAAAACCCCTGTCGCGGAGGCGCGGAGACGCAGAGAAAACATCACTAAGGTTTTTGTCTCTGCGTCTCTGCGTCTCTGCGACAGGTTTGGTTTTTCTGTTCTTCGCGTCCTTTGCGGTGAAAAATTAACTCTGTTCCAGCCAGCGGCGCTGTTTTACCTGTGCGTCGATGGCCTGGAGGCCTTCCAGCAGTTCTTCCATCAGGTGCAGCGGCCACATGTTGGGGCCGTCGGAAAGCCCCTTGTCCGGGTCGGGATGGGTCTCCATGAACAGCCCGGCGATGCCGCTGGCCACGGCCGCGCGCGCCAGTACCGGCACGAACTGGCGCTGCCCGCCGGAGGCACCGCCGAGGCCGCCGGGCTGCTGCACCGAATGGGTGGCGTCAAACACCACCGGGCAGCCGGTGTCACGCATGATGGCGAGGCCGCGCATGTCGGAGATCAGCGTGTTGTAACCGAAGGACACGCCGCGCTCGCAGGCCATGATCTGCTCGTTGCCCGTTGCGCGCGCCTTGTCCACCACGTTCTTCATGTCCCAGGGGGCGAGGAACTGGCCCTTCTTG
>DYFR01000034.1:0-10232 GCA_020725115.1 Thiohalomonas denitrificans
TCGCCCGGCAAGCCTGGCTCCCACAACACCACCTTCGCTTCTGCCTTTTGTGGGAGCCCGGCCACTTCAGGATTGGTGGGAGCCCGATTCATCGGGCGATGGCGGCATCGGACAGGCCCCTCGTCCGGCAGAGCTGACTCCCGGGAAGACAGGCCAACCCCGCCGGTTCTTTGTTGCAGGTATGGCACCTTTCTGGTATTTATGCCGCCTTGTTTTTGCGCTCAGTCAGGAGACAGGCGTATGCCGACAAAGAAAGCGCCGGCCAAAAAGGCCACAGCAAAGAAAGCAACTTCTGCCAAGAAGGCAGCGCCAGCCAAGAAGGCAGCGCCAGCCAAGAAGGCAGCACCGGCCAAAAAGGCAGCACCGGCCAAGAAGGCGCCTGCGCCGAAGAAGGCTGCGCCCGCCAAGAAGGCAGCACCGGTAAAGAAGGCCACTCCGGCAGAAAAAGCCGTGGCCACCCCGAAAGCACCCGAACCCAAAACGACGAGCAAGAAAAGCACCCCATCCATGAAGAGCAGCGCAGCCAGCAAGACCGCTCCGGCGGCCAAGAAAACCTCATCCTCCGCCGAGGGCTTCGGCGGCTTCACTCCCTACAAGGAGAAGAAGGGCGAGGAGTACATGAGTGACGCGATGAAGGATCACTTCCGCGACATTCTGCGCGCCTGGAAGCGCGAGCTGATGGAGGAAGTGGATCGCACCGTGCATCACATGCAGGACGAAGCCGCCAACTTCCCCGATCCCAATGATCGCGCCACGCAGGAGTCGGAGTTCACCATGGAACTGCGTACCCGCGATCGCGAGCGCAAGCTGATCAAGAAGATCGACGAGGCGATGGACAAGCTGGACAAGGACGAATACGGCTACTGCGATTCCTGCGGCGTGGAGATCGGTATCCGCCGCCTGGAGGCCCGCCCCACCGCCACCCTGTGCATCGACTGCAAGACGCTGGACGAAATCCGCGAAAAGCAGATGGGTTGAGGCGTTTGCCGCACACAACAAAAAAGGGCCGCAAGGCCCTTTTTTGTTGTGTTTTGTTTCGTAGGAGCCGAGTCCTCTCGGCGAATGGACGCCCGGGTTGGCGGTGTTGCACGGGCGTCCCGGAAAAAAGTTACAATCCCCGGCAACCGCAATATGCATTGCCGTGTGAGCGGCTCTGCCGCAATTGGCCTGGCCGTCTTTGCCAACCATCACGGCGGATCCGCTCCTACGAAACCACCGCCCATGGGGAATCATATCGATGGATGTCACCACCGCCCTCACCCACCGCAGTTCCACCCGCGCCTTTCTCGACAAGCCCGTAAGCGATGAGCAGATCCGCGCCATCCTCGATGCGGCACGCTGGGCGCCTTCCGGCGTGAACATCCAGCCCTGGCAGGTGGCCGTGGTGCGCGGAGAGACCAAGCAAAAGCTGGCCGATGCCCTCATCGCCGCCCGCGCCGCCGGGGCGCAGAATCCCGACTATCAGTACTACCCGGCGCAATGGATCGATCCATTCAAGGAGCGGCGCAAGCACTGCGGCCTGGCGCTGTACCAAGCGCTGGAGATCCGTCGCGAGGACACCGAAAAACAGAAGGAAGCCTGGAACAACAACTACCGCTTCTTCGGCGCCCCGGTGGGGCTGCTGCTGTTCCTCGATCGCCGTCTCGGCCAGGGGGCGTGGATCGATATGGGCATGTTCATGCAAAGCATCATGCTGGCGGCACAGGAACAGGGCCTCGCCACCTGCCCGCAGGCCTCGCTGGGCGAATATCCCGATGTGGTGCGCAGCCTGCTCGGCATGGATGAAAACCTCGCCCTGCTCGGCGGCATCGCCCTCGGTCATGCCGACCCCGATGCGGCGGTGAACCGCTACCGCACCGAACGCGAGCCGGTGGATGCCTTTACCCGCTGGTATGAGTAACCCTTTCCCCAACCCTCCCCACCATGTGGGGAGGCCGGGAGGGGGCAGTGCCTTTCCTTGTATCTTGTCACTTGTAACTTGTATCTGAGATGTACACAGGCCGCTTCGCCCCCTCACCCACCGGGCCGTTGCACTTCGGTTCGCTGCTCGCTGCCCTGGCCAGTTGCCTGGAGGCACGGCAGCAGGACGGTCAGTGGCTGGTGCGCATGGAGGACATCGACCCGCCGCGAGAGGTCGCCGGCGCCGCCGATCTGATCCTGCACACGCTGGAGCGTTACGGCTTCGAATGGGACGGGCCGGTGCTGTTCCAGAGCCGACGCGACGAGGCCTATCGCGCCGTGCTCGATGATCTGCGGCGCAATGATATGCTCTATGCCTGCCGCTGCTCGCGCCGTGAAACACTCGAGGCGGCGGCGGCAGCCAATCTTGTCCCCGGCATCTATCCCGGCACTTGCCGCAGCGCGGGCCATGCCGTGGACAGGCCGGGTGCGCTGCGTGTCCGTGCCGATGGGGCGGTGATCGAATTTGCCGATCGGTTGCAGGGCACGCAGCGGCAGAACCTGGAGCGCGAGGTGGGCGATTTCGTGGTGCGCCGCGCCGATGGCCTGTGGGCCTACCAGCTGGCGGTGGTGGTGGACGACGCCGATCAGGGCATCACCGACATCGTGCGCGGCAGCGACCTGCTCGACTCCACCCCGCGCCAGATCCATCTGCAACGCCTGCTCGGCCTGTCGACACCGACCTACCTGCACCTGCCGGTGGCGGTCAACGCCGCCGGGGAAAAACTTTCCAAACAGACCCACGCCCCCGCCCTGCCCATGGACAACCCGCTGCCGCCGCTGTGGCAGGCCCTCGCCTTCCTCGGCCAGCAGCCGCCGGCGGAGCTGCGGGAGGGCGATGTCGCGGCACTGTGGCGCTGGGCGCTGGCGCACTGGGACAGTGCCATGCTTCCGGCGACCCGGGCCCTGCCTGAACCCCATCGCCCGGCATAGCCGGTCTCCCACAACTGCTGCGGTGGTGCAGCTTGTCGTGGGAGACGCCCTTGTGGGAGCCAGATTCATCGGGCGATAGCAGCACCGGACAGGCCGCTATCGCCCGGCAAGCCGAACTCCCACGACAACCACAGCCGCCTTTGTGGGAGCCAGATTCATCGGGCGATAGCAGCACCGGACAGGCCGCATCACCCGGCAAGCCGGACTCCCACGACAACCACAGCCGCCCTTGTGGGAGCCAGATTCATCGGGCGATAGCAGCACCGGACAGGCCGCATCGCCCGGCAAGCCGGACTCCCACGACAACCACGGCCGCCCTTGTGGGAGACCGATTCATCGGGCGATGGCGGCGCCGGAAGACGCTGCGTCACCCTCACAACCAAATTGCATCCCAATGCGGATACTGAGCGACCGACGCGACCAAACCCGCCCGTACCGGGTTGGCGACGATATAGCGCGCTGCCGCATGCAGGTCTTCATCGGCGCGTACTGCGTGGTCATGAAAACCCTTCTGCCAAATGCGCTGTCCCATGCCCAGAGACACCTTGGCTTTGTAGATGCGGATCACATCCGACAACGCCGCCGCACCTTCGAGTTGCAGCAACCAATGCACATGATCCGGCATGACCACAAATGCGAGGGTGACGGCCTGCCTCGCCACGACTGGCTCATGAAGCTGTCGTATCGCAAGGCGCGCTGACCAAAGATCGGTGAAGCAGGGTATGCGCTTATGCGTCACGAGGGTGATGAGATAGGCTTGGTGGGGACATGAAGCACGCCCCTTGCGCAGATCGCGGCTGCGGGGAAAAGAACGCGTATCCATAGCTCAGCATCCTTGCTTGATGGTTATGTGGTTGATGATGCCAGTTGCACGAGCATGATGCCATTGTCTGTGGGAGACCGATTCATCGGGCGATGGCGGCGACCGACAGGCCGCATCGCCCGGCAAGCCGGACTCCCACGACAGCCACAGCCGCCCTTGTGGGAGCCAGATTTATCGGGCGATAGCGGCGCCGGACAGGCCGCATCGCCCGGCAAGCCGGACTCCCACGACAACCACGGCCACCCTTGTGGGAGCCAGATTTATCGGGCGATAGCAGCACCGGACAGGCCGCTATCGCCCGGCAAGCCGGACTCCCACGACAACCACGGCCGCCCTTGTGGGAGCCAGATTCATCGGGCGATAGCAGCACCGGACAGGCCCCATCGCCCGGCAAGCCGGACTCCCACGACAGCCACAGCCGCCCTTGTGGGAGCCAGATTTATCGGGCGATAGCAGCACCGGACAGGCCGCTATCGCCCGGCAAGCCGGACTCCCACGACAACCACGGCCGCCCTTGTGGGAGCCAGATTCATCGGGCGAAAGCGGCACCGGACAGGCCGCATCACCCGGCAAGCCGGACTCCCACGACAGCCACAGCCGCCCTTGTGGGAGCCAGATTCATCGGGCGATGGCGGCGATCGACGGGCCGCTATCGCCCGGCAAGCCGGACTCCCACGACAACCACGGCCGCCTTTGTGGGAGACCGATTCATCGGGCGATGGCGGCGACCGACAGGCCGCTATCGCCCGGCAAGCCGGACTCCCACGACAGCCACGGCCGCCCTTGTGGGAGCCAGATTCATCGGGCGATGGCGGCGATCGACGGGCCGCTATCGCCCGGCAGAGCCGGACTCCCACCGTTGCCCTTATGCACCTGTTACCTTTCGTAACGTTTCTGGTAAGCTGCGCCGATGGCTCTCCCCCCGCAAAATGAACGGCAACTGGACCGGGTGGTGCTCCTGTTCCTGCTGGCGCTGTTCCTGCTGGTTTCGCCCCTGCTGATGACGTGGGCGGCGGACGACAATCCCTGGTATCTGCCCTATCTCATCTGGCTCGGGCTGATTGCGGCCATGTACCGGCTGCAGCGGCGCACGCGGCAGGATCATCATGACCTTTGAGTTGTGGCAGCTGTTTCTGGCGGGTGTCGGTTACCTGCTGCTGCTGTTTCTCATTGCCTATGCCGCCGAGCGCGGCTGGCTGCCGTCGAAGCTGGCGCGCCATCCGCTCACCTACACCCTGTCCCTGGGCGTCTATGCCACCTCGTGGAGCTTTTACGGCAGCGTCGGTTTTGCCCAGGCGCAGGGTTACAACTTTCTCACCATCTACCTCGGCGTCACCCTGGCCTTTCTGCTGACGCCGGTGCTGCTCAAGCCGATCCTGCGCCTGACGCGCGAATATCAGCTGGCCTCGCTGGCCGACGTGTTCGCCTTCCGCTACCAGAGCCAGCTGGCCGGGGTGCTGGTGACCCTGTTCATGCTGGCGGGCATCCTGCCCTACCTGGCGCTGCAGGTGCGGGCCGTCACCGAATCGCTGCAGGTGCTGACCCAGGAAAACACGCCGCGTCTGTTCCTTGCCCTGGGCTTCTGCATCACGCTGATCCTCTTCGCCGTGCTGTTCGGCGCGCGCCACAGTTCGGCGCGGGAGAAACACGAGGGGCTGGTGGTGGCCATCGCCTTCGAATCGCTGATCAAGCTGCTGGCGCTGCTGGCCGTGGGGCTGTTTGCGGTCTACGGTGTGTTCGGCGGCTTTGGCGCCATGGAGACCTGGCTGGCGACGCATCCGGAGGCATTGAACAAGCTGTACCAGCCGGTGCGCGAGGGACCGTGGGCCACCCTGTTGCTGCTGGCCTTTGCCGCCGCCTTCCTGCTGCCGCGCCAGTTCCACATGACCTTCACCGAGAACATCGAGCCGCGCACCCTGAGCATCGCAGCCTGGGCCTTTCCGCTGGTCCTGCTGCTGCTCAATCTGGCCATCCCTCCCATCCTGTGGGCCGGGCAGCGCATGACGCCGGAGGCCTCGCCCGATTATTACGTGCTCGGCATCACCCTGTTCGGCGACTCCCCCGTGCTGCCGGTGCTGACCTTCCTCGGCGGTGTTTCCGCCGCCAGCGCCATGATGATCGTGGAGACGCTCGCCCTGGCCTCCATGTGCATGAACCATCTGGTGCTGCCGGCCAGTTTCCCGCCGCGGCTGTCGCCCGACACCGATATCTATCGCTGGCTGCTGTGGGGGCGGCGCGTGCTGATCAGCGTCATCATCCTGGCCGGTTACGGCTTTTATCTGCTGCTGGAACACAACCAGGGTCTGGTGCAGCTCGGGCTGATCTCTTTCGTCGCCGTGGCGCAGTTCCTCCCCGGCATCGTCGGCCTGCTGTACTGGCGCCGCGCCACCCGCGCCGGCTTCATCGCCGGCCTGCTCGGCGGCGGCACGGTCTGGGCCATCCTGCTGGTGCTGCCCCTGCTGGAACACTCCGGCATCCTGCTAGATTCCCTCGCCTGGCTTGCCGGATGGGGTCACGGAGAAAACGAGCGCTGGAGCCATGCCACCTTCTGGACGCTGGCGGTCAACGGCGTGCTGTTTGCCGGTGTCTCCCTGTTCACCCAGGCCAGCGAGGCGGAACAGGAGGCGGCGCGGGCCTGCTGCAAGGAAAGCATGTCGCCGCCGGCCGGCGTGCCGCTGGCCATCTCGCCGGCGCAGTTCAAGGAACAGTTGAGCCAGATCATCGGCGTGGAAATGGCGGAACGGGAGGTATCGCAGGCCCTGGCCGATCTGGGGCTGACCCAGGGCGAGGAACGCCAGACCGAATTGCGCCGCCTGCGCGAACGCATCGAGCGCAACCTCTCCGGCCTGGTCGGCCCGCTGCTGGCGCGCATGATCGTGGACGAACGCCTGCGTACCGACACCACCACCCGCAACGCCCTCGCCGCCAGCGTGCGCTTCGTCGAACACCGGCTGGAGGAGTCGCGCTCGCAGCTGCGCGGTCTGGCCGCGGAATTGGACAACCTGCGCCGTTACCACCGCCAGGTGCTGCTCGATCTGCCGCTGGGGGTCTGCGCCGTCAGCCCCGAGCTGGAGGTGATCAGCTGGAACCAGGCCATGGCCGCCCTCTCCGGTCTGGAGGACTACCAGACGGTGGGACGTCAGCTGCGCGAACTGCCCGAGCCCTGGTCCGGCCTGTTCGGCGGCTTCCTGCGCACCCAGGATCGCCACCTGCGCAAGGTCAAGGTGAACAGCGAGGGACGCACCCGCGTGTTCAACCTGCACAAGGCGGCCATCGAGGACCCGGCCGGCATCCATCCCGCCCTGCGCCGCACCAACAGCAGCGGCACCGTCATCCTGATCGAGGATCTCACCGACCTGCATGTACTGGAGTCGGAGCTGGCCCACAGCGAACGCCTGGCCTCCATCGGCCGTCTCGCCGCCGGCGTGGCCCACGAGATCGGCAACCCGGTCACCGGCATTGCCTGCCTGGCGCAGAACGTGCTGTATGACAAGGGCGATGCGGCCTTCGTCGAGGAGAGCATCGAACAGATCCTGGAGCAGACGCGGCGCATCACCAACATCGTGCATTCACTGGTCAGCTTCAGCCACAGCGGCACGGCGGTGGATCACAGCCCGGCACCGTTCAACCTGCACGACTGCATCGAGGACGCCATGCGCCTGGTGCGCCTGTCCCATGCCGGCAAGCAGATCGAGTTCATCAACCAGTGCGAACCGGAGCTGCCCCTGCACGGCGATCATCAGCGCATGATCCAGGTGTTCGTCAACCTGCTCACCAATGCCTGCGACGCCTCCCAGCCCGGCAATCGCGTGGTGGTCAGCGGGCGCAGCGAAGGGGATTTCATCGAGGTGGTGGTCACCGACTACGGCCGTGGCATCCCGGAGGAATTGCAGGATCAGGTGTTCGAACCCTTCTTCACCACCAAGCAGCCGGGCGAAGGCACCGGCCTCGGCCTGCCCATGGTGTACAACATCGTCGCCGAACATGCCGGCAGCGTCACCCTGCGCAGCCGCCCCGGCGAGGGTACGGCGGTGATCCTGCGCCTGCCTGTGTCGAGGTACGAGGGACGGGCGAAGAACGAGGAGTTGGAAGGGAGTGGCGGATGAACGGGAACATCGGAGAAAAGATGCAAGAGAAAAGATACAAGGGAAGGAGTGCGCTGCGCGCACAGTGGTTTGAACTCAAACGCAGCACGAGCGCAGCGAGTTCACTCCCTTGTATCTTGCCACTTGTATCTTGTATCTCGGTTACACCATGAGCCAGATACTTATCATCGAAGACGAAGCGGTCATCCGCGCCTCGCTGCGCCGCCTGCTGCAGCGCCGCGGCTATGACGTCACCGAGGCCGGCTCGGTGGCCGAGGCGGAGCAGCACGCCCTCACTGATTTCGATCTGATCATCACTGACCTGCGTCTGCCGGGCGAGCCGGGCACTGCTGTTATCGCGAAGTCCCAGGGTGTGCCGGTGCTGGTGATGACCAGCTATGCCAGCGTGCGCTCGGCGGTGGAGTCGATGCAGATGGGCGCGGTGGATTACATTGCCAAACCCTTCGACCACGACGAAATGCTGCTCACGGTGGAACGTATTCTCAAGCAGGGTACGCTGGAGCGGCAGAATGCGGCGCTGAAACAGGATATCTCCCGCGCCTATCCCGCCAGCGGCATGATCGGCTGCTGCGCGGCGATGCAGGAGGTATTTGAACGTATCCGCAAGGTGGCGCCCACCGATGCCACGGTGCTGATCCTGGGCGAATCGGGTACCGGCAAGGAGCTGGTGGCGCGTGCGGTGCATGAACAGAGTACGCGGCGCGATGCCCCCATCATTGCCGTGAACTGCGCCGCCATTCCCACCGGCCTGATCGAATCGGAGCTGTTCGGCCATGAAAAGGGGGCATTCACCGGCGCCATCGGCACCCATCGCGGCCTGGTGGAAGCCGCCGACGGCGGCACCTTGTTCCTCGACGAAATCGGCGAGCTGCCGCTGGAGGCGCAGGGCCGCCTGCTGCGCGTCATCCAGGAAGGCGAGATCCGCCGAGTCGGCGCCACCCAGTCGCGCAAGGTCAACGTGCGCCTCATCGCCGCCACCCACCGCGACCTGCAGCAGTGCGTCAATGCCGGCAGCTTCCGTGGCGATCTCTATTACCGTCTGCATGTCATGGAGATCCGCCTGGCGCCGCTGCGCGAACGCGGCGAGGACATCCGCGAGCTGGCCGAGATACTGCTGGACAAGATCCGGCAGCGGCTCAACCGACCGCCCATGAGCTTCAGCCCCGAGGCCATGGCACGCCTGCACAACCACAGCTGGCCCGGCAATGTGCGTGAGCTGGAAAACGTCATCGAGCGTGCCGTCATCCTCGCCGACGGCGCCCAGATCACCACCAACCTGCTGGCTATCGACAATTCGCCCGGCAATGTGCAGGATAAGCCCGCCGCGCCGGACGACGCGCTGTCGCTGGACGACTACATGCGACGTTTCGTACGCGAGAACGAGGGCCACATGACGGAAACCGATCTGGCACGCAGCCTCGGCATCAGCCGCAAGACGCTGTGGGAGCGACGACAGAGGCTGGGACTGCCGCGGATGAAAAGTTGATAAACCATTTTGTCGCAGAGACGCGGAGACACAGAGAAAACCTATGCCAATGAACGCAAATCAACGCGAATGAGTGCGCTGACCACATTCGCGTGTATTTGCGGATAAAGTGTTTTCTCTGCGCCTCTGCGTCTCCGCGACGGGTGGTGGAAGTTGTATTTTCTTGAGGGTGTGATGGTGGAACAGAACGACCCGTATATGACGGCCTTCCGCGGCTTCTTCGCCAGCGCGCTGCGCTGGGAGGATCTGGATCGGCTGTGGCTGACCTTGCGCGAGCAGGCCGATGACGGCTGGTATGTGTACGCGGTAGGCGAAGCACCACCGGCAGCGCCGGTGACACAGACCCAGTTCGACGCCTTCATCACCGAGATCGACGCCCTGCTGCGCCGCGATCACGACGAGGACTACTGCGGCATCGTCTACGCCGACGACATGGAGCATCCGGCCATGGTCAAGATCTACGACCCGCACAACCTGGGCAGTTCCTGCGGCAGCGGTGCCCACCCGCCGCCCTTGCCGGGCTGGGTGCTGTCGCGGCTCGCCCCTGCGGGGCTGGAGGCCATGCAGCCCACCGCCAGCCGCCGCCGCTGGTGGCAGCGGCTGTTCGCCTGAACGGTTGTGCCAGGCAGTGGGGCCTGTCGAGCGCCGCTATCGCCCGATGAATCGGACTCCCACAAAGGCGGCTGTGGTTGTCGTGGGAGCCTGGCGTGCCGGGCGATAGTGGCCAGTCGGCCGCCGCAGTCGCCCGATGAATCGGTCTCCCACAAGGGCGGCTGTGGCTGTCGTGGGAGCCTGGCTTGCCGGGCGATAGTGGCCAGTCGGCCGCCGCTATCGCCCGATGAATCGGTCTCCCACAAGGGCGGCTGTGGTTGTCGTGGGAGCCTGGCTTGCCGGGCGATAGTGGCCAGTCGGCCGCCGCTATCGC
>DYFR01000034.1:10332-10452 GCA_020725115.1 Thiohalomonas denitrificans
AGGGCGGCTGTGGTTGTCGTGGGAGCCTGGCTTGCCGGGCGATAGTGGCCAGTCGAGCGCCGCTATCGCCCGATGAATCGGTCTCCCACAAGGGCGGCTGTGGCTGTCGTGGGAGCCTGG
>DYFR01000034.1:10552-21899 GCA_020725115.1 Thiohalomonas denitrificans
TGTGGCTGTCGTGGGAGCCTGGCTTGCCGGGCGATAGTGGCCAGTCGGCCGCCGCAGTCGCCCGATGAATCGGTCTCCCACAAGGGCGGCTGTGGCTGTCGTGGGAGCCTGGCTTGCCGGGCGATAGTGGCCAGTCGACCGCCGCCGTCGCCCGATGAATCGGTCTCCCACGCACACCTCGTTGAGTAGGGTAGAATGCGCAAGTTTCCCGCAAGGCTGCCGATACCACGCCAATAACAATAATCTCAACCGCCCGAGGGCGGATCGAGGGAGTGAGAAGCTGTAACGAAAATGGCAGATCAGGCCGAAGAAAAGAAAACCGAGCTGTTCGATGGCGGGGACGATGAGCGCTTCATGCTTACTTCGCCGACGGCCATCAGCAACGTGCTGCTCGACCTCAGCAAGCGCCCCGACATCCTCACCGCCTATTTCAACCACGGCAAGGAGTACATCCTGACGGCCGTGCTCGCGGTGATGCCCGAACGCAATCTGCTGGTACTGGACTACGGTGCCGACGACAAGCTGAACCAGCGCCTGCTGGACTACGGCCGTGCCGTCTGTGTCACCAAGCACGACAACATCAGCATCAAGTTCGGCTGCAATATCCTGCAGCGGGCCAAGTTTCAGGAACGGCAGGCACTCGCCGCCACCCTGCCGGAAACCCTGTTCCGCCAGCAGCGGCGCGAGTTCTTCCGCGTCAGCCTGCCGCTGGTCAATGTTGTCAAATGCCATGTGCCCCAAGCGGAGCAGGACGATCTGGTGCTCAATGTTGTCGACATCAGCTGCGGCGGTGTCGGCCTGCTCGACCCCCGGCGCCAGTTCAACCCTGAACTGGGTACCCTGCTGCAGGGCTGCCGTATTGAACTGCCGGACACCGGGACACTGCAGCTCGACCTGGTGGTACGCAACAGCTTCCTGCAGGCGCAAAATGACGGCAGTCAGATACGGCGCATCGGCTGCGCCTTTGCCGGCCTGGGTGTGGACAAGAACTCCATCATCCAGCGCTATATCCATCGCGTGCAGATTGAACAGAAAGCCCTGCAGAACAGGGACTAAATTTAGTTTTCCGAATGCGTAACCAGGCATAGGGCGCCCCATGGGCGCCGAAGCGGCGGGCACGGCCCGCCCTATGACGCACCAAAGATGAGATGGATACCCATTCGGAACACCTATCTGGCCCCTCTGCTACAATCGCACCCACACCATGAGCGCCAAACGACATGCCCAGTGACGGAACAGCTGATCTGGAACGTTTCCAGGTTAACTCCAGGCTGGAGATCCTGCGCGTGCTCGGTGATCTTGCCCGCACCCTGCAACTGGTTACCGCCTATTTCAACGCCGGACAGGATTTCATCCTCACCTCGATTCTGCGCCTGGACGAGGAAAACAATCGCCTGATCCTGGATTACGGCCCCGATGAGGCCCTCAACCAGCGCCTGCTCAGCGCCCGCCGCGCCATATTCGTCACCCGCCACAACCAGGTACGTGTGCAGTTCACCGGCGAGGACATCCAGCAGGCCAATTACCAGGGGACACCGGCCTTTTTCATTCCCCTACCCAGCTCCATCATTCGCATCCAGCGGCGCGAATACTACCGCCTCAGCACTCCTATCGGGCGCCGCCTCAATCTCAGCCTGATCGACACTGAAGGCAACACGATACATGCACATATCGTCGATATCAGCGTCGGCGGCATCGGCATCATCGAACCGCCCGAGGGACGGCAGTGCGGCTGGGAAGCAGGCACCGTGGTTCCCGGCTGTCGCATCGAACTGCCGGAAGAAGGGGTGATCCAGGCCGATGTCGAGATCCGCAACCGTTATCAGGTGGACAGCCAGCATGGCGAACCCGTCTACCGTGTCGGCTGCCGCCTGTTGCGCACGGACTCCCGCAGCAACGCCGCCATCCTGCGTTATATCCACCGGGTGGAACTGGAGCGACGCAAGGTGAAGAAGGACTAGGGACTAGGGACTAGGGACTAGGGACTAGGGACTAGCAAGAGTGTTTGCCGTTTCTTGCAACTTGTAACTTGAAACTGTCTTTCTGTTACGTTACGTAACACTCCCCCGTTACCCACCGTAACACTTACCCACACCCCGTCTATGTGAACATAGCCAACCATTTGTTTCTTAAGGAAACAATTCGTGGTACGGCAATTGCTAACTGGTTCTCAAAATTCTCACGTGCGCACGTGGAAACACTTTGAACCAGATCACGACCAATCAGCCGCTGACGCCCGTCCTGGAGTTTCTCCGGCGGCATGCCCCTTTCGACCAGATGACTCCGGCACATCTGGACTATCTGGCCAAGCGCCTGAAACTCGGTTTTTACGCCCGCGGTGAAGCCGTCACCCGTCCCGAGGACGGGCCGGCCAGCCGCTTTTTTATCATCAAGCAGGGCCGCATCCGCGGCGAGCTGGGCAAGGACGAGCCCGACGACGAAGGCGCCTGGGAACTGGTGACGGGCGAAAGCTTTCCCATCGGCGCCCTGCTCTCGCGCCGCCCGGTACGCACCATCAACCGGGCGGTGGAGGATACCTTCTGCTTCGAACTGGAGCGGGAGGATTTCGACAAGCTGTTCAACCAGAGTCCGGTGTTCCATGACTTCTGCACCCGCCGCCTGGCCAGCCTGCTGGACAACGCCCTGCGCAGCGTGCAGGCCAGCTCCGCCACCCGCGTCTCCGAAGACACCTCGCTCAGTTCCGCGCTGGGCAGCCTGATCCAGCGTGCCCCCGTCAGCTGCACTGCCGCCACCCCGGTGGGCGAGGCCCTGGCCAGCATGGACCGGGAGCACATCGGCAGCATCGTGGTCACCGATGCCGCCGGGGCGCCCACCGGCATGTTCACCCTGCACGACGTGCTGTCGCGGGTGGCCCTGCCGCAGCGCAGCCCGGATACGCCCATGGCCGAGGTGATGAGCCCGGCGCCGCTGTCGCTGCCGCCCGGGGCACGGGCCTACGAAGCGGCCCTGCTGATGGCGCAGCACGGTTTCGGCCACATCTGCGTGGTGCAGGACGGCAAACTGATCGGCGTGGTATCGGAGCGTGATCTGTTCTCCCTGCAGCGCATCGGCCTGGTCAACCTGTCCCGTTCCATCGCCCGCGCCGACAGCGTCGAACAGCTGGCCCAGCTGGGTGGCAACGTGCACCGTCTGGTGGAGCAGATGCTGGCCCAGGGCGCCTCGGTGGACCAGATCACCGAGATCATCACCACCCTCAACGACAGCATGACGCAGCGCGCCATCATCCTGGTGCTGACCGAGACCGGCAAACCGGCGGTGGACTTCACCTGGCTCGCCTTCGGCAGCGAGGGGCGCAGCGAACAGACCCTGAAGACCGATCAGGACAACGGCATCCTGTTCCGCACCCCCGCCGGCAGGACGCCCGACGACGTGCGCGCCGAACTGCTGCCCATGGCCAAACGCATCAACGATGCCCTCGCCGTGATCGGCTTTCCCCTCTGTCCCGGCAACGTCATGGCCAGCAATCCCGAGTGCTGCCTGAGCCTGGAGGAATGGAAGAGCCGCTTCGGCCGCTGGATCGATCAGGGCACGCCGCAACACCTGCTCAATGCCTCCATCTACTTCGATTTCCGCGCCCTCTACGGCGAGGAGGCCCCGGTGGCGGAACTGCGCGCCTGGATGCTCAAGCAGGTGGCGCCCAACAGCCGCTTCCGCCGCCAGATGGCCGAGAATGCCCTGCGCAACCGCCCGCCGCTGGGACTGTTCGGCGACCTCAAGGTCTCCAGCGGCGGCAAGCATCCGCACACCATCGATCTCAAGGCCCAGGGCCTCACCTCCTTCGTGGATGCGGCGCGCATCACCGCCCTCGCCCACGGCATCGGCGCCACCAACACCGTCGAACGGCTGCGCAGGGCCGCGGCCGCCAGGGCGCTCAATCCGGCCGATGTCGATGCCTGGGTCGAGTCCTATCACTTCATCCAGCTGCTGCGTGTGCGCGTGCACCGGCGCCAGGCCGAGCAGGGGCAGGCACTGTCCAACCTGGTCGATCCGGACACGCTCAACGAGCTGGATCGCCGCATCCTGAAGGAGGCATTTCGCCAGGCGCGCAAGCTGCAATCGAAGATCGCCCTGGAGTACCAGATTTGAAGCAACCGCCGGCACAGGCGGAAGCGACAATGTGTAGCACCGAGAACCGTGGTTCCGTCACAACGAGGAGGAAACAACAATGTCATTGAATGAAAAAGCGGCCCAGTACTGGCAGGCGAATGTCCGCCTGCTGCTGCTGTGCCTGGCTATATGGTTCTTCGTCGGGTATGTCCTCAGCATACTGCTCGTCGGTCCGTTGAACAGCATCAGCCTCGGCGGTTATCCGCTCGGCTTCTGGTTCGCGCAGCAGGGGTCGATCTACACCTTCGTAGCGTTGATCTTCTTCTACGCGTCACGCATGAACAAGCTGGACCGTCAGTTCGACGTCCACGAAGACTAACCGGGGGATTCCATACATGGATCTGCAAACAATAACGTACCTGGTAGTCGGCGCGACCTTCGCCGTCTACATTGGCATTGCCTTCTGGGCACGCGCCCGCACCACCGGTGACTTCTACATCGCTGGCGGCGGCGTCCATCCCATCGCCAACGGCATGGCCACCGGCGCCGACTGGATGTCCGCGGCCTCCTTCATCTCCATGGCCGGTCTCATCGCCTTCATGGGCTATGACGCCTCCGTGTACCTGATGGGCTGGACCGGCGGCTATGTGCTGCTGGCCATGCTGCTGGCTCCGTACCTGCGCAAGTTCGGCAAGTTCACGGTGCCGGAATTCATCGGTGATCGCTACTACTCGCAGACCGCGCGCATCGTCGCCGTCATCTGCCTGATCGTGGCCTCCATCACCTATGTAATCGGCCAGATGAAGGGTATCGGCGTGGCCTTCGGCCGCTTCCTGGAGGTGCCGTACGATGTCGGCCTGTATATCGGCATGGGCATCGTGTTCTTCTACGCCGTACTCGGCGGCATGAAGGGCATCACCTACACCCAGATTGCCCAGTATGTGGTGCTGATCTTCGCCTACACCATCCCGGCGATCTTCATCTCCCTGCAGCTGACCGGCAACCCGCTGCCGCAGCTGGGCTTGGGCTCCACCATGGCCGACGGCTCCGGCATGCACATGCTGGACAAGCTCAACGGCACCCTGACCGATCTGGGCTTCGCCGACTACACCAGCCAGAAGGGCAGTACGCTGAACATCGCGTTGCTGACCATGTCGCTGATGATCGGCACCGCCGGCCTGCCGCACGTCATCGTGCGTTTCTTCACCGTGCCGAAGGTGCGTGATGCCCGCGCCTCCGCCGGCTGGGCCCTGGTGTTCATCGCCATTCTGTACACCACCGCTCCCGCCGTCGGCGCCATGGCCCGCCTGAACCTGACCAACACCATTCAGGTGGCCGAGGTCGGTTCGCCGGAAGGCAACCTGGTGTACGAAGAGCGTCCGTCCTGGTTCAAGAACTGGGAAAAGACCGGCCTGCTGAAGTTCGAGGACAAGAACGGCGACGGCCGCATCCAGTACTACGATGACAAGAACAAGGACTTTGCCGCCAAGGCGGAAGCCTACGGCTGGAAGGGCAACGAAATGGTCAAGGTCGACCGCGACATCATGGTGCTGGCCAATCCGGAAATCGCCAACCTGCCCAACTGGGTGATTGCCCTGGTCGCCGCCGGTGGTCTGGCCGCTGCACTCTCCACCGCAGCCGGCCTGCTGCTGGCCATCTCCTCGGCCATTTCCCATGACCTGCTGAAGGGCGTGTTCGTCAAGGACATCAACGAGAAGAACGAGTTGATGGCCAGCCGTATCGCCATGGGCGGCGCCATCGCCGTCGCCGGCTACCTCGGCCTCAACCCGCCCGGCTTCGCCGCGCAGGTGGTGGCCCTGGCCTTCGGTCTGGCAGCGGCCTCGCTGTTCCCGGCACTGATGATGGGTATCTTCAACAAGAAGATGAACCGTCATGGCGCCGTGGCCGGCATGCTGGTGGGTCTGGTCTCCACCCTGGTATACATCTTCGTGTACAAGGGCTGGTTCTTCATCCCCGACACCAACAACCTGCCGAACAACGCCGCCAACTGGGTGTTCGGCATCCAGCCGGAGGCCTTCGGTGCCGTGGGTGCCATCCTGAACTTTGCCACCGCCTATGTGGTGTCCAAGGTGACGGCAGCGCCGCCGGAGCACATCCAGCACCTGGTGGAAGACATCCGTGTCCCCCGCGGTGCCGGTACCGCAACTGGCCACTAGGCTGTAACAGCAGTCCCGTCGACCGCTGCCCTGCCGGTGCAGGGCAGCGGTACGACAACAAGCGATACAGACCCATGGGCGTGATGAGCGCCCATGGGATTTTTTACCCCAGCAGTTTTTCGGGCACGGTACTACGCTGCCGCAGGCAACGACCGGACCCGTTCGGGCCACAACGACAAGTGAGCACCGTATGGACGTCGAGCTGATTGAAATCCGCGAGTTTCTGGCGAGTCATCCGCCCTTCGATCAACTCACCGACGAGGCGCTCGATCGCCTGCCCAGGGAACTGACCATCCGCTATCTGCGCCGCGGCACGCCGTTTCCGCCCCGGGACGCCGAGTGCGCCTGTCTCTATATCGTGCGCAAGGGCGCCATCGAACTGCGCAACCCCGGTGACGAACTGGTCGCCAAGTTTGGCGAAGGCGATGTCTATTCCTCCGCCTGTCTGCCTCATGACCCGGCCCGCAACCTGAGCGGCAGCACGGTCGAGGACAGCCTGTTTTATCTGTTGCCGTGCGACCGCCTGCAGGCCCTGCGCGACGCCGACAAGAACTTCAACGACTACTTCACCCAGTCCATCAGCACCCGCCTGCGCCGTGCCCGCGAGATCCTGCAGGATGCGCCGCGTGCCGGCGGCAACCTGATGACGGTGGAGATCAGCGCCCTCACCGGGCGCAGCCCGGTGACCGCCCCGCCCACCACCACCATCCAGGAGGCGGCGCAGCTGATGACCCGCGAACGCGTCTCGGCGCTGCTCATCACCGAGGAACGCCTGCTGGTGGGCATCATCACCGATCGCGATCTGCGCTCGCGCTGTCTTGCCCAGGGTGTCGATTACACGCAACCGGTGAGCGAGATCATGACGCGCCACCTGCACAAGGTCACACCGGACACCCCCGCCTTCGAGGCGTTGATCAGCATGACCCGCTACAACATTCACCATCTGCCGGTGGTAGGCAGCGGCGGCGTGCTGGGCATCGTCTCCACCACCGATCTGATCCGCTATCAAAGCGCCAATGCCATCTATTCGGTCGGCAGCGTGCGCAAGTGCCAGTCGGTGTCCGAGCTGGTGCAGGTCAGCGCCGAACTGCCGGAGTTGCAGGTACAGCTGATCGCCGCCGGGGCCAGCGCCTACCAGCTGGGCCAGGCGATATCCGCCGTCACCGACGCCATTACCCGGCGTCTGCTGGAACTGGCCGAAGCACAGTTCGGACCGGCACCGGTAGCCTACGCCTGGGTCGCCGGCGGCTCGCAGGGCCGGCGCGAACAGACCGTGCACACCGATCAGGACAATGCCCTGATCCTCGCCGACGAGTATCAGGCAGCGGAGCACGAGGCCTACTTCAGCCAGCTGGCGCAGTTCGTCACCGACGGCCTCAACGCCTGCGGCTACATCAACTGCCCGGGCGGCATCATGGCCAGCAATCCGCAGTGGCGCCAACCGTGGCGGGTGTGGCGCAAGTATTTCGACGACTGGATCATGCGCGTCGACCGCAAGTCGGCGATGCTGGCCACCAACTTCTTCGACATGCGCGCCATCCACGGCGACGACATGCTGCATGCGCGCCTGCACGCCGAGGTACTGCACCAGGCGCGCGACAACAAGATATTCCTCGCCTACATGGCGACCAATGCCCTGACCACGCGCCCGCCGCTCGGCTTCTTCCGCAACTTCGTCCTGATCAGCGACGGCGACCACGCCAACAGCTTCGATCTGAAGCTGCGCGGCATCCTGCCGGTGATCAATCTGGCGCGCATCTATGCCCTCTCCGCCGGCATCCCCGAGATCAACACCGTGGAACGGCTCAAGGCCGCGGCCGATGCCCACTCCCTCAGCCGGGAGGGCGCGGACAATCTGGAGGATGCCTTCGAGTTCATCGGCACGCTGCGCGCGCGCCATCAGGCGCAACAGATCAAGGCGGGAGAAAAGCCGGACAACTATGTCACGCCGGATGAACTCAGCACGCTGGAGCGCAATCACCTGAAGGACGCCTTCGCCGCCATCAGCGCCCTGCAGACCGCCATGGCCCAGCGCTACCAGACCGGGCGCTTCTACTGATGCTGGAGCGGCTGTTCAGCCTCGACTACCGGCGCCGGCGCCTGGCGGCAAAGACAGCGCCCGGCCCGCTGCGCGATTACCTGGAGGTTCCCTTCGTCTCGCGCCAGGCCGACAGCCGCCGCGTACAGTGCATTGCGCTGGATCTGGAAACCACCGGCCTCGATCCGAAAGCCGATGCCATCATCAGTTTCGGCTGGGTGGCGGTCAGCGGCAGCCAGATCAATCTGGCCTCCGCCCAGCACCGGCTGGTACACCAGCAGCAGGCCATCCCCGAGGCCAGTGCCGTGATCCACCAGATCACCGACGATGCCGCGGCCGAAGGCGAGAGTCTGGCGGCCGTCATGGCCGATCTGCTGCCGTTGCTGGCCGGCAAGGTGCTGATTGCCCATCACGCCCGCATCGAGCTCGGTTTTCTCAACAGCGCCTGCGAGCTGCTTTACGGTGGCCGCTTCCTGATCCCGACCATCGACACCCAGCGTGTGTCGCAGCAGTGGTTCGAGCGCCGCAACCAGGTCTACCGGCCGGGTGAACTGCGCCTCGGCACCCTGCGCAACCGCTACAATCTGCCGCGCTACCGCGCCCACGATGCCCTGATCGATGCCCTGGCCGCGGCCGAGCTGTTCCTGGCCCAGCTGGCCGAGCGGGACGGCGCCCACCCCCTCCCCCTGCGGGATTTTCTGCTCCGCGCATGATGCGCCCGGCACACCTCCGGCATGCTATAGTTGGCAGGCCCGTTTCGGAGCGGGCGGCGGCCTGTGTCAGTGATGTGAGCAGCCGCAGCAGGACCCCGCGCGGCGTCCTGCGTTGGGAGCCAATAAAACTAAAAGAGAGCACCGGTAAACAGCTTCTGTTCACCAACCTGCGGCCACGCGCATCCCCTGATTCGGGTATGCAGCCGTTTTTTCAGCGAAGCCTTTCGCCAAAGCATGTATTGACCTAGGAGAAACCCATGTCCGAAACCAAGGTATATCCCGTCCCCCCCGACTTTGCAGCCCATGCTCACATCAACGATGCCAGGTACAACGACATGTACCAGCGCTCGATCAAGGATCCGGACGGCTTCTGGGCCGAACAGGCACAGACCTTTCTCACCTGGTCCAGGCCCTGGAACAAGGTCAGCGAGTGGGATTATCACAAGGGCCTGATCCGCTGGTTCGAGGGCGGCAAGCTCAATGTCGCCTACAACTGCCTGGACCGTCATCTGGAAACCCGCGGCGATCAGGTTGCCCTGATCTGGGAAGGCGACGACCCGGCCGAAGACAAGAAGATTACCTATCGCCATCTGCACGCCGAGGTGAGCAAGTTCGCCAACGTGCTGAAGACCCGCGGCGTGAAGAAGGGCGACCGCGTCTGCATCTACATGCCGATGATCCCCGAGGCCTCCGTGGCCATGCTCGCCTGCGCCCGCATCGGCGCGGTGCACTCGGTGGTGTTCGGCGGCTTCTCGCCCGAATCGCTCAAGGATCGCATCCTCGACTCCGACTGCCAGGTGGTGATCACCGCCGACGAAGGCCTGCGCGGCAAGAAGGCCGTGCCCCTGAAGGGCAACACCGACAAGGCCCTGCTGCAGTGCCCCAACGTGCACACCGTGCTGGTGGTGCAGCGTACCGGCGGCAACGTCGCCTGGAAGGAAGGCCGCGACGTGTGGTACCACGAGGCCATGGCCAAGGCCTCGCCGGACTGCCCGGCGGAAGAGATGGATGCGGAAGACCCGCTGTTCATCCTCTACACCTCCGGCTCCACCGGCAAGCCCAAGGGCGTGCTGCACACCACCGGCGGCTACCTGCTGTTCGCGGCCATGACCCACAAGTACACCTTCGACTACCACGACGGCGACATCTACTGGTGCACCGCCGACGTGGGCTGGGTCACCGGCCACACCTACATCGTCTACGGCCCGCTGGCCAACGGCGCCATCAGTCTGATGTTCGAGGGCATCCCCTCCTATCCGGACGCCTCGCGCTTCTGGCAGGTCATCGACAAGCACCAGGTCAACATCTTCTACACCGCCCCCACCGCCATCCGCGCGCTGATGCGCGAGGGCGCCGACCCGGTGAAGAAGACCTCGCGCAAATCCCTGCGCCTGCTCGGCACCGTGGGCGAGCCCATCAACCCCGAGGCCTGGGAGTGGTACTACCACATCGTCGGCGAGGAACGCTGCCCCATCGTCGACACCTGGTGGCAGACCGAGACCGGCGGCCACCTGATCACCCCGCTGCCGGGCGCCACCGCGCTCAAGCCCGGCTCCGCCACCAAGCCCTTCTTCGGCGTGGCCCCGGCCATCGTCGACAACGAGGGCAACATCCTGGACGGCGAATGCGAGGGCAATCTGGTGATCACCCGTCCCTGGCCCGGCCAGATGCGCTCCGTGTACGGCGATCACCAGCGCTTCATCGACACCTACTTCAAGACCTATCCCGGCATGTACTTCACCGGCGACGGCGCCAAGCGCGACAAGGACGGCTACTACTGGATCACCGGCCGCGTCGACGACGTGCTCAACATCTCCGGCCACCGCATGGGCACCGCCGAGATCGAAAGCGCCCTGGTGCTGCACGAGGCCGTGGCCGAGGCGGCGGTGGTGGGCTTCCCCCACGACATCAAGGGCCAGGGCATCTACTGCTACGTGACCCTGGTCAAGGGCGTGGAACCCAGTGATGCGCTGAAGAAGGAACTGGTGCAGCTGGTGCGCAGCGAGATCGGCCCCATCGCCAGCCCCGACATCATCCAGTGGGCGCCCGGCCTGCCCAAGACCCGCTCCGGCAAGATCATGCGTCGCATCCTGCGCAAGATCGCCGCCAACGAGACCGACAGCCTGGGCGACACCTCTACCCTGGCCGATCCGGCGGTGGTCGACGACCTGGTACACAACCGGGCACACAAGTAACCCGGCATCCTGCAGGAGTCCGGCTTGCCGGGCGATGGCGGCCTGTCCGAACGCCCCATCGCCCGATGAATCGGTCTCCCACAAAGGCGGCCGTGGCTGTTGTGGGAGACCGGCTTGCCGGGCGATGGCGGCCTCTCCGAACGCCCCATCGCCCGA
>DYFR01000035.1 GCA_020725115.1 Thiohalomonas denitrificans
CTGCGTGACTGATGCACTGACCGTTCAAAGACCGCTACGCTGACAAGTGGCATAGGGCGGGCCGTGCCCGCCGCTTCGGTGCGCTTCCTCCCGGCGCGCCGAAATACCATCTATTCAGACAGAAGGCGGAGACCTGCGTGGGCTACGTTGATGTGCGCGGCAACGCGGCGTCGAACTCTTCGATCGCTACGGGGCGTCCGAACAGATATCCCTGGAAGGCGTTGCAGCCGTGCTGGTGCAGGAACAGTTTCTGTGCCTCGGTTTCCACGCCTTCGGCCACGGTGTCGAGGCCGAGGCTGTGAGCCATGGCAATGATGGCGCGCACGATGGCGTCATCGTTGCTGTCCAGGGTGATGTCGCGCACGAAGGACTGATCGATCTTCAGTTCGTCCAGCGGCAGGCTGCGCAGGTAGGCAAGCGATGAATAACCGGTGCCGAAGTCGTCGAGGGAGAAGCGGCAGCCCAGCGCCTTGAGTGCGCTCATCTTGCGGATGGTGTCGTCGATGTCGTCCAGTACCAGGCTTTCGGTCAGCTCCAGCTTCAGCCGCGTGGGATCGGCGCCGCTGCGCTCCAGCGTGGCGCGCACCTGATCGACAAAACCGGCCTGGCGAAACTGGCGTGCACTGATGTTGACCGCCAGTTTCAGATCGCGGCCGGCGGGGTTCTGTTCCCATTGCCGCAACTGCTCGCAGGCGGTTTGCAACACCCACTCGCCTATGGGCAGGATCAGGCCGGTATCCTCCGCCAGCGGCACGAAGTCGGAGGGGGCGACCTGGCCGCGCTGCGGATGGATCCAGCGCAGCAGTGCCTCGGCGCCGCGCACATGACCGTCGTTGTTGAACTGGATCTGGTAGTGCAGCGCCAGCTGCCGCTCCTCCAGCGCATGGCGCAAATCACTCTCCAGTGCGGCGCGCTGTTCCACTGTCGCCTGCATCGCCGGATCGAAGAAACGGATGGTGTTGCGCCCGGCGGATTTGGCCTGATACATGGCGAGGTCGGCGCGTTTGAGCAGTTCCTCGCTGTCTTCCCGGTGGCCGAGAAACAGGCTGACGCCGATGCTGGGGCTGCTGTGATGTTCGCGTCCGCGCAGGATGTATGGCCGGTTGATGGCGGCGAATATCTTTTCACCCACCGCTTCGGCCTGCGCGGCGGAATGCGACAGTTCCGTGCTCAGGTCTTCCAGCAGCACCACGAATTCGTCGCCGCCCAGCCGTGCCACGGTGTCGCCTTCGCGCACACACTCTCCCAGGCGCTGCGCCACCTCCGTCAGCAGCATGTCGCCGACGATGTGGCCCTGGGTGTCGTTGATGATTTTGAAGTTGTCCAGGTCGATGAACAGCAGCGCACCGTGCCGGCCGCTGCGGCCACTGCCGGCCTGCGCCTGATGCAGGCGATCGAGCAGCAGGCGGCGGTTGGGCAGGCTGGTGAGCGGGTCGTAAAAGGCGAGGTTGCGGATGCGCTCTTCCGCCTCCTTGCGCTCGGTGATGTCGGCGTAGGTGCCGACAAAATGGGTAACCCGGCCGTCATGATCGGTGACGGCGGTAATGGTCAGCCACACCGGGTATATCTCGCCGCTCTTGCGCCGGTTCCATACTTCGCCCTGCCAGTAGCCGTCCTCGTTCACCGTATGCCACATGGTGCGATAGAACTCCGCATCGTGGCGCCCTGATTTGAGCAGTCCTACCGGGTGTCCGATCACCTCGTCGGTGCCGTATCCGGTCTGTGTGGTGAAGGCGGCGTTGACCCGCAGGATGGTGCCGTCGGCAGCAGCCACCAGCATCCCTTCCTGGGACTCGAAGGTGATGGCGGCGATGCGCAGCTCCTGTTCGCTCTGCCGCTGCCTGGTGATGTCGCGGCCGATGATCACCAGGGCCTTGCGCCGGCCGTCCGGCTGGAACAGCGGCACCTTGCGCACCTCGAACTGGTGCATGCTGTTGTCCTCGCTGTAGATCTCCTCCTCTGACAGCGTCAGTTCTTCCGCCTGCCAGGCCTGCTCGTCACTGCCCAGGCAGGCCTCATGGGCGGCGTGAAAGGCCGGGCGCAGCGTTGCCAGCTCACGGTCGGTATATCCCTTCCAGTCGCATCCCTGCAGCTGGAACAGGCGCTGGGCGGCCGCATTGGTCACCAGCCAGCGACCGGCACCGTCCTTGAAGAAGATGGCATCCGGTATGGCCTCGATCAGGGCGGTGAGCTGTTCGTTGACGTTGACGATCTGCTCGTCGTGGCGCTTGTGCTCGATGGCCAGCAGGGCAAGGCGCACCGCCGCGTCGAAGTGATCCTGTTCTTCATCGCTCAGTGTGCCGGTGTGGCGGCTGCAAAGGAGAAACACTCCCTCCCGCTGTCGGCTGTGGCTGCGGATCGGCTGCGACCAGCAGGCCTGCATGCCGGCCTCGGCGGCAAGGGTTTGCAGCGGGCCGCATTTATCGGTATTCGTGATCTCGGGCAGTGCGTGCGGTACGGCGAGGAGTGTGGTCAGGGCGCTGTCCTCGGTGAGGGGGACGGACAAGGCTTGCAGGGCATGCGGCGGCAGGCTGAGGGCAGCGCCGACATGCAGCGTGTGGCGGCTCCAGTCCAGCAGCAGGACGGCACAGAGCAGATCGGGGTGTTTCTGTTCAAAATGCTCGATCAGCAGGGTGAGGGTTTCCTGCAGCGGCCGGCGGTGGCTGATGCTGTCGAGGACGGTGTTCTGCAGGGACAGCTTCCAGGTGCGCTCCGTGATCTGCGCTTCCTGTTCACTGCGGGCCTGTTCCAGTCGCCGCTTGAGTGTTGCCACATGGCCGAGCAGCAGCCCGAACAGGATGGCCACCGCGGTCGGCATGAGGAAAAACTGCCAGTGCAGCTGGCCGACAAAGAACACGTTCTGCAACGCGGCGACCGTCAGTACCAGCGCCAGGGCCAGCAGCACGAACTTCAGGTAGATCCATGTTTCCTGACGCCGCATATTCCCCCTCCCTTCCTGTCGCGACACTTTACTCCATCACCGGCACGGGAACGAGACTGAAGACGTTGTGGGAGTCCGGTTTACCGGGCGAAAGCGGCGCCGGAAAGGCCGCCATCGCCCGATGAATCGTGCTCCCACAACGGGGGCGAGTAGTTATCAGCGGGGGAGAAACGCCCTCCGACCGTCCGGTGCGGCGATGCACATCATGGGATGGCCGTACAGGCGAGACAATGATGTCTCGTCGAGCAACTCTGCGGCGGGGCCGGCCTGCCAGTGTCCATCACCATACAGCATCAGTACGTGGTCACAGTAACGCGCGGCGAGGTTGACGTCGTGCAGTGCCATCAGCACGGCGCGGTGGTCGCCGTCGGCCAGGGCGCGCAGGTGTTGCAGCGCGGCCATCTGATGGCTGAGGTCGAGGTGATTGGTGGGTTCATCCAGCAGCAGCAGGCGTGGCTCCTGGGTGAGCAGGGTGGCCAGGGCCAGGCGGCGGCGTTCGCCGCCGGAGAGGGTGTGACAGGAGCGGCTTTCCAGGGCGGTCAATTCCACCTGGGCCAGGGCACGGCGGGCCTTCTCCACATCCTCTTCGGTTTCGTTGTGCCAGCGGCCCAGATGCGGGTGACGACCGATGAGGGCGGTTTCCAGCACGGTGGCGGGGAAGCTGTCGCTGCTGTCCTGCGGCAACAGGCCGAGCAGCCGGGCGATGTGGCCGCGCGGCAGGCGGGAGAGCGGCGCCCCTTGCAGCCAGAGGCTGCCGCCAGCCGGCGGCAGCAGGCCGGCCAGGGTGTGCAGCAGGGTGGTCTTGCCGCTGCCGTTGGCGCCGAGCAGGGCCCAGCACTGGCCGGCACTCACGTTGAGGTTGAGTCCGCGCAACAGGTGCCGGCCGGGCACGGCCACGTCGAGGGAGACGGCGCGCAGCAGTTCCATCAGCCGCGAAACCGCAATTTCACCGCCGAGACGCAGAGGACGCAGAGTAAATTCATGCGTTATGCATCCCGATCACACCACTCGTCGGGTGATGTCCAGCAACGTACGCAAGGTACTGAAAATGTTGTCACTCGGCGTCCTCGGCGTCTCGGCGGTGAGTTTCTTGAATCATCGTTTCGCCTCGCGCTGCAGCAGATACAGAAACAGCGGTGCGCCGATGAGTGCGGTGAGCACGCCTACCGGCAACTGCTGCGGCGCTATCACCGTGCGCGCCAGGGTGTCGGCCAGCATCAGCAGGCTGCCGCCGAGCAGGGCGCTGGCGGGCAGCAGCAGGCGGTGATCGGCGCCGGCGACGAGGCGCAGCATGTGCGGCACCACCAGGCCGACGAAGCCGACGCTGCCGGCGGTGGTGACGGCGGCGGCGGTGAGCAGCGAGGCGGAGAAATAGATCAGCAGGCGCAGGCGGCCGACATGGACGCCAAGGCTGCCGGCGGTGAGCTCGCCGCGTGCCAGCAGGTTCAGTTCGCGCGCAAAGGGAAACAGCAGCAGCAGACCGAGAGCCAGCAGCGCCAGCGGCGCGCGCCATTCGCCGCCATGGGACAGATCGCCCATCAGCCAGAACAGCATGCCGCGCAGATTGTGTTCCGGCGCCACCGCCAGCAGGAAGCTGATCAGCGCGCCCCAGGCGGCGGCCACCACCACGCCGGTGAGCAGCAGCCGTGTCGGTGTCCAGCTGCCGGCGCTGTGGGCCAGGCCGAACACCAGCAGCATGGAACCGAGCGCGCCGAACAGTGCGCCGCCGCTGACCCACCAGCCGCCCAGGCCGGCCAGCATGGCCAGCAATGCCGCCACGGCGGCGCCGCCGGAGATGCCGAGGATGTAGGGGTCGGCCAGCGGATTGCGCAGCAGCACCTGCAACAGGGCGCCGGCCACGGCGAGCAACCCGCCTACGGCAAAGGCGGCAAGCAGGCGCGGCAGGCGCAGTTCGAGGAGTACCGTGCTGTGCAGTGTGTCGCTGCCCCACAGTGCCGGCCCAATCTCGGTCAGCGGTACCGCTACGCTGCCGCTGCCGAGGCCGATGGCGAGGCTGACCAGGGTCAGCAACAGGAGCAGGGGGATCAGGGCGAGACGCATGGCCGGGGCGTTCAGCCCATTTCCACCCGGTTGCGGCCGTTCTGCTTGGCACGGTAAAGGGCGGCGTCGGCACGGGCCAGGGGGGTATCGCTGCTGTGGTCATCGACCTCGAGCAGAGTGAGACCGATGCTGACGGTGATGGATGGTTCCGTTGCGGCGTCACTGTTGCGGTACTGCTCCACCGCCCGGCGCAGGCGCTCGGCGAACAGATGGGCGCCGGCGATATCGGTGCCGGGCAGCAGCACGGCGAACTCCTCGCCGCCGAGCCGGCCGGCCAGGTCGCTCAGGCGCAGGTTGTCGCGGGTCAATTGTGCAAACTGGCGCAGTACGGCATCGCCCATGGCGTGGCCGTAATTGTCGTTGACCTGCTTGAAGTGATCGATGTCGATCATCAGCAGGGCGGTGGCGGCGCCGGAGCGGTGAAAACGGGCCAGTTCCTGCTCCATGTGCTCGAGAAAGTGGCGACGGTTGGGCAGGCCGGTGAGGATGTCGGTGGTGGCCAGGTGGCGCAGTTCCAGCTCCATCTGTTTGAGATCGCTGATGTCCTGCACGGTGCCGAGGGCGGAAACCAGCGCATGGTCGGCGTCCACCACCAGTTCTGCCATCTCGCGTACCCAGCGGGTTTCACCGTTGACCACGATGCGGTGTTCGATATCGTAGGGGGCACCCTTGAGCGCCGCCTGCCAGGCGGCATCCACATGCGGCCGGTCATCGGGGTGAATGCAGGACAGGAACAGCGAATAGTCTGCCGGGGTATCGGGGGACAGGCCGAAGATGCGGTAGGTTTCCGCCGACCATTCGAGGCTGTGGCTGGCCACATCCATCTGCCAGCTGCCGACACGTGCCACTGCCTGCGCCCGTTGCAGCATGGCCTCGCTGTCGCGCAGGCGCATTTCAGCGTCTTTGCGTGCGGTGATGTCGAGATGGGTGCCGACGGCGCGTAGCGGGCTGCCGTCTTCGGCACGCTCCATTACCTTGCCGCGATCCAGTACCCATATCCAGTGGCCGTTCTTGTGGCGCAGGCGATGCTCGGTTTCGTATGACGCGGTCTCACCCTTGAAATGACGCTGCAGGGCATGGTCGATGATGGGCAGATCGTCGGGGTGGATGATGCTCTCCCAGGTCGAAATGTCGGGACCGATTTCGTCCAGGCGGTAGCCCAGCATGCCCGCCCAGCGTTCATCGAAGGTGACATTGCCGCTGGGGATGTGCCAGTCCCACAGGCCGAGATCGGCGCCGCGCAGGGACAGTTCCAGCCGCTCGCCGGCGATACTCAGCGCCGCGGTGGCGTTGTCGATGCGCTGCTGCAGGCCGCGGCGCGTGGCTTGCAACAGCCAGACCAGCAGCCCCTGCGCCAGCAGATAGGCCAGCAGCAGGGCCAGCAGGGTGTAGGTCTGGTGCCGTTGCCAGGCAGCGAATACCGCACTTTTGTCGCGCCATACCAGCACCGAGCCTACGGCCGGTCGCGCCGGGTCGACTTTGCTCAGGTAGTCATTCAAGGGGAAGCGGGTGAGGTGCCAGGTCTTGCCCTGCCAGGGCAGCAGATGGGACAGGGTTTCGCTGCCTTGCAGGCGCGGCAGGCTCGCCTCGTTCATCCAGTTTTTTACTTCATCACGCGATGCCGCCTCCAGGTAGCAGCCGCAGCCCTTTTCGGCGCGCGGGCCGCTTAACGGACGGTACTGATCCCATACCGCCTCCTCCACATGCTGCTGCCTGAGCAGGATGGCGAAGCCGGCACCGACCTGCTGGTCGAGACGGGACAGCTGGGTGTCGAACGAGGTGCCGGCCTCCAGGGCGCCGATGTATTCGCGTTTGCCGCCGGCGTCGTGCCATACCGGTACCACGCCGCGCACGCCGGAATAGATGCGGCCGGTCTCGAAGCCGGTGCGCGGCTGCTGATCCCGGTTGACGTCCTCGATGATGTGGCGCAGGCCGTCCATGCGGTCGCCGTATTTTTCCGGGGTGTGTACGCGCAGGTAGGAGAGGGAGCCGGGGCCGAACTGGAAATGCAGCTGACGCAGGCCGAACTGCTGCTGCATGTCGATCCAGGCGGGGGCCACCTGGTCGTAAAGTGCGTCGCGCAGCCTGGCCGTGCGGGGCCCGCCGGGGCCGTCGCCCTCCATCGCCAGCGCCTGTTTGCCGCGGTAGAACAGGGATTGCACTTGCGGGTCGGCAGCCACCATGGTCGCCAGGGTGAGCATCTGCTGTTCCAGATCGGTCAGCGCCACCTCGAAGGTGGTGCGCACGGCCGCCGATTCCTGGGCCAGGTTGTACTCCAGCTCGCCACGATCGTGCTGCCAGAACAGCAAGCCGATGACGGCGAAGATCAACGCCAGCAGGGCACTGGTCAGGGCAGCAACGAGGGGAAAGGTGAAGCGGTGCATCGGCGTGCGTAATTTTATCTATGAAGGGGCTTCGTCATTGTGCCTGCCGGGGGACGGAGGCGCCAGCAAGCCCGGTGGGGCCTGGTACCCGGTACGAGGTTTATTCCCCGTTTTCCTCGTCCCTGGCGAGCGGCATCGGCCGCTCGCCCCGGCGCAGGGTGATGATGTCCCAGCCCCGGGCCTCGGCGTGGCTGCGCAGGGTGTCGTCCGGATCCACCGCCACCGGATTCTCCACCTGCTCCAGCAGCGGCAGGTCGTTGTGGGAGTCGCTGTAGAACCAGGCCCCGGCCAGGTTGTGGCCGGTTTCATTCAGCCATTGCGCCAGCCGTTCCACCTTGCCGTGCTGGAAGGTGGGGATGCCGGTGATGTCACCGGTATAGCGGCCATGCACCACCTCCGGCTCGGTGGCAAGGAAGTGCTCCACGCCCAGGGACGCCACGATGGGTTCGGTGATGAAGCGGTTGGTGGCGGTGATGATCAGCGGCACATGCCCCTGTGCGCGGTGCCAGTCCAGCAGGGTGCGCGAGGCCGGCAGCAGGATGGCGCCGATCTTCTCATCCATATAGCGGCGGTGCCAGGCCGCCAGGGTCTCCGGTTCCTGCCCCACCAGCGGCGCCAGGGCGAAGCGCTGGTAGGCGCGGATGTCCAGGGTGCCGGCCTTGTACTCCTCATAGAAACGGTTGTTCTCGTGCTCGTAAAACTCGCCGTCGACAATGCCCTGTTCCACCAGAAAGCGGCCCCACAGGTGATCGCTGTCGCCGCCGAGCAGGGTGTTGTCCAGATCGAAGATTGCCAGGGTCATGATGAAAAACGGGTAGGGATGGGGCGGCTAGTTTATCGAATTCATTGGTATCTGTCGCAAGGATGAAAGAAGACTGCGCATAGGTGACGTGATAGTGCCGGTGAGGGTTCATGCAATGAGGTCGCGTTGCATTGCATCAATATCCCTGAAACAGAAAATCGAGTGCCCTAGTGATGGCGTGTTGATGCTGTGCGAGGGAGGTGACCGGTGTTTTGAGCAGCTTCAGCGGCACGGCGGCAAGTTTGGGTGTTTCCATCAGGCAGGTGACGCCTGCGACTTCGAAGACGGGGCTCAGGCGTTCGGGAATGCTGGTCGCGGGGAACCGGTCACGGCGTCGCAGGGGTACTACGACACGGGTTTCCAGCCCTTGCAGCAGATCGCTCTGCACGTCGAGAAGGTAAGGGATGTCGGCGGCATGGGGGCCGGCGTTGGGGTAGATGTCGAAGCGCGCCATGATCAGAAGTTCCGCCATTCGGCCAGGGGCAGGCCTTCGGTTTCGACGGTCTGGTTATAGGCGGCGATGAATTCGGCGTTTTCCTTCTGCCAGCGGCGTTCCTGTTCCAGGCGTACCTGTTCGCGCAGGAACTGGTCACAGGCCTGGGAAATGTTGATGCCGAGCGCCTTGGCCTGCTCCAGCACGTCGGCGGACAGGGTGATGTTGGTGGCTTTTTTGGGGGCGTTGGTCTGGCGCATGGTGTGCCTCATGGATGTTGGCTATTGATGCGCATAATAGGCCTGTATACATTGCGTTGCCAGTGACATGGAGGGGTGTTTCAGGGATTTGTCAGAGGGCTTGCGTTTTACTGCCTGTCTTCCGGCGGGCGGTCTGAAACAGATTTGCGCACAGGCGGCGCTTGTGGAAAAATCCTTGATACGCAGCCTCAAGGTGGTTTTGTAAGTGATTGATTCGGAAGGTTACAGGGCGAATGTAGGAATTATCCTGAGCAATCAGGAGGGGCAGGTCTTGTGGGCGCGCCGCATCGGTCAGAATGCCTGGCAGTTTCCCCAGGGCGGTATCCAGGTGAATGAGAGCGTCGAACAGGCCCTGTACCGTGAGCTGATGGAAGAGGTGGGGCTGGGGCCGGATGACGTGGAGATCATCGGCGCCACCCGCGGCTGGCTGCGCTACCGCCTGCCCAAGCGGCTGGTGCGCCATCACAGCAAGCCGGTTTGCATCGGCCAGAAGCAGCGCTGGTTCATGTTGCGCCTGCTGGCCGACGACAGTCGGGTGCGCCTCGATCTGCACACCCCGGCGGAGTTCGATGAATGGTGCTGGGTCTCCTACTGGCAACCGCTGGACGAGATCGTTGCCTTCAAGCGCCGGGTCTACGAGCGTGCATTGACCGAACTGGCGCCGCTGTTGTCCCCGGCGCCACAGGTGCGGCCACCGCGGCTGCGTCGGGCCGGCGCGAAATAAATAATGTAGGAGCCGAGCCCTCTCGGCGAACGGTGCCGGGGTCAGGCGACTGTTCGCCCACGGAGTGGGCTCCTACAATCAGGAGCGGCATCTGGACGCCGCCACCATAACGCTGCATTACTCCACACCCAGGACATCTTCATGCTGCAAACGCTGCGCCGCATCATACAGGAGGTAAACGCCGCCAAGGATCTGCAACAGGCGCTGCGCATCATCGTGCAGCGGGTGCAGAAGGAGATGGCGGTGGATGTGTGTTCCATCTATCTCGCCCACAACACCACGCGCGAACTGGTGCTGATGGCCACCGAAGGCCTCAATGCCGAGGCGGTGGGCAAGGTGCGCCTGAACTGGGATCAGGGCCTGGTCGGTCTGGTGGCCGAGCGTGCCGAGCCGGTGAACAAGGACGATGCACCGAGTCATCCGCGCTATCTGTATTTTCCGGAAACCGGCGAGGAGCGCTACCACGCCTTCCTCGGCGTACCGATCATTCATCACCGCACGGTGCATGGCGTACTGGTGGTGCAGTCGCGCACCAGCGTGCGCTTCGATGAGGATGCCGTCACCTTCCTGGTCACCATCGCCGCGCAGCTGGCCGGCGCCATCGCCCATGCCGAGGCCAGCGGCGACATCGATACGTTGTTGCAGCAGGGCCAACTGGTGGATCACCGCCCCTTGCAGGGCCTGTCCGGTGCGCCGGGTGTGGCCATCGGCAACATCGTGGTGGTCACTTCATCCACCGACATTGAGGCCGTGCCTGATCTGCTGGTGGACGACAGTGCCGCCGAGCTGAAGCAGTTCCGCGCTGCGGTGCGTGCCGTGCGCAAGGATATTTCCGACATGCTCAAGCGCCTGCGCGCCAGCATGCCGGCCAGCGACAGCGCGCTGTTCGAGGCCTATCTGCTGATGCTGGAGGAAGGTTCGCTCATCGACGATACGGTGAAGCGCATCAAGGCCGGCGCCTGGGCGCCGAGCGCGCTGCGCGAGACGGTACTGGAGCATGTGCGCGCCTTCGATCAGATGGAGGATGCCTATCTGCGCGAGCGCGCGCAGGACATCCGCGACCTCGGCCGCCGGGTGCTGGAGTATCTGCTGGGCGAGGAGCGCAAGCCCGTCGAATATCCCAAGAATACGGTGCTGGTGAGCGAGGATGTCACCGCCTCGATGCTGGCCGAGGTGCCGCCCAGGCGCCTGGCCGGTGTGGTGTCGATGCGCGGTTCGCGCACCTCGCATACGGCCATCCTGGCGCGCGCGCTCGGTGTGCCGGCGGTGATGGGCGTGGTCGACCTGCCGATCAACAAGGTGCATGGACGCGAGATCATCGCCGACGGCTATTCCGGTCGCGTCTATATCAATCCGTCCAGGGACATCCGGCGCGAATACAAGCGGCTGCAGAAGGAAGAGGCGGAACTCACCGCCGAACTGCAGGCGCTGCGCAACCTGCCGGCGGAAACGCCCGACGGCCTGCGTGTGCCGCTGTATGCCAATACCGGCCTGGTGTCCGACATCCGCCCCTCGCTCAACTCCGGCGCCGAGGGCGTGGGTCTGTACCGCACCGAGTTTCCCTTCATGATCCGCGACCGCTTTCCCGGCGAGGAGGATCAGCTCGATGTCTATCGTCAGGTGCTGGAGTCGTTCGCGCCGCGGCCGGTGACCATGCGCACCCTCGATGTGGGCGGCGACAAGGCGCTGCCCTATTTCCCGATCAAGGAGGACAATCCCTTCCTCGGCTGGCGCGGCATCCGTATCACCCTCGACCACCCGGAAATCTTTCTGACCCAGATCCGCGCCATGTTGCGCGCCAATGCCGGTATCGACAATCTCAACCTGTTGCTGCCGATGGTGAGCAACCTGTCGCAGGTGGATGAGTCGCTGGTGCTGATCCGGCGCGCCTGCGACGAGTTGCGCGAGGAGGGGATGAATATCAGCATGCCGCGCATCGGCGTGATGATCGAGGTTCCCTCGGCGGTATTCCAGGCCGACCGCCTCGCCCAGCGGGTGGACTTTCTTTCCATCGGCACCAACGACCTGACCCAGTATCTGCTGGCCGTGGATCGCAACAATGCGCGCGTGGCGGAGCTGTTCGACTCGTTGCATCCGGCGGTGTTGCAGGCCCTGGTCAAGGTGGTCGAGGGCGCCAACAAGTATGGCAAGCCGGTGTCGGTGTGCGGCGAAATGGCCGGTGACCCGGCGGCGGCCGTGCTGCTGCTCGGCATGGGCGTGGATTCCTTGTCCATGAGCGCCTCCAGCCTGCCACGGGTGAAGTGGATGATCCGCTCCATCACTCGCAAGAAGGCCCAGGCCCTGCTCGGCGAGGTGCTGCAGATGGAGGAGCCGCAGCAGGTGCGCGCGCGACTCAACCAGGCGCTGGACGAAGTGGGCCTGGGCGGTCTGATCCGCGCCGGCAAGTAGGAGCGCATCGTATTCGCGACAACCTTCGTATAACGATGCAGCTATCGCGAATGCGATCTGCTCCTGCAATTTCACTATGGATACGCTGACCCATGCATTGAGCGGCATGTTGCTGGCACGTGCCACGGCGCCAGCCGTGCCCCGCGCTGATCAGCTGACACTGCGCAGTCGCCTGCTGGTGGGCTTTGTTGCCGGCGCCTTTCCTGACAGTGATGTGGTGATCCGTCTGTTCAGTGACACCATCACCTATCTCAACCTGCATCGTGGTGTTACCCATTCACTGCCGCTGTTGCCGCTGTGGGCGTTGCTGCTGGCCGGGGTGTTTGCCCTGCTGTGGCGCGGACGACATTCATGGCGTGCCTTTTATGGTGTCACGCTGCTGGCGTTGTTCATTCATGTCAGCGGCGATGTGGTCACGGTTTACGGTACCAGGATCTTTGCGCCCTTCAGCGATTATCGCGCCCAGCTCCCGGCGATCTTCATCATCGACCTGTGGTTCACCGGCATCATCGTGGCCGGCCTGCTGGCAGCCTGGTGGTGGCGCAGCCGCGTGGCGGCGCTGCTGGGATTGGTGGTATTGGCGGGGTATGTTGCGGCACAGAGCTGGCAGATGGGGCAGGCGCGTGACGTGGGTGTGGAGTACGCCGCAGCGCAGGGCATGCAGGCCGTGGCGATCAACGCGTTGCCGCAGCCGCTGTCACCCTTCCACTGGAAGATTCTCGTGCAGGACGAGCAGGGGTATCACGTGGCCGATGTGCATCGGCGACGCAGCCGTGCCGTGCCGGAGCCGGCACCGGATGCGGGCTTCTTTACCCGACTGGCGGCCCTGTACCGTCCGCTGGACGACCCGCAGTGGAAGTATCATCCGCAATTCGGAGCGGTGGCGGAGCAGACGGCACTGGCGCAGGCGGCGTGGAATGATGATGCGTTGGCGGGGATGCGGCGCTTTGCCGAGTATCCGGCGCTCTATGCCGTCAAGGAGCGGGGCGGCGGTGTGTGCGTATGGTTCTACGATCTGCGTTTCGAACTGCGCAACTTGCGCAATCCCTTCGTTTTTGGCGCCTGCAGTGACGGCAGTGACGGCAGTGACGGCAGTGACGGCAGTGACGGCGCGTGGCGGCTGGAGCGCTTGAGGTAGGAGCCGGGTCCTCTCGGCGAACAGCGCCTGGATTTGCGATGTGATGCTCGCCCCATCCCTGGGGTTTGCCCACGGAGTGGCTCCTACTTGATTTTCAAGCTCTCGATGATCTCCACCAGTTCATCGTCCTCGGCCCCTTCCAGCTCCTCGGGGCAGTCGTAGGTGATGAAGAAGGTGCAGTTGCCGGCAGCCAGATACCATTCCTTCCAGGCCATGCCGTCCTCGGTGTAGAAAAACAGCAGGCCATCCATGCCTGCCAGATTGACGTCCATGCGGCGTGCGCCGGAGGCAATGGTGTCGGCCGCCAGGTCGAGCAGTTCCTCCCGTGTGGTTGCGCAGTCTTCCTTGCAGAAGCAGCTGATCTCCAGGGTACCGACGCCGTTGTCGGGATCGTACAGCAGGACACTGTCCTCGTCGGTCTCCATGACCCAGTCCTGCGGGCAGGCAGCGGTCCAGAGCGGGTGTTCGGCAGTCGACATGGTGATGGCCAGAAGTCAGGATGGGGGTGGATTATATCAGTTGCGTGACCACGGCAAACCGGCCGTTTCCATTTCGGCGAGGCAGGCGTCGACCACCGCCGCGTCGTAGCGGATGCCGCGGCCTTGCTGCAGTTCGAGGGTGGTCTGTTCAATGGTGCGCGCGGGGCGGTAGGGGCGGTGGGAGGTCATGGCCTCGACCACATCGGCCACGGCGATGATGCGCGCCTCCAGGATGATGGCATCGTTCATCAGACCGTGCGGGTAGCCGCTGCCATCCAGGCGTTCCTGATGCTGGAGGATCATGTCCTGTACCGGCCAGGGCAGTTCGACGTCCTTGATGATGTCATAGCCGACCTGCGGATGGGTCTTGACCAGGGCATACTCATAGTCGTTCAGTTTGCCCGGACGGTTGAGAATTTCAGTTGGCACGTAAATATTGCCAAGGTCGTGAATCTGTGCCCCGATACGGATGCCCTCCTGCTGCAGGGGCGGCAGATCCATACGGGCAGCAATGGCGCCGGCAAGCCGGCTGGTACGCTCATGGTGACCGGCGGTGTGGGGATCCCGTTTCTCCACTGAGCGGGCCAGCGAATGGATCAGCTGCAGCAACGCCTGGTCCAGTGCGACAGTGGCGGAATGGGCAGCGGTTTCGGCGGCTTTGCGCGTACTGATGTCTTCCACTACTACGATGAAGTATTCAGGTACACCGGTGCTGTTGTGGCACAGCGAGATGGTGATTCTGGCCCATAGCATGCTGCCATTTTTACGCAGATAGCGTTTCTCCATGATGCTGTTGCCTGTTTCGCCGTTGATCAGACGCTGCATCTGATGCAGATCGGCATCCAGGTCGCCGGGATGAGTGATCTCCTGAAAGGTGAGCGTGCGCAACTCATCGCTGCTGTACCCAAGAATTTCGCACAGCTTGCCGTTGACCCGAAGCCAGCGCCCATCGAGTCCTGCATGGCCGATGCCCATGGCGGCCTGATCGAAGGTGTTGCGAAAATGACGCTCGCTTTCGCGGGCCGCTTCGCGCGAGGCCAGCACGATGCCGATACTGCGCTGGATGAGGTGATAGAGCAGGATGCCGGTGATAGCCACGAAGGCCCAGCCTTTGGCGGTCTGCAAACGTGCCATGGTTGCCGGGTTGTCGGTTGCCAGTTGCAGCAGTTGATCGGAGAACAGGATGTAAAGTGCGGCGAACAGCATGTACAGGCCGACGATACGCAGTGCCTCGCTATGCTTGTCCATGGCTGGCGCTCCTTTTCACAATCCTGTGTGCGAATGATCCTGCGGGACGGAGATGATCACCCGTCAGATCATGCCCTTATGCGGCGCGTAACGCCGTACTACTGTGATCGGCCCAGCGCACTGCCGCAAGGTAGGCGCTGTTGTAGTCGATGGAGACGGCGTCATGTTGGGCCAGGCCGTCCCATTCGCCGCGCTCATAACGGATGACGTTATCGAGCAGCGCACCCAGTGCTCCTTCACGATTCAACAACGCCAGCTTGATGGGCATGGACAGCGGCATTTGATCGAGCAGGTTCTCCATCGGCAGGTCGAGCATGGCATCCAGCAGCGAGAACAGGCCGGCGGTAAAGGCCTGATTGCTGTCCACGCCAAGGTCGGTGGTCGAGATCAGTTCGCACATGCGGGCGCGGATCAGCGCGATGGTCATCAGCTCGCGCGGCTTGCGGTCGTCGATTTGCGACAACAGCAGCAGCGTGGCCCAGTTACGCACCGTGCCGAGGCCAAGCAGCATCAGCGCCTGGCGGATGGAATCCACCTCACGGCGCAGGCCGAAGGTGGCGCAGTTGATGTAACGCAGCAGGCGGAAGGAAAGAATAACGTCCTGGGCGATGAGTTTCTCCACCTCGCGCAGTTCGATGGCCGGGTTCTGCAGCTGGGCGATCAGGCTGAGCACCACGCTGCGGTTTGCGGTTGCGGTGCGTGTATGAATGATATCGGGATAACTGAAGAAATAGCCCTGGAACAGATCAAAGCCCAGCTCACGGCACATCTCGTAATGAGCGGGGGTTTCCACCTTTTCGGCAATCAATTGCAGATCGTGTTGTCGCAGCTGTTCCACGGTGCGTGTCAGTTCGTCACGCTCCATGGTCAGCACATCCAGCTTGACGAAGGTAGCCAGGTTGAGCAGGGGCAGCGTGCTGTGCTTGATCAGATAGTCGTCCAGGGCGATGCGGTAGCCCTGCTGAACCAGGCCGCGTACACCATCAATGACGGCCGGCGTGGGCTCGACGGTCTCCAGCAGTTCGAATACCACCTGCTCGTGAGACATCGGCAGCGGGTAGTGGCCGCTGAAGAAATCGCCGGTGATATTGATGAAGGCGGGCTTGCTGCCGACGATGTTCTCCAGCCCGATCTCCATGAAGGTGTTGATGATGACCTGTGAGGTGGCGAGATCACCATCGGCGAAGGCGGCGTTGTTCTCACCGCTCCTGCGGTGGAGCAGTTCGTAGGCGTATACATCCAGCGCGCGGTCATAGATGGGCTGGCGGCCGACGAAGGTTCCCTTGCTGTAGCTGTTGTGTTCCATTCTTCTCCTTCGGAGTACGTCTCAGCCGGCGGCCGGATACAGGGCGAGAAGCTCATCTACCCGGCAGCGTTTGTGACCATGGCAGCTGATGGAGCGCTGTACCGAAAGTTGCTCGATGTCGGCGGCGGCATAGGTGCTGCGGGTGAACGGGGTATCGTGGTTGGAGATCAGCACCGCAATGCCGTCTTTTGCCGCTTTCCCGGCAATATCCGCCAGCTGCTGTTGCTGCATCAGGGTGAAGCCGTCGGCGTGGTAGGCGGTGAAGCTGCTGGAGAGAGACAGCGGTACATAGGGCGGGTCGCAATACACCACGTCACCGGTGCGAAGGTTGCGCAGGGTTTTCTCGAATGGCGCATGCCGGAACACGGCGCGCCGGGCCTTGTGGTGGAAGGCAAGCATTTCGTCAGCGGGAAAATACGGCTGCCTGTAGCGGCCGAAGGGCACGTTGAAGCCACCCTTGGCGTTGTAGCGGCACAGGCCGTTGTAGCCGTGCCGGTTCAGATAGACGAACAGCACGGCGCGGCGACGGGTGTCGGTACAGGCGTTGAATTCGGTGCGCAGCCGGTAATAGTTCTCGGCCGTGTTGTTGGCGGGGCGGAACAGCTTGCGGCAGTCGGCGATGAAGGCCTCGCCTTCCACCTTCAGCGTATTGTAGAGGTCGATCAGATCCTTGTTGCCGTCGGCCAGCAGATAGCGCGGGTAGTCGGTGTTGAGAAACACCGCGCCGGAGCCGGTGAAGGGTTCCACCAGCCGGCGTCCGGCGGGCAGGCGTGTCCTGACCCGCTCGATGATGCGGTATTTGTTGCCGGCCCACTTGAGGAACGGGCGCAGGGGCTCGATGCGGGTAGTCATCAACACGCTGCCGCACCTGACGTGGGTACAAGAAAAAATCCAACGCAGAGACGCAGAGGCGCAGAGATTTCGTTGCTTTGTAGGAGCCCAGTTATGCCGGGCGAATGCGGCGCTTGGACAGAACCTGTCGCCCGATGGTGGTTCCGGACCTCCTGTCCCTTCGCCACATAAGGCCTTCCATGGCCCAAAATCTGGCTCCCGCAAAACATCCTCTGCGTCCTCTGCGCCTCTGCGCCTCTGCGTTGGATTGTCGCCTTTGGACTCATCACAGCACCTTGATGAACACCTTGGAGCGGCGCTGCCAGTTGTACATGGCCTGCTTCTTCACCGGCAGGGCCTTGATGTCGGCCTCGCCGAAGCCGCGCTCCTGGAACCAGTGTGCCGTGCGCGTGGTGAGCACGAACAGCCGGTTGATGCCCATTTCCTTCGCCTGCCGCTCGATGAAGGCCAGCAGCACGTCGCCGCGGCCCTGATTGCGGTAGTCGCGATGCACCGCCAGGCAGGCCAGTTCGCCCACCTGTTCCTCGGCAAAGGGATACAGCGCGGCGCAGGCGACGATCATGCCGTCGCGTTCCACTACCACGAACTGATCGATCTCCATCTCCAGCAGTTCGCGTGAACGGCGTACCAGTACGCCCTCCGCCTCCAGCGGGGCAATGAGTTCCAGGATGCCGCCGACGTCGTCGATGCTGGCGCGGCGCGTGCCCTCGAACAGCTCGCCGCTGACCAGGCTGCCGATGCCGTCGCGGGTGAACAGCTCCAGCAGCAGGGCGCCGTCGACGTGGCGATCGATGAGATGGGCGCGGCGCACACCGCCGCGGCAGGCGCGCAGGGCGCCGCCCAGACAGCGCGCCATCTCCTCGGACAGCTTGCGTTGCAGGGCCTGCTCGGCATCGGCCAGGCCCAGCTCGCGGATCAGCCGGCGCCGGCTGTCGGTGACGCCCCTGGCATCGGTGAGGAAGATCAGTTTGTCGGCGCGCAGCTGCATGGCGGTGGCAGTGGCCACGTCCTCGGCACTGAGGTTGAAGGTCTCGCCGGTGGGCGAGTAGCCGATGGGCGACAGCAGGACGATGGCGCCGTCATGCAGTTGCTTCTGGATCGCCTCGCCGTCGATGCGGCGCACTTCGCCGGTATGCTGGTAGTCGACGCCGTCGCGCACGCCGAGCGGCTGGGCGGCGACGAAATTGCCGGAGGTGACGCGGATGCGCGCACCGGCCATGGGCGAGTTGGCCAGGCCCATGGAGAGCAGGGCCTCGATCTCCAGCCGTACCGTGCCGGCGGCTTCCTTGACGCAGGCGAGGGCGGCGGCGTCGGTGACGCGCAGGCCGTTTTCATAGTGCAGTTCGATGCCGCGGGCGTTGAGCCGCTCCTCGATCTGCGGCCGCGCGCCGTGCACCAGCACCAGGCGTACGCCCAGGCTGTTGAGCAGGCCGATGTCGTGCACGAAGCTGGCGAACTGTTCTTCTGCGACCAGCTCGCCGCCGAAGGTGATCACGAAGGTGCGGCCACGGAAGGCGTTGATATAGGGCGTGGAGCCGCGGAACCAGCGGACAAAGGCCTGTTCGTCGGTGGGCGTGGTCACGGGCGGATCCTTTCCTTCCTGTTGTTCTGATTGGGCATTTTCCGGGCAGCGGAAGGGAATGTCCAGTCGGAAAGTGACAAGTTCCAAGTTTCAAGCTGCAAGAAAAACAAAGGGGGCTTTTGCTTGGAACTTGAGACTTGTCACTTGTAACTGCCTTTACAAACAAAACCGCGCTATCAGCCCCTTCAGTATCTCCACCATAGGATTGATCCGCTCCAGCCCCAGATATTCGTCCGGCTGGTGCGCCTGGGCGATGTCGCCGGGGCCGAGGATGATGGTGTCCATGCCCAGGTGGTTGAGGTAAGGGCCCTCGGTGCAGAAGGCGACGGCCTCGGCGTTGTGGCCGGTGAGCTGTTCCGCCGTCTGGACGATGGCGGAGGTGGCCGGGGTGTGCATCGCCGGGGTGCCGTGGAACAGGCGCCGCACCTCCAGCTGCAGGCCGCTGCCGGCCAGGGTCTCGCCCAGGCGTTGCTCCATGGTGCTGCGCAGTTCGTCCAGCTCCATGCCGGGCAGCGGGCGCAGGTCGATGTGCAGGTCGCACTGGCCGCAGATGCGGTTGGGGTTGTCGCCGCCGTGGATGTGGCCGAGGTTGAGGGTGGGTACCGGCACGGTGAAGCGCGGGTCGTGGTGGCGCGCCTGCAACTCGCCGCGCCAGGCCAGCAGTTCGCCGATGACCTTGTGCATGCCTTCCAGGGCGCTGTTGCCGAGGGACGGATCGCTGGAATGGCCGGAGCGGCCGGTGAGGCGGATGCCCTCCATGATGATGCCCTTGTGGGCGTTGACCGGCCGCAGCCCGGTGGGTTCGCCGATGACGGCGTAGCGTGCCCGCGGCCGGCCCAGCTCCACCAGCGCCTGGGCGCCTTCCATGGAGCTTTCCTCGTCGGCGGTGGCGAGGAGGATCAGCGGCTGTTGCAGATTGCCGGCCTGCAGGCCGCGCGCCGCCTCGATGGCGAGGGCGAAAAAGCCCTTCATGTCCGAGGTGCCGAGGCCGTAGTAGCGGCCGTCCGCCTCGACCAGGCGGAACGGGTCGTGATTCCAGCGCCCCTCGTCGTAGGGCACGGTGTCGGTATGGCCGGCCAGCACCAGTCCGCCCGGCCCCTGGCCCAGGGTGGCGATGAGGTTGGCCTTGTGCGGCTGGGCCGGCAGCGGCAGCACCTCCACCTGGAAGCCCATGCCGGCCAGCCATACCGCCAGCAGGTCGATCACCGGGCGGTTGCTGGTGTCGAATTCCGGGCTGACGCTGCTCATGGACGGGGCGGCGATCAGGGCGGCGAGCATGTCGCGCAGGGAGGGCGGCGGTGTGGTCATGGTCGGCATTTTCGGGTGGTGGTTGTGCGTAGTGTAATGCATGGGGGCGTGCTAGATTGAACGCTGTTTGCTGGTTGTGGTTTTGACAGGAGAGGGTGCGCTGCGCGCGGTTTTATTGGGTCGGGGTTCCGCCCCCGTACGACGTGTTACTTTCTTTTGCACGGCCAAAAGAAAGTAACCAAAGAAAAGGCCGCCCGACTCCCGCGCCGCTAGCGCGGTTCCCTGCGCTTCTCGCCCGAATCGGCGCTCGCCTACGCGTCGTCCTGACGCGAAGGCGAGGACAGGCCATCCCTGGCCGGTCCCCTGCGGGCTTATCCCGATTCGGACTGCGATGCTCGGCGCGGCAGACGGGGTAAAGTCAAAACCAAAAAGGAAGTGTGCGCTGTGCGCACACCTCACAGCGCGATGCCGTAGGCGAGCCGGGTTTGCTTTTCAAACCCCTTTGTCTCGCCGAGCAACGCAGCCCGGAGCGGAGTGGCCCGCAGGGGGCGCGCCATGGATGGCGCGCATTCCTCCGTCAGCACAGGGATGTGCTGTCGGAGGAGCCCGCTCCGGGCGAGTAGCGCAGGGGACCGCGCTAGCGGCGAGACATTGGGGCGGCTTTTCTTTTGGTTACTTTTCTTTGGCCGTTCAAAGAAAAGTGGCTCAACGCGGATTCGTGTGGGTGATTTTCGCATGATTTGGGAGCGCGGGTAAG